>JAHBWC010000005.1 GCA_019637225.1 Labilithrix sp.
AACGCAGGGGATGCCCACGCAGCAGTCGGCGCTCGTCGTGCACACGCCCCCCTTCGGGATGCACGAGCCGGGCGCTCCGCACTGGTTGTTCACGCAAGGGTTGCCGCAGCAGTCGGCGCTCGTGGCGCAGACGCTGCCGGCCGGCGGCGGCATCGAGCAGTCACCGACGTACTTCACGAGGCAACGCGGGATCCCGAGCGCGTCCTTCGCGCAGCAGTTCGATGGCGTGTTGTTGCAGTTGCCCGCCGGCTGCCCGATCGTCTCGCAGCAGTTGTTCTCGGCGCTGCACGACTCGCTGCCACCGACCTTGCAGACGCTGCCGGGCTCGCGACACGCGGTGCCGTTGTTGCAGCGTCCGAACTCGACGGTAGAGCTGGGCTTGCTGCACTGTACGGGGCCGTTCTTCGGCTCGGGAGATCCCGACCAGCCGCAGCAATCGCTGTCGGCGCGGCACACCTCGCCGGTCGGACGGCAACCCGACGCCGGTTGGCAGACCCGGAAGCCGTTCAGTCCGCCGAACGGGCCACACGACCGCGAACAGCACGACGACTCGCACTGCCCCGGGTCCGTCGCCCCGCCGTCGGCGCTCACGCCACAGACCGTTCCGCTCGGCCTGCACTGGCTCGCGCCCATGCCGAGCGGAGCGCCGCAGGTGCCGGTGACGTTGCCGCCCGCCTTCACGCAGTTGCCGGTGCAGCACTCGAAGTTGGTCGAGCAGACCTCGCCCTGCTGGGTGCAGAAGGAGACGGCGCCCGAACAGATGCCGTTGTTGCAGAGGTTCGAGCAGCACTCGTTCGCGTTCGCGCACGGGTTGCCCGCCGTACGGCAGCTCTGGCCCCCGTTGACGCTCCCGCACGTCCCGTTCGTGCAGATGCCGCTGCAGCAATCGCCCGGCTGGCCGCACGCGCCGGCCGTGGGCTTGTCCGGGACGCACTGCTTGTTCGAGCAGGCGCCGTTGACGCACGAGCCGGTGCAGCACTCGTTCGGCGCGACGCACTGCTCGCCTGGCGCCTTGCACACCGTGAGCGGCGGGGCGCAGGTGCTCGAGGGCGCGTCGCAGTTGGCGGAGCAACAATCGCCGCTGCCCGCACACGTCTGACCGACGATCTTGCACGCGGCCGCGTCGTTGATCGACACGTCGGACGCGCCGCTGTCCTTGATCGCGCCGTCGATCGCCTTCGAGCCGTCGTCGTCCTGCCCGGCGCCGTCGGACGCAGAGTCGTCACCGCCGCCGGCATCATCGGTCGTCCCGGGGCCAATCTCGACGGCCTCGCTACCGCAACCCGCGAACACTCCGAGCACGCTCAGCGCCGCGGCGAGCAGTGCGAAAGCACCCCTGGGAAGCTTCCTCATCATCGTCCTCCTCGGAACTGTCCGTGCCGTAGAGCGAGCTCCCGCGCCGACGCGCAGGGCACCCGTTCACTCGACGTGCTGGGGTAGTGCCTACGCAGCGGCTCGATTCGACACGCGCCGCGCATTCTTGTGGGAGCACCGCGCCGACACCTGCGGTGACCAGGTGGTCACAGGCACGACCCGCCGTTGCAGATCGTCGACGCCGGACACCCTCGACCGCAGACCCCGCAGTTGTTTCCGTCGTTCTGCGTGTCCACGCAGCGCTTCCCGCACAGCACTTGCCCCGTCGAGCACACGCACTCGCTCCGCGTGCACGCGCCGTTCGGACACGGGGAGAAGCAGCCGCCGCAATGTTCCGGGTCCGAGCGGAGGTCGATGCACGCCCCTGCACACGCGGAGCGGCCGCCGGTGCACGTCGACCGGCACGCTCCCGCGTTGCATACGGGAGTGGCTCCGTCGCAGCGGACGCCGCAAGCTCCGCAGTCGAGCGGATCGGAGACGAGCGAGACGCACTTCGGACCGCAGCGTGTCTTGCCGGGCGGGCACGTGCACTGACCTTCGACGCAGACGTCGGTGGCCGCGCAGCTCGCGCCGCACGCCGAGCAGTGCGCACGGTCGCTCGACGTGTCGACGCAGCGGCCCCCGCAGTTCGTCCGCCCGTCCCCGCACACGGCGGAGCACGTCCCGCGATCGCAGACGGGCGTCGGGTCCGTGCAACGCCCCCCGCACCGGCCGCAGCTCGTCGGATCGCTCGCTAGGTCCACGCACGACGCGCCGCAAGCGACCTCGGAGCCGACGCAGGACGCCGGCGTGCTGACGGCGCCTCCGTCGACGTCGCCCGCGTCCGCCCCGGCGCCGTCGCCGGGGAAGTCGAACGCGACGCGGCCGCACGACGTCGCCGAGAGCAGCGCGGCCGCTGCTACGATCGCGATGCGGCGCCATCGTCGAGCATCCATCATCCCGCTCCCAAGCATGCCGCAAGTCGAACGATGAGCGAACCGCTCGTGCTCGTGATCCTCCTCGGCACCAGTCCCGACCCGACCACGGACGGGTTGATGGCGGCTGCCCGCAGCGCGCTCGGGCCCGAAGCGGTCGTGCTCGTCGAGACGTCGCCGGTCACCACGGACACCGAGGCGCTCGCGATCGGCGCGCGCGTGCGCGCACGAGCCGTGGCTCGCGTGAGCTGGGCGGACCGACCATCCCAGAGGACCGCTCGCCTCCATGTCCACGTGGCGCCGTCGGGAGAGTGGGCAGACGACGAGCTGACGTTCCTTCCGAACGACGTCCCGAGCGAGAAGGGCCGCACCGTCGGGTACGCGCTCGCGACGATGGTGCAGCGGCTCGAGCGTGAGCAGGCCCGCGAGAAGGGCGCGCCCGTGGCGGGCGAGCCCGGAGCCCCCTCGACGCCTGCGACGGCATCGCCTCCCCTTGCGCCGGTCGTCCCCCCGGACGGACGCGACGCGAAGGTCGAACCCCCGCGCGAGCCCCCCTCGAGCCTGGGCCTCGCGCGCGATTTCGACGTGCTGGCCTACGGCACAGGCGCGCTCGGCGGTGGCGCCACGTCCGCGGGCGGCGCGGGCGGCGTCCGCTGGTGGCCCGTGTCGCGCTTCGGCGTTCGTGCGGCAGTGGGCGCGCGCGCCGGGAGCATCGCGGAGGCGGACGCGACGACGACGACCCTCTTCGCGGCTGCGGGGCCCGGCTACCGCGTGCCGATCGGCCGCTCGTTCGAGCTCGGAGCGCGAGCCGACTTCGTCGTCCTCCAGCACTCCGTCGCTCGGCGCCGACCCGTGGAGACGACGCGCGCCCGCGCGCTCGCCGCGATCGATCTGATGATCGAGGCCGGCTGGTGGCTCGGACCTCATGCGGGGCTCGTCGCGGGTGTCGGAGCCGAGCTCGCCTTCGGGACGACGCCGGTGAGCGTCGGGGGCATACCTGTAGCCGACATCCCACCTGCGCGCGGGCTCGCCGAGCTCGGAGTGCGATTTCGCTTCTGACGCTGTCCGATGCCGAGACCGTGGCGATACTGTGCTCTCGATGGCGACGCCGATGCTCCGACTCGTCGCGAAGCACGAGGCCGAGGCCGACGTGCCGAGCGTGCCGGCGCCCGCCTCGCCGGCGCTCGACGACGCGCAGCTGCTCGCCGCCATCCACACCGGCGACGAGCACGCCGCCTCGGAGCTGCACGACCGCTTGCGCCCCCGCGTCGACGCGACGATCCGCTCGCTCCTCGGTCCGGGCCACTCCGAGCACGACGACCTCGCGCAGCAGAGCTTCATCGAGCTCGTGCTGTCGCTCGAACGGTACCGCGGCGAGTGCTCGCTCGAGACGTGGGCCGCGACGATCGCCGCGCGTACGGTGTTCAAGTACCTGCGCAGGCGGACGACCGAGAGGAAGATCTTCCGCGAGTCGTGCGAGGAGACGTTGGTCGAGACCTCGAGCCCGACCAGCTTCAGGCGCCAGGTGATGGCGCGGAACATCGCCGCGCGGATCCGCGTCCACCTCGAAGGGATCGAGCCGGCGAAGGCCGAGGCCTTTCTCCTCCACGACGTCTGCGGATTCGATGCACGCGAGGTGGCCGGCATCGCCGGGATCAGCGAGGCCGCCGCCCATGCGCGGATCGCGCGCGGCCGTCGCGAGCTGCACGAGAAGCTCGCGGCCGACCCCGATCTCTCGGATGCCCTGACCGACATGGAGGTGGAGCCTTGAAGTCGAAGCGCTCGCTCGCCGACATCGCGGCGCGTGTCCTCGCCGCCGACGCGAAGAAGGTCCCGGCGCCGGCGCCCGAAGCTCGCACGCAGGCCATCCTGGCCGTGGCAGGAGCGATGCGCCTCCGCAAGCGCCGGAAGCGCGTGCGCCTGGCGGCCCTCGGCGCGCTCTCGCTCGCCGCGTCCGTCGCGCTCGCGGTCGGGCTCGGTCGCGCGCGACACGAGACGGCCCCGGTCGACGTCGCCGCCGCGAAGACGGCGACGCCCGCCGCCGCGGCGTCGTTCGTCCGTGGCTCACCGGCGATCCTGCGGCAGGGGACTCGCGTGGCGCTCGCCGACGGGACGCCGCTCGAGGAGGGAGACCGTGTGCTCGTCGAGCATGGCTCGAGAGCGACGGTCGCGCTCGCGAACGGGACGTACCTGCAGGTCGAGGAGCTCGCGGATCTCGTCCTCACCTCGACGGCGCCGTCGACGAGCTTCGAGCTCGCGACCGGGTCGGTCCGTGCGGACGTCGCGAAGCTGAAGCCCCACGAGCGCTTCGTGATCCGCACCGCCGACGCCGAGATCGAGGTGCACGGGACCTCCTTCGAGGTGGCACGCGTGGCCCCCGATCCGACGTGCGGGAACGGCACGACGACGCGGGTCACGGTTCGCGAGGGCGTCGTCGCAGTCCGTGCACACGGGGCCGAGTCGTTCGTTCGTGCGAACGAGGTCTGGCCGAGCGGATGCGGCGCTTCGGCCGCGAGCGCCCCGGCGTCGGCCGCGAGCGCCGCGGCGTCAGCCGACAACGCCCCGGCGTCGGCCGACAACGCCGCCGGCAGCGCACCCGCGAACGCCATCCCCACGGCGGTCTCGACGGCCGGAGCCCCATCGAACGGTCGGAGCCTGGCGCCTCGCGCGTCGGATCTCGCAGCGCAGAACGATCTGTTCGAGCGCGCGGTCGCGCGCAAGCGCGCGGGCGATACGGCCGGCGCGGTCGCGGGGTTCGACGATCTCCTCGCGCGGCATCCCTCGAGCCACCTCGCGCAGAGCGCGCGCGCCGAGCGCATGAAGCTGCTCCGCGGCATCGACGGCAAGCGCGCCCGCGCCGCCGCACGCGACTACCTCGAGCGATATCCGAACGGCTTCGCGCGCCGCGATGCGGAGCTCATCGTCTCGGGCGAGTGACCCGCGCCGAGCCCGGCGGTGCTCGATAGGTCTCAGCGGAACGAGCGGAGCTTCAAGGGCACGCCGGAGCCGGGCGAACCAGCACCTCGTCGACGTCGATGAACGCGCCGCTCGCTCGCTTCGTCACGCGGAGATGCACGAGCGCGACGAGCTTCCCATCGGGCGAGAAGCTCACCTCCGTCGCGTACCCGGTGTCCTGCGATCCGGCCGCGGGCATCCACGCGTCGAGAAGCTCGCGCCCCGTCGGCGACGCGAGCCATGCGCGCGCCGGTGAAGAGGCGTCGGTCGCGTCCTCGTATTCGACACGACAGCGATCCCCAGGAACGTGGTCCGCCGGCGAGGCGTCGCGAACGAATCCGTTGTCCGTCATCTTGAGCGGCCCGCCCGCGCCGCCGCGCCAGCAGCTCGCCTGGCCGACGTCGGGGATCGGATCGCTCGCGCCCGAGCCGCACGCGCGGACGAGCGGCTCGGGCGAGCGCCAGCCGATCCACGCGCGCCGCCCGGCTCCGGCGTCGCGCGCCGTCGCCGGGTCCCCGCCGCCGAGCTGCGCGCCGTGGGGACGCGGACACGCGGCGGTGAACAGCAACATGCCGACGGCCAGTCGTCGCGCGTCCATCGCGACGAGGGTAGCAAATCGGTCGCGACCGCCCCGGGCCGCGGACGGCGCCCGCGCAAGATCGCGCTGGACGCGACAAGGCCGGAGCCGCCCCTCGGCGCTCCGGCCTCGTTTCGTCGCTCAGAAGGAGCGACCGCTCAGCTCTTCTTGACGACGTCCACCACCGACTGGACGCTCTGGGCGCTCTTCGTGAGCATCCCCTTCTCTTCGTCGGTGAGCGGAATCTCGATGATCTTCTCGACGCCCTTGCCGCCGATGACGACCGGAACGCCCATGAACAGGTCCTTGTAGCCGAACTCGCCGTCGAGGTACGCGGCGCACGGCAGGAGGCGCTTCTGGTCGAGGAGGTAGGCCTCGGCCATCGCGACCGCCGAGGACGCCGGCGCGTAGTACGCGCTCGTGCCCATCAGGTTGACGATCTCGCCGCCGCCCTTGCGGGTGCGCTCGACGATCGACGACAGCTTGTCCTTCGCGATGAGCGTCGTCGCCGGCACGCCGTTGATCGTCGTCATCGAGAGGACCGGCACCATGTCGTCGCCGTGGCCGCCGAGGACCATCGCGCGGACGTCCTTGATGCTCACGTTCGCCTCGCGCGCGAGGAAGAGCTGGAAGCGCGCCGAGTCGAGCACGCCGGCCATGCCGACGATCTTGCTCTTGTCGCAGCCCGTGACGCGCATGTACTCGTAGACCATCGCGTCGAGCGGGTTCGAGATGACGATCACGAACGCGTCGGGGCAGTACTTCTTCGCGTTGTTCGCGACGTCGCGGATGATCGGGAGATTCACGGCGACGAGGTCGTCGCGCGACTGGCCGGGCTTGCGCGGGATGCCGGCGGTGACGATGAGGACGTCGGCGCCCTTCAGGTCTTCCCACTTGCCCGAGCCGGAGATCGCCGAGTCGTAGCCGAGGACGGAGCTGTTCTGCTCGAGGTCGAGCGCCTTGCCCTTGGCGAAGCTCTCCTTCGCGGGAATGTCGAAGAGGACGACGTCGCCGAGCTCCTTGTTCGCGCAGAGCCGCGCGAGCTCGCCGCCGATGTTTCCTGCTCCAATGAGTCCGATCTTCTTGCGGGTGGGCATGATGAATCCTCGCTCTGTCCGGCACGGCCGGAGTTGGACGTCGCGTTCGGGGCCGCGGTTCTAACACGCTCGGCCCGCGCGGAGATAGGCGCGGCGCGCACACCGGGCAGCTGAACGTACGAAGGGTGTCCGAGGGCGGCGACCGCTGCGATCGGCGACACCCCTCACGCGCCGTCGCCCCAGGAGCACGAGCGGAGCCGGCGCGCCGCCAACCCGCTCGACGCGCGGGCGCGGTTGCGCCCGAGGCGCAGCTTGCTCGACCGTCCTCGGGGTGGAAAGATCGACCCATGCTCCGGCGGCTGCCCCTCCACGTGGTCATCTCGCTCCTCGCGGTCCACGTGGTCGCGTTCGACGTCCTCGTCGCGGCCGCGACCTCGCACGCGCACCTCGGCCGCTGGGTCACCGCGGCGGCCGCGGCGGGGCTCGCGTTCGGAGCGACCGCGGCGCTGTGCGAGCGCACGTGGGGCGTCGGGCTCGTGCTCGCGGCCGCGACGTCGTTCTTCGTCGCCGGGGCGCTCGGGATGGGGCCGACGTTCTTCTTCGTCGTGGCCGCCGTCGGGACGCTGCCGTTCCTCTTCACGATGAAGCACATGGCGCGCTTCCACCTCGGCGCGACCGTGCTCTTCGCGCTCCTCGCGGGCGCCGCCGGCACGACGGCCTCGCTCGCGTGGCATGCGGTCGCGCCGATGGTCCTCTGCCGCTGAGTCGCCTCGTGGACGGATCGAGCGGTCGGCTCCCGGCCGACGCTCCACGAATCGACGCGCGGCGCCAGGATCGCCGCTCTGGTGGTAGCCTGCGAGGAATGCCGGCGGCTCGTCCGTCCGCAGCGTCGCGCGCTCGATGCGCAACGCACCCGATCGCCGTCGATGCTGCTCGATTGGATCGCCCCGCCTGAATGTCCAACCGGGCAGGCCGTGGTCGCGCAGGTGACGACGATGGCGGGCGAGTCGCTCGCCGCGCAGCCGCTCGTCGTCCGCGCGCGGATCGAGCGTGGCGGCGCGCGTGCGTTCCGGCTCCACCTGCGCATCGGCGCCGAAGGCGAGAGCTCACGGACGCTCGAGAGCGACGACTGTAGCGAGCTCGCGCAGGCGACCGCGCTCATCGTCTCGCTCGATCTGCAGTCGCGCGCGAAGGCCGAGGAGGCCGGGCGGCCGAAGGCGCCACCCGCGACGGCGTCGGGGCCAGAGCGGGCACCGGCGGGCGAGGAGGGCGTGACGGCCCGCCTCCCGGCGACGGCGCCTGCCGGGCGACCTCCCGCGCGAGGCGCACGAGCCGAGCCCGCGCACGCGCGCGCGACGACGCTGGGACTCGGCGCGGACCTCTTCGCCGACGCCGGCTCGCTCGCGACCGCCGCCTGGGGTTCGGGCGTGATGGCATTCTTCACCCAAGGTCCCTTCCGCGGAGAGCTCGGCGCAGCGCTCTGGCCGAGGAGCCGCGCCCTCGCGAGCACCCAACCCGGAGCAGGAGCGTCGCTCTACCTGCGCACGATCGGGCTTCGCGGCTGCTTGAACGTCGCGCCTTCGCTCCATGTCGAGGCGTGCATCCACGCCGAGGGCGGCAGCACGCGCGCCACCGGGTTCGGGATCAGCCGCCCGACGACGTCGAACGGACGCTGGCTCGCGACGTTCGTGGGGCTGACCGCGCGCCCTTTCACGTGGGCCGAGCTCACGCCCCGATTCACGGTCGAGATCGGGACACCGCTGCACTACGCAACGGTCACCATCGAGGGCCTCGGCCAGGTGTACGCGCCGTCCCCGGTCCTGCTCCGGCTCGGAGTCGGTCTCGAGACCAAGCTCTTCTGAAGGCGGCCAGTCCGGCGTACGAGGCCGAACGGTCGCGTTCGACGCATTCCAGAGCCGGCGAGCGAAAGTTTGATAGTTCCTTCCGAGCGCGGCACTTACCCGATGTGAAGGGCGGCGCCTTGGCTTCAGTGTTTGGGGCGCCAATGTCCACGCCGGACCGCGAGCAAGACGTCTCCACGCTCACGTCGTTCGACGAGGTCTATGACCGCCACGTCGTCTTCGTCTGGCGCACCCTTCGTGCGCTCGGCGTACCCGACGCCGCGATCGAGGACGCGGTCCAGGACGTCTTCGTCGTCGTCCACCGGCGTCTGCCCGAGTTCGAGAGCCGCGCGAGGCTGACGAGCTGGCTCTTCGGCATCGCCCGCCGTGTCGCCAAGAACCACCGTTTCAAGCGGCGCCCGAGCGAGGAGCTGGCGGACGTCGAGGAGCACGTCCGAGACGAGCGGCCGACCCCCTATGAAACGGCGGTGCAGACGGAGGCCGTCGCCCTGCTCGAGCGGCTCCTCGATCGGCTCGACGACAACCAGCGCATCTGCTTCGTCCTCATGGATATCGAGCAGCTGACGGCCGAAGAGGTCGCTTCGCTGCTCGAGATCAACGTCAACACCGTGTACTCGCGGCGCCGCCTGGCTCGCCTCGAGCTCAACCGGCTCACCGCCCACCTGAGGCGCAGCGAGTAGCCCGAGGACCGATGATGTACGCCGTCCGCGAAGCCCACGACCCTCGATCGCGCTCGCACGCGCGCGGAGACCGCGCATGAGCGATCTGACTCCCGCCGCGCGTGAGCTCCTCGCGAAGGCGCGGCCCGGCTTCGGTCCGAGCGCCGCCGCTCGCGAACGCATGCGTGCCGAGGTGCTCCGGCACGCGGCGACCGCCGGGCCCACCTCGAGCGAAGCGCCGGCGTCCCGCGTCCGGCTCTCGCTGAGGGCACACGGCGGCAAGCTGCTCGGCGCTTCGCTCGTGGCGCTCGTCGCCGCGAGCTACGGGATCTCGCGCAGCTCGACGTCGGAGGCCGTCGCGATCGCGCCGCCCGCCGTCGTCACGACCTCCCCCGTCGAGACGCCACCGTCCGAGGCCGAGGAGCTCGCCTCGCCTCACGATCTGCCCGAGGCGCCGATCGCCGTCGCTCCGTCGACGAGCGGCTCCGAGAGGAGCGCCGCGCCGACGCAGGCCGCCGTCCCGCCGAGCCGCGCGGCGGTGGCTGCGCTCGAGCCGCCCTCCGCCAGCTCCCTCCCTGCCGGATCCCTTGGCGAGGAGATGCGACTCCTCCGCGAGGCCCAGAGTGCGTTCAAGTCCGGCGATCTCGCGCTCGCGAGGAGCCGCGTCGGCGAGCACGCACGCGCGTTCCCCGACGGCGTGTTGCGCGAGGAGCGCCTCGTCCTGGACGTGCTCTTGTCGTGCGGCGAGGGCCGGGTCGAGCACGCGCGTCGCGCGGCCGACGAATTCGCCGCGTCACACCCCCGCTCCTCGCATCTCGATGCGCTGCGCGGCTCGTGCGCCGGCCCCGGCGCGTCGCCTCCGCCGGGCTCGAGCGACTGATTCCGGCGCGAGCCCCTCTCGTCGCGCCCGCCGGATCTCACCGGCGAGCGTCCTTCCTCTTTTTCCGTCACCCCCACCTGGACTCACGGACATGCCGAACCTACGGAGCCGACGATCCCTTCGCGCGCTCATCGCCCTGTCGCTCTTCGTCGCCGGAACGGTCGCCTGCGCCGAGACGATGAGCGCTGGGATCGAGGACGTGCCGGAGGACGCCGGGACGTCGCCGCCGTCCTTCACGCCACCGCCCGGCGAGGCGGGAGCGGGGCCCGAAGACGAAGGGCCGGAGACGGTCGACCTCTGCATCGCGACCGAGTGTCCGGCGCCGTACTCGACGTGCGGGTTCAGCGCCGATCGCTGCCGGAACAACCTGTCGAACGACGTCGACAACTGCGGCGCCTGCGGGAACAAGTGCCCCTCGGAGATCTACTCTCCCATCGGAGGCGTCAACATCGACTTCCGTCATCTCGCGCCGCGATGCGTGGGCGGACAGTGCACCGTCGAGTGCAACAGCAACGACTGGGCGGACTGCAACGGACGGCTCGACGACGGCTGCGAGACCCTGGTCAAGGGCAACCCCGAGGCCTGCGGCGGCTGCGGTATCAAGTGCGCCGCGGGCGAGCCGTGCCTCGTCCTCTCGACGGGGCAGTCGAAGTGCGGCTGCCCCGCCGGCATGACGTTCTGCCCGGCGTTGAGCCGATGCGTCGATCTCCAGAGCGACGACGCCAACTGCGGTGCGTGCGGAACGGTCTGCCCGGCGGCGGCGGTCGACGGCGGCGCACCGCTGCCTCAACGCACCAAGTACGGCTGCGTCGGTGGCACCTGCGGAACGGACGAAGGCCACATCAAGTGCTCGACGACCGCCTGGGCCGACTGCAACGGCGACCTCCCTTCGATCACGGGCGACGGCTGCGAGGCGAACGTCGGCTTCACGACCACCACCGTGAACGGGCTGCCGATGAGCCTCGGCGATCCTCAGAACTGTGGGGGCTGCGGCATCGCTTGCCAGCCCGGGCAGACCTGCGCGCTCCTCCGCCAAGGAGGCGTCCAGTGCGCGTGCGCGCCGGGTGAGTCGCTCTGCCAGAGCCGACGCGCGACCTGGTGCGCCGACTTGCTCACGTCGCCCGCCGACTGCGGGGCTTGCGGCAACGCCTGCGCGAACGACGCGACTAAGAACCTCGAGGGCCTCTGCAAGAAGGGCGTGTGCGTCAACGAATGCGCGCCCGGCTGGGGCGACTGCGACGGCAACGCGGACAACGGATGCGAGACGAACCTGAAGACCAACATCGCGCACTGCGGCGCGTGCGGGAACCGTTGTGCCACCGCAGAGGGACAGCCGTGCATCGAGGGTCAGTGCCTGATGACCGAGTGCGACGGCGGGACGGTGACGAAATGAGCCCTCGTCGACGCCTCGCGACCACGCATCGACTGAGCCTCGCCCTTGGGCTCGCGCTGCTCTCCGTGCCGCCGCTCCTCGTGGCCAGCTGCGCCGACTCGGCCCCCGACGCGGACCTCGGCCCCGACGCTGCGCCGCCCACGACCGACGACGACGCGAGCGATCCGATCGACGCCGGCGGATCCCCGGAGGACGCCGGCTGCGAAGCGGGCGATCCGCGCTGCGCCGAGACCGAGCTCCCGTGCGCCGAGACGGACTTCTGTCCGGTGAAGGGCGTCGTCGACGCGCGCTACGCGCTCACCGCGATCTGGGGGAGCAGCAAGGACGACGTCTGGGCCGTGGGCTCCGCGGGGACGGTCCTCCACTGGGACGGACAGGGCTGGAAGCCGCGTCCCGTCGCGACCGGTCACACGCTGTTCGGTGTCTGGGGCAGCGGCGCCGGCGAGCTCTGGGCGGGCAGCACCTACACCGCGTCGTTCCGCGGGACGATCCGAGAGGACGCCTCGGTCGAGTGGACCACGCTTCCGCCGCTCCCCGTCCCGAGCATGAACGATCTCTACCCCGCGCTCGCCACGGTCTGGGGTCGTGCACCCGACGACGTCTGGTTCGTCGGCGGCGACAAGGTCGGGGTCCCGTACGCACGCGTGTGGCGCACGAGGCCCGGCGCCGACGGCGGCGTCGCGTGGCAGACGCTCGCGCCATGCACGACGGGAACCGACTGCCCGGCGGTCCGCGCGATCTGGGGACGTGCCGACGACGACATCTGGCTCGTCGGTGACCGAGGCCGCACGTACCACGCGGGCCTCACCGACGGCGGCGTGGCGTTCACCGCCGTCGAGAGCCAGACCACGCAATCGCTCCGGGCCGTCTGGGGTGCGAGCGCGAGCGAAGTCTGGTCCGCGGGTGACGACGGCGTGGTCCGCAAGGCCTCCGCGACCGCGCCCTCGTGGACCCCCGTAGACGTCCCGACGAGCGCCGATCTCCGCGGGCTCTGGGGCTCGAGCGCGAGCGACCTCTGGGCCGTCGGAGCGTACGGCACCATCCTCCACTTCGACGGCGAGGCGTGGACGCAGGCGTCGGCGGCGTTCCCGACCGGCCTCAAGCCGCACCTGTACGCCATCTGGGGAAGCGGACCGAACGACGTCTGGATCGTCGGAGAAGGGATCCTCCTTCATCGCTCCGGTCCCGCAAAGTCAGGAGGACAGCCGTGAAGGTCGCTGGATTCGCGTCGTTCTTCGTCTCGGCGCTCGCCGCCACCGCGACGCTCTTCGCGTGCGGGGACGACCCTGCCGTCACCGACATACCGGCGTCCCCCGACGCGAGCGACACGGACGCACGCACCGCCGCCGTCGACAGCGGCGTCGACACTGCGACCGACGCCGACGCGACCGACGTGGACGCCGGCGATGTGGTGAGCGCTCCGAAGACGTGCAGCGACGACGGTTGGTGCCACACGACGGTGCCGACGGGACAGGTCCTGCGCGACGTCTGGTCGGACGGCGCGGGCGGCACGTGGGCGGTGTCCGACCAGGGCGCCATCCTCCGCTACGACGGGACCGCGTGGTCCGTCGCGCACACCTACGCGGCGACGGACGCGAGGCTGTTCTCGATCTGGGGCAGCGGCCCGACCGACATCTGGGTCGGTGCGTACGGAGCGATCCTGCACGGCACCGGCGCGACGCCGGCCAGCATCGCGTGGACCGAGCTCGCGCTCGATACGCTCGCGCCGGGAGCCGGGGCGGTGTCGATCTACGGCACGAGCAAGGGCGACGTGTTCGTGGCCGCGCGCACGGCGGTGCTTCATTTCGGAGACGACGAGACAGGCTGGGTGGTCGATCCCGTGACGTCGGAGATCGCAGGCACGTCCGTCTCGGTCTGGGGCCGCGCTGGAGCGAGCGACGTCTGGATCACGAGCGTGAACGCCGCCACGAGGAAGAGCGTCCTCTTTCATCGCAGCGGCGGCGCCGGGAGCGGCTTCAGCCCGGTCACGGGCGTCAGCGAGGTGCCGTTCACCGTCGTCGGGCGTGCGTGCGCCACGCCGGGTGAGCCGCGGCGCGGGTGGATGGTCGACGACGGCACGGTCTGGCTCGTCGGTACGCGCATCAACTTCACCTTCACCTGCCACTACGCATTCCGTGGCGTCGAGCGCCCTGACGCCGGTGATGCAGACGCCGGCGCGTTCGCCTTCGACGGCCGCGTCTTCTACGACCCCTACCTCGGGCAGAACGACATCTGGGGCACGTCTCCCGACGACGTCTGGCTCGCCGGCGACTACGGCGCGCTGCACCACTGGGACGGAGCGAGCTGGCAGCTCGCGGCCATCACGGTCGGCGAACACCCCGTGAAGAAGAACCTCAACGCGATCCACGGCCGAAGCCCCGGGAACCTCTGGGTCGTCGGCGACGGCATCGCGCTTCGAAAAGGTGCACCGTGAAGAAGCACGCTCGACGCTTCCTTCGTAGCGCGACGCCCTGGGCTCTGGTCCTCTCGACGGCGGGCCTCGCGGCCGTCGCGTGCGGCGATCCCGACGTGCGCATCGCCTATGTCGATCCGCCAGACGGCTCCGCCGACGGACCGCCCGCGCCGTCACTCCCTCCGGCCGAGGACGGTGGGATCCCCGCCCCGATCGACGCGGCCGAGCCGGAGGACGCGGGCGTCCTGTTCGACGGCGCCGGAGAGGAGGTCGTCTGCGCGACCACGCCGTGCGCGACCGAGCTGGCCGGCGGGGACACGTATTTCTGCGCGCGCATCAGCGACGGGACGGTCCAGTGCTGGGGCACGGACACGCGCGGCGCGCTCGGGCGTCCTTCGCTCGACGGCGGCACGAACGCGGTCGCCTCGCCGGCGCCCGTCGAAGGGCTCGAGGGCGTCACGCAGCTCAGCGCGCGGCAGGCGACCTGCGCCCGCCTCGACGACGGCACCGTGCGCTGCTGGGGCTCGAACGCCAACGGACAGCTCGGCGTGCGCACGCCGCCGGCTTCGGACACGCTCCCGCACCCGATCGCGATGGAGGTGCCGCTCGCGGAGCCGGCGCTGCGCGTCGACGCCAACGACACGACGACGTGCGCGGTGCTCGCGTCCGGCAAGATCGCGTGCTGGGGCTCGACGGCCTACGGCCTCCTCGCGCGGACCACGACCGGCTTCGTCGGCGCCGCCGACATCGCCACGAAGGTCGAGCCGAAGGTCGTGAAGACGTCGACCGGAGTGGGAATCACCGAGGACGCGGAGGTCGTCACGTGGGCCGGGCTGCTCGGGCGTGAGGTGTCGATCCAACCGGTGGACCCGGCGTTCAAGCCGATGACCATCCCCGCCTTCGGCAACGTGCACGACCTCGCGTCGGAGGTGACGTACGCCTACGACCAGGCCGCCGCCGCGTTCCGGCCCACCGGCCACAGCTGCGCCGCCGTCGCGGGCGCCGTCTACTGCTGGGGGACCGCGAGCACGTCGGGCGTGCTCTGCACGGGCATCCCCACGCCGGAGCCCACGCCGGTCCGGGTCTCGATGCCGCTCGATCCCGGGGTGTTCGCCCAGCAGGTCGCGGTCTCGAGGCGGAACACGTGCGTGCGCCTGACCGACGGCTCGGTGCGGTGCTGCGGAAGCAACGACCTCGGCCAGCTCGGGCGGGGGCCCGTGCCCGACGGCGGCGCTCCCGCGGTCGAGCCGGTGCTCGTGCCGGCTTCAGCGGTCACGGGTCATGTCGTCCAGGTCGCGCTCGGCGGTGACACCGCCTGTGCGCTGCTCAAGGACGGCAGCGTCGCGTGCTGGGGGAGCAACGCCCAGGGGCAGCTCGGGAACGGAGCGCGCGACTCCGCCCCGCATCCCGTCCCGGTGCGCGTCGAGCTCGCGTCACCGTGAGCGCGCGCATCCCTGTTCACGATCGGCGCCGCTCGGTGGCGCCTCGAGTCGACGAGTCGAGAGGACGAAGCTGATGGAGTGCGGACGAGGCAAGTCGCCCAGAGGGCCGAGTGTCGTGCTGGGATCGCTGGCGGTCCTGGTCGTGGCCGCGTGCGCCGCCACGGGCAGGGAGTTCAAGGACCCCGACGCGGTGGAGCCGCCGACGCTCGTGCCCGAAGAGGGCGGAGCGCCCCCGGAGACGTGCTCCGGACAGCGCTGCTCGCGCGACCTGAAGAAGGTCCTGAGCAGCTGCGACGACAGCGTGATCAAGGAGTGCGCGGCGGGCCTCGCGTGCGGCGACGGCGAGTGCCGGGCGCCGTGCGAGGCGGTCGAGCTCTCGCAAGGGTCCGTGGGGTGCTCGTTCTGGACGCTCCCCCCCGACAGCGCGACCGAGGGGCAGCAGGGCTCGTGCTTCGCGGCCCTCGTCGCGAACTCGTGGGAGCAGCCGGTGAACATCACCGCGGAGTACGGCGCCGAGCCGCTCGACATCTCGCGCTCGATCTACACGGCGAATCAGGAGAACGGTCAGGTCACGTACACCCCCGTCACCGGCGCGCTGCCGGCCGGCGAGGTGGCGATCGTGTTCCTCGCCCAGCGCACCAGCGCCAAGTACGCGTGCCCGGTGGGCGTGACGCCGGCGCTCGCGGCGGATCCGATCACGCACGGCACGAGCCTCACGAAGGCCTTTCACCTAAAGGCCGACCTGCCGGTGACGGCCTACTCGATCTTCCCGTACGGCGGAGCCATCTCGCAGATCCCGAGCGCGACGCTGCTCCTGCCCGTGTCGTCGTGGTCGGAGAGCTCGATCCTCGTCAACCCGTCGTCCGGCTACGTCATCAGCGGCGTCTCCGGGACCTTCACGGCGCGGACGTTCGTCCAGATCGTCGCCGACGAGGACGACACGGAGGTGCGGATCGCCCCCAACACGGACATCAGCGACGGCTGGGGCGTCACCGGAACCGGGACGGGCACCTCGAAGTCGTGGACGCTCGCGCGCGGCGAGGTGCTCCAGATCACGCAGATCCCCGAGCTGTCCGGCAGCCCGATCGAGTCGAACAAGCGCGTGGGGATCTTCACGGGCGCCGACTGCATCACCTACCCGACCAACATCGGCTTCTGCGACTCGATCCATCAGCAGATCCCCGGGCTGCCGAGCTGGGGACACGAGTACGCGCTCGTCCCCTACAAGTCCCGCGTCGCCGGGCCCGAGAAGGGAGTCCCCTGGCGCTTCGTCGGCGCCGCGAACGGCACGAAGCTCGTCTACGATCCGGCGCCTCCGGTCGGCGCCCCGACGACGCTCGAGACCGGCCAGGTGGTGACGTTCAGCACCGACCAGATCGTCACGGTGAAGAGTCAGGACAACGAGCACCCCTTCTACGTCGGCGTCTACATGACCGGCGCGATGCACAACGCCGGCACGACGAACCCGGCCTCGCGCACGATCGGAGATCCCGACTTCGTCAACGTCGTGGCGTCGGATCAGTTCCTCGACCGGTACATCTTCTTCACCGACCACACGTACGCCAACACGACGCTCACGTTCGTTCGGAAGAAGACGGCAAGCGGCTTTCTGCCGGTCGAGCTCGAGTGCGCGGGAGAGGTCACCGGCTTCGTTCCGCTCGGCGAGTCCGGCGAGTACGAGTACGCGTGGGTGGAGCTCACGAAGAGCTTCCAGCCGCGATCGTTCGCGAAGGGCAAATGCGGGTACGGCCGCCACGCCGCCTCGAGCGACGGCCCCTTCGCGGTCACCGTCTGGGGCACCGACCTCGACGCGAGCTACGGCTACCCCGGAGGGATGGGGCTCCGCCCGGTCACCGAGGTGCGCGCGACCGTCCCGAAGTGAACGGCGTGGCCGCGCTCGGCGGGCAGTGCCCCTAGACGACCCCGAAGCCGGTGCCCGTCCAGAACCTCGCGACGAGCTCGGAGCGCGAGGACGAACCGGCTTTCCGGAGGAGCGCGGTCACGTGGATCTCCACCGTCCGCTCGCTGCACCCGAGGGTGACGGCGATCGTCTTGTTCGGCTCTCCACGCACGAGCTCGCCCAGCACCTCGAGCTGCCGCGGGGTGAGTCCCCATCGCAGCTGCGCGTCGCGAAGGGCGGCGCTCGTGTCCGCTCGCGAGCGTCGATCGACGACGAGCACGTGCTCGGCACTCCCGCGAGACGCGATGGGCATCACGCTGACGCCCTCTCGCCTGTGCCCGTCGACGAACGCGAGCAGCTCGCTCCGACGGAGAGCCGGATCCGCGTCGAGCACGGCACGTCCCATCGCGTTCGCATGGGCGATCGATCGCCCGCGGATCACGTACGCCGCGCCGGGGATCGCCTCGAGCGCTGCGCCGAGCATCGCCAACACGACAGGCGCGTCCTCGAGTTGCCGCTCCATCGACAAGCGCTGCTGAAGCGCTGGCACCAGTGAATCGAAGAGACGAACCTCGCGCGCGGTGAACGGGGTCGGGCGGAAGGCGCCGACCCAGCCGAGCAGCGACGGGCCGTCGCAAACGAGCGCGCGAAGCTGATCGCGGTCTCCGAGACCATGAGGAGCGACCGCCTCGACGTAGACCGGTGGCGCGCGCAGCCCTTCCCACCCGAGGAGCTCTACCACCGAGACGGCGCGATTCCGCTGCTCGGGCTCCGGGCACACGGCGTTCCAGTTCGTGAAGCTCACCGGCTGCCGGCGCACGACGCGGGAGAACGCAGCTTGGAATGGCGCTGCCGGCGCGCCGGCCACGACCATCCGCGCCACGTCGAGGCCCTCTTCTTCGACCCGCAGCTGCACCGAGAGGGCCCGGTCGCCGTCGACGAGCTTCATCAGCTCGGGAACGAACCACTCGAGCGCCGAAGGGACACCGTCCTCGAAGCGACCGAGCCGCTCGCGGAGGTCTCGCGCTCTGGTCGACTCCCAGCCCCCCATCGATTCTCCGGAAATCTAGGTGACTGTGAAGGGCAGAGCAAGGCGCGGCGGCGTGAAGGCGTGGCCAGGCCGCACGTGTCTTCCGTCGGCGGCGCGCACCCCTCGAGCGCGTCGCGCGGATCGCGCGCTCCGTCGGTCGGGCGTGGTCGCGACGGTGTGCCCGGCCCCGACGGTTTCGACGTTTTCGACGCGCGGCGGTGTTACCCTGCCACCATGAACGATCCCGGCTGGCGGAAGGTCAACGCCAAGGACCGCTGGTCCTGGATTGGACGCCTCGCGTTCCGGAGCGACACGCGCGGGCCCAACGAGATCTTCCCGGCGGGCTTCCAGAACCGTTCGCATCCTGTCTACAAGCACGGCGAGATCCACGGTCAGGTCCCTCCGGAATGGGGCCCCGAGCAAACGGTGAGGGAGCTCGGTCGCTTGTTCACCGAGGGGCCCCAGTATCGAAACAAGCGCTACTACTACGGCCATCAGGCGCCGAAGTACGACGTCAACCCGGACACGAGCGTCGCCTTGACGCTCCGCCCGGCGGTCGCACCGATCTTTCCGATCAGCGACGCCACGGTCAGCTGGGTCTACGCGGTGTTCCTTCGCGGCGGCTTCCTCACGTACCAAGAGCAGCAGACGGACGATCCCGTCCTCTCGACGGCCTACGAGGTCGCCGTCCGACAGGTCCCCGCGCGAGACGTCCTCGCGGCGGTGAAGTGCGTACGTCGAGGCGGTCGGTACCCTGCGCGCATCCAGTACTGCCTCCACCCGGTCATTCACTATAACCGCTACGCAGAGCACTCCATCTCGCGGGTCGACATCCAGCGGGCCTACCGGCCGCACCAGGCTCGCCTGACCCAGATCGACGTCGGCGTGCACGGCATCACCACGACCGACGTGGGCTACGCCTTCATCGTCTGACCTGACGCGGCGCTGGGCCGATCGGGTATGCGAGCGCGCTCGCACCGGGTCGAGTCGCTCGCGGCGCAGATCCCGCGCTGGGACCTCGCCGACACGCGCTGCTCGGCTAGTCTCTCCCTGTGGGAGGATATGCGGGCGACGGACGCGTCCCCCCGGTGACCACCGGGCCTACGTTCGTCGCATCGGGCGTCGCGCGGAGCCGCGTGCGCTTGCCGCGGATCCTCTCGAACGTCTTCAAGGTCCTCTACGTCTTGTCCGGCGTGCTCATGCTCATCGGAGCGCGCACCGACGTCGGCGAGGGACTGCTCCTCGGCATCGTGGCCACTTACGTCGGCTTCGGCCTCATCTTCGCGAGCTACATCCTCTCGCTCGTCCAGACCTGGCGTCCGAGGACGATCGAGATCACGTCGGAGGCGCTCGTCTTCTGGACGCCGGACGGAGAGACCGAGCGCCATCCACGCAGCACCATCGTCGGCGCCAATCTCGTCCGGCGGCACTTGCCGCGAGGCCCGTCCGCCACCGTCGAGGTCGAGCTCCGTGACGGCGATCGTCTGACGATCCGCCTCGACGACTTCTACGCGGCTCACGCCATCACGCAGCACCTCGGGTTCGGTCCGGGACGCCTCCGCAGCCGATCGCGCCTGGGCAACCCCGTGGGTCGTCTCCTGCACGTGCCCATCGCCCTCGGCGTCCACGTCGCGATCTCGATCCCCTTCGGGATCCTGCTCTCGTCGGTCTCGAGCGGGTGGGAGCTCACGCAAGCGCTCACCTACGCGGTCGAGATGCTCGTGTACGTCGCGATCACTCACCGTCTTCGACCCGCGGAGGTCGAGATCGGCGATGACGGCGTCCGGCTCGTCCGCGGGTCGTCGACTCGGTTCTTCCGAGCGAACGACCCGACGATCCGCGCCGCGCTGCGCGGCCCCGCCGTGGACGACGTCCGGGCCGCGGAGGTCCTCGGGCGCGCGGCGGAGCGGGCCGTGAGCTCGCGCATCGACGCTCGCGTCTTCGACCGCGGCGAGCGATCGATCGACGAATGGCGTCGTCACATCGCGTCGTCGATGGAAGGCGGGTATCGCGCGAGCGCCACGACCGCAGACGCCGCGGCGTCGGTGCTGCGGAGCGCCGAGGCGACGGGCGACCAGCGGATCGGCGCGGGGCTGGCCCTCCGCGTCGCCGGCGAGCCGGAGCGCCTGCGCGCGGCGATCGACGCCATGGCCGACGAGCGCGTCCGCGTGGCGCTCGAGGCGGTCGCGGAGGATCGCGGCGACGACGCCCTCGAGCGCGCCGTGACCGAGCTTCGCCGAGCGGCCTCGATCCCTGGCGCAGGTTCTGGAGGCCGGTAACGGGGGCGCACGCCGCCGACGCGCGGCGATCAGCTCGCCGCGCGGGTGTCGAGCGACGGAGCCTCGTCGCGGAGCGGGCGGATGAGCGCGTTCAGGGCGTGGGGCCCCTCGCCCGACTTCCACGCGTAGAGGTGCGCCTCGTGGCGGTCGTCCTTCGCGTGGACGACGAGGTGCGTACGCGCCGCGCGGTACGCCTTCGCGTGGTCCTCGTTCGGATCGGGCTCCTCTTCGGCCCACGAGCCGAGGTTGATGTACACGGCACCGTCGAGGGGCTTCGTCGTCGGGACATGCGTGTGCCCCATGACGACGAACGACGCCGGAAAGAGCTTCGCGAGGTCACCCGCGCGAGCGCACATCAGCGACGCCGGATCGACGTCCGGGCGGCCACGCGAGACGCGGACATGGAGGAACGTCCACGCGAGCAGGACGGCGATCGTCGCGTGGATCGCCCAGCCTCCGAGCTCCGAGCGCATGCTCACGAGCGCGACGAGCGCGACGAGCATCACGACGAACACCGAGAGGCGATCGAGCATCACGCTCGCGAGGACGCCACGCGGCGTCCTCCCGAGCGGCGGGACGTGCAGCGCGAGGGCGTCGCGGAGGCGCGACTCCTCGAGGCCCTTCCGCCGGGCGTGCGCGGCGAACCGGCGCTCGTGCTCCTCGCGCACGCGCGCGCCGTCCGGACCGTCGTAGGCCCGCGCGATCCCCCGCAGCATGACGACGGCGTCGTAGAAGCGCTTGAACAGGCGCGCCGTGCCGCGCGCGCCGAGCCCGAGCCCCCACGAGATGTAGCTCATGAGGCCGCGATTCTCGTGGCCGTACTCCTTCATGCCCGGCGTGCGCCGCACGATGTAGCGGAGCAAGGTGTCGCTGAGCGACTGGAGCACGCGGCGCGGATCGGTCGGCGACAAGGGCGCGAAAACGAACGGCGTCGCGCAGAACGGATCGAACTGGTGGCCGTGCTCGATGTAGACGAGCCCTGCGCGGTGGAAGAACCACGGCTCGAAGTCGACGCGCGCGGCGACCTCTTCCTTCGTCGCCTCGCCGCTGGTGAGCAGGGCGTGAAAGTCGTCCTGGACCGCGCACCAGTACATCTCGAGGTCGTGGTTGCCGCTGATGAACGTCACGGCGTTGCCGGCGGAGACGAACGCCGCGAGCTCGGCGAAGACGTCGGGGTGCCGGGCGGCCGCGCGCCGGAGCTTGAGGCGCACGTGGTCCTCGGCGCCGCCGAGCCCGAACGCGCGCTCGGCCGGGGTCGGCTCGGTCGTGAGCTCGTCACCGTCGGCGGCGTCGATCGACATGCCGACGAAGTCGACGAAGTCCCCCGCGATGACGAGCCGCCAGCGATCCGCCGGCGGAGCGACCCCGCGGTAGTGCGCGAGCATCGCGGCGAGGTCCCGGTCGATCGAGACAGAGCGCGGCACGCTCGGCCCGCTGTCGTTGAGATCGCTCCCCAGGTGGACATCCGAAAATACGAGCAGGCTCTCGGTCGGCTCGCGGGCGGGGCTCACGACGCGACGATCTACTCGGGGTCCGCGCCGGAGGATCGGCTCTTCGTCGCCCGCTCGCGCTTTCCGAGGCCTCGCTGGGTGCTCCGCTTCGCGCCCGCGAAATCATTGACCCCCCGAACCGCGTACGGCGCTTCGCGGCGCGGAGGACGGGCACGAGCGTGAAGTCCGTGTTACGAGGGCGTTTCTCACAGTTTCGCGTGTTCCTGTCGCGCTCGGCGCGAGCAGGTTCGCGCTTTGCTTTGTCGGTGAGCAAATGGTTCAACCACTTTCGAAGCCCCGTAAGACCACGGCCCTCAAGAACATGCTGAAGGGCTCGGGCCTCCAGTTCCTGATGGAGGCTCACAACGGGCTCTCCGCGAAGATCGCCGAAGAAGCGGGCTTCGAGGGCATCTGGGGGAGCGGTCTCTCGATCTCGGCAGCCCTCGGCGTCCGAGACAACAACGAGGCGAGCTGGACGCAGGTCCTCGAGGTCGTCGAGTTCATGGCCGACGCGACGAGCGTGCCGATCTTGCTCGATGGGGACACCGGCTACGGCAACTTCAACTCCGCGCGCCGCCTCGTCACGAAGCTGGAGCAGCGCGGCGTCGCCGGCGTGTGCATCGAGGACAAGCTGTTCCCGAAGACGAACAGCTTCATCCGCGGCACGGCCCAGCCCCTCGCCGACATGCACGAGCACGCCGGCAAGATCCGCGCGATGAAGGAAGCGCAGCGCGACGAGGACTTCGTCGTCGTCGCCCGCGTCGAGGCGCTCATCGCCGGCCACGGCCTCGAGGAGGCGCTCAAGCGCGGCGAGGAGTACAGGAAGGCCGGCGCCGACGCCGTGCTCATCCACTCGTCGAAGAAGAACGCCGCCGAGATCCTCGCGTTCTCGAAGGAGTGGGGCGACCGCCTCCCGCTCGTGATCGTCCCGACGAAGTACTACACGACGCCGACGGACGTCTTCCGCGAGGCCGGCAACATCAAGATCGTCATCTGGGCGAACCACCTGATGCGCTCGGCGCTCGCGACGATGCAGGCGACCGCGAAGCAGATCTTCGCCGACCAGTCCCTGATGAACGTCGAGGAGAAGGTCGCGCCGCTCGCCGACGTCTTCCGCCTCCAGGGCGAGAGCGAGCTCGAGCAGGCCGAGAAGGCCTACCTCCCGCAGGGCGGCGTCGTCACGCGCGGCATCGTCCTCGCGGCCGGGCGCGGCGACGAGCTCGGCGAGCTCGTGAAGGACAAGCCGAAGTGCATGGTCCCGATCGCGGGCAAGCCGATCCTCGGCCACATCCTCGACGCGTACCGCTCGGCCAACGTGCGCGACCTCGTCGTGGTGCGCGGCTTCGCGAAGGAAGCGGTCAACCTCCCCGGCGCCACGTACGTCGACAACGACGCGTTCGCGACCACGGGAGAGGTCGCCTCGCTCGCCACGGCGAAGGCCTCGCTCGAGGGCTCGGCCTGCCTCGTCTCGTACGGCGACGTCGTCTTCAAGAAGCACGTCCTCGACGAGCTGCTCGACGCCGAGGGCGACTTCGTCGTCGCGGTCGACTCGCTGCCCGCGCAGGAGGCCGCCGACGCCAAGCCGCGCCGCGCCGACTGGGCCGTCTGCAGCGAGCCGCACTCGCGCAAGACGCTCCTCGGCAACGTCACGCTGAAGGACATGGCGACCGCGCCCGACACCCCGGGCATCACCGGCGAGTGGACCGGCATCCTCAAGACGAGCGCCGCCGGCAGCAAGGTCCTCGCCGAGACGATCGCCAAGCTCCCCTCGACCGAGCTCGCGAAGCTCTCGATGCCCGATCTGCTCCGCCGCCTCGTCAAGGACGGCAAGACCGTGCGCGTCGTCTACTCGCGCGGCGGCTGGCTCGACGTCAACACGCTCGGCGACGTCGTGAAGGGCGGCGCGTTCAAGTGAACGCCGTGCACGAGGCGCAGGCCGGAGGAACGCGATGATCGAGGCGAAGTCGTTCGTCGAGACGGCCAAGCTGGCCGGCTTCTCTCTCTACACGGGCGTCCCCTGCTCGTACGTGAAGCCGTTCATCAACTACGTCATCGACGCTCCGGACCTGTCGTACGTCGGCGCCGCGAACGAGGGCGACGCCGTCGCGATCGCGACGGGCGCCGAGCTCGGCGGCAAGCGGGCGATCGTGATGATGCAGAACTCGGGGCTCGGCAACGCCGTCTCTCCCCTCACCTCGCTCAACGCGATCTTCAAGATCCCGACGCTCCTCATCGTCACGCTCCGCGGCGAGCCGGGCGGCCCGAAGGACGAGCCGCAGCACGAGCTCATGGGTCAGATCACGACCAAGATGCTCGAGACGATGAACGTCGCCTGGTCCTACTTCCCCACGGAAGAGAGCGAGGTCGCGGGCGCGATCGAGAAGGCCGTCTCGCACATGACGAAGACGGACCTGCCGTACGCGTTCGTCATGAAGAAGGACAGCGTCGCCCCGCACAAGCTGACGTCGCGTCCGACGGCGCGCGAGCTCACGCCGGCGCCGGCGACGGCCGACGTCTCGTTCCCGGCCAGCGCGGCCGACCGCCCGACGCGCACCGAGGCGCTCCACGCGGTCCAGCGCGTGACGACGAACGACCTCGTCGTCGCCACGACCGGCTTCACCGGGCGCGAGCTCTACGCCTGCGACGACCGGCCGAACCAGCTCTACATGGTCGGCTCGATGGGCTGCGCGTCCGTCTTCGGGCTCGGGCTCGCGCAGGCGCGCACCGATCGCCGCGTCGTCGTCCTCGACGGCGACGGCGCCCTCCTGATGCGCCTCGGCGGCCTCGCGACGATCGGCTACGAGCGCCCGCGAAACCTCGTCCACGTGCTCCTCGACAACGAGGCGCACGACTCGACCGGCACGCAGTCGACGGTCACGCACTCGGTCGACCTCGGCGCGTGCGCGCGCGCGTGCGGCTACCCGTCGGTCCAGCGCGTCACGAGCGCGAGCGAGCTCGAGGCGGCGCTCGCCGATCGAACCGAGGGCCTGCGCTTCATCCACCTGAAGACGAAGCCCGGCGCGCCCGCGGATCTCGCCCGCCCGAAGGTCACGCCCCGCGAAGTCGCTGCGCGCCTCCGCGCGTACATGAAGGGAGCGTCCGCGTGATCCTCCTGAACCCCGGCCCCGTCTCGATGACCGCGAAGGTCCGCGCCGCGCTCGCGGGCGAGGACGTCTGCCATCGCGAGCCCGAGTTCAAGGCGCTCGTCGGACGCGTGCGGGAGAAGATCTCCGCCGTGTACGGGGCCGCGGGGTTCACGCCGGTCCTCATCGGCGGTTCGGGCACCGCGGCCGTCGAGACGATGCTCTCGGTCATCGCCCCGACGGCGCGCTCGCTCGTGGTCGCCAACGGCGTCTACGGCGAGCGCATGGCCGCGATGCTCCGCGCCCAGAACAAGGCCCACGACGTCGTGACCGCGCCGTGGACGAGCGGGATGGACCTGACGGCGGCCGAAGCGGCGATCGCCGGCGGCTCGTTCAGCCACGTCCTCGCGGTCCACCACGAGACCACGACCGGCCGCCTGAACGACCTCGCCTCGCTCGGCGCGATCTGCAAGAAGGCCGGCGTTCCCTTGCTCGTCGACGCCGTCTCGAGCTTCGCCGGCGAGGATATCCGCTGGGACGAGTGGAACATCGAGGCCGCCGCGGCGACCGCCAACAAGTGCGTCCACGGCGCGCCGGGCGTCTCGTTCGTGCTCGTCAAGGACGCCGCGCTCGCGCGTCCGAGCGGCGCCACGAGCGTCTACCTCGATCTCCACCGGCACGCGGCCGACCAGGCGAAGGGCTCGACGCCGTTCACGCTGCCGACGCACGTGACCTTCGCGTTCGACGCGGCGCTCGACGAGCTCGCCGCCTCGGGCGGCTGGAAGGCGCGCCACGCGACCTACGCCGCGCGGTCCGGCCGCGTTCGCTCGACGCTCCGCGAGCTCGGCGTCGGCTACCTGCTCGACGACGAGAGCGTGTACGGCACGACGCTCACGTCGTTCCGCTTGCCCGAAGGGAAGACCTACGAGGCGCTGCACGCGCGCCTCAAGGACGACGGATTCGTCATCTACGCAGGACAAGGGAAGTTCGATGGAGCCATCTTCCGCATCGCGGTCATGGGCGAGATCACGGAGCGCGACGTCGACCGACTCGCCGCGTCGCTCCGTGCCGCCCTCGGCTGACGCCGCCGCGGCGAGCTCGCACGTCGAGTCGCCCCATCGCGACGACGACGCGTCGAGCCTCGACGCGGGAGCCGACGCGCTCGACTCCACCGAGCGCCTGGACGACGTCTCCGCCCATCAGGGCCCGCGAAGCGCCCACGGCGTCCACGTCCCCTCGTCCGTCGTCGACGCGATCATCGAGTCGACGACCGATCCGCCGAACCGTTTCTATCGCTACCCCGCGGCGCGCGCGCTGCTGCCGATCCTCGGCCGCATTCCGTGGCTGACTCCGAACCACGTCACCTACACGCACATCGCCTTCGGGCTCGCGGCCGCCGCGCTCGTCGCGTTCACCGAAGGTCCAGGCTGGCTCGTCCTCGCGTTCGTCCTCTGCGAAGTGCGGATGATCCTCGACTGCTTCGACGGCGTGCTCGCGCGCGCGCGCGGCACCTCGTCGCCGTTCGGCCGCGCGCTCGACGAGATCGCCGACACGATCGCGGTCATCACGCTCAGCTGCGCGATGACCTACCGGCTCTCCCTCGGGGCACGCGGCGTCGTGCTCACCTGCGCGATGCTCGCCTTCGGCGGGCTCTCTGCGAACGCGTGGGACTTCTACAAGCGGAAGCTCACCTTCGCCCTCCGCGAGGGCAAGGACGGCGTCCTCGACGAGATCCGCCACAAGAAGGCGCTGATCGAGAGCGGAAAGGGCACCTTCCTCGGCTACTGGGGCGTCTACTTCGACTGCTTCCAGGTCCTGCTCTACGAGGTGCGTCCGAAGAACGGCGACGCCGTCGCGGTCATCCGCGCGCGCGCGAACGATCCGCACCTTCGCCGCTTCGCGTCGCTCCTCTCGTTCCTCTCCTTCGACAACGGGGTCGGCATCCTCCACGTCGGCGCGCTCACCGGGCTCTTCCTCGAGTCGCAGCTCTTCGCGCTCGGCTACGCCGTCTTCATGTGGATCTCGACGATGATCCTCTCCCGCCTCGTCCTTCGCACCTACCCCTCCCCCGCGAGCACCAGCGAGCGCACCGCATGAACCCGAAGATCGACAAGGCCATCATCCTCGCCGCCGGGATGGGCAAGCGCATCTCGAAGGCGCCCGCCGCAGCGAACACGCCGAAGCCGCTCCTGCCGCTCGACGACAGCGGGCTCACGTTCCTCGACTGGCACCTCCGCGCCCTCGCCGCGAGCGGCGCCAAGGAGATCTACCTCGTCGGCAGCACGGTCACGTACGGCACGCGCATCGCCGCGATGGAGAAGATCCCGGCGACGTGGATCATGAACGACTTCCCCGGCGAGCAGTCCGGGAGCGGACATTCCACGCACCTCGCGTTCACGAGCAAGCACGAGATCCTCGACGGGCGCTCGCGCGTCGTCCTCATGGACGCCGACGTCGTTTACGATCCGTCGCTCTTCACCGACCTCGCGAGCGCGCCCGGTCCACGCTCGAAGTCGCTCGTGTGCAGCAAGTTCCGCGAGACCGACGAAGAGGTCATGGTGTTCGCCGACGAGCGCGACGGCACGCCGCGCGTTCACGGCAAGGGCCTCCTCGGCACGCCGCTCGTGCGCGGGATGCGCTGCCTCGGAGAGGCGACGGGCCTCCTCCTGCTCGAGCCGGAGGACCATGCGCTCTGGCTGTCTGCCGCCGCGTGGTGCATGCAGTTCTCGACCGCCAAGACGCGGAGCGAGCACGAGGACATCACGCAGCGGGTGATGATCGCGCGCGCGCTCGACGTCGTGTCGTTCGACGACGATCGGCGCTGCATGGAGTGCGACACGCCCGACGAGTACGACGTGGTGCGCGCCGAGATGGTCCCGCGCTGGCGCCCGCGCCTGCCCTGACGACGACCGTTCGACGACGGAGCCGGCGCCATGCGACGATGGGCGTCGATGCGCTGGCTTGCCATCTTCACCTCATCCATCGCGATCGCGGGCAGCGGGCTCGCGTGCGGGCGCGTCCTCGACGACGCGGACGGAGCGACGGCGCGCAACGCCGCGGACGCTGCCGGCGGCGCGGACGCTGCCGGCGACTCGCCGATCGACGGCGGCGCGCCGGACGAGGGCGACGCGCCCGTCGACGGCAGCACCTGTCGCCCGCGCGTCGTCGAGGGCTTCGAAACGTCGGGGTGGTTGACCGGCTGGGAGGTCGACACGTCGAGCGCCAAGGTGTCGCTGGTCGCGCAGCCCCACACGGGCGCCGCGGCGCTACAGGTCGAGCTCACCGGCTCGGACGGCTTCGCCCGTGTGTCGCGGACGCCGACCGGCGCGTGCCCCCTCACGATCGACTTCTGGATGATGCGCATGGCCGCGTCGAACGCCAGGATCGTCGCGCTCGAGCTCATGGCCGATGACCGGATCATGCACCTCGTGCTCGAGAACGACAGGCTGAGCGTCGACCGCACGAACGGAGACCCGGTCCTGCTCTCGGCGAGCTTCGCCGTGAGAAGCTGGCATCACATCAGGATCCGGTACGAGCTCTCGGGGGCGATGGTGGTCACGGCCGACGCCACGCAAGTCCCGCTCGATCCGACGGACTCCCTCCTGGTGCCCGCCACGCGGCTCGCGTTCGGCGTCCTCGGCTCGAGCGCCATCGACGTCGCCGAGAGCACGCTCCGCTTCGACGACGTCACGGTCGAGTGATCCGCGAGAGGCCCCGCCCGCGACGCGAGAACGGGCCCGCCGATCCGCTCGAGGACGTTCTCGTGAGCTTCGTGGCGCCGCCCCGCCACAGCGCGAAGGCGCCGGTGCTCGCGTGAGCATCGGCGCCTCCCACGGGGCTCGCGCGAAGCGCGGCCCCTCGGCTCAGACGAGCCGGGTCACATGTTGGCGATGAGGTTGTCGCCGAACTCGCTGCACTTCACCTCGGTCGCGCCCTCCATGAGGCGGGCGAAGTCGTAGGTGACCTTCTTGCTCGCGATGGCGCCGTCCATCCCCTTGATGATGAGGTCGGCCGCTTCGATCCAGCCCATGTGGCGGAGCATCATCTCGCCGGAGAGCACGACGCTGCCCGGATTGACCTTGTCGAGGTCGGCGTACTTCGGCGCGGTGCCGTGCGTCGCCTCGAAGATGGCGTGGCCCGTGACGTAGTTGATGTTGCCGCCCGGCGCGATGCCGATGCCGCCGACCTGCGCGGCGAGCGCGTCGGAGAGGTAGTCGCCGTTGAGGTTCAAGGTCGCGATGACGTCGAACTCCTTCGCGCGCGTGAGCACCTGCTGGAGCGTGATGTCGGCGATGGCGTCCTTGATGAGGATCTTGCCCTTCGCGAGCTCCGCCTTCTGCTCGGCGTTCGCGGCCTCTTCGCCCTTGGCTTCCTTGGTCTTCTCCCACTGGCCCCAGGTGTAGACCTTCTCGCCGAACTCCTTCTCGGCGAGCGCGTAGCCCCACTTCATGAAGGCACCTTCGGTGAACTTCATGATGTTGCCCTTGTGGACGAAGGTGACGCTCTTGCGGCTGTTTTTCACCGCGTAGTCGATCGCGGCGCGGACGAGGCGCTCGGTCCCTTCGCTGCTGACGGGCTTGAGGCCGATGCCCGCGCTGCCGGGGAAGCGGATTTTCTTGAAGTCCTTGGGGAACTCTTTCTCGATGAAGCCGAGGACCTTCTGGACCTCCGGCGACTTCGCCTCCCACTCGATGCCCGCGTAGATGTCCTCGGTGTTCTCGCGGAAGATCACCATGTCGACGTCACCCGGGCGCTTGACCGGGCTCGGCACGCCCTGGAACCAGCGCACGGGGCGGAGGCACACGTAGAGGTCGAGCAGCTGGCGGAGCGCGACGTTCAGCGAACGGATGCCGCCGCCGATCGGCGTGGTGAGCGGGCCCTTGATGCCGACGAGGTACTTCCTGAAGTCCTCGATCGTCTGATCGGGCAGCCAGTTGTTCGTCTGCTTGAAGGCCTTCTCGCCCGCGAGCACCTCGTGCCACGCGATCTTCTTCTTCCCCCCGTAAGCCTTCTCGACCGCGGCGTCGAAGACGCGGACGCTCGCGCGCCAGATGTCCCGTCCCGTCCCGTCTCCCTCGATGAACGGAATGATCGGATTGTCGGGGACCTCGAGCTTGTTGCCCGGTCCCATCGTGATCGGCTGGCCATTCGGAGCGGCGGACATGGATCGACCTCCGGGTCGTGACCTCAGGCTTCATGCCTCAGGTTTCGGTTGAAGTGTGTTGGGGCCAAGGAGCTACCACGGGTGCCGCGCGGCGCGAAAGAGGACGCGCTCGGGAGGGCTCATTTCGTGGGCTCTCGTCGCGCGGATGAAACGGGCGACGCGCGGGCGTGTAGCGCGCGCGGCGCGAACGCGCGGGCGGTCGTCGTCAGTCGAGCGCGAGCTCGCCGCCGCACGGGAGCTCGCGGACGCGAGCCTTGCCGCGAGAGCCGATCTGGATCTTCCGCTTGCCGCACTCGAGCTTCATCGGCGCGGCGCCGCTTCCGACGACGCGGTTGTCGACGAAGATGCGGTGCGCCTTCGCCGAGCGCGGGAACGTGACGAGCGTCATGCCGGGCTCGACGTTCGCCTTCGGCAGCGCATCGACCGCCACCGCGGGGATCGGCGCGGCGGGCGACGGCGAGACGGACGACGGCGCGGCGCGAGGTGCCTCGGGCGGCGGAGCGGCAAGAACGGGCGGCTCGGGAGCGGCGACGGCGACCGGCGCGGCGGAGACCGGCGGCTCGGGAGCGGCGACGGCAACCGGCGCGGCGGAGACCGGCGGCTCGGGAGCGGCGACGGCGACCGGCGTGGCGGAGACCGGCGGCGGATCGTCGACGGGCGCTCGGTCGTCGGCGTGAGCCCGATCGCGAATGCGATCGAGGACGGCGACCGGACCGCGCGCGAGCCCCTCGGGGACGAGCGCGACGGCTCCGACGACGAGGCCGGCGACGAGCGCGGCCGCCAGCAAGGCGAGCCCCGTCGCGAACGGCCGCGACCCTCGCCCAGGGCGGAGCTGCATCGTCGGATCGGCCGCGGCGGCGCGCGACGCGAGGCCGAGCGACGTCGACATCGCGACGGGGACGAGGCTCGGCGTGGTCTCGAGCGTCGGGCGACGCGGGAGCGGCGGGGTGGACGGCGGCGTGGCCGGGCGACGCGAGGTCGGAGGGAGGGGCGCGGGCGACGCGCTCTCGGTCGGAAGCATGGGCCGCGTGATCGGCGACGCCGGCGCCCCGAACGGCTCCGCACCCTGGAGCAACGCGGGAGGGGCCGCGGAGGGCGACGCGGAAGAGCTCGCGGGAGAGAGGGCGTGCGGCGCGAGCGGCGCGCCGGGGACGGACGCGTGGTCGAGGGTCCTCGCGAGGGAGGAGACCTCGAACGTGGCGACGGACGCCTGACGCGGGAGAGGCGGGGGGACCGACGACCGCGGGAGCGGAGGGGGCACCGACGATCGCGAGCGCGGCGCCGGCGTGATCGACGAGCGCGACGGGCGGAGCGGCGGAGGGACCGACGGCCGGGTCGGAGCTCCGTCTGCGCGCGACACCGCCCTGACCGCGCTCGACGACGAGCGCGAGGACCGATACGCGGGCGGGTTCGGCGGCGGAAGCGAGGGCCGCGTCGGCTGCAGGCCGAGCTCGGTCGACGTGAACAGCGACGCCGGCGGCGAACGCCAGGCGGCGCGCGGCGCCGCGCGCGGCGCGACGTACGCCTCGAGCAGGATGTCCTGGACCTCGATCTCCGCGGTGATCGGCGGCGGGCCACCCGCCGGATCGAGCCCGGCTGCGGCCGATCGGGCTCGGCCTGGCCGTGGCGTCACCGGCGGCGGCAGGCGGTGGAGGCGGACGGCCGGGCGCTCGAGCGTCTCGGCGGCGTCGCCCCGGTCGACGGGATCGGCCGGGAGGCCGAACTGCGGCAGTGCCCGCGCGTCATCACGCTCGAGCGAGCCGATCCCCTTCGATCTGGAACTGCTGTGGTTCAATGTGCGACCTGAGCCGGAGGCCCAAGTGTGTCCGATCACGCTCAGGACGCAAGCGATCTCTGCCGTTCATGCGAGGCCGGGCGCCCTCGACCGCCCTCCGCCGCGAAAGTCGTGGTCGTCGACCGCCTCGCGCGCCCCCCGGGCACGGTGACTCCGCCGGCGCCCCCAAGCTTCGCGGGCGGCGCCGACTCGAACGGGTCCGCGCCGGCGCCACGAAAGGTCGAAGCGAACCTCCCGGATTCGACACGCGCTCGTGTCTGCGCGTTTCGTTCTCGAGGTCGTACCTCGACCCATCGCATTCGAGGGGTCGGGGTATAGAGTACCTCCCGCATGTTCCGGTCCCCTCTCCTCCTTACATCGTCCCGATCGACCATGCCTCCCTCTCCTCGAGGCGGTCGGGAGCGACGACGGGGCGGGGCCTTCGTGGTGGCGGCGCTCCTCGCGATGAGCATCCTGCCCGGGGCATCGATCGCGCGGGGACAGGCGCGCGGCGCGGCGGCCACGCCGGAGCGCGGGGCGCGCTACACGGGCGAGACCCCCGACGCGACGATCGACGCGCAGAAGAAGCGCGCCCTCGCCGCGAGCTCCGACGCGGAGCGCCTCGCCGCGCTCGGCGTCATCGCGTCGGTCTCGGAGCGCGCCACCCACGGCGCAGCGCGCGACGCGACGCGCGAGGTGATCGCCGCGCTCGCTACGACCTCCGAGGTCCGCGGCGAGGCCGCCGCGCTCGCGCGCACCTACGAAGCAAACGAGGGCACGGTCGCCGGCGCGAGCAGCGCGCGCGCCGAGGCCGGCGTCGTCACCGCCGTCTCCGTCCTCGGGCCGTTCCGCGACACCGGCGGCGGGCTCGACGCGCACGACGGCCCCGAGGAGAAGAAGAGCGCCGCCGCGTTCGGCGATCCGAAGGAGCTCTACTCGTGGGGCTCGGTCGAGGTCTCCTGGCGCCAGGTCCCGCTGACGTTCGCGCAGGCGCGCGGCGTCCCGCTCGATCTGTTCATCCATCCGCGCAAGGAGAGCTGCAGCTGGATCGCGTCGAAGATCACGCTCGACCAGAAGAGGCCGATCGTCGTGCGCCTCGCCGCCGCCGGCACCGCGCGCCTCGTCTTCGACGGCGTCGACCTCGACAAGAGCGACGACGTCCACGCGACCATGCGCTTCGATCGCCTCGCCGCGAAGGTCGACGCCGCGGCGGGGCCGCACATCGTCGCCGCGAAGATCTGCACCGGCGCGCTCGAGGACTCGGGCCGCGCCCGCCTCCGCATCACCGACGACAAGAACCAGCCGCTCGACGTCAAGGCCACCGCCGACCTCGCGCTCGAGCCGAACCAGGCGATCGCCTGGGGAACCGTGAAGCCGGTGAAGCTCGTCACGCCGCTCGTCCGCGCGGCCAACGGCAAGGGCTCGCCCGACGCGCTCCTCGCCGCCGCCTCGGTGCGAACACTGAGCGGCGCCGAGGACGAGAAGAGCCCGCGCGCTCCGGGGCAGCTCGACGCGCTCCTCCAGAACAAGGGCCTCGATCCCGATCGCCTCGCGATGGCCGCGTGGATCACGCCCTCCGGCGCGCACAGGAGCGCCCGGCTCTACCGCGCGCGCGCGGCCGCCGAGAAGGCGGGCGACGCGACCACCAAGGCGTTCGTCGATCGGAGGCTCGTCGATCAACACCTCGACTCCGAGACCCCCGACTGGGCGATCGCGACGCTCCGCGGGGCCAAGCTCGACGACAAGAGCGACGGCGAGGCGCTCCTCCTCTCCGCGCGCATCGCGCGCGCCCTCCGCGTCGAGGCGCTCGGCGTCCGCGCGATGCGCGACATGTCGGCGGCGTTCCTCGCCGGCAAGGAGAAGCTCCCGCTCGCGGTCCTGTTCGAGCTCGCGTCGACCGCGCGCGCCGGTGACGTGAAGACCTGGCTCGCGGTCACGCAGGAGCTGGCGCGGCGCGGCGTGCGCGGCGAGATCCTCGTCGACGCGATGGGGACGCGGAGCCGAAACGACGTCGAGGCAGCCGCGAAGGACGCCTTCGCCGGCGGCATGGACGACGCGGACGAGGCGCTCTCCGTCACGCGTCACGTCGTCGAGTCCGGCGGCCACGAGCTCGCCGCCGAGCTCTACCGCGCGACATGCAAGTGGGCGCCGAATCGCCCCGAGGCGTGGGCCGGGCTCGCGCGTGAGGTCGCCGCCTCGTCGAGCGATGCGAAGGCCAAGGAGCTCGTGCTCGTCGCGCTCCGGCGCGCCCGCGAGCTGTCGCCCGGCGACGCGAAGTACCGCGCCGAGCTCGCGCTGCGCCTCGAGAAGCCTGCCGCGGGCAAGCCTCACGCGGGAGAGGCCGAGGCGCGCGACGACGAGCGCTACCTGGCGAAGAGCGAGGTCATCCTCGCGCGCCGCAAGGGCGTCCCCACCGGCGCGCCCGACGTCGCGGACCGCGAGCTCCACTGGCTCCGCGCCGTCCGCATGCACGCGGACAACCGCGTCTCGCAGCTCATCCACTACGCCCGCGAGATCGTGATCGCGCCCCGCAACCAGCAGGAGCTCTTCGAGGCCATCCCACCGGAGGGCGACCTCACCGAGATCCTGAAGGCGCGCGTCCACCGCAGAGACGGGAGCGTCGCGTTCCCCGTGGAGGAGCACAACGACGGCTCGCGCCCGCGGATCCGCTGGCCGGAGCTCGAGCCCGGCGACACCGTCGAGGTGGCGATCCGCCAGTGGACGAGCACCGCCGTCGGCGGTCGCGGCGACGCGCCGTACTACTTCATGGACTATGCCGGCTCGCCGGCGAGTCACCCGCTCATCTACAACGAGGTGATCGTCGAGACGATGCCGGGGCACCCGCTCTACGTCGACGTCATCCACGACGAGCTCGCGCCGTACAAGCGCATCGAGAAGGACGACAAGGAGCGCGGCGTCCACGTCCTGCAGCTCATCTGGGACAAGCCGCTCGTCATCCCCGAAGAGCCGCTCGCGCCGCACACCTCCGAGATCGCGCCGGTCATCGTCGGCTCGACGTTCAAGACGTGGGCGGACTTTCGCAAGTGGTACTCCGAGGCCATCCGCGGCTTCACCGAGCCCGACGAGGAGGTGCGCCGGATCGCGGCCGAGCTGACGAAGGGCAAGCGGACACGCGAGGAAAAGCTCCGCGCGCTCTTCGAGTTCGTCGCCGACGACATCCGCTACGTCAACTACGTCTCCGGCGAGTGGTGGCTCCCGAACCGCCCGCAGCAGCTCCTCGCCCGGCGCGAGGGCGACTGCGACGACAAGGCGATCCTCCTCATCACGCTCCTCCGCGCGATCGGCATCGACGCGCAGGAGGTCATGGTGCAGACGCGCCTGACGGGGCAGCCGTCGGTGCTCCTCGCGAAGAACGCCGCGGTGCCGCTGTTCGACCACGGCATCGCCTTCCTCCCCGGCCCGAACGGCGGGCAGTACCTCGACGCGACGAGCCCGCAGTCGCGGCTCGGGCCGATCCCGTCGATGGACGCGCGCGCGGTGGCCCTCCGGATGGACAACGGACCGGCGGAGATCGTGCAGCTCCCGGCGAGCTCACCGGACGATCACGGCGCGGACGTGAGCTGGCAGCTGTCGATCGCTCCCGACGGATCGGGCGAGCTCACCGGCGAGGAGCGACACTCGGGCGACGGCGCGTTCTGGCTTCGCACGAACCTCTCGCAGGCCGAGGCTCGCGCGCAGTACGTCGAGGACGCGCTGGTCGCGCCGTGGTTCTCCACGGTCGATCTCGACAAGACGATCGACTTCAAGGGCGACCTCGCGAACGGTCAGGCGCTCGTGAAGTACAAGGCGCGCTCGCGCGGCATGGCGCGCCGCGAGGGCAAGGAGCTCGTCCTGCCGCTCTCGCCGGCGGCGACCTACGGCTCGCAGATCGCGCCGCTCCCGACGCGCACGCTGCCGGTGCTCCTCCCGTCGTACTTCGCGCCGAGCCACCAGAACCGCACGGTGCGCGCGGTGGCGCCGCCGGGGATGGCGTGGGGCGAGCTCCCGCCCGGCGGCGACGCGAACGGCGGCGACTTCGGCAAGGCTCACCTCGAGATCGCGCGCGACGCGCGCGACCCACGCGCGCTCGTCATCAAGCGAAGCGTCGTGTTCAACCAGCACCTCATCCCCGTCGAGAAGTACGCGGCCTGGCGAAGCTGGGTCCAGCAGGTGGACGCGCTCATGCACAAGGAAGTGCGCCTCGTGGAGGCCAAGTGATGGCGTCGTACGGCACGAAGCTCGCGCCCGCTACGCTGGTCTTGCTCGTCGCGGTCGCGGCGTGCGGCGGAAACAAGCAGGTCAACGCCCCGCGGGGCCTCGCCGATCTATCGACGCCGCTCGTCGCCGCGTTCCGCGAGGAGGCGGTCGGCGACTCGACGAAGGCGGTCGACCTCTACACCAAGGCGCTGGCGGCGGCGGCGGCGTCACCGGACGATCCTTCGAGCGTGGCGATCGCGATGGCGTCGCTCGACGCGCTCGTGCACCACGATTTCACCGCGTTCGCGGACGCGACGTCGTCGAGCTCGCTCGCCGACCGGGTCGATCCCGCGGCGCTGAAGAGGAGCGGCGGGACCATCGACGAGCGGCTCGCCAAGGTCGCGCGCGAGGGAGGCCCGTTCGTGCCGGCGCTGGTGGCGAACGCGCGGCTCGCGCTCGCCGAGCGCCGAGGCGACGCGAAGGCCGCGGCCGAGCTGCGCGCGGCGACCGGCTGCGCCCGCGAGGCCGCCGTCATCGGTCCCGTCGCGTGGATGAACGTGAGCGGTGCGCGCGAGGCCGCCGTGCTCGGCGCGCCGGGCGCGGCGATGCCGGCCGAGGTGCCGGGTCCCGGACCGTTCAAGTCGCGGCTCGTTCCGATGAAGGTCCTTGCGTTCGGCTGCCGGCTGCCGCTCTACGCGGAGACGAGCACGACGGGCGTGCGGGAGGTCGCGATCGACGTCGACGTTCCGAAGGCAGGATGGATCGGCGTCGGGCTTCGCTCGTCGGCGACCGCGGTCTTGCGCGCCGGCGGTCAGGTCGCGATCGAGCGGCCGCACTCGGCCGGATCGCGCTCGGTCCCGCGCTTCGCGCGGGTCGAGACGTCGGCCGGGACGCTCCGCCTCGTCGTTCGTGTCGGCATGGATCAGGACTTCTCGTCCGTCGAGGTGGGCGCCTGGGACGCCGACGGCAAGCCGCTCCGCGCGCGCGCTCCAAAGGCCGGCGCGACGGCGGGCGCGACGGTGAGTCAGGCCATCCCGGTAGCGCCGCCCGATCCGCGCGCCGATGCCGAGCGCGTCGCGGTCGCGCTCGGGGCGCTCGCGGCGAACGACGCGCGCCTCGCGGAGAACCTCCTGTCACCGCAGGTCGCGCGCACCGACGCACCGCCGGAGCTGCTCCTCGTCTACGCGCGCGCCGTCCGCGACGCGCGCGACCTCCCGGCGGTCAAGGCTCACGAGCGCGCGCGGTCGGCCTACGATCGCGTGCTCGAGGCGTGGCCGGCGTCGTGGGAGGCCGCGGTCGAGCACGCCGTCCTCGCCGGCGCACGTCGCGGCCGCGCGGAGGCGCACATCGCCGCGCTCGTGGACCTCGACGCGACGCGCGCGAAGACGAAGACGTCGGCGCCGGCGCTCCTCGACGCGTTCGAGGCGCAGACGGCGGGCCGCGAGCGGCTCTACGACCGCGCGCGGGTCGCGTTCGAGCGCATCAAGGCGTCGCCGCTCGCGAACACCTCGCTCTTCGCGGAGACGGAGCGCGTCGTCTTCGAGCGCACCGGGCGTGACCTCGTCGCGTTCGACTGCAGCGACAAGGCCGGCGACCGCGCGAGCCTCGCCTGCCATCACGCGCTCACGTCGGCGGGCGATCGCGACGGCGCCGAGAAGGAGCTCGAGCGCCTCCGCGCCCTCGCGGGGACGCCGCAGCTCTACCTCTCGCTCTCGTCGCGGAGCGCGATCGAGACGGGCGACCTCGGCCGGGCGCAGAAGATCCTCGACGCGATGAACCCCGGCGACCGGGCGCTGTCCTCCGTGTACGCGGCGAAGGGCAAGGCGGCGCTCCCGGAGCTCCTCCGCCTGGCGACGACCGCGCGTGACGCCCCGTCGGCTCTGCCGTCGTTGCTGCGCGACGCCGGGGACGACCCGATCGCGGCGTTCGAGGGGATCGCCGAGAAGGTCGTCCACGATCCGAACGTCGGCCCGCTCATCGCGAACGCGGCGACGGCGATCCTCGCGCATCGCGAGCGGTACGACGTCGAGCCGTCGGGCCTCGTTCACTTCACGATGCTCGACGTCCGCCGGGTGATGGGCACCACCGACGTCGAGGCCAACGCCCAGGCCTCCGCGCCGACGCTGTTCGGGAGGGACACGATCCGCGTCCTCCGGCGGCGCATCTTCAAGAAGGACGGCAGCGTCGTGCTCCCCGACCGGACGCCGAACGCGGCCCAGTCGCACGCCGACCTCTCGCAGCTCGAGGCCGGCGACGCCGTCGAAGCGATCTACGAGGGGTGGGGCATCCCGAACGAGACGGGCAACGTCGGCATCGACACGCCCGATCTCCTCCCCGAGCGCACCGCCGTCCGGGAGGCGAGCATCGAGCTCGCGCTCCCGCCGGGCCTCGCCGGCTCGATGTGGAGCCACCCGCTCCTCGGCAAGGCCGAGGAACGGACCGAGCCCGCGTCCGCCACGACGAGCAAGAAACGCGTCCTCACCTGGCGCGTGAAGGATCGCGCCGTCCGCCGGCTCGAGTCGGGCGTCCCGAAGATGGACCGCAGCGTCGGAGTGAGCTTCTCGACATCGTCGTGGGACGACGTCGCGCGCGGCCTCCGGGAGACGCTCGCCTCGCTCGAAGCCGAGAGCCCGGAGGTCACGAACTGGGCACGCGAGGCCTCGGCCGGACGGCCGGTGTCGCGGGAGGTCGTCGACAAGGTCGTCGCCGCCTCCGGTCACGCGATCAAGGAGGCTTCCGGCATCGTCCTCTCCGACGTCGACCTCGGACGCGCGGGAAGCCAGGGCGTGACCGCGCGCGGCATGCTCGCGACGCACGAGGGGAGCCGCACGTGGCTCATCGTCCAGGCGCTCCGCGAGCTCGGCATTCACACCGACGTCGCGGTCGCGGAGAACGATCCGTTCTCGGACAGCCCGTCGTTTCCCCCGCACTTCGGACGCTTCATGCACCCGCTCGCGATCGCGCACGTGCCCGATCCGGCGAAGCCCGGCGCGATGACCGACGTGTGGATCGACGCCGACGTTCCAGGGCCGCCTCTCCCGGCGGGTCGGATCTCGCCGGAGCTGCGCGGCCGGAACGCGCTCTACCCGAGCGGCCGGATCGCCCGGCTCCCCGCGGCCTTCGGCGAGGCGGAGCGGGACGAGATCGACATCCGCCTCGTCGTCGACGACAAGGGCGACGCCACCGGCACGATCACCGTGCTCCTACGCGGACACACCGCGCAGGACCTCGCGGAGGCGCTCGTGCGCCTCGTCGGCCTCGAGCGCCAGCGCGCGCTCCGGGGCATCGCGCTCGGCTGGGTCCCCTTCGCCACCGTCGAGAAGGTCGAGCTGTCCTCGAGCGAGGGCAGCTGGCAGGTCGCGATGCGCGCCGACCTGACGGCCCCCGGCTACGCCCAGCTCGAAGGCACCAAGCCCGGATCGCGGATCTGGGTCCTGCCGGGGATGGATCCCGTCCACTACGTCTTCCCCAGACCGTTCGTCACGACCCTGAGCGCGACGTACGCGTCGCAGGCCGCGCGCGAGAGCGCGCTCGCCATCAGTCACGCCACGCAGTACCACGTACGGCGTCGCGTCGAGCTCCCCGCGAAGTCGCAGGTCGCGCGGCTCCCCGGCCCCTTCGAGGGCAAGGGGCCCCTCTTCAGCGCGGCGCGGAAGATCTCGGTCGCCGGGACGTCGATCGAGGAGGACTTCACCCTCGACATCACGACGGGCACCGTCGCTCGCGACAAGTACGACGCGTTCGTCGCGTCGGTGCGGAGCACCGACGACGCGTTCCGCGCAAGCACACGCGTGAAGCCCCAATCGCCATAAGCCGCGCGACGCGCGGTCTCTCGCGAGTCGTGGTCAGGGTCTGCGAGCGCGATCGCGACTCGCGAGGCGGGATTCGCGGTCGCGCTCGCGGTCGGCCGCGGGCCGCGCTCACTCTGCGCGCCACGAGCCGTTCGACGCGATGACGATCCCCTGCTCGCCGCCGCACGGGAGGTCGAGCGTGCGCGCGGCGCCCTTTCCGCCGATCCTTCAGCTGCGCGATCGCTCAGCGCTGCGAGGAGTCAGCGAGGTTGGGAAAGATGAAGCCGAGCCCGACGGTGACGGTATCGAGCCACGTCGGTCCGTAGACGTCGTGCAGGAGGCTCGCCTCGGGCATGAGCGCGAAGCCGGACGTCACGGGGACCTGTACGCCTGCGCCGGCGCGGATCGCGTGCGTCAGCCGCCCTGCGGCGTCGCCGACGACCGTGTAGCCGGGCGATGCGACGAACGTTACGGGGCCGAGGTCGATTCCGAGCAGGATGGGAAGGTGAAGGAGCAAGCCGCTACGCGCCTCGGGCTCGCTCGGTCGATGCGTTCGGAGCGACCGGATGGCCAGCGAGAGGCGCCCGAGCAGGGCGAGATCGAAATGGGGCGTTCGTAGCGCGTTCCATTTTCCATCGACGCCCCACGTGTCGAGCCCTCCGTGAAGGCCGACCTCACCTCGCTCGCCGATGCCCGTGCGGTACGCCGCGTGGATGAGCGGCAGCGGCGGCGGCTCTCCGGAGTCATCCGTGCCGCACCGATCCACGCCGTCGGCAACGCACGGAGTCCGCCTTTGTTTCGGGCGGAAGGCGACCTGCGGGGCGACGATCGCCTGCCCCCCCCTTTTCTCCGAGCGTTCGTGGTGTCGTGTAGAGGTTCTGGCCCGTGCAACCTGCGCACGCCACGAGCGTGCATGTCAGGGTGAGCGACGCGCGCCAGCCGATCACAGGCCCGACGGCACGGTCGGAGGCCCTAGCGTGCTCCGTGCGATGCGGACGATGCCGTACGAATCCAGCTGGAACTTCCCGTCGGGATCGGGGGCGATCTGGAGGATCGCCTCGTTGTCGTCGACCCAGATGGGCGCGGTGAAGCGCTCGCCCGGTTCGCCGGTGACCTTCCAGCCCATGCCATCGGAGAGGCGCGTGATGGTCGCCTCGTTCCGCCCGCTGAGGCTCAAGAAGACGCCACGGTTGGCAACGCCTCCGCCGCCGCCGCTGAAGGTGCTGTCCTCGAGCTTCGCAACCTTGCGACGAACGAGCGAGGCCTCGGTCGTCGCGAAAGGAGCCGTCCAGAGCGTCGAGTTCGTGTAGTCGAGCCCGGAGTCACTCTCGACCCAGACGAGAGCGTTACCGTTGGACCGGTCGAGCGCCTTCCACGTGACAACCTGCGGGCTCGCCGGCGTGACCACGCGCGTGAACGTTCCGTCGTCCTTGGCGTGCGCAATGGCGAACGCGCTCGTGCTCGTGTCGAACACGAAGGCGCCGCCGGGCGCCGGCGTCGGATACTCCGACCGGAGGTTGCCTTCCAGCAAGCGCGCCGACTGCGAGGTGAAGTTGAAGATCCCGACACTCGACGGCGCGCGAGTCGACACCCACAAGGTCGTTTCGCCCAGAGCGGGATCGAGGAAGTAGCCGATCTTCGAGCCAAGTCCGAACTCCGTGACATTGACCGTCTTCGTCGTAAAGGTGCCAAGCGTGGCCCACGGAGCCCACCCGAGAACGACTTCGTCCGACCCATTGTCCTGGGTCGCAGGCTTCGTGGGATCTCTACCGGTCAGGTCGTAAGCCGCGCCGAAGTCGCCATAACCCACCGCGACTGCGCAGTAACGGGGCGAGTTCTTGACCAAGGCGATCGGCCCGGTCGCGATGGCGAGGGACGGAGCCTCGTCGAGCGGCTCGAGCAGGTACATGTACCCGATCGGTTGGTTGTTCAGGAGAAACACCTCCGAGTGCCAGTAGCGGCGGATCATGAAGTAGGCCTTGTCGCCGATGAGCCGCGTCGGCTCGGGTCCCTTCGAGACATCGACGAGCAAGCCAGGCGCCGAGGGCGGATGCTTCGTCCAGGTCGTATCGAGCTTCCGGCAGCCTTGCCTACCGGAAGGGCAAGGCTGCCACTTCGAGGCGAGCTTCTCGGGCTCCTCCGATACGCGGATATCGCAGTAGCTTGGCGCGCCAGGAAGCGCGTGCCATTTGCCGACGAAGATGTCGGCGGCGAGCGCGTCCTTTCCGGCATCCGCCTCGGTAGCGGCGTCCTCGTGCGCGTCGAACGGAGCGCCCGGCGCGCCGTCTGCGCGAACGTCGACATCGGCGTCAGCGCCCTCCGTCAAGGCCGGTGTCTCGGAGCAGCTCGCCAGCGCGACCGAAGCCGCGCCGGCGGCCGATAGCGCGAAGGCCGCCCACCGCGCGACGCGCATCAGAACACCTGCTCCAGAATTTCCGGCTCGCCGCCGCGCACGTCGAGGTCGTGGGATGGAGGCGAACCACGCCTGGACCGCAGAACCCATCGCACGGTTCATGATCCCTCTTCGTTCACGGATTCGCCATCTTGGACGGATGACCAGGCGGACGTCGCAGCGCGTTGCTGCGTCACTCCGCCCCCCTCCGCCCGCGCTCGTCACCCCGGCTTCTCAGCCGTGACCTCATCACGTCGGATCGGCGCGGCGAGCCGGGTCATGAAACGCGCATCGACGGCGACGAGGCGTGGACGCGGGAGGTGTGATCGTCAGCCGCGCCCGGGTGAAAGGCGCGTACGCGAGCCGAGCCGGCGTCGCGTGAGAGCGCGTCGGCCGAGGGCCGCGCTCACTCTGCGTGCCACGAGCCGTTCGACGCGATGACGATCCCCTGCTCGCCGCCGCACGGGAGGTCGAGCGTGCGGGCGGCGCCCTTTCCCCCGATCTTCACCGAGTGCGCGCCGCAGGGGACGCGCAGCTCCTTCGTGGTCACGCCGACGACGATGCCGTCGAGGATGACGAGGCGCGGAGAGAGGTGCCCCTCGAAGCGAAACGACGTCTCGCCCGTCGCGGGCGCCGGGGCCGCGACGACCGCGCTCGCGGCCGATGCGCCGCCGGCCGATGCGCCGCCGGCCGATGTGCCGCCGGCTGTCACGTCGAGATCGTCGAGCTCGATCGCGCCGGCGGCGACGCTCGCTCGCGGCGCGGCGCTCGGCGGCGGGAGCACCGCCTCGGACGGTGGCTCCGCGGACGCGACCATCCCCGCGAAGGCCGCCTTCGGCTCCGGCGCGCTCGGCGGGGCGGCGTCCTTGCCGACGAAGAGCACCGCGAGCACGATCCCGCCGACGAGCACCGCGAGCGCAGCCGCGCCGGCCACGATGACGCCGACGAGCCCACGCTTCGGCGGCCGCTGCGAGTCGTTTCGCTGGAACGCCGCGACCGGAGGCGCGTCGACCTCCGAAGCGCTCGGCCGGCTCGGCACGCGCGGCCAACCGCCCGCGCTCGCCCCCGGCGACGCGCCCGACGCGTCCTGCGTGCCCGCCACGCGGGGATCCTCCGACGCGCTCTCCGCGCTCACGGCAGCGACGTTTCGAGAGCTGTCGACGAGGTCGCGCGGATCGAAGAGGATCCTCGACGCACGCGGGAACACGATCGCGTCGAGCTCCGCGCTCGACTCGCTCACCACGTCCTCCGGCGAGACGCTCGGCATCGGACGCCGCGGCGGACCGAGCCACTCGGGCATCGAGGCGCGCAGCGCCACACGAAGCTCCTCGATCGTCGCGAAACGACCGCGCGCGGCGTCGTCGACCGTCGACGTCATGGCGCGTGGCAGCTCCGGCGCCAGGTCGTGCAGCGGCGCCGACTGCGCGACGCAGGGCGTCCCCGACAGCATCTCGTAGAGGACGCGACCGACCCGCTCGACGTCCTCCTTGATCGTCGCCGGCGTCGCCGCCTTCGCGTGCTCGAGCTCGAGGAGGCACATCCCGCCCCTCGGCAACACGACGATCGCGTCCGTCCGCAAGAGGCCGACGGCGAACCCCGCGCCGTGCAGCGTACCGATCGCCTGGCAGAGCTCGTCGCCGAGCCCCATCGCTTCGTCCGGCGGCGCTCGCCCACCCGATGAAGCCCGCCAGTGGTCGAGGCGCTGTCCCGTGACGGGCTCGAGGACCAGGTACGGCAGCCCGTCCTCCGTCGAGCCGTCGTCGCGCACGTTCACCGCCCGCGTGCCGAGGGCGTTCGCGACCCTCGCCTCGTCGAGCAGCGCCGCGGCGTGCTCCCGGCTCCGCGGCAGCTTGATCCAGGCCTCCGCCCCGTTGCGATGGCGCGCCTCGTACACGATCGCAACGCCGGACTCGCGGACGACGCGTCCGAGCCGAAAACGCTGGCCGATCACGACTTCTGCGGGCACCGGAGCGAATGGTAGCGCGGACCGCCGGGCGACGCGTTGTGTTCGAGGCGCTTCCGCGCGTGGACCGCCGGCCGACGCGGCGTGTTCGAGGCCCTCCCGCGCGCGGACCGCCGGGCGACGCGTCGTGTTCGAGGCCTCCCGCCGCGACATCTCCCGTCGTCCGCCGAGCCCCCTTCGAAAGTGCCGCGCCGGGTGCCACCAGCCGATACTCTGGCTTCGATGCGCCGAATCCATGCCGTGCTCGCCGCGAGCTCCTTCGTCGTCGCCCTCGTCGTTGCCTGCGGCACCGACGGAGACAGCGTGTTCAGCGGGGACGGCAACGGCGACGGCGGAGACCAGAGCTCCGGCAGCCCGCCGGGCTTCTCGCCGGGCGAGGGCGGCGTCGATCTGGACGGGCAGGCGTCGCCCATCGCGATCACGCCGGCGGACCAGACGCTCACGTACGTCAGCGGACAGCCCGCGCCGACGTTGAAGTTCGAGGCGAAGATCATCGCGACGGGACAGGTCGTCCCGGCGGCGTTCACGATCGACCGCGGCGAGATCGGCAGCATCGGCCTCGCCTCCGGCGTCTTCACCGCGTCGGGCGCCGTCGGCGGCAAGGCGCGCGTCACCGCGACGTGGAACGGAACCGCCGCGAGCACGTCGGTCCGCGTGAAGCTCAGCGTGGTCGAGAACGGCGTGACCGCCATCCCCGACGCGGGCGCCGACGGCGGCGGAGCGGGCGGCAACGGCGGCGTCGGCGGCGACGGACCGGGAGGCGCGGTCGACGCGACGACGATCGGCGTCTTGAAGGGCACCGCCCTGCCGGATGCGGACCTCGGCCTCCTCTACCCGTACGACGGCACCGTGTGGCCGCGCGGCATCCTCGCGCCGCTCCTCATGTGGAAGGCGGGCACGAGCTACGACGCGCTCCTCATCGAGATCAAGGAGAACAACTTCACGTACACGGGGACCTTCACGAGCAACGCGCTGCCGTTCAAAAACCACCCGATCCCGCAGCAGGCGTGGAAGCAGATGCTCACGTCCAACGAGGGCGAGGAGGTCACCGTCTCGCTCACGTTCGCCAAGGGCGCCGCCGCGTACGGTCCGCTCGAGGTGAAGTGGAAGGTCGCCTCCGCTCCGCTGAAGGGCGTCGTCTACTACAACTCGTACGGCACACGGCTCGCCAAGAACTACCCCGGCGCGAAGCCCGACGACTCGAAGTTCGGCGGCGCGACGCTCGCGATCCGCGGCGGCTCGACCGATCCCACGCTCGTCGCGGGCGGCGACGGCGACGCGACCTACTGTCGCGTGTGCCACTCGGTGGCCGCGAACGGCTCGAAGCTCATCACCCAGCGCGACACGGGGGACAAGCGCCTCTTCTCGACCTACGACCTGAAGACGGGCGGCGAGACGCCGATGACGCCCGAGGGCGGCGACCGCCTCAACACCAACAAGTACTCGTGGCCCGCCATTTACCCCGACGGGACGATGTTCCTCGGCGACTCGAGCGCCGCCGAGGGCTCGCACGACACGCCGAACCAGCTCTACCAGATGATCTCGGGGCCGGACGCCGGCGCGCCCACGGCGGTCGCGATGAACGGCTGGCCCGCCGGCCTCCGCGCGGCGTTCCCCGCGTTTTCGCCCGACGGCAAGCACCTCGCGTTCACGATGTACGCGGGCCCCGCCGGCGCCGATCGCAAGACGCTCGGCACGATGACGTTCGACAAGGCGACGAACACGTTCGGCCCCTTGACCGAGGTGCACCGTCCGACCGCGCCGAACACCGCGCTCTACCCGGCGTTCCTCCCGACGAACGACGGGATCGTCTTCCACGTCGAGACCCGGTACAACACGCGCGACTACGGCGGCACCCGCTCCGACCAGGACACGTCGGCGCCGCCGAACGCCGACCAGGGCGCGCGCGCGGAGCTCTGGTGGGTCAACGTCCCGTCCGCCGGCAAGCCGGCGCAGGCGACCCGCCTCGAGCGGCTCAACGGCAACGGGTATTTGCCCACCGGGCCCAACGCGCACGACAACGACGCGGAGCTCAACTACGAGCCCACCGTGAACCCCGTCCCTTCGGGCGGCTACGCCTGGGTCGTCTTCACCAGCCGGCGCCTCTACGGCAACGTCGCCACGATGAACCCGTTCCACAGCGATCCGCGCTACTTCGATCTCACGAAGGACCCGACCACGAAGAAGCTCTGGGTCGCCGCGATCGACCTGAACGCCGCGCCCGGCACCGATCCGAGCCACCCCGCCTTCTACCTCCCGGCGCAGGAGCTCCTCGCCGGCAACTCGCGCGGCTACTGGGTCGTCGATCCGTGCAAGTCCGACAACGACGACTGCGAGACCGGCGACGAGTGCTGCGGCGGCTTCTGCCGCCCCAACGCGTCGGGCAAGCTGGTGTGCAGCAACGTCGTCCCCGTGTGCGCGCAGGAGTTCGAGAAGTGCACGACCAGCGCGGACTGCTGCAACGCGCCCTCGCTCCAGTGCATCAACGGCCGCTGCGCGACGCCCGCGCCGAAGTGAGCCCGAACGAGCGCGCCCGACGAACCCCATGCGCACGCCCCTTCGCACCTTGAAGCGGGACCCGGCTCAAACTAGGGTTTCGACCGAACTTTCAAGGTGAGGCGACGATGAGCGGCCATTCGAAGTGGGCGACGATCAAGCACAAGAAGGGCGCAGTCGACGCCAAGCGCGGCAAGCTCTTCACGAAGCTCATCAAGGAGCTCACGGTCGCGGCGCGCATGGGCGGGGGTGAGCCGGGGAACAACCCGCGCCTCCGCAAGGCGATCGCCGACGCCAAGGCGCAGTCGATGCCGGGCGACACGATCAAGAACGCGGTCAAGCGCGGCACGGGCGAGATCGAGGGCGCGGCGTACGAAGACGTCCTCTACGAGGGCACCGGCCCCGGCGGCACGCTCTTCCTCGTCGAGGGACAGACCGACAACCGAAACCGCACGGTCGCCGAGATCCGGAAGATCTTCGAGAAGAACAACGGCAACCTCGGCGGCGCCGGCGTCGCCGCGTGGGCGTTCGACCGGAAGGGCCTCATCACCATCGAGAAGGCCCTCACGAACGAGGACCAGCTGATGGAGGTCGCCGTCGGCGCCGGCGCCGAGGACTACGCGGACGACGGCGAGGTCTGGAGCGTGACGACGCCGCCCGACGCGCTCAACACGGTGCTCGACGCGCTCGAGAAGGCGAACGTCGCGACGAAGGCCTCGCAGCTCGCCTTCATTCCGAAGACCAAGAAGCCGGTCACCGGGCGCGACGCCGAGGTGCTCCTGAACCTCGCCGAGGTCCTCGACGATCACGACGACGTCGCCAACGTCTACGCCGACTTCGACGTGTCCGACGAGGAGCTCCAGCGCCTGTCGTGACGGTCGTCCTCGGACTCGACCCCGGGACGCGCCATTTCGGCTGGGGGGTCGTCCGCCGCGTGGGGACGCGCCTCGCGCACGTCGCGCACGGCGTGCTCGATGTCGAGCGACACGGCGATCTCGGCGACCGCCTCGTCGCGATCGAGTCCGGGCTCGTCGAGGTCGTGCGCGCGCACGCGCCGGCGGAGGCGAGCATCGAGTCGTTGTTCTTCGCGAAGGACGCGCAGGCCGCCGCCAAGCTCGGTCACGCGCGCGGCGTCGCGCTCCTCGTGTGCGCCCGCGCCGGGCTCGCGTCGTTCGAGTACGCGCCCGCGCGCGTGAAGCGGACGATCGCGGGCGCCGGCCGCGCCGACAAGGCCCAGGTCGCGCAGATGATCCGCGTCGTCCTCGGCCTCGGCGAGGTCCCGCGAAGCGACGCGGCCGACGCGCTCGCGATCGCCGTGACGCACCTCCAGGGCTCGCGCCTGCACGCTCCGGCCCCCAAGCGCCTCGCGACACGCTGAGCCCGGCGGCGGCGTCTCTGCCAGGGACGAGCCGGCTCTGCCCGGGGGACCAGGCGGCTCGACCATGGGCGGTCGCATCCGATCGCACCCGCCAGGGCGGGTCGCGACGGGCCACGCTCCGGGGCCCCTCGGACGGTCACGCCCCGGCGCGGCCGTAAGGAAGGAAGTCCCGTGCTCGGCGGTTATTCACTCCTGGAGCGGGTTAGCGCTGATTTGATGCGGACTTACGCTCAATATTGCGCGCGGGTCACTCGTCCAATAGAAAGACCCTCGGCCCGGCCGTAAGCACTCGCCCGACCCCGCCGTTCACTGGAGAAGCCGACTCATGCCTCGCCTCGCCACCTTCGCCGTCGCCGCGCTCCTGGCCGCCGCTGCTCCGCTCCTCGTGTCGGACGCGCGCGCTCAGCAGACCCCGGCGCCCGCCGCTTCCGCTCAGCCGCAGCCCGCGTCGCCCCAGGCGACCGCCGATACGGTGGCCAAGGTCCAGGCCTTCTACGACTCGACGACGTCGTTCTTCAGCGGCTTCACGCAGGAGTTCTTCGTCAAGTCGCACAACGTCCGCAAGGAGTCGAAGGGGAAGGTCACCTTCGCCAAGCCCGGCAAGATGGCGTGGGACTACGACACCCCGGCCGGCAACCGCGTGGTCTCGGACGGCGCGATCCTCAAGGTCTACGAGGCGGCCAACAAGCAGATGTTCGAGCAGAACATCGACAAGTCGCAGTACCCCGCCGCCCTCTCCTTCCTCACCGGCACGGGCAAGCTGAGCGACTCGTTCACGTTCGTGATGTACCCCGGCGCGTCGATGAACTTCCCCGGCGGCAACGTCCTCGTCGGCACGCCGAAGACGGCGAGCGCGGCCTACACCAAGGTCCTCTTCTACGTCGACACCTCGACCTTCCACGTCCGGCGCGCGCTCATCGTCGACGCGCAGGGTAACCGCAACCGCTTCGACTTCGTCGAGCCGAAGGTCAACGTCCAGGTGAACGACGCGACCTTCAAGCTCGTCCCGCCGCCGGGCACGCAAGTCATCAAGCCCTGACCGGACGAACGTGGCCACCTCGACGTGCCCCGCGTGCGGCGCGAACGCGTTCGTCGCCGCCGCGAGCGCGGGCGCGTCCGAAGGCGACGGGCAGTGCTCGCGCTGCGGCTACACCTCGGGGGAGTCGAGCCGCTGCCCGCACTGCGACGCCGTCGCGCGGCTCGAGGGCGCGGGCCTCACCGCCGTCTGCGCGATGTGCGGCGGTCCGCGCGTCCCGGCCAACCTCGGCGGCGACGTCGCGCGAAGCGCGCTCCGCGAGCAGAAAAAGGCGCTCGCGAACGCCCGCGCGGCGTCGATCGCGACGGTCCTCCAGGGAGGGTTTTCGACGCTCGCGACGCTCCTCGGGCTCGCGCTGCTCCCGGCGTCGCTCGCCGGGAAGCTCGTCGTCTTCGCGCTCGCGATCGTGCCGCTCGTCCTCGCCATGCGCTCTCGCGGCCGGGCCAGGGCCGCGCGCGAGAGCGCCGCTCGAGCCGGCGAGCGCGCCTGGCAGGCCGCGGCCGAGGAGGCGGCCGCGCGCAGGGAGGGCGGGGTCACCGCCGCCGAGCTCGCGAAGACGCTCGGAGTGGAGGCCGAGCATGCCGACAAGCTCCTCACGGCGCTGACCGTGAGCGATCGAACGCGAATCGACGTCGGCGACGACGCCCAGGTGCGCTACAGCGTGGGGCCGGAGAGGCTCCTGCGCGTCGGCGAAGCGTCGCCGGCGGGCGACGAGCTCGACGACGAGGCCACGCCGGCCGAGCATGAGGGCCGCGTCCGATGAGCGAAGACCGAGGCAAGCGACAGCACCGACCCAAGCGGGCCGCTGGAGGCAGCGAGACCACCGCGCGCGCGCGGGGCGCAGGCGGCGACCGCGCGCGGGGGCCAGGCGGCGACCGCGCGCGGGGCGCAGGCGGCGAGCGCGCGCGGGCGGACGAGCGTCCGCGTGGCGGCGCAGGCGGCGAGCGCGTGCGGACGAACGAGCGCGCGCGGACGGACGAGGGCGTCGAGGCCGAGCCGCTCGAGGAGGAGGCCGCGCTCGGGGTCGTCGGGGCGTCGCCGCCTCCACGGCGTCGCTCGCTCACGAACGTCGGCGGCGAAATCGAGACGAGCGGCGAGGCCGCGACGGCGCAGATCCTCGCGCACGCGATCGACGTCGCGCCGAGCATGGACGAAGGCGCCGACGATCGCGCGCACGTCCACGGCTTCCACGCGTACCCGGCGCGCGCGCACCCGGTGACGGCGCGGCGCCTCGTCGAGGCGCTCGTGCCCCGAGGCGGCACCGTGCTCGATCCGTTCTGCGGCTCCGGCACCGTGGTCATCGAGGCGATGCTCGCGGGCCGCGCGGCGATCGGCTCGGACCTCAACCCCATCGCGGTGATGCTCGCCCGCGCGAAGACCTACCCCCGCACTCCCGAGAAGACGAAGGCGCTCGTCGACGCGGCGCGCGGCGTGGCCGAGCACGCCGAGGCGCGTCGCAAGGCGAAGGCCGGCGCCTCGCGGCGCCTCCCGCAGGAGGACGTCTCACTCTTCCCACCGCACGTGCTCCTCGAGCTCGACGGCCTGCGCTCCGGCATCGACGCGGCGGCGCCCGAGCTCAGGCCCGATCTGTCGCTCGTGCTCTCGTCGATCCTCGTGAAGCTGAGCCCACGTCGCGGCGACACGTCGGAGGAACAGACCGACAAGCGCGTCGCCGCGGGGTACGCCTCGCGCCTCTTCGTGCGAAAGACCGAGGAGCTCGCCCGCCGCTTCGACGACTTCGCGATGCTGCTCCGGAACGAAGCGCGCGCCGCCTCCGCGCCGAGCGACGCGGACGCGACGAGCGCCGCGGACGCGACGACCGGCGCCGAGCCGGACGCAGCGAGTGGAGCGCGGCCTCCGAGCGCTGGAGAGCGAGCGCGGGTGCGGGTCTGGGAGGACGACGCGAACGTGCTGAAGCGGGTCGCGGACGCGTCTGTCGACGCGGTCATCACCTCGCCGCCATACGTCGCGACGTACGACTACCTCCAGCACCACGAGCTCCGCATGCGCTGGCTCGGGCTCGATCCGCGCAAGCTCGCGCGCGGGGAGATCGGCGCCCGCCGCCGCTACGAGCGCCTGTCGCCACGGGACGCGGTCGCGTCGTGGGAGCACGAGCTCGCGAAGCTCTTCCACTCGCTCGCCCGCGTGATGAAGCCCGGCGCGCCGCTCGTGCTCCTCATCGCGGACTCCGCCGCCGGCCGCGGGCCCGGAGGCGACCGCGCCGAGCCCATCCGCGCCGACGAGGTCGTCGCGCGCGTCGCCGGCCGAGGACGGGAGCTCGTGCCGGTCGCACGCGCGTCGCAGCCGCGACCGCACTTCCACGGTCCGACCCAGCGGGCATTCGAGGGCCGCCCGCGGTTCGAGCACGCGCTCCTGCTCCGGCGCGCCTGACGGGTCGAGCTGCCGGACGCGCCGCCGCCGCCGCGAGCGCGATGATCGCGACTTGCATGCGGCGCGGCACCCGGACTAAGACGGGAGCGTCATGCCGGAGATCACCTTCGAGTCGAGCGACGGCTCCCAGAAGAAGACGGTGAACGCGCCCAACGGCGGCTCGCTCGCGGACCTCTGCGACGATCACGCCGCGCCGATCCCGTTCTCGTGCCGGAGCGCGAGCTGCGCGACGTGCCACATCGAGGTGATCGAGGGCGAAGAAGCGCTCCTGCCCCCGGAGGACGAGGAGCTCGACGTGCTCGACGCCGTCTGCTCGGCGCCGCCGAAGTTCCGCCTCGCCTGCTGCGCGAAGCTCCGCGCCGGCGCCGGCCGGGTCATCGTCCGCGCGCAGAACGAGTACTAGCCGGCGCGTCGGCCGCGCGTCGACGACCGCCGAGGCGTGATCGCGCGCGGACGCGAGGGCGCGCGGCGCGCCCAAGTCTGCGACAAGACGGTGACTTTCTCGCTTTCGGAGGGGCGCCCGGCGGACTCCGGCACAAAGTCGTGCTAGGAGAATCGCTCCTCGGGCGCTCGGGCGCTCGAACCATGTTCGTGGCAAAGCCGCCTCAGGCTCGGCGTGCTTTCTTGGAGGGACTAGCGATGCATCGTAACGGTCGTCTTGCGATTTTCCTTGGCGGCGCTCTCGTCGCCACGTTTGCCTTCCTCGCGGCGTGCAGCACGGACAACGGGTCGACGCCGCTCCCCGGGCAGAACACCCCCGACTCCGGGCGCGACACGAAGAAGGACGGCAGCGAGAACGGGGACGACGACGATGACGACGTCACCGAGCCGAAGGACGGCGGCACGCCCGACTGCTCGGCGGCGCCGAAGCTCCGGAGCAACGACAAGGGCTTCTACTGCACGTTCTTCACGCGCGACGCCGCCGCGGCCGACGCGAGCGCCGCCGCGGGCGGGAACCGCAACTGCGGGCACGACGAGACGTGCTGCAACCCCGGACGCGGGGCCAACAACGCCTTCCCGCCGTCGTTCTGCGCGGCGACGCCGCGCAACACGAAGGGCGGCGACAACGGCGCGACCGAGTGCGCCGCGCAAGCCACCGCCAACGGCACCACCTGGAACGCCACGGGCGGCACCACCTGGGAGTGCAACGACAAGAACAACTGCGCCGCCGGTGAGACCTGCTGCATGTTCAGCGCGGCGAACCTCGCTGCCGGCGACAAGGTCAACCTCGGCCCGCTCCAGGGCAACACCGTGCCCAAGGAGTGCAACGCGCTCCAGGCGTTCAAGCAGGGCGGCACGCGCTGCGCGACGTCGTGCTCGGCGGACGAGATCCAGCTCTGCAGCCAGTCGGACGACAACTGCACGGGCAACCAGAAGTGCACGCCGTTCTCGGGCCTCTTCCGCGACCTCGGCGCCTGCCGCCAGTAACGCGCTGAAGCCCGGCCCGCGCGGCCGGATCGCGAGAGCCTGCCCCCCCAAGGGCAGGCTCTTCGCGTTTGGTGCGCGAGGCCCGGCCTACGCGTGCGCGCGCCCTACGCGTGCGCGATGACCCAGCGCGCGATCGACTCGACGAGGTCCTTCCACGACGGCTCGTTCAACACCTCGTGGTAAAGCCCCTCGCGCGCGTCCCACGTCTTGTCGGCGCTTCCGGCGCCGGCGAAGACGCGCTTGGCGGCCGCCATGCTCGCGATCTTGTCGCCCGTCCCGAACGCCACGTAGAGCGGCAGCGTGAGCCGCGACGCGTTCGCGAGCGCGCGCTCCTGGGCGCCGACGGTCTCGGTGAACCAGCGCGCCGTCGCGTTCGGGAAGACGAGCGGGTCCTCGTCGTAGGCCCGCGCCCTCTCCGCGTCGTGCGTCATGTCCTTGCCCGCGAGGTTGCTCGGCAGCCCGAGCCGCGGGTAGACGCGCGACGCGACCTTGCCCGCGAGGACCTTCACGCGCGGGACCTCGAGGGCGAGCCCGAAGAACGGCGCCGACAGGACGAGGCCCCTGAACTGGCCGGCGCTCTCGAGGATGCTCGACGTCGCGACGAGACCGCCGAAGCTGTGACCGAACAGGAACGTCGGGACCGCCGGCGTGTCGTCGCCGCGCTCGCCGCGACCCCGCGGGGCGCCGCGCGCGCGCTCGTCGACGAGGCGGCGAAGCTCGCGCGCGTCGTCGAGGAACTCGTCGAAGCGATTGCAGAAGCCGCGCGGGCCGAGCGCGCGACCGTGACCGCGCAGGTCGATGGCGATCGAGCCGATGCCGTGCTCCGCGAGCGCGCCCATCACGTGGCGGTAGCGCGCGCCGTGATCGGCATAGCCGTGAATGATGCCGAGCACGGCCTTCAGCCCCTCGGAAGGCATGGCCGAGGCGTAATAGAGGTCCGGGGCATTGCCGGCGCGCTTGCCGAGGACCGCCTCGTCGAGCTCGATGCTCATCCGTTCTTTTCCGATCCCGTTCCTGATCTCGTTCCGAACGCCGCGGTCTCGAGCACGACGCCCTCCTTCGCGAGCGCCTCACGCAGCGCCGCGAGCGCGCGCGCGGCGCGCGACTTGATGGTGCCGAGCGGGACGTTCTCCCGCGCGGCGATCTCCGGATAGCTCAGCCCCTCGAAGAAGGCGACCTCGAGCGTCTGGCGCTGTGCGTCGGGCAAGGTCGCGAGGGCGCGCCGGATCTTGTCGCGCTCGCCGGCCTCCGAGGTCAGCCGCTCCGGATCGCGCACGGACGCGGGCGGCTCGTGGGCGAGGACCTCGCGCGCGAGCGTCCCGCGACGCTCGCGCCGGCGCGTGCGGTCGATGCTGAGGTTGCGCACGAGCGTGACGAGCCACGCGACGACCGAGCCGCGCTCGGCGGCGTACTGATGCGCGCGCTCGCTGACGGCGACGAACGCGTCGTGCAGGATGTCCTCGGCCTCGGAGCGCTCGCGCAGGATACGAAGCGCGATCGGAAAGAGCGTCGCACAATAGCGATCGTAGAGCTCACCCACGGCGCGCACGTCGCCCTCGGCGATTCGCCTGAGGAGATCCGCGTCTGCGCACTCTTCCGACATCGGAGCCAAGAAGGGTCCGCTGTCCAGGGTGCTCGCGTCAAGCGTTTCGCCTCGCAGCGGAGGGTGAAAGAGGGCGGCTCGGCGCGCCCGCTTCGGCCGACCTCCCGTTCTGCTCGGCCCTTCGAGCCGCCGAGCGAGGGGCGCGCCCGGCTGGGGCGATCGTCGAATTGTCGCTAGCATCGAGCCGGATGCATCGTCTCGCCGCAGGCCTGGCCGCTGCGCTCGGGGCAGCCCTCGTCGCCTCGCCCGCCGCGGTCGACGCGACGGTGGCGCGCTCGAGCGGGCTCGCGTGCAAGAAAGGCGAGCGCACCGTCTCCGTCGCGGTCGCGACGATTCCCGCCGGCGCATCGACCGGCGTGTCCGTGGCCGCGATGCTCGCCTCTCCCGTCGCCGCCTCGCCCGCCTCGCCCGAGGCGAGCGCCGCGGCGGGGACCTCGCTCGACGAGGCGCCTCACGAGGACGACGCCCTCCCGCTGCTCGGCACGCTCGTGCAGACGCACACCGACGAGCGCGTCCCGTTCGACGATCGCGCGCCGACCGCCGATCGCTTCGCGCGCCTCCTCGCCGATCGCGTCACGGGCGAGAGCCGCGAGCTCGATCCAAAGCTCCTCGAGCTCCTCCGCGCGATCGCGCGGAGCCACCCGGGCGCGCGCTTCGAGCTCGTGAGCGGCTACCGGAGCCCGAAGCTGAACGAGATGATGCGGAAGAAGGGTCGCAACGTCGCCTCGCACAGCCAGCACTCGCTCGGGCACGCGGTCGACTTCCGCGTCATCGTCGAGCCGGACACGCGCGGGATCGATCCGCGCCTCCTCGAGAAGGAGATCCGCGATCTCGGCTGGGAAGGCGGCGTGGGCGTCTACCCGGCCAAGAGCGACTGGTTCGTGCACGCCGACGTCGGACGGCTTCGGCGCTGGGGCGGCTGACGAACGCCGGACGACCGCGACGACAGCCTCCGCGCGTTCGCGTTCGCGCGCGAAGCCGAGGGGCCTTTCACGGCATCGAGAGCGTCGCCTGCAGATAGGCGTACTGCGCGATGTTCGCCGGCGAGATCGCCCCGTTCGCGAGGCGCGAGCCGCGCGTGTGCGCCGTCATCGTCGCCTTCGCGGCGTCGCCGAGGAGGAGCCCCGACCAGCCCGCCCGGAGCTCGAGCGGGGTCCAGGGCCGGTACGAGACGACGACGTCGAGCTCGTGGCCGAGGTCCGTCTCGCTCGTCGCCGGGGCCGCGGGCGCCGGCGTCGTCGCGACGAGCGGCGGTGTCGTCGCGCTCCCGATCGCGCCGAGGTAGCTCCCGATCCACTCGCCGCGCGCCTGGGCGAGGCGCGCAGCGCGATACTCAAGCGCGACCGACGCGTTCGTGACCGGCGTGATCTGCGCGCGGCCGGCGACGTCCATCATGTTCGACCAGCCGAAGAGATCCATCTGGCCGTGGAAGCGCTGCGGATCGGCGAGGAGCGGATCGAACTGCTTGTAGACGCCCTTGCGGTCGTCGCCCGACGCGTACGAGCCGGAGACGCGGAAGTTCGGCGTGAAGAGGAGCTGCTCGATCGTCTTCGACACGTGCGCGGCCGCGGCCCAAGCGGAGATGTCCGTCCCGCCGATCGCGAGCGAGGACGCCGCGCCGAACTGGTAGGCGCCCTCGGCGCCGTAGGTCCACCCCTTCGCGTCTCCCGAGGCGCGAAGCGCCGCGGTGAAGCGCTCACCTGCGAGCCGGCTCGCCGCGAAGCGTGAGCCGTCGAGCTCGGCGCCGCCGCTGCGCGACACGCGCGCGAGGCCGAACGCCTCCACCTTGAACAGCGGGTCGAAGAGCCAGCTCGCGCTGAGCCCGTAGAGCTGGACGCCCGAGGTCGACGGCCCGGCGGTGTCGGAGAACGCGGAGCCGAGCGGTCCGGGCACCTCGAGGATCGCCGCGAGGGCCTCGAAATCGAAGTTGCCGAGCGCGACGTGCCCGCGCGCGGCGTCGAGCGCGCGGCCGGCGGGCGAGAAGTCGGCGGTCCCGATCAGGCGGCCCTCGCCCCACGTCACCGCCTGACGACCGAGGCGCAGGTAGTTGGGGCGCGCGGCGCTTCCGCGCATCTCGGCGTACGCCTCGTAGGGCTCGAAGCGACCGAGCCCGCGTTCGCCGGCGAACCGCGCCGTCGGCGCAGGCGAGCCGAGGGCGCGCGCGTCTTGCAGCGTGATCTGCGCGCGCACCGCGCCGCGCTCCGCGCCGAGGCCGAGGCGCGAGCGCTCGAGGACGACCCACTGGTCGCGGACGCGCGGGGCCTGACGACCGAAGAAGTCCGCGCCGCCGAGGTCCGGCGCGTCGCGACGGTACTCGCCGCGGACGCGGACCTCGAGGAGCGGAGCGAGTTGCCAGTCGCCGACGCTCAGCTTCTCGGGCGCCGCGGGCGGCGACTGCGCGGCTGCGGGCGAAGCGGCGAGCAGCGCGCCGATCGCGACGCCGCACCTCACGAGCGAGCCGGCCGAACGCGGGCGACGCGGCTCCCCCGCGCGCCGGCGCGAGTCCCGAGAGATCCGTGGCTCAGCGAGGTTCGAGCCGGACAAAACGGCGCGGCGCATCCCGCGGCGAAGCTACCACGACCACCCTTCGGCCGGCATAAATCGTCGGCCGGCGAAAGCGCGCGCGAGCGCCCGTCGGCCCGCGGCGCCGCCCCGCACCGGATTGCGCCGCGCCGACGCGACCGCGGCGCCCGGCGTTGCCCCCCCCGCGCCAGCGCCACCCGCCCTTCCCCTTCGGGCGGGGCCGAGGTCACGAGCGCGCGGCGACGATCGCGCGCGCCTTCTCGAGCAGCACGGTCCGCTCGTTCGCCGACGGATCGGCGGTGACGTCCTCGAGGAGGCTCTCGAGGATCTCCCCGATGATGCGACCCGGCTTGATGCCGAGCTCCTTCATCAGCACGTGGCCGTCGATCGCGAGGTCGCGCGTCGAGAGCGCGGCGCCTTCGGCGAGGACCTTCTCGACGTGCGCCCGGAGCGCCGTCAGCGGCGCGAGGAGCTCGCCGTCGATCGACGGGGCCTTGCCGCGAATGTCCGCCTCGCTGAGCGCGTAGAGGTCCTCGAGCCGGTCCTTGCCGACGCGGCGGATCCAGCGGCGCACGTGCGCGTCGGTCCACGCGTCGTAGTGGAAGAGGTGGTGACGCACGAGCGCGACGATGCGCTGGCGCTCCTCGGTCGAGAAGCGGAGACGCGCGCAGATCGGATCGGCGATCTCCGCGCCGATGCGGTCATGATCGTAAAACGTCCAGTCCTGCGTCTTGTCGCTGAAGGCGCGCGAGCGCGGCTTGCCGACGTCGTGGAGGAGCGCCGCGATGCGGAGCACCGGATCGCCCGCGCACGCGTCCATGCACGCCATGCCGTGGCGCCAGACGTCGAACGAGTGCCACTTGTTCTGCTCCATCCCGACGCCCTCGAGGAGCTCCGGGCACGAGACGCCGAGGATGCCCGTCTCGCGCATGACGTCGAACGCCCGCGACGGGCGCTTCGCCTTCATCGTCTTCATCCACTCGTCGCGCACGCGCTCGGCGCTGACCTTGCGGAAGGTGTCGAGCGTGGGCTCGATCGCCGAGAGCGTGTCCGGCGCGAGCTCGAACTCGAGCGTCGCCGAGAAGCGCGCCGCGCGGAGCACGCGGAGGCCGTCCTCGGAGAAGCGCTCGACCGCCTTGCCGACGGCGCGGATCGTCCTCGCGTCGAGGTCGTTCCGTCCCCCGAACGGATCGATGAGCGCGCCGTTGCTCGGGTCGACGGCGATCGCGTTGATGGTGAAGTCGCGGCGCGCGAGATCGGACTCGATCTCCTCGACGAAGTGCACGGCGTCCGGCCGGCGCCCGTCGGAGTAGGTCGTCTCGCCGCGCAGCGTCGTGATCTCGTAGTGGTGCCCGCCCATGACGAGCGTGACCGTCCCGTGCTGGAGCCCCGTGGGGATCGCGCGCGGGAAGATCTTCATGAGCTCCTTCGGCTGGGCCTCCGTCGCGACGTCCCAGTCCGCGACCGGCTTGCCGAGCAAGGAGTCGCGAACGCAGCCGCCGACGATCCACGCGTAGCGGCCTGCTGCGCGGAGCTTGTCGACGATGGTGAAGACGTCCTTCGGGACGACGGAAAGATCGAACGCGGTCATGGGAATCTCTACTAGTCCAGGGGAATCACCGTGCGGACGCGCCCCGGCGATGTCAACCGGCCTCAGTAGCCCTCGGTCTTCGAAATGATCTCGTTCATGATCTCGCGCGTGCCGCCGCCGATGGGGTAGAGGCGCGCGTCACGGTAGAGGCGCTCGACGAGGTACTCGCGCATGTAGCCGTTGCCGCCGTGGATCTGCACCGCTTGATCCACGACGAACGAGCACATGTCCGTGGCCGTGTTCTTCGTCATCGCCGCGAGCCCGGCGACCTGCTCGCCACGCGCCACCCTCGTCGTGCACTCGTTCACGAGCGCGCGGGCCGCGGCGAGGCGCGTCGCCATGTCGGCGAGCTTGTGACGGATGACCTGATGCCCCATGAGCGTCTTGCCGAACGCGATGCGCTCGCGTGCGTACTTCACCGACTCGCGGTAGGCGAGCTCCGCGATGGCGACGCACTGGCCCGCGAGGAAGAGCCGCTCGCTCGCGAAGTTGATCATGATCGCGAGGAAGCCCTGGTTCTCCTCGCCGATGAGGTTCGCGGCGGGAACGCGGCAGTCCTCGAAGGTCAGCTCCGCGGTGTCGCTCGCCCACCAGCCGGTCTTGTGGAGCTTCTTGCTGACCGAGTAGCCGGGCGTGCCGCGCTCGACGACGAGGAGCGAGACGCCGCCGTGCCCCTCCCCGCCCGTCCGGACGGCCGTGGTCACGATGTCGGCGCGGCAGCCCGAGGTGATGAACGTCTTGGCGCCGTTCACGACGTAGTGGTCGCCGTCGCGCACCGCCTTCGTGCGCAGGCTCGCGACGTCGCTGCCGCCGCCGGGCTCGGTGATCGCGAGCGCGCTCACCTTCTCGCCCGCGAGCACGGGCGCGACGAAGCGCTTCTTCTGGTCGGGCGTGCCGAGGCGCACGATCGGCGGCAGAGCGATCCCGTGGCTGTTGAGGCCGACGCAGGTGCCGACCGAGTGGCCCTGGAGGACCATCTCCTCGGCGGCCGCGAGCGCGTGCGTGATGTCGCCGCCACCGCCGCCGTCCTCCGTCGGGTACGAGATGCCGAGGAGCCCGGCCTCCGCCGCGGCGCGGTAGAGCTCGCGCGGGAACTCCTCCGCCTCCTCCCACGCGCGCGCGTGCGGAGCGATGTGCTTCTGTGAGAAGCGCTTCACCGTCTCGCGGAGCTGAGCGTGCTCCTCGGTCTCGAAGAGGTAGGTCATGGTGCCGGTGATGCTAGCGTAAGGAGACATGCGCACGGTCTTGCTCTTCGACATCGACGGCACGCTGGTCTCGACCGGAGGCGCCGGGCGTCGCGCGATGGTCGGGGCCTTCGCGAACCTGCACGGCAAGGACGACGTCTTCGAGGGCACCTCGTTCGCCGGGATGACCGACCGCGCGATCGCGCGGCACGGCCTCCGCGACGTCATGGCCGAGATCACCGAGGCCGAGATCGATCGCGCGCTCGACGCCTACCTCGCGCTGCTCGAGATCGAGCTCGCGAAGGCCGACGCGTACCGGGTCTTGCCCGGCGTGACGCGGCTGCTCGAGTCGATCGCCGGCGCGCCCGACGTCGCGATCGGGCTCGGCACCGGCAACGTCCGGCGGGGTGCGTACGCGAAACTGGCGCGCGGCGGGATCGACGGCGCCTTCGCGTTCGGCGGCTTCGGCTGCGACGCCGAGAGCCGCGTCGAGCTCCTTCGCGCCGGCGCGCGCCGCGGCGCCGAGCGGCTCGGCAGCACGCTCGAGAGCTGCCGCGTCGTGGTCATCGGCGACACGCCGAAGGACGTCGCCGCCGCCGAGGGGATCGGGGCCCCGTGCGTCGCCGTCGGTACGGGCGGCTACGCGCTCGAGGAGCTCGCCGCGTGCGGAGCGCAGCACACCTTCGCGACGCTCGACGACGACGGCGTGCGCGCGGCGCTCTTGCCGGACGTCTGAGGGCTCGCTCCGTGAGAGCTCGCGGGGACAGCTCGCGAGCGCCGCTGTGTGAAGGCTCGCGAGCGCTCGCTCCGTGAGAGCTCGCGGGGACAGCTCGCGAGCGCCGCTGTGTGAAGGCTCGCGAGCGCTCGCTCTGTGAGAGCTCGCGGTGACAGCGCGCGAGCGCTCGCTCTGTGGTTGAGCTCGCATCGGTCGCACGGAGACGAGCGCCGCTCGACGTGTCGGCGGCGCGCGCGATGTGGGTCGCCGGCGCACTCATCGACGTGACGACGAGCCAATGCGCTCGCGTTTGCGACGACGCTCCGACTAACCTTTCGCGGATGGTGCACAAGCTTCGGGGGTTGTTCTTTCTCTTCGTGACGATCGCGACCCTGCTGCTTGCTGCCTTCGGCGCGGGCTGCGGCGACGACAGCACGGACATCCCCGGAATCGGGACGGACGCGTCGGTCGACGGCACCGCGGCCGACACGTCCACGCCGGTGGACTCCAGCACGGACGACGTCGCCGTCGACGCGCCGCCGACGAGCGCCTTCAACGTCACGGCCGCGGCGGCGACGAGCGCGACGCGCGTGACGGTCACGTTCAGCGCGCCCCCCAACCCGGCCCAGGCCGCGGTGCTCGCCAACTACGCGGCGCCGGGGCTAACGTTCAGCGGAACCCCGACCCTGTCCGGCAACGTCGTCACGCTGACGACGAGCGTGCAGTCGGCGATCGCGTACACGCTGACGGTCTCGAACGTCACGCGCGCGAGCGACGCGCAGGCGCTGACGACGCGTGCGGCGACGTTCACGGGGCGCGCTCCGTTCAACGTCGAGAGCGCCGCGTCGACGAACAGCGTCACGCTGACCGTCACGTTCGACGCGCCGCCGACCGCGATGCAGGCGACCACGCTGGCGAACTACACCGTTCCGGGGCTGACGCTGAGCGGCACGCCGACGCTTGCCGGCAGCACGGTAACGCTGACGACGACCGCGCAGGCGAACCAGAGCTACACCGTCACCGTCTCGAACGTCACGCGCGCGAGCGACGGCGAGCCCCTCGCGACGGCCATCGCCGACTTCAACGGGACGAACACGTTCAACGTGATGAGCGCCCAGTCGACGAGCAACACGTCGATGACCGTGACCTTCGACGCCGCGCCGAACGCCGCCGAGGCGACGACGCTCGCCCACTACGACGTCCCCGGCCTCACGCTGAGCGGCACGCCCACGCTCGCGGGCAACGTCGTCACGCTCACCACGTCGTCGCAGGCGGGCCAGGCGTACACGGTGACGGTGACCGACGTGACGCGCGACGCCGACGGCGAGGCGCTCGTCACGAACACCGCGGATTTCCAGGGTCGGACGACGTTCAACGTGACGAGCGCGAGTTCGACGAGCTCGACCAGGATCGCGGTCGTGTTCGACGCGCCGCCCACGGCCGCCGCGGCGACGAACCTCGCGAACTACGACGTCCCCGGCCTGACGCTGAGCGCGCCGGTGCTCGCGGGGAGCACGGTGACCTTCACCACGACGGCCCAGGCCGCGCAGACCTACACGGTCACGGTCTCCAACGTCACGCGCAACGCCGACGGCGAGGCGCTGGCCGTGAGCACGGCCGACTTCACGGGACGCACGCCGTTCTCGGTCGGCAGCGCGCAGTCGACGAGCGCGGTCACGATCGAGGTGACGTTCGACGCTGCGCCCAACACCGCGCAGGCGACGATGCTCGCGAACTACACGGTCGCGGGGCTGGGGCTCAGCGGCGTTCCCACGCTCGCAGGCAACACGGTCACGATCCACACGGCCGGGCAGCTCGCGCAGGCGTACACGGTGACCGTCGCCGGCGTCACGCGCGCGAGCGACGGCGAGCCGCTCACGGTGGCCACGGCCGACTTCACCGGGACGGCGGTGCAGGCGCCGACCGTCACGAATGTCGTCGTGACCGCGACGGTGCCGGACAATGGGACGACGCCCTACAACACAGGGACGACGACGGTGACCATCACCGGCACCGACCTCGCCACGGTCGACTGCGCGGCCGCCGTGAAGGGCGTCAGGCTGAGCGACCTCAACGGCATCGGCGTCGCCGTCGGAACGAGGGCGACGAGCTGCACGGTCGACTCCGACACGCAGATCACGGCGACTTTCCCTGCGGGCATTCGCACCAACGGCGCGACGGGCTGGGACGTCATCGCGACGAACACGGCGGGGAGCAACGCGACGAGCACGGTCCCCTTCGTCCCGCGCGCCGGGCTTCTGATCAGCGAGGTCTTCGTTGGAGCGTCGGGCGGCACTACTCCCGCCCAGCGCGAGTTCATCGAGATCTACAACCCGACCAGCAGGTCGATCGACGCGAGCGCGGCGGGACTCAACGTCCGGCTCCGCGTCCGGAACAGTACGGCCTCGACCGACGTGAACAAGACGCTCACCTTCGTGACGAACGGAGTGATTCCATCCCACGGTTTCCTCCTTCTCGTCTCAACGGACACGGCCACCACCGACGCTTGGTATGTGGAGCGCGACGCCACCTACGCCCATGGACTCGTCGGCGACGGAGCGGCCTACATCAGCCTCAGCGGCACAGCGAACCTGCTGGTCATTGACAAGGTCGGCTGGGGCAACCAGCCGGAGCACGGCTACGAGGGCACGGCGCTCGCGAACATCCCCGCCAACCAAAGCGCCCAGCGCAAGCCCGCCGGCGGCGCAGGCCACGCGACCGACACCGACGACAACTCCGCAGACTTCAACGCGCCGTCGGCGAGCATCTCGCCGCACGGCACCGTGAGCGCTCCGCAGCCCGAGCCCTGACGCGAGCCACCTCGTAACCGACCGGCCCCTTCCAGGGGTCGGTCGGCCCCGAAATCCTGGGACTCAGGCCGCGGCGACTCAGCTTCCCCATCACCGCCTGGTCGCCTACCAGGTCGCTGTCGAGCTTTTGCTCGCCGTGAAGGCCGCCAACATCCGCGACGCGAAGCTGCGCGACGAAGCCCTCCGCGCCGCGAAGAGTACCGTCCTCAACATCGCCGAACCGGCGGTGCCGAAGCGCAGGTCGACCTGCTCCTGCTCCTGCTCCCGCTCCCGCTCCTGCACCCGCCTTCCACTCCTCGAGCGAACGGAAGCGCGTGAGAGTGCGATCGAGGAAGCGCTAGTTCGCGGGCTCGATCAAATTGCGGAGCTGATCGATCGTAAACTCGTAGTTCTTGCGGCAGTAGTCGCACTGGATCTCGAGGGTCTTGCCCCCCTCCATGAGCGACTCGATGTCTGCGCGGGGGAGCGACGCGAGGCTTCCCGCCAGGCGCTCGGGGCTGCAGTGGCAGCCGAAGCGGACCGTGCGGTCGCCGACCTTCGTGTGCGGCATGCCGTAGAGCGTCTCGGCGAGGAGGGCCTCGGGGGACGCGGCGCCGCGCGCGAGCAAGGGGACGATGTCCTCGAAGTCCTTGAGGCGCTCGGTCATGACCATGAGCGGCCCCTCGGCGACCTCGGGCAGGAGCTGGACCATGTACCCGCCGGCGGCGACGACCTCTCCCGCGGCGAGGTGGCACCCGACGGCCATGACCGTGACGACCTGCTCGGACTCCTGCATGTACGCCATGAACGCCGACGAGATCGTCGGGGTGCCGTGCGGCACCTCGACGACGCCCTGGTGGAGCTGACCGTTGTGGAGCGTGCGCGCGACCTGGAGCAAGCCGCGCTCTCCGAGCGGCATCGTCTTCGTGCTCGCGGGGAGCTGCACGAGCCCTCGCGTGGCGCCGTCCGGGTGGGTGTCGGCGATCATGCGCGAGCGTGGATCGTCGCCCTGGAGGATCGCCTGGAGGCGGTTGTCCGGGGCCATGCTCTCGCGAACGAGGATCGCGCCCGTGAGGAGGTCGGCGAACGTACGGACGAGCTCGAGCGCTTCGGGCTTCTGGGCGGCGAGGGCTCCGCGCACGGTCGCGGTCGTGTCGGCCGCGATCACGCGGAACGCTCCGTCGTCCGTGATGGCGCGGAGCACGTTGTCTTGATGGACCAAGGTCTCCCAATCCTCGCACGAAACGCGCGCGCGCGCAGGTCTGCCGTCGTCCCAGCGCGAGCGTGGGACCGACGCAGACTCGCGCGCGCTCGCGGCTCACCCGCGCGACGGACGACGTCGCGCCGGGTCCGCCACGGGATGGATGCGCGTCGTAGGCCTCAGTAGCCGGCCGGGAGCACGACGTCCCAGAGCGGCGTGACCTCGCGCGTGCAGCGCGACGTGTCGGTGTTTCCGCTCGCGTCCTCGGAGCACTCCTTGATCGGACCGTCGAGGTAGCTCATCTCGAGATCGTGGTAGCCGGGCATCACGGCGTCGTCCCAGCGGTCGGGGCGGATGCCGCCCCACGAGTTCTTGACGCGCACGAACTGGATCTTGGTCCCGTCGGCGAGCGCCCTCTCCATCTGCCGCGGCGTCGCCTGCTTGCCGGCCTTGAGGAGACCGATGCCGGGCACCTCGGCCTGGTAGTCGTGCATGACCGTCATGTGACCGCCCTGACGGCCCGGTCCGAGACGATCGAGCTCGGTCTTCGAGAAGCGCGAGTCGCGCGTCAGCGCGTTGAAGTCGACCTTCCACGAGGTGATGACGGGCTGCCCGTCGTGCAGCGCCTTCTGCACGCGCTTCCAGAACGCGCGGCGCGCGGTCCCGCCGGACGACGGGTAGGTGACCTCGTTCCACGCGAACTTGCCCTGGCGCGGCGCCCACCAGCCGTTGCCCTTGCCGATCGCGTCGGCGAGCGTGCCGGTGACGAACGCACCCGTCTCGGGATCCTTGAGGCGCGCCGCGAAGTCCTGCGGGCGGATCACCTTGTTCGCGCTCGCCGCGGCGTTCGCCGGCCCGGAGCGATCGAGCGTCCGCTCGACACCGGGACCGAAGACCGCGTCGATCCGCGCGCTCTGGTCGGCGTCGAGGCCCCAGGCGCGATCGAGCTCCTGGCGCACCAGCTTGCGGTCCCGACGCGCGCTCGCGTCCTTGAGGACACCCGACTTGAGCGACGCGTTGATCGTGTTGAGCGCGCTGCTCTGGCGGCTCGACATCTCCGCGTTGGCTTCGCCCGCGATGAAGTCACCCTCGTTCATGAGGCCGTAGCGCGCGATGAGATCGGCCGCGGTGCCGTAGCTGCCGCCCGTCGAGATCTCGTCGCCTCGTCCGCCGTTCGCGACCTGCTCGAACCAGTGCCAGTAGGTGAGCCACGACTCCGACGTGTTCTGCTCCGGGTTGCCCGCCGCCTGGTTCATGGCCTCGAGCCAGCTCGCCGTCGCGTAGAGCCAGCAGTTGCCGATCGACTGACGCTTCACCTTCGTGTGGCTGACCTGCGTGATGTCGTCCTTCGACGACTCGTCGTCGCCGCTGACGGCCTTGTCGTCTTCGGCGTCGGCCGCGCAGCCCACCGCCCCGAACGTGGCCAGAGCGAGCATCGACGCGAGCGACAACCAGCGAGACTTACCGAGCAGATCCATGTCTTCCTCCCGAAGCGCGGTTCCAGCCGCGCCCGAGCTTCCTGCGAAGGGTATGCCTGAGTCGGCAAGTCACCCACATGGCCGAAAGCAGGGGAAATCCGGGCTTCCGGAGCGGTCCGCCGGGCGACCGTGGTGGATCGATCACCCACCTGCACCTACCTCCTCGAGCCGGGGATCAGCGCGCGGTGGATCGGGCGCGGGGCCGCTTCCGGGCGCGGGGCCGCTTCCGGGCGCAGAGCCGCCTCCGAGCGACGCGTTCATCGCCCGACGAGACGAGGGCGCGGAGCCGCCTCCGGGCGACACGTTCATCGCCCGACGAGACGCGGCCCCGCCGCCGGCTCACTTGAACGCGATGTCGAACGCGCCGCGGAGGCCGAGGTTCACGTTGAGGCCGACCGAGCTGCCGCTCCCCGTGTAGAGCGGGTTGTTCGTGATCTCGTCCGGGACGGCGACGATGGCGCGCGGGACCGCCGCCTGATCGCGGTGCAGGACCATGAGGTCCGCGCCGATGAAGGCGCCGACGCGAAGAAACTGGGTGACCCAGTAGCTCGCGTTCGCGTCGACACCGACGAGGAGGCCGCGCATATCGATGTTCGGCGCGAGGAGCGCGCCGGGCGGGAGCGACCGGCGGAAGAGGCCCTCTTCGATGTGCTGATCGAACACGTAGCCGATGTGCGCCGAGAAGACGGGCGAGACGGGGCGGAACGGGAGGGCGTAGCCCGCCGAGAGCGCGAACGTCCAGAGCGTGAACTCGGTCGTGTCGTAGACGCGCCAGCGACCGCCGAGGCGGAGGTCCTTCAAGCGCACGCCGGCGGACAGGCCGTAGAGCAGGCCGTTCGCGACGGTCCGGTCGAAGCCGGTCTTGTCGGAGAGGCCGCCGAGGTCCGAGCGGGTGAAGGCGAAGTCGCCCGAGAAGTAGATCGCCTTCGCCGACTCGACGCTCGTGTCGAGCTCCTTCTTCGGCGGCGGCTCGGCCGTCGGCTCTTCGGCCTTCTTTTCCTCGTCGGCTTCCGCGTCGCTGGCCGGGGCGGCCGCTCCGGCCGGCGCGCCGCCCGGGGCTTGCTTCTTCGCCGGCGCCGCGAAGGCCTCGCTCTCGCCCGGCCCGACCGCCGCCCCCAGAGCGAGCGCGCACGACAACGTTCCGACGAGGGCAGCGCGCTTCGAGGCGCTGCGGAGGAGGGCCTTCGGCCCACGTAGCATTGGCATGGCGCGCATTAAACGACGCCTCCGGCAGGAATACCACCTCGTTTCCGCGGCGCGCCGCGGCGCCTGAACCAGGAGGCGACGAGGAGCGCCACGCCGGTCAGGACCGCACCGGCGCCGGCGGCAGCGACGATGATCGCGTTCCGGATGATCGGCGGGAGGGCGTCGTCGTAGACGACGAGGCGGCGCTCGGCGATCCGCACCCGGCCGACGCGGTCCGCCCCGAGATCGACCGCGATCGAGAGGGGCGCGGCGCTCGAGGCGATGAACGGGCCGACGAGACGCTCGGCCGCCAGCTCGGGGACCGGCCGCCCCCAACGTGCCTGCGTGGAGCTCGCCGGCGCGAGCTCGGCGCTCCTCGCGTTCGGCGCCGCCTGCCCGTAGAGCACGTTGGGCGGCTCTCGAGGATCGAGCCAACCGACCGCCTCGGCGCGCGTCGTGCCGGCGGGGTCCTTCACGCGCACGACGAGCGGCATCTTCGCCTCGACGACCGTGGCGCCGTCGTGCGTCTCGAGCCCGGCGCGGTCGAACGCCACCTGGACGCTGACGGTGTAGCGACGGCCCGGCTCCGGCACGAGCGTCCGCACGATCGGCGCGTCGCCGAGGACGACGCTGTCGACGGGATGCCGGCCGTTCCAGGCGAAGAACGAGCCGTACCCGTTCAACGTCCCGACGACGATCGCGATCGACCCGAACAAGAGGAGCGCGAGCCCGGCGCGACGCACGCCGCTCCCTTAGCACGGCGCCGGACGCGCCGGATCGCCCGCACGAAGAAGCTTCCCATGGCCGCGTCGAGCTGGGATCCTGAAGAGCACTCGAGGTACGCGCGATGGCCGGGCCCCGAAAAAAGAAGACACGCGCACAGCCGAGCCTCACCTCGGACCGGGTCCGCGACGAGGCGCTGCGGCTGATCGAAGCGGAGGGGCTCGAGGCGTTCAGCACGCGAAAGCTGGGCCGCGCGCTCGGCGTCGAGGCGATGGCGATCTACTGGTATTACCCGAGCAAGGACGCGCTCCTCGACGCGGTCGTCGAGACGCTCGTCGCCAAGCTGGGCGGCCCGTCGGCGCCGCGCGATCCGGCCCGCGCGGCCGAGGCGCGCCCAGCGCCGAGCGAGCAGGAGCCGGCGGACTTCATCGACGCGCTCCGCAGGCTCGCGCACGCCTACCGCGGGCTCGCGCACGCCTATCCGAACGCGTTTCCCCTCCTCGCGTCGCGCCGCTTCGCGACCGAGGGCACCTACCGCTTCCTCGAGGAGCTCTTCACGCTGGCGGAGCGGCACGGCCTCGACGCGCGGACGACGGCGCGGTTTTACCGCCTCGTCGCGAGCTACTGCAGCGGCGTCGCGCTCAACGAGCTCGCCGGCATCCGCGACGTCGAGTCGGGCCGTGACGCGAAGGAGGCGCTCTCGAAGCTGCCGCGCCTCGCGAGCGTGTTTGCGTGGCTCGCTCCCGAGCACCACGAGGACGTCTTCTCGTTCGGCCTCGAGCTGCTCCTCTCGGCGCTCCGCGAGCACGCGGCGCGCCCGTCTCCGGCGCGCGTCGCGGCGGCCGCGAAACCCGCGAAGCCCGCGAGCAAGACGCCGGCGGCGTCGAAGGCGCGGACGTGACGCGATCGGTCGAAAAGAATCGTCGGGGCCGGGGTTGCACGGCCTATTTTACAGTGTAAAAGAACGGAGCCACATTGACCGCGCAGCCGAAAAATCCTTCGCGAACGAGACGCGCGCTCGTCGGCGCAGCGCTCGGCGCGGCGCTCCTCGGGGCGACGTCGCCGGCAGGCGCCGTCGAGCCGTGGTCGGATCCCGATCCGCTGGGACCGCCCGAGCGCTTCCCGCTCAGCGCGTCGACCGGCTTCCGCGGAGGCGCCGAGTACCGTGCGAACGGCGTCGCCGTTCGTCCGCTCGACCTGAACAGCGCGCGCGACCGCCACTGGAGCGTCATCGAGCACCGCCTCCGCCTCGACGCGGGCCTCGACTACGAGGACAAGGTCCGCCTCGTCACGTCGGTCGACGTGCTCGACGGCGTCCTCTGGGGCGACAACGGCACGCGCTCCGACTCGGCCACGCCGACGAGCGGCGCGAACGTCGGCACGGTCAACCCGAACGTCGCCGGGCCCTGCGTCACGCTCCGCCCCGACGAGCTCGCGACCGAGCCGTCGAGCTACCGCTACGGCCTCTGCAACGCCGAGCCGGTCTTCGTCCGACGCCTCTACGGCGACATCGTCACGCCGGTCGGTCTCCTCCGCATCGGGCGGCAGCCGTTCACCGAGGGCGCCTCGATCGCGGTCAACGACGGCGACGGCCGCCGCAACCGCTTCGGCTTCGCGCGCCGCGGCAACAGCGCCGACCGCATCCTCTTCGCGACGAAGCCGCTCGAGGCGTTCAAGCCGAAGGCCGAGCGCGACAAGTCCGAGACGCGCGGCGTCTTCTTCATCCTCGCCTACGACCGCCTCGTCACCGACAACCCGCAGCGCCTGTCCGACGATCTCCACGGCTGGATCACCGCGGTCCGCTGGCTCGAGCCGACGCACCGCCTCGGCGGCGACTTCGAGGCGCGCCTCTTCCACGCGTACCGCTGGAGCAAGGACAACGACACGGGCGTCTCCGCGCTCGGCGGCCGCGTCATGTCGAAGATCGGGACGAACCTCCACGCCGGCATGGAGGCGTCGTTCGTCACCGGCTCGACGCGCGAGGTCGGCGACGCCGTCCGCGTCATCACGAACGATCCGTCGGTCGTGCAGGACATCCGCCAGCTCGGCGCGCGCGCGACGATCAAGTGGGATCAGCCGCTCTACTCGCTCTACCTCGAGGGCGACTACGCCTCCGGCGACTCCGATCCGCAGACGCGCACGCCGCTCACGCAGTTCCGCTTCGCCGACGACGCGAACGTCGGCCTGCTGCTGTTCAAGCACGTGCTCGCGCATCAGAGCGCGCGCGCGGCGGCGGCCGGCGTGGCCGTCCTCCGCGATCTCGGCGCGCCGTCCTACCCGCTCGAGCAGGTCGCGACGCGCGGCGCGTTCACCAACGCCGCGGCGCTCTTCCCGCAGGTCGACGTGCGGCCTGTCGACAAGCTCCTCCTCCGCGGCGGCGCGCTCTTCGCGTGGGCGCCCGCGCGGCTCATCGACCCGATCGCGTCGCTCCAGCGGCGCGACGGCAACCGCCTCGACGACGACCTCGTCAACTTCGTCGGCGGCCGGCCCGGACGCTACTACGGCACCGAGCTCGACCTGCGGGTGCAGTACCGCATGTTCGATCACTTCGTCGCGGACCTCGAGGGCGCCGTGCTCTTCCCCGGCAGCGCGCTCGAGGACGCCAACGGCGACGCCGTCCGGAGCTGGCTCGGCCAGGCCCGCGGTACGTTCTACTTCTGAGGCCATCGATGAAAGCGCTCCACCACCTCGTCGTCCTGATGCTCGCCGCCGCGGTCCTGATCGCGGCCGCGGCGTCGTGCGAACGCTACGAGGCGCCGCCGCGCCCGACGATCGAAGGGCTCACGTCCGGCATCCTCGACGATCCGCGCGCGCCGGTCGTGATCGACTTCGGCACGCCGATCGATCCCGACACGCTCTTCGTGAAGATCGCCCTCTTCGAGCCGGACGTCGAGGGCGCGCTCGGCGACGAGGACGCCGATCCCGACACCGAGCTCCGCGTGCTCGTGCGGCGCGACCCGCTCGAGGGCGACCTCGCCGCGAGGGCCGACGTCGACGCGGCCGCCGGCCGCCTGACGCTCGTGCTCGACGCCGCGCTGCCCGTGGGGCCCAAGCTCGTCTTGCTGGTCGAGGGCGGCCTCCGATCTCCGACCGGGACGGTCTCGCGCCACCGCGTGCGCGTCCCGTTCTCGTACGTGGTCAAGTGCGCGGAGGGCGCGTCGACGTTCGAGAGCGGAACGTACTTCGTCCTCCTCGACGTCGAGCAGCCCCTCGGCACGCAGATCCAGCTGCTCGCGTACATCGACGTGGACCCGGCGACCGGCGCGCTCGTCGGCCAGTTCACCAACGCAGACCGCAACGTCGAGCAGAAGTGCCCGACGGCGTGCCCGTCGACCGACGTCTGCCGGCTCCTCCCCTCCCCCGAGTGCGTCGCGCCCTCGACCCGCGCGGGCTCGATCGAGGAGTGGCCGGATTTCGTCCCGAACGCGACGCCGCCGACCGGCTACTCGTTCGTCGTCCAGGGTTGCGCCGTCGACGACGGCGCGGCGAGCGGCGTCCTCACCGCGCCGACGACGATGGTCGTCGAGAGCCCGAAGGTCACGGTCGAGGGTCTGACGATGACCGCGAGCTTCGCCGCGGGCGCGGACGGCATCGTGCGCGCGACCGGCAGCCTCACGGCGGACGTCGTCCGCCTCGGCACGAACCCGCTCGGCGCGGGGAAGGGCTCGATGGCCGCCGTGCGCCTCCCCGACGATCGCGTCCCGCCCAACGTCCCGCGTCCTCCGGCGCGCGCGGACGGAGGCGCGGCGCCCGCGCGAGGCCCCGATGCCGGCCCCTAGCTCAGCGCCGGCGCTTGCCGATCGTCTGCAGCACGACGGCGGCGACGATCACCGCGCCGCCGGCGGCGGCCATCGCGCTCGGCTGCTCGCCCGTCGCGAGCAGCACCCAGATCGGGCTGAGCACGGGCTCGATCGTCGCGAGCAGCGAGCTCTCGAGCGCGCGCAGGCGACGCACGGCGACACCGTAGAACACGTACGGCAGGCCGATCTGGAGGGTTCCGAGGAGGATCAGGACGACGAGCGTGCGCCCCGCGGCCGGACCGCTCGGCGGCTCGGCGATCATCGCGGGCAGCGCCACGGCGGCGGCGAGCGCGTTGCCGAGCGACATCGCCACGAGCGGCGCGCGCGCGGCCGTCTCCGGATCGAGCCGCTTCTGGTCGACGCGGAGGAGGAGCGGCAGGCCCGCGAAGCCGAAGCTCGACAGGACCGCGAGCAGGTTGCCCGCGGCGCGGCCGCCGCCGAGCTCGCCGCCGAACGTCAGCGCCATGCCGACCACGCACGCGCCGGTCGCGAACAGATCGCTCCGCGCGGGTTTCTCGCCGAGGAGCGGCCCGGACAGGAGCGCGACGTAGATGGGCGCCGTGTACTGGATGAAGATGGCGTTCGCCGCCGTGGTGCGGCGCGCGGCGAGCACGAACATCACCACCATGAGCGCGTAGCTCGCGGCCGCGCCCCAGACGAGCGGGCGCCGGAGCAAGGCCGCGATCACGGCGAGCGCGCGAGGCTGACCGCGGAGCTGCACGGTCATCACGACGAGCATGAACGCGAGCGCGAAGACGCTCCGGAGCCCGGCGACGACGAGCGGCGCCGCGTCGGCGACCTTCACGCCGACGCCGCCCGTGCTCCAGAGCGCGGCGGCCGCGATCACGAGCAGCGCGCCCGTCCTCCTCGCGCCGGCGTCCCGGCTCGCGGCGTCGTCCGCGCCGCTGCCTCGACCGGCGGGGCCGTCGTGCGCGTCGCTCACGAGACCGCTCTCGCCCAAGCCGCGGCCGAAGCCGCCAATGTCGATCCCGGCGCCTTCATCTCGAGGCGCGCAGCGTGAGGCCGTAACGGAGAGTTCGCCATGAAGATTCCTGCGCAGGGTACCCCAAGGGACGAGATCACGAAGGCGATGCGCGCTTACCGCGACACCGACGCCGACGCGTCGCGCGCGCGCCTCTTCAGCTTGGTCTACGCGACGCGACCGGATGTGCTCGAGGTCGCCAAGGAGGCCTTCACCTCGTTCTTCTCCGAGAACGCGCTGAACCCGATGGCCTTTCCGAGCCTCCGGCGGATGGAGACCGAGGCCATCGCGATGACGCTCGACCTCATGAACGCGCCCGAGGGCGCGGCGGGCTCGATGACGAGCGGCGGCAGCGAGAGCCTCCTGCTCGCCATGAAGACGGCGCGCGACTGGGCGCGCGTCGAGCGCCCGAAGGTCACGCGGCCCCAGGTCCTGTTGCCGATCACGGCGCACCCTGCCCTCTTCAAGGCCGCGCACATGCTCGACCTCGAAGTCGTCGTCGTCCCGACGGCCCCCGGCTTCGGCGCCGACGCCGCGGCCGCGAGGCGCCTCGTCACCGACGACACGATCCTCATCGTCGGCTCGGCCCCGCAGTACCCGCACGGCGTCGTCGATCCGATCGCCGATCTGGCCGCGATCGCCGAGGAGCGCGGCATCCTCTGCCACGTCGACGCCTGCTTCGGCGGCTTCATGCTCCCGTGGGTCGAGAAGCTCGGCCACCCGGTGCCGCCGTTCGACTTCCGCGTCCCCGGCGTGACCTCGATCTCCGCCGACCTCCACAAATACGGCTACGCCGCGAAGGGCGCGTCGTCGGTCCTCTACCGAACGCGCGCGCTCCGGCGCCACCAGTTCTACGTCCACGCCGACTGGCCCGGCGGCCTCTTCGTCAGCCCCGGCGTCCTCGGCACCCGACCGGGCGGCGCGATCGCGGCGGCCTGGGCCGTGCTCAAGTACCTCGGCCAGGAGGGCTACCTCGACCTCGCGAAGCGCGCGATGAACGCGACGCGCACGATCGCGAGCGGCGTCCGCGACATCGACGGCCTCGAGATCCTCGGCGAGCCCGTCATGAGCGCGCTCGCGATCGGGACGCGAGCGAGCGGCGATGCGCCGGCGCTCGACGTCTACGTCATCGGCGACCTCATGCAGGCGCGCGGCTGGTTCTTCGACCGCGGGCAGGCCCCGGCGAACCTGCACCTCACCGTCAGCCCGGCGCACGAGGCGATCGCGGGCGAGTTCCTCGCCGATCTCCGCGCGTGCGTGGAGCAGGCGCGCGCGTCGAAGGAGCAGCCGCAGGGCAAGGCCGCCCTCTACGGGATGCTCGGCTCGCTGCCCGACCGCGCCGTCGTGCGCGACGCGCTCCTCGAGCTGATGGACAGCCTCGACGCCGGCGACGGCAGCGCGTCATGACGGGCGCGCTCCCCCACCGCTTCACGTCGCTCCTCGACCTCGCGCGCCTGCCCTGGTTCTCGCTCATCGAAGATCCTTCGACGGGGGCCGCGCCGCGCCTCGTGATGAGCGACAAGAGCGTCGGGCCGATCGCCGATCTGCACACGCACCTCGCCCTCGCGTACGTGAGGCCGCCGAGCGTCGACTACGGCGCGCTCCACCCGGAGACACAGCACTACTTGCCGTCGTGCTGCGCGATCGACCTCGACGTGTACGCGAACAAGAACATGTCGCCGGAGGTCGTGAAGGAGCTCACGCGCGATCTCACCTGGCGGAGCCTCGGCCCGCGCGGCATGCGCGCGACGCACACGATCCCGAACCTGACCCGCGAGATGGACGAGATGGGCATCCGCGCGTCGGTGCTCCTCCCGATCGATTTTCCGATGCTCTCCGACAACGCCGGCGTCGCGCTCGCCGCGGCGAAGTCGACGTCGAAGATCCTCTCGGCGGGCTCGGTGCACCCGTACGCGCGCGATCCGGAGCGCCGCCTCGACGCGCAGCTCGCGAAGGGCGCGCGGGGCGTGAAGCTGCATCCGTCCGTGCAGCTCGTCCGCGCGGACAACCGCCGCGCGAAGTCGCTCTACAAGATGTGCGGCGAGCGCGACATGTTCGTGTTCTGGCACTGCGGGCCGGCGGGCATCGAGCCGAAGCTCGGGCAGTACCTGAACCAGGTGAAGTTCTACGAGGCGCCGATCCGCGAGAACCCGAATACGACGTTCATCCTCGGCCACGCCGGCGCGCGGCAGTTCGAGGAGGGGCTGGCGCTCCAGCGGGCCTACCCGAACGTGTGGCTCGAGACGTCGTCGCAGTCGCTCTCGAACGTGCGCCGGATGGTGCTCGAGGCCGTCCCCGACCGCATCGTCCACGGCTCGGACTGGCCGTTTTACCACCCGGCGATCAGCGTCGCGAAGGTGCTCCTCGCCACCGAGGACCGGCCGGAGATCCGGCACAAGATCTTGTGGGCCAACGCGGCGCGTCTCCTCGCGATCGACTGAGCTTCCGCGGCGGCTCCACGCCGGCGAAGAGGCCTTCGCGATCGCCGTCTCGCGGAGTCCGCGCCGCCGTCGGGCGCGAGTCGCTGTAGAATCGGGCTCCATGGCTGAGCCGGGAGGCGCGGGCGAGACCTGCACGGCGTGCGGAGCGACGCTCGCGTCGGGCGCGCGCTTCTGCCATCTGTGCGGGCACGCGCTTCTTCCACCGCGCGACGAGGCCGAAGAAGCCGCCGCCGCAGAGGATCTCGCGCGGCCCGACACCGAGCTCGCCTCGACCGAGCTCGCCGTCGCCGCGGCGCTCGGCGCGCACGAGCGGACCGGCAGCCTCCCGCCGATGCGCCTTCCGGCAGGGACCACGCTCTCGGTCTACCGCATCGAGGCGGTGATCGGAGAGGGCGGCATGGGCGTCGTCTACCGCGCGCGCGACATGGCGCTCGGCCGCGACGTCGCGCTCAAGTGCCTCCACCTGAACCTCGCCGGCGATCCCGAGGTGCGCCAGCGCTTCGTCCGCGAGGCGCGCGTGCTGCGGACGTGGAGCCACCCCGGCGCGGTCGCCGTCTACGACTTCATCGAGCACGAGCACGTCCTCGCGATCGTGATGGAGCTCGTGGAGGGAGAGAACCTCGCGCAGCACCTCGCGCGCTGGCGCGGGAAGATGCCGTTCGACCAGATCCGGAGCGTCGTCGGCGACGTCCTCCTGGCGATGGACGACGCGCACGCGAGCGGGGTCGTCCACCGCGACCTCAAGCCCGACAACGTCCTCGTGCGGAACGACGCCGGGCGCCTCCGCCCGAAGATCGCCGACTTCGGCATCGCCAAGGTCCTCGAGGGCACGACGTACACGGTGAGCGGCGCGCTGCTCGGCACGTGCCGGTACATGTCGCCCGAGCAGGTCAAGACGCCGAGCCTGGCCGATCACCGCTCGGACATCTACTCGCTCGGCATCACGCTCTACGAGCTCGTCACAGGACGGCCGCCGTTCGACGGCAGCCACTTCAGCGTGATGATGGCGCACGTCACGAACGCGCCGCGCGCGCCGTCGAAGCTCCGGCCCGAGGTCCCGCCGGAGCTCGAGCGGCTCATCCTCGACGCGCTCGCCAAGTCACCCGACAAGCGCCCGGCGTCGTGCGCCGAGTTTCGCCGGCGCCTCTTCGACGCCCTCCCGGCGGGGACCGAGAGCGACGACAGCCAGGCGGCCTCGTCGGCCCCGCTCCCGGCCACCATCCGAGGCACCGGCGGCCACGAGATGGTGCTCGTGCCGTCCGGCCCCTTCGCGATGGGCTCGTCGCGGCGCGAGGTGCACATCGATGCGCTCTACATGGATCGCGTGCCGGTGACGAACGCGCAGTTCTCCGTCTTCCTCGAGGCGACGCAGTACAAGCCGAGCGACGCGGGGGCGAAGAGGTTCCTCGCGCACTTCCGGAACGGCAAGCCTCCGCGGGGCGAAGAGAAGCACCCCGTCGTCTACGTCTCGTGGTTCGACGCCCGCGCCTACGCGACGTGGGCCGGCCAGCGCCTCCCCACCGAGGCCGAGTGGGAGAAGACGGCGCGCGGGAGCGACGGCCGTCGCTACCCCTGGGGCCGAGCGGAGCCGAAGCCTGCGCACGCGAACTTCGGCCGGAGCCGCGACGGCACGACGCCCGTGGGCGCGTTCCCCGACGGCGCCTCGCCCTACGGCGTCCTCGATCTCGCCGGCAACGTCTGGGAGTGGTGCGAGGACGCCTACGACGAGGACTTCTACGAGAACGGGCCGAGCATGAACCCGAAGCTCGCGAGCTCCCCGAAAAACAAGAGCGGCCACGTGATGCGCGGCGGCTCGTTCATGTACGACGCCCGCGCCCTCCGCACGTACGCCCGCATGGGGTTCGATCCGCACTACCGCTTCGCCGAGGGCGGCTTCCGCTGCGCCAAGGCGCCCGGCTGAACGCGCCGACGTCACGCAGCGTCCAGGTGCGCGGAGGGCGCGGTCCCCGACGCGAAAACCGTCGCGCGCCTAATTGAATTTGATTTTCACTTTCAATATGGCAAAGGGGAGAGAGCGGCGCACGCGGGGTGCGACCACGAGAGACGAGGTTTGCCGTGATCGTTCGAGGAGCGTCGATGTCGAAGAGGAACGTGGGCTGGAGCTTCGGGACCGCGACCGTGCTGATCGCGCTCGCGGCCGCGGCGTGCAGCTCGGACGAGACCGGCGCGACCGACGGCGCCGACGCGGGGCCCGAGTCGCCCGACGCCGCGAGGCCGTCCGTCGAGGACGCCGGGCCCGGCGACGGTGACGACGACGACGATGACGTCGGACGAGACGGCGGCGACGCGGGCGACGCGGGCGACGAGGAGCCGCCGCACCCGACGCGCTGCACGACGACGATCGCGCCGGCGCAGGGCGACAGCTTCGTCGAGCTCTGCAAGCCGGCGCAGGGGATCGTCCAGCACGTGCGGATCTCCGGCGTCCAGGTTCCGGCGACGCACGAGTCGGCGCAGGTCGTCTTCGGGTTCGACGCGCCGCCCGCGTCGGCGACCGCGGCCCTCGCCGGCGACCAGCTCCGCGTCCTCTTCTACGGAGGAGGATCGCCCGCGCCGCCCGCGCTCATCGAGGCGACGTGGGGACCGATCCGGCAGGTCGCCGGAGGCAACGTGCCCTCGCTCAACACGGCCGCGTCGACGGTCTGCTTCGACGTCCACGACGGCGCGGCCGACGCACCGCCGTACTTCGCGATCTGGGTCCACGGGCAGAAGGGCGCCAACTGCCTCGACCGCGCGACGCTCACCGTCGCGAGCGCCCATGCGATCCGCGCGAGCTGGCACGGCGAGGTCGGCGCGCTCGCAAAGGACCTGAAGGCGTACTACCGCCAGTCCGCCGGCGTGAAGACGAGCACCACGGTCACGATGTCGAGCGTCGCGGCGCTCTCCGACACCGCGCTGAAGGCCGCCGTCTCGTGCTCGACGCCGTGGGTCGCGAACACCGACTGGCAGAAGCTGTGCACCCCCGCGGCCGGCGACGTCCGGCACGTTCGCATCGACGACGCCTCGGCCACAGCCAACAGCCGCTACTTCTACGCGGTGCTCGGGCAGGACGCGGCGCCCACGGGCAACCCCGCCGTCGGCGCGGGCAAGCTCATCGTGACGGGCGGGCGAGCCCAGGGCGGGGCCTCCTGGACGTACTTCCGCTTCGGCGAGGTCGCCGGCCAGAGCGCGACGGGCCAGTACACGTACGCCACGGACACGGCGGCGCCGCTCTACACGGCGGGACCGAGCACGGTCTGCTTCGACCTCGGCACGACGACGACGGGCAACACGCGCCTCGTGTTCTGGGCCACCGGCGCGAACGGCGCCGACTGCGGCGACCACGCGACGCTCACCACGACGAACGCGCTCTACGACAGCACCACCGACGCGACGACGGGCAACATCTGGCAGGGCCTCATCGCCGCCGGCAAAGAGAACTTCATCAAGACGAGCGGCACCGACGTCTCGCTCGGCGGCGCCGTCGTCTCGAGCGAGCCCGCCGCACTCTGATGGGGTGACCTCGCCGTGCTACGATGAGCGATCATGCGCTTCTTCGGATCGAGCTTCGTCTTCGCGGGGCTGGTGCTCGTCGCGTGCGGCGGGGCGAGTGCCACGGGGGGCACGGTCGGCTCGCAGACAGGCGCGCTCGGGACGTATCGCGACGGGTGCGACGCCAACGCATGCGGCGCGCGTCCGGCGCCGCAGCACCGATGCGCGGGGGGCTTCGCGGTGAGCGTGTGCACCAAGGCGCGCGGCACGTGCGGCTGGCAGATCGACTGCGCCGACGAGCCGCCGCCGGAGTACGACGGAAACGTCGGCGTGAGCTCGTGCGACGTGAATACGACCGCCGCACAGGCGTGTGGCCCGCTGCCGGTCTACGACGACAAGGACTGCGTCTACGGCTTCATCGGCGAGCCGCAGTGCGAGCGCTACGGCAATGCCTCGTGCGCGTGGTCGCATCGCTGTCGTCCGCGGCCGTGTGAGCAGACGGGCACGTGCAACGTGCTCGATCGATCCAAGCTCGGCGGCACCTGCGACGCCGAGAGGCCGTGCCCGACCGGCTCCAGCTGCGCGTCGATCAGCGTGAACATCGGCGAGTACGTTCCGCCCACGTGCGTCGAGGGCGACGCGTGCAGCGCGCTCACGTGCGCCGCCGGCCTTCAGTGTTACGTCGCGGAGAGCTACCCCTTGCAGGTGGGCTGCGGACGCTGAGCGTTCCTTCGGCTCCCGGTCAGCCGGGGCCGAAGGAGGGCGCCGCGCGACCGAGCCGTAGCTCGGTCGCTCCGCTCCGATCGATCTTCTCGCTCACTCTTCGGCGGCCGCGTCGAGCGTCGACTCGGCGCGCTGCGCCTTCTTCTTCATCGCGCGGATCTCGCGGAGGATCGTGATGTCCTCCTTGACGCGCTCGGCGACCTTCGGCGCGTCCTTGACGGCCGCCACGAGGCTGACCGCGAGGTGCGGCGTCTTCTGGATCGCCTGCTTGCCGCCGGTGACGGCGCCGAGGACGCGATCCTTCCAGCGCTGGGCGCGCGTCTTCGTGATGTACGGCGCGACGGCCGCGACGACGTCCGCGTTGTTGCCGCAGTACACGTGCGCCGCCTTGTAGAGCGGGCTGCGGAACTTCGGGTTCGCGTCGAGGTAGGCGGCGACCTGCTCGCGCGTGACGCCGTTCTCGGTGAGCGCGCGCTCGTACTCGGCCTGCGCCGCCTGCTTCGCCTTGAAGAGGTACATCTGGACGCGCGAGTAGAAGTTCACGCGGCCGTCGCCGCTCGTCTCGACCGGGCAGAAGATCGTGCCGGGGAACTTCTCGGTGATCGCCGACTGGACGCCGTCGGAGACGCCGGCGCTCGGCATGCAGCCGAAGGGCTTCACGCTGAGCGTCATGTGCGCCTTCTGGTGCACGACGTTCATGATCAGCTTGCCGACCTCCATGTGGCCTTCGCCGCCGCGGAGATCGTTGTTGTAGTAGCCGTGGCTGACCTCGGCGATCTTCTCCATGTCGGGCAGCTTGAAGCCGTAGAGGCCCGCCGCGTGCGCGAACGACTGGAAGAGGAGGCGGACGCCGAAGTCACCGGCGTAGCCGATGGCGAGCTTCTGGAAGACGGCCATCGGGCCGCCGCCGCCGAGGCCGTACTTCGCGGTGTCCCACTCGCGGAGGTCGGCGCGCTCCTTGGTGTCGTTCTTCACTTCCCAGAGCGTGTAGAGCAGCCACGCCGCGAGCAGCTGGATGTCGCACTCGGCGCCCTCCTGCTCGAGGAACTGCTGGAGCTGGTAGTTGCCGTCGCCCTCGGTCGTCATCGCCCAGAACTCGCCGATGATGCTGACCTTCGGCTTCACGCGCGTCTTGTCGACCTCGACCGCGGCGAAGATCGGCTTGCACTTCCAGAGCGCCGCCATGATGTTGCTCTTGGTCTCGAGCGCCTCGTAGACGAGCTTCTTCGCCTTCTCGAGGGCCTCGTTCGTCGCGCCCGGCACCTTCTCGTACGGGCGGAGGCGGTAGCCGATGGCGTTGAGGACGTCGCCGGCGAACATGCCCTTCACGATCGACCAGAAGAACGTCGGGTTCAGCTCGAGGCCGACCTCGTCGCCCGTCGCCTGCTTGAGGCCGCCCGTCTGCTGGAAGAGCATGACGCGGAAGCCGTCGAAGCCGGCGTCGCGGAGCGCCTTGCGGTACTCGGTGACGTACATGCCGAAGCGGCACGGACCGCACGCGCCCGCGGTGAGGAAGACGAACTTGTCGACGATCTCCTCGGAGGTCATCCCGTGCTTGTCGCGCAGCGTGATGAGGTACTGAACGAGGTTACCGACCGTGAAGTACGTCGGGTTGCACTGACCGCGGTTGCCGAACTCCTTGCCGGTCTGGAACCCCTCGGTCGTCGGGCAGTCGAGCATCTGGACCTGGTAGCCGATGCCCTTGAGGCCGCCTTCGATCAGGTAGTCCTGCGCGACGGTGAGGCCGCCGATGAGGAGCGTCACCTTCGCGCGCTCCGACTTCTTGAAGCCGAGGCCGACCATGTCCTCGACCCACTGCTCGACCTTGCCGTCGAGGCCGAGGCGCTTGCGCTCCTCTTCCTCGAACTTCGCGAGCTCGGCGTCGATGTCGAGCGCCTGCCCGGCGATCGGGAGCTTCTTCTTCGCTGCGGTGGTGACGGTGGTGTTCTGGCTATTCATGGTCTTCTCCGTCTCTTCCTTCACTCAGCCGCGTTGGTCGCGTCGGTTTCCGCATTGCGGGCGGGAACGATCTTCCCGTCCTTGGTCTTCTTCCCGAGCTTCACGATGCCCTTCTGGACCTCGGGCTCCATCGGGCGGCCCGCGTGGGGCACGTAGGCCTGGAGCTTCGCGCGGAGCTCCTCGATCTGCGCGACCAGCCCCGCGTCCTGGACGCGGCGCTCGGCCATCTGCTTCGACTTGAGCTCGAGGAGCTCGAGGCGCTTTCCGTCGATCGCGTGCTCGAGCTCGTGACGACGCTTGCTCGCGTCCTCGAGGCGCTCCTCGTGGAGCTTGAGCGCGTGGGTGTACGTCTTGACGCGGATCTTGATCGAGCCCGCGGGCTTGTTCGCGTCGATGTCGTGGAGCGCGGCGTACGGCGTCTTCGACTTCTCGATGATCGAGTCGATGAGGCCGTAGACCGGCGCGTCGTGACCGCACTTGAACGACGAGAGGTCGAGCACGACGACGTTCGGGTGGTGGGCCGCGAAGACCGCGCCCCAGACCTTCTGCGCGCTGTTGACCGAGTAGTTCTCCGGCCAGACGTGGTTCAGCTCGAGGGGCGACTTCATCTGGCCGCTCTCGAGGTCCTCCTTGAAGTAGCGATCGAGGTACTCGCGCGACTTCGGGATCGAGCGGAGCGACAGGATCGGGTACCCGCGCACCTGGAACTCCTCGGGGATGCCGTGGTTGAGACCCGGGTCCGAGTGGTACGGGCGACCGAGCAGGAGGATCGCGACGCGGTCCTCGGCCTCGACGGTCTCGAGGATCGCGCGGCCCTTCTCCTGGACGTCGTTCTCGAAGATCGTGAGCGCCTTCCAGCCCTCGCGGCAGGCGTGGTCGTTCTCGTCTTCGGTGATGCCGAGGCGCGGTCCCCAGACGTCGAAGAGGCGCTTCGCCATCAGGTTCGGTTCGACGAACGAGACGGCCGGATCGACGTACTCGATCCCGCGCGCGGCGAAGAAGTCGACCTCCTTGGTGAAGGCGGCCTTCATGACCTCCGGCGCGCCGGCGACGATCGGGCAGCACGCGTTATCCATCGTGTCCGCGACGAAGTTCGTCACGTGCGTGAGGATCGGGAAGAAGAGGTACTTGAGCGGCTTCTTCTCGGTGTGCTGGTGGAAGATGAGGTTGTGGATGTGCGCCTGCGCGACCTTCGACGGGTAGCACGGGTCGATCGAGCCGTACTTGCCACCCTCGACCCACATCTCCTCGGTCGTCTCGTCGGAGAAGACGACGTTCTGCTTCGGGATGCCGAGCGCCTCGAAGTACGTCCGGAAGAACGGCGCGCTCGAGTAGAGGTTCAAGACGCGCGGGATGCCGATGCGCGTGCGGCGACGCTTCTCCTGCGCCTCCTTCGAGGAGCGCTTGAAGGGACGCGTGATCTCGACGCGGCGCTGACCGAAGACGCCCTTGCGAACCTCGACGTCCTTGATGGGCGAGCCCTCCTCGGGCTGCGGCGCCGCGTTGTAGAAGTGCATGAAGCAGCGCTTGGCCTCGTAGTCGACCATGTTCGGGAACTGCTGCGCCGTCTTCTTGCGGTCGGCGACGAGGGCGAGCATCGCCTCCTTGCTCTCGACCGTGCCCTTCTCGCAGGAGAAGCCCGCGATGTAGCGGCTCGACTGACCGTCCGGCGTCTTCGTGTCGATGAACGTGCGCTTGCACTCGTTCGGACAGAAGTGGCAGACGGTCTCCTCGTCGTTCTTCGTCGTGTATTCGAGGTCGATCGCGGCATCGAGGCCGATGAAGGTCGACTTGCCCTTGCGCTTGACGACGCGGAGCGTCTCCATCGCCGCGCCGATCGCGCCGGCCTCGCCGGTGTGCGGGTGGACGAAGACCTCGGCGTTCGGGACGCGCTCCTTGATGTAGTCGACCTGCGCCTTCACGGCGGCGAGGTTGTATTGCGTGCCGCCCTGGAGGACGAACTTGCGTCCGAGCGACGCGAGGCGCGGAATCTGGACGACGTACTGCCAGACGTTCTTCGGGAGGACCTGCGCCAGACCGGCGAGCATCTCCTCCTTCGAGAAGCCCTCCTTCTGGAAGTTGACGCGATCGGTCTCGAGGAAGACGGCGCAGCCGTAGGAGAACTTCGGCGCGAGGTCGGCCTTGAACGCGACGTCGGCGAAGTCGGTGACCGCGACGCCGAACGAGTCGGCCGTCGCCTGGAGCAGCGTGCCGTTGCCGGCCGAGCACGAGTTCGACAGGCGGAAGTTGGCGATGTCGCCGTTCTTCATGAACAGGACCTTGATGTCCTGCCCGCCGATGTCGCAGATGACGTCGACGTCGCCGAAGAAGTGCACGCTCGAGAGCATGTGCGCGACCGTCTCGACGATGTTCACGTCGCTCTTCACGCACTCCTCGAGCACGTCGGCGGCGTAGCCCGTCGCGCCGAAGCCCATCACCTCGAGCTCGGCGCCCTGATCGGTGACGAAGCCCTTGAGCTGCCCGAGCAGCTCCTTCGTGTCCTGGATCGGGTTGCCCTTCGAGAGCTGGTAGGCCTTGCCGAGGATCTTGCCGTCCTCGTAGTCGACGATGACCGCCTTGCTCGACGTCGAGCCGCCGTCGAGGCCGATGACCGCCTTGACCTTCTGGCCGGGCGTGAAGGTCGCGGGGGAGAACTTCGGGATCTTGTAGAGCTCACGGAAGTCGACGAGCTCCTGCTCGTCCTTCGAGAGCGGCGGGCCCGCGGTCTCGCCGAGGCGCGCCTTGCGGCCCGTGGTGATGAACTCGACGAGCTCGGCGGTGCCCTTCAGCCAGCCGACGTGCTCCGGCTCGTGCAGGCCGTAGAGCACGGCGCCGAACGCGGCGTAGTACTGCGCGTTCTCGGGGACGAAGACGAGCTCCTCGATCGGGACGTCCTTCGGGTACTCGTAGCCGCGCTCGTCCCAGATCTGCGGGATGCGCAGGCGCCAGCAGTCCTGGAGGAACGGGAGGTACGTGTTCGGCCCGCCGAGCAACAGGACGCGCGCCTTCAGCGTGTTGCCGCGCGTGAGGACCGAGAGGTTCTGCATGACGATCGCGTCGGCGAGCGAGCAGAGGACCTCGGTCGACGGGATGCCGCTCTTGATCAGGTTGACGATGTCCGTCTCGGCGAACACGCCGCACTTCGCGGCGACGTGATGGAGCTTCGAGTCGTCGAAGCGCATCGTCGTGACGAGCTCCGGCGGGGCGTTCACCTTCAAGAAGCACTTGTCGATGGTGGCGCCCGTGCCGGACGCGCACTTGTCGTTCATCGACGCCATCGCGGTCTTGTCGCCGGTCTTCTCGTCCGCCTTGAACATGATGATCTTGGCGTCCTGCCCACCGAGCTCGATGACCGAGAGGACATCGGGGTGCAGGTGCTCGACGGCGAGCGTGACGGCGTTCACTTCCTGGACGAACTTGCCGCCGGTCGAGTCGGCGAGCGGCGCCGAGCCCGAGCCGGTGAGGAAGATGCGCCAGCCGTCCTTCGGGTGATCAGGGAACGCCGCGAGGATCGTCTCGAGCAGCTCGAGGACCTTCTCGGGCTGCTTCGTGTGGTGGCGCTGGTAGTCGCTCCAGAGGATCGCCTTCGTCTCGGGGTTGACGACGGTGGCCTTCACCGTGGTCGAACCGACGTCCATTCCGATGGCGAGGAAGGGCGCCCGCGTGCCCGCGGGGTTGTGCTGAGCCGGCTTGTTCGACATCTCGGGAGGTACTCCGCGACAAATAGAAGAGGAGCCGCGCGACGACCGCGGCTGAACTGACACGTCAGTTCAGGGAGGCTACCGGAGTTCCGGCGGCGTGGAAAAGCATTTCTGGCCGCCGACGGTCATTACAAGTCCAACAATTTCCAACACTTGCATATCGCGCGACCCGCGGGTCCCCGCGCGAGACGCGGATTTTGCGCGGCTCCGACGGGGCGCCTGACAGCTGAATCCACCAGGCGGCGGAGCGCGACGCTCGCGCCACGAGGGTCGACGAGCTCAGCGCCGACGACGAGCTCGGCGTCGAGGTCGAGGAGACGACGACGACGAGCGCCAGGTCGCGGCTCGCGCTGTGACCGCCGCGCAACACCGCCCGACAGCCCTGCCAGGCCGGAGCGCCTCCGCGTCGATCGCGGACCGCCGTCGCTCGCGAGAAATTCCCGCGCTCGAACGCGGGGCACGCGTCGTGCTGAACGTCCGGCGTGCTCGGCCCTTCGTTCTCTCTGCCGCGTCGGACTCCGAGGCGCATTCCCGCCCTGCACGCGCCAGGCGTCGCCTTCGCGCTCGGCGTCGCGCTGATCCTCGCCTGCAACGACAACGGCTACGAGAAGGACGACGATCAGTTTCGCGAAGACGTGATCTGGTGCGAGGAGGCCGTCGCGCGACTCGAGCGCTGCTGCCCGAGCTTCGACGGCATGAAGATCGAGTGCAACTACTTCTTCTCGCGTAGCGAGGGCTGCAGCTCCACGACGACGCGTCGAACCTCTCCCGCGTTGGACGAGGACGAGAGCCGGTGCGTCATCGACACGTCCTGCGACGCGCTCGTCGAGCGAGGCGTGTGCGAGCGCGCCGCGGCCGGAGGCGACGCGCGATCGTCGGTCGTCACGGTGGACCACAGCAGCAGCACGAGCGGCTTCGTCGGAGGGACGTCGTCCGGCATGACGAGCGGCTCCGGGACGTCGAGCCAGCGCGGGCCGGTGTGCCCGTGAAGCGGTACCCCGCATCACGCCCGCCGGTCGCGCGCCTCGCGCTCGCGATCGCCTTGACCCTCGCCCTCACCTCGCCGCGCGTCGCACGCGCCGACGGGCCGTTCGGCGGCAGCGACACCGAAGAGCCGGCGAGCGCCCCTACGCCGGCGGGCGCCGCCGCTCCCGCCCCTGCTCCCGCTCCTGCTCCTGCTCCTGCTCCCGCTCCTGCTCCTGCTCCTGCTCCCACGCCCGCTCCCACGCCGGCGAGCGCCCCGGAGCCCGACGCCGATACGCCGATCCGAGCGCCCGCGCCGAAGACGTCGGCCCCCGTGGGGCTCCGCCTCGACGGAGCCTACTCGCCGCGCAGGCTCCTCTCGCTGCCGGTGACCGGCGCCGACATGGGCCTCGCGATCGGCGCGCAGCCTCGACGACACGCGGCGTTCTGGGGAGCCTCGCGCCTCTTCCTCGGGAGCACCGAGAACGGCCTCAGCGTCTACTCCGTCCGAGCCGGCGCCGAGGCCGAGGCCGTCCTCGATCGCGTCCGGCTCGGCGGCGGGCTCCACCTCTTCATCGTCGGCGTGAGCCGCGCGGTCCGCGACGAGACGATCATGAGCTGGGGCCCGATGCTCCTCGCCACCGCGCGCGTCGACGTGATCCAATCCGAGGGCTTCTCGCTCTTCGCGCGCGCCGCGATCGACGCGGGCTACGAGCTGTCGGCCGGCTCGGTGTTCTGGGGCCCAACGTTCGGCGGCGGCGTGGACTTCGACCTCGCCGGGACACGCCCCGCCTCGAAGTGAGCGGCGCGCCCGCTCCCGACGCGCCGTTGCCCCTTCGAGCGCGATCGTGCAACCCTCGACATGCGTTGCACGATGGCCGCCTGCCGCGCGTCGATTCGATCTCGCCTGCGCGGCGCGCGCGCTGGCGCGGCCTCGCCTGCGCCTCGATTCTCGTCGGCGTGACGGCCATCACCGGCTGCGCCCGCGAGCCCGCCTCGTCCGGCGTCTCCGCCACGCCGCGCGCGGCGGTCCGCGCTGCGGGCGACCGGCCGGATCCCGACGGCGCGCGACCCGCGCTCGAGGAGCGCGACGCGGACGCCGCTCGCCCGGCCACATCGGCGGCTCCTGCGCGGCTCGTGCTGGCGTTCGGCGGAGACGTCATCGCGCACGAGGCGCTCCGCGTCGCCGCCGCGCGGGCCGACCAGCGCGACGCCTCGGGCCGCTCGCAGAACGACTCCGGCTACGGCGCGCTCATCGCCGCGGTCGCGCCTGCGGTGAGCGGCGCCGATCTCGCGTTCGCGAACCTCGAGTCGCCGGTCACGCAGCGCGGTCTCCGCCGCGGCGAGATGATCTTCCAGGCCGACGAGCCGCTGCTCGCGGCCGTCGCGCGCGCCGGCTTCCACGTCGTGTCCGTCGCGAACAACCACGCGCTCGATCAGGGGCGCGGCGGGCTCGCCGACACGCTCGACGCCGTCCAGCGACACGGGCTCGTCGCGGTGGGCGGCGCCGACACGATGCGCGCCGCGTGCGCGCCGCTCATGCTCGAGCGACGCGGGATCAAGATCGCCGTCTTCGCGCGCACGCTCCTCATGAACTTCCACGATCCGCTCGAGCCCGGAAAGCCGGCCGTGTGCATGCTCGCGGAGGGCCCGCTGAAGCGCGAAGCGCGCGCCGCACGCGCCCAGGGCGCCGACGTCGTCATCGCCTCGCTCCACTGGGGCAACGAGTACGAGCGCGCACCGCGACGCGAGCAGGTCGACGCGGCGGCGAGGCTCGTCGACGCCGGCGTCGACCTCGTCATCGGCCATCACCCGCACGTGCTCCAGCGCGTCGAGCGGGTGACCACGCGCGACGGTCGCCGCGCCGTCATCGCGTACTCGCTCGGCAACCTCCTGTCGAACCAGGGCTACGCCTTCGATCCCGCGCGTGGCAAGGAGGCCGACGGCGACACCCGCGACGCCGCCATCCTTCGCGTCGTCCTCTCGCGGCGCGAGGACGGCGCGGTGCGCGTCGACGAGGCGAGCGCGATCCCGCTCTGGACCGATCACACCGCCGACGGCGACATCCTCCTCGTCCCCGCCACGTCACGGCGTCGACGCATCGCGGAGCGTCTGCAGGTGCCGCTCGTCCCCTAGGGGACGTCCCTACTTCGGTCGAGTGATCGGACGAGAGAGAGAGAGCGGGCACGGGCACGGGCACGGGCACGGGCACGTGGGAGAGGAGACGAGAGGCGCGTCGTGTTCTGTGGCGGCGGGCTTGCTGTGCACATGGCGCGCGATCCAGGCAAGACACTCTCGTCTTCCCCGTGCCCGTGCCCGTGCCCGTGCCCGTGCCCGATCTTGTCTCGGGCTCAATCGCGACAGGAACCGGTGGCGCCCCCTAGTTCCCGTACGGATTCGGCGGCGGCGCGATGCTCTTCAGGCTCGACGGCGCGGGCTGCGCGGCGGAGGCCTTCGGCTTCGCCTTCAACGTGACGGTCGGCGCGGGCGCGGCCGTCGGCGCCGGCTCCGAGTCGTCGACCGGATCGCCGATCGAGATCGTCGAGGGCGGCGGCTCGGGCGCGCTCACGACCGACGGCGTCTCCGTCGTCGCGGCGACGTTCGTGCTCGGCGCGGGGCGCTTCGGATCTTCCGTCGAGACCGCGACCACCGCCGCTGCGGTGAGCAGCACGACGATGCTTCCGGTCACGATCATGCCGATCCGCAGACCGAGGCTCGCCTTCTTCGGCTCGGGCGCGGCCGCGGGCGGGCTCCTCACAGGGCCGCGGCCCGTGCTGATGTCCGCTGCCGTGTAGACCTGGAACGTGACGGGGCCGCCGGGGCCGGGGGCTTCCTCGATCGCGGGCGACGACCACTGGCGGAACGCGCGCTCGTAGGACGCCGGCGGACCTCCGGCGGACGGAGCGCCGGAGCTGTTCGCCGGCGGCGAAGACGGTGTCCACGGCACCGGCCCCGTCACCGGACGGCTCGACGGCGCGGACGGAGGGACCGACGGCGCAAGCCCCTTCATCGTCGACGCCGGCGCCGGGTACGGCATCGGGATCGCCGGCGGGACGAACGCTTCGTTCGTCGGAGGCCGGCTCGGCATCATCGGCCGCTCCGGCCCGCCGTTGATCCGGAGCGAAGAGCCGCTGACGATCGCCATCGGCGCCGGGGTCCTCCCCGCGGACAGCGGCGCTCCTCCGGGCTTGAGGTTCAGCGCGCCCAGCGGCGACGTGATGCTCTTCGTCGACGGGACGACCGGCTGAAGCGGCGACGCGCTCGCGAGCCGCCGCGGAGAGTCCGCGCCCAGCCGCTGCGTCTCCGGTCCAGCGAGCGAAGGACGGCTCGCGGGCGGCGGAGGCGGAGCGGGCGCGCCGCTCTCGCGCTGACGCTGGAGCTGCGCGAGCGCGTGCGCAGGATCGACGCCCGGATCGCGCGGCCTCTGGAGCTGCGCGAGCGCATGCTGAACGTCGTTCGGCAGCGCGGCCGCGGTCTCTGCGTCCTCGCGGCCACTGAGCGCGGGCGGCGGCGGGCGCGGCGCCTGGCTCGCGCGCGCCGTCGGGAGCGCGGGCGGCTTCGACGGGCTCACGCGAGGCGACTCCGGCGAGAGGGTCGGACGGCGCGGCTCGATCACACCGCTCGACGACGGGACGCCGGCGACCTCGAGCGGGTCGGCGTGCGAGACCCGCGGCGGCAGCGGCGCCTTCGGGTTGCGCGTCGGGATCGCGCGCGCGCCTGCCGGCGGGGCCTGCGAAGACGCAGGGCGCGACTCGATACGGGAGACGAGCTTGGCTCCCCCTTCCCTCGAAAGGGCAGGCTCCTGACGAGCTGACTTCGGCGTTCCCGGCTCCGCCATCGCCATCACGAAAAATTACAGTCAGCACAAAACACGCCAGTGCTTTGCCCCGACCGGATGAGCATACGCGTTCCCTCCCCTCCTGTCGCTCCGCACGTACGTCCGCGTTTCAGGTCATCCCGAGGCCCCGCCGCCCGGCTGCCGCCGCCGGCCACGGCGTTCTGCTGAGGATGTGGATACTCCCCGATCCATGACAACGGCTCTTCCATTGCCCAGGCTGGAGCCCGCGGTGGGCGCTGTGTGATACTCGGCGAGTCGTGGACAAAGCCGAACGCCGCCAGCAGATCCTGCTCAACGCACGCGACGTCTTCGCGAAGCACGGCTACCACGCGGCGAAGATCGACGACATCGTGGCCGCGGCCGGCGTCGCGCGGGGCACCTTCTATCTCTACTTCGAGGACAAGCGGGCCATCTTCGAGGAGATCGTCGACCGCACCTTCGCGCGCCTCGGGATGTCGATCATGCGCGTCGACACCGAGCATCCGAACCGCACCGTCGGCGATCAGATCCGCGACAACATCCGCGCGATCGTCCACGCGCTGCTCGAAGATCCGGCGACGACGAAGATCCTCCTGTCCGACGCCGTCGGCCTCGATCCGGCGTTCGACCGCAAGCTCATCTCCTTCTACGAGGAGACCGGCAAGCTCCTCGAGTCGTCGCTCGCCGACGGACAGGAGCGCGGGATCGTCGCGCCCGGCGACACGCGCATGTTCGCGATCATGTCGCTCGGCGCGATGAAGGAGATCATGTACCAGGTCACGATGCGCGGCCTCGACTACCCCGAGGACCGCATCGTCGACGAGATCTACGGCTTCCTCTGCGTCGGCTACCTCCGAAGCGCGCGCTGACGCCGCGGCGCGACCTCAGAGGACGGTGACGCGCGCGTCGCCCTTCGGGAGCTTGATGAAGAGCGTGCCGCGGCGCGCGGGCGACCACGCCCACCCCTCCACCGACCGCTCGAGGATCTCGGGCGAGGCCACGCGCGGGAGGAGGCCCTCGCCTCGCACGACCTCGACGGGCTCGCGCGTAGCGACGAGCTCGAGGACGAAGCCGCGATCGAACACGTGGCCGTCCTTCACCTCGAAGCTCCCGTCGGAGAGACGCGCCACGCGCGCGCCCTCCCAGAGGTCGAAGCTCCGCGGCGGCCCCGGCGCGACGAGCGCCCAGAGCGGCCCGGCGTCCCGCGCGAACGAGTCGACCTCGGGATCGGACGCGGGCGCGAGGGTGTCGATCGTCGGCCGGAGCATCGGGACGATCGCGCCCTCGCGGAGGAAGAGCGGGAGCTTCGCGAGCGGAGCGTCCACCTCGATCTCGCCTCGGGCGTCGGGAAGCATCGGCGTCCCGTCCCAGAAATCGATCCACGTCCCCGCCGGGACGACGACACGACGGCGCGTCTGCCCGCGCGTGAGGACGGGCGCGACGAGCAGCTCGTCGCCGAACAGGTACTCGTCGCTCGGGTGCACGCCGAGCTCGGGGTGCGCGAGGCCGAGCGGCCGCTGGATCGGACGGCCGTCGCGCGCCATCCGAGCGACGTAGGACCACTCGTACGGGAAGAGCCGTGCGTGCAGGCGCGCGTACGTCCGGTAGATGTCGAGCGACTCGTCGTCGCGGCCGTTCTCCGGCGTCGACAGCCACGGCGGCTGGCTCGACGCGTCGCCGACTTCCATGACCGTCGACAGCGCGGTCTGCTCGACCCAGCGGACGAAGAGCTCCTTGTCGGGCGGGCTGTGGCGGTAGCCGCCCGTGTCCGCGGCGAAGAACGGAAAGCCCGACGCGGAGAGCGAGAGGCCCATCACGACGGTCGACGGGAGGCCACCGACGCCGACGATCTCTTCGCCGCGGCGGTTTTCGAACCGCTCCTTGTGCTGCGTGAACGTCGCGTCCATGTCGCCCGGCCAGACGATGACGCCGAGCGTCTGCTCGCCCCAGCGCGCCGCGCGAACGAGGAGGAACGGCGTCTCGTCTCCGAAGGGCTCGGCGTAGACGCGGTGGTAGAGGCCCGAGTAGCGGTGTTGCATCGTGCGCTCGTCGGAGCCGTCGGCGAGCCTCCACACGTTGCGCTTCGGTCCGAGCGACGGGACGAAGTCCTCGCCGTAGTCGAGCTTGAAGCCGTCGATCCCGAGCTCGGTGTAGCGCTCGACGAGCCCGCGCCAGAACTTCGCCGCGTCCGGGCTCGAGAAGTCGATCGGCAGCCCCCACGGGTTCAGCGGGAGGCTCGCCTCGACCGGGTAGAACCCACGCGTCTTCGCCTCCGTCGCCATCGGCTCCGCCGCGGGCTCGAGGTACGGCGTGCTCCAGAGCGCGATCCGGAGGCCGGCCGCGTGCGCGCCGTCGATCATCGTCCGCGGATCGGTGTAGCGCCGCGCGTCGAAGTCGAACGTGTTGACCGCGCTCGCGTAGGGCCGATCGATCCAGATGCCGGAGGTCGCGAGATCGAGCTCGCGGATCTTCCGGATGTCGTCCATGACCTCGGCCTGGTCCGCGTGCTCGTTCCGCCAGATCCACGGGCCGAGCGCCCAGGGCGGCGGCGGACGCGGCGTCCCCGCCGCGGTGAAGTACTCGCGGTAGAGATCGAGCGGCGCGTCGCCGGCGAACAGATCCACGCGGAGCCGCTCCGCTTGCGTGGCCTCGGGCGCGAGCGCCGCGACCGCGAACGTCGCCTCGACGACGGAGGGGTCCTTGCGCGCGACGTCGAACGTCCCGACGCGCATCGTCGCCGCGAAGACGCCCCAGCCGCGCGTCCCGACGAGCATCGGCACCGGGACGTGCGCCTCGTTGCTGAGGCTCTCGACCTCGCCGTCGGCCTCCATCTGCATCGCGCGGAGCTTGCCGCGGTTGTCCACCGTGTCGACCTGCTCGCCGAGCCCGTAGAAGCCCTCGCGCGGGTCGCCGCTCGTGCGGAGGCGGATCCGCGCGAGCGCGATCGCCGGCTGTCCGGGCCGCGTCTCCGCGGGGATCAGCGTGAGCGTGAAGCGCGACGCGCTGGCGACGCCGATCTTGAGCGTCGCCGCGAGGCCGTCGCCGAAGTCGAGCGCGATCTCCGCCTCGCGCTCCGGCGATCCCGCGATCGCTGCCCAGCGCCGCGGCGCGCGGTACGTCACGCCCGAGTCCGCGTCGCCTCGCCGCTCGATCTCCCAAGGGTCCCAGCTCCGATCCGGGAGGAGCTCGTCGACGACGCCGATCTGGAACGCGTCCCGGTCGAGCGTGAGCAGCGTCAGGCCGTCGCGGGTGAGCGCGAGCTCGCTGCCGCTCTTCGAGACGGCGAGGAGGAAGCGGCCTTCGCCGATCGCGAACGGCTCGGGCTCGAGCCGTAGGCTCGCGTCGGAGCAGGCGCTCGAGGGCGCGAGCGCGCAGCCGAGGACCAGCGCGCCGACGAGCCGCCGAGGCCGCCGGCTCATCGACGGAACCGCGAGACGAGCCGTGCGAAGTTCCGGAGCGTCTCGGCGGCGAGCGGCGCTTCGACCACGCGCGCGCGGATCGCCTCCACGTCGAGGCCCTCGGCCGTGACGAGGTGCGCGCGCGCGTCGACGTAGCCGCGCATCGCGTCGCCGTCGATCTCGGGGTGGAACTGCACGCACTTGGTCGTCTCGCCGACGGCGAAGATCGCGTGCGGCTCGAGGTCCGTCTCCGCGAGAGGCGTCGCTCCCGGCGGGAGCGTGACGACGCTGTCCTTGTGCGTCGCGTTCGCGACGAACGACGCCGGCAGCCCGGCGAGGATCGGATCGTCCGGCGCGCCCGCGAGCCTTCGCACCTCCACGCTCCCGATCTCGCGGCCCCGCGGGTTCAGGGCGACCTTGCCGCCGAGCGCCTGGCCGATCAGCTGGTGGCCGAAGCAGATCCCGAAGACGGGCACGCTCGCCGCGTGGAGATCGCGGATCAGCGCCTCGGCGCGGAGCATCCACGCGGCCCGCTCGGTCACGCTGCTACTCGATCCGGTGAGGATGAAGCCGTCGGCGTCGGTGACGCGCGGGAGCGGCACGTCCATGTCGCGGACGTCGTGCTCCCCCCAGTCGCCCGACCACGCGGGCTCCGTCTCGCGACGGATCCAAGAGGCGAACTCCCCACGCCGCGCCGCGACCGGCGCCGCGGCATCCCCCGTCCGAAGGACAACGAGCCTCACGGACCGAAGGTGTACCACGGCGCGCTCGGACCGAGTGGATCGCCGAACGCCCACGGTCGCCTCGGACGATGCGCCGATCGGCACGGGCGTCCGGTCGTGCTCGCGTGCTAGATTCGAGCATGCTTCGAAAGGTCGCGGTCGGTCTCGCGGGAGTCCTCGTCGTCGTCGCGTGCGGGAGCGAGCCCGCGAGCGAGTTCGGTAGCTCGAGCGGGAGCAGCGGAGCCAACGGCGACGCCGGGCCCGTCGGATCGTTCGGCAGCGACGACGCCGGACCGGCGCCGCCCGCGGTCGAGTGCAAGAAGATGGACATCGTCTTCGTCATCGACAACTCGCAGTCGATGAAGGAAGAGCAAGAGAACCTCGCGAAGAACTTCCCCGACTTCATCAAGGTCATCAACGACTACAAGACCGAAGCGGGCGACTCGCTCGACTACCGCGTCGCCGTCACGACGACCGACGACGTCACCGACAAGGGCAAGTTCCGCAAGGGCCGCGGCCAGGGCGCCGACCAGACGTGCAACCCCGGCCCGAACAACAAGCCGTGGCTCGAGCGCACGGAGGACGACATTTCGGCGTACTTCTCGTGCCGCGCCCAGGTCGGCACGCTCGGCTCCAACGTCGAGCGGCCGCTCGAGTCGGCCAAGCTCGCCGTGACCGCTCGCATCGAGGACGGCTCGAACGCGCTCGGCGGAACGACGTCGTTCATCCGCGAGGACGCGCTCCTCGCGTTCGTCATCCTCACCGACGAGGACGAGGGCAGCGCCAACGGCGGGGAGGTCACGCCCGCCCCGATCAAGGACGCCGCGCTCTACGCGACGGACTTCGACGCGGTGAAGATCTTCCGCGGCCGCTGGGCCGCCGCCGTCATCGCCGGCGACCGCGGCTGCCAGTCGGACCTCGGCCAGGCCGCCGACGCCGTCCGGCTCAAGCAGTTCATCACGACCACCGGCAAGAACGGCGTCTTCCACTCGATCTGCGACGGCGACCTCACGCAGGGCCTCCAGGCCGCGCTCAAGACGTTCACCGACGCCTGCAAGGAGTTCCCTGGCGTGAAGTGACGCACCTCACGCACCGACAAGGAGTTGCGGCCTCCCGCGTCGACGTGAAAGACTTTTGATCTCGTGACGTCCGAGAGCGAAGCGACTCCGCATACTCAGCAGCTCGTCCTGCCGCTCGACGACTTCGGCGCGCGCGCGCGCGGGCCGGGGATCCCGCGGCTCGGCCGCGTGTTCTGCAACCGCAACCTGAAGATGTCCGGCATCAGCTGGGTCGGCTTCGACATGGACTACACGCTGGCGATCTACGATCAGCCCGCGATGGACGACCTTTCGATCCGCGCCACCATCGGCAAGCTGGTCAAGCGCGGCTACCCGGACTTCATCGAGACGGTGCCGGTGTCGACGCAGTTCCCGGTGCGCGGCCTGCTCATCGACAAGCGCTTCGGCCACGTGCTGAAGATGGACCGCTACAAGCACGTCCACAAGGGCTACCACGGCTTCCGCGAGCTCACGAAAGAGGAGCTCCGCGCGCTCTACCACTCGAAGAAGATCCGCCCGGCGACGCCGCGCTACCACTGGATCGACACGCTCTACGCGCTCTCCGAGGTCGCGACCTACGCGGCGCTCGTCGACGCGATGGAGAAGAAGGGCTACGCGGTCGACTACGCGCGCCTCTTCACGGACATCCGCGAGTGCATCGACGAGGCCCACCGCGACGGGACGATCCTCGACGAGGTCGCCTCGAACCTGCCGCACTTCGTCCACCGCGATCCGAACCTCGCCCCCACGCTCCACAAGCTCCGGAGCGCCGGCAAGAAGCTCTTCCTGCTCACCAACTCGCGCTGGGCCTACACCGAGAAGATGATGACCTACCTCCTCGGGGGCGCGATGAGCGAGTACCCGACCTGGAGGAACTTCTTCGACGTCGTCATCGTCGCCGCGACGAAGCCGATCTTCTTCACCGAGAAGCGTCCGCTCCTCGAGCGCGACGGCGAGACGGTGCGCCCCGCCGTCGCCCCGCTCGAGCGCGGCAAGATCTACGAGGGCGGCAACCTGCAGGACTTCGAGCGCGCGCTCGGCGTCACCGGCGACGAGATCCTCTACGTCGGCGATCACATCTACGGCGACATCCTGCGGTCGAAGAAGGACAGCGCCTGGCGCACCGCGATGATCATGCAGGAGCTCGAGACGGAGATCGCCGCCTACGAGTCCTGCCGCGAAGACTTCGACACCATCGAAGCCCTCGACGAGCAGCGCGAGCGCCTCGAGGACGACCTCCGCTACTACCAGGCGCGCATCAAGGAGCTGACGCGTCAGCTCGATCACCGCAGCGCGCGCGAGACCCCGAACGGCGGCGCCAACGGGGTCACCGGCGCAGAGCTCGAGGCCGATCGCATGCGCTTCAAGCGCGCCGTCGAGCGCATCCGCGGAAAGCTCCGGCAGATCGAGGCGGAGATCAGCGCGCTCGAACGCCGGAGCGATCTGCGCTTTCACCCGTACTGGGGCTCGCTCCTCAAGGAGAGCGCCGAGCAATCGAGCTTCGGCAAGCAGGTCGACGACTACGCCTGCCTCTACACCTCGCGGGTGTCGAACTTCCTCTCGTACTCGCCGCAGCAGTCCTTCCGGTCACCGCGTGACGTGATGGCTCACGAGATCGGGATGTAGAGCGCGGCCGCGGCGCGCCTCAGCGCCGGAGCGGCGGCGGGTACGGTGGAACGCCGTTGCCCGTGCCCCAGGTCGCGCGGCCTCCGTACGTGCCCTGACCGTCGGTGTACATGCCGGAGGCGCCGTCGCCGAACACGGTCGAGTGGTTCACGTAGGGCGCGCCCTCGCTCGGTCCGCCCGGCGGAGGCACGGCCCCCGGACGCGGCTGCTCCTGCTCCGGCGGCTGCGGCGCCGGGACGACCTCGACCTCGACCGCGGTGATCCGCGTCTCGCCGACCGGCTCCTTCTCGGCCGTCTTCTCCTTCTTCTCGCCGGGCTTCGCGCCCTTCTGGACGTGGCCGGGCACCTTCGCCTTCTGGACGGCGGGGATCGGACGCTCGGCGGCCTTCTTCAGCTGCTCGGCGCGCATCGCCGCGCTCTTGCGAAGCCCGGCGCCCTCGGTCTCGGCGGCCTTCCTCAGCTGCTCTGCCTTCGTCGCCGCGCCCTTCTTCAGCTGCTCCGCGCGGGTGTCGGCCTCCTTCTTCAGCTGCTCGCCCTTCGCGTCGGCTTCCTTCATCAGGTGATCGGCCTTGGCGTCGGCTTCCTTCTTCAGCTGCTCGCCCTTCTGCTCGGCCGCCTTCACCTTCTGCTCGGAGAGCGCCTTGGCGTCGGCTCCGGCCTGACCGGCCTTGCCCGTCAGGCCGCCCTTGAGGTGCTCGCCCTTGGCCTCGAGGTCCTTCTTCGCCTGGTCGGCCTTGATCTCGGCCTCGCTCTTCGCGTGATCCGCGGGCTGCTGCGCCTGCTCCTGCTGCTGGCGCTCGGCGGTCTTCTCCGCTTCGGCCTTCTCCAGGTCGGCCTTCTTCTGCGCCTCGGCCTTCGCTTGATCGGCCTTGTGCTGCTCCAGAGCCTTCTGGTGCTCCGCCTTCTCCTGCTCGGTGAGGTGTCCCTCGCGCTTCTGCTCCTCCGTCTTCGTCTGATCTTCGGACGTCTGACGGTCCGCCCGCTCGCACGCCGTCGCTCCTGCGAGCGCGAGCGCGAGCAAACACATGCCGCTGGCTCTCATGGTTCGCCTCCGTTCGGGCGGCGATGGGTGCACCGCGCATGCCGTCGATCGCGAGCCGGGCGCGCGCGCGGATGTCCTCGCTTCGCGCGCGACGGACGCGCCACGACGGAGCACGCGCCTCGCGGGACGTGCAAGGCAGCCCCAAGAGATCGGGATGTAGACGCGACCACGACGCCGACGTAGACCGATCGGCGTGAGCCGAGGACTTCCGCGCGGGACCATCAAGCTGAAGCCGGAGGACTTCGTCGTCGACGAGATCCCCGCGTACGAGCCGAGCGGTGAAGGCTCGCACCTCTACGTTCGGATCGAGAAGACGAACAGGACGACGGACGAGGTGGTCAAGGAGCTCGCCCGCGCGCTCCGGGTCGACCGCCGGGACATCGGCGTCGCCGGGCTCAAGGACAAGGTCGGCGTCACCCGACAATGGCTCAGCGTCCCCGCCGCCGACGCGTCCTTCGACGACCGCGTCGCCGCGCTCGCGATCGACGGCGTCGCGATCCTCGAGCGCCGCCGCCACGGCAACAAGCTCAAGACCGGGCACCTCCGTGGCAACCGCTTCGCGATCGTCGTCCGGGACATCGACCCCGCGCGCGTCGACGACGTCGTGAGCGCCCTCGCGCGCATCGGCGAAGCGGGGGTCCCCAACGCGTTCGGTGAGCAGCGCTTCGGACGCGACGGCGACACGCACGAGCGCGCCCGCGCCTGGCTCACCGGCAAGGAGCGCGCGCCGAGCGATCCGCGCCTCCGCCGGTTCCACTTCTCGGCGCTGCAGTCGGCGATCTTCAACGCCGTCCTCGAGCACCGCGTCGCCGACGGGAGCTGGGACGTCCCGATCCTCGGCGACCTCCTCAAGAAGGAGGAGAGCGGTGGGATCTTCGTCTGCACGGACGTTCAGCTCGACCGTGAACGGGCGCGGCAGGGTGAGGTGTGTCCTACCGGACCCATCGTCGGCGATCGCATGAGGCAACCCGAGGCCGACGCGTTCGATCTCGAGCAACGGATCTCGCTGCCGCTCATCGAAGGGATCGACCTCCGCCGTGCGCGCTCCCTCGGGGAAGGCACGCGGCGCCCCTTGAGGCTGCGCGTTGCCGAGCTGTCGCATTCCTTTCTCGATTCGTCACTTCATGAAGCGGCTTCGTCCCAAGACCCGGCCGATCGGCACGCTGTGTGCGCCATGACGGTGCGATTCGTGCTACCCAAAGGTGCCTACGCGACGACGGTTCTCTCGAACGCGTTCGAAGTCTCGGACGCAGGTCGGACCGGCGGCCCAAGTGAACCCGCCGGCGATCGGCCCGACGAACGAGAAGAGCGGCAGCTCGCAACACTTACCGAGGAAGAATGATCGAGCGAGTAAAGAGCGCGATGGTCGGACTGGGGGCCACGTGGGTCCTCATCCTCATGCTGGTGCTGAGCGTCGTCTCGCTCGCCATCATGCTCGAACGCGCGTGGCTCTACTGGTCCCTCCGCGACGATGCGGCCGGCTTGATGCGCGACCTCGGACGCCTGCTGCGCGGTGGTGACCTCGAGGGGGCGCGGCGCCGACTCGAGGCTTCTCCCAGCGCAGAGGCAGCCGTCGTCATCGCCGGCATCGTCGAAGCGAAGATGGGACCGGAAGCAGCGGAGGAGGCGATGGCCGGCGCCAGCGCGCTCCAGCGCCTGAAGCTCGAGAAGCGCCTCACGTTCCTCGGCACACTGGGAAACAACGCACCGTTCATCGGGCTTCTCGGGACGGTCATCGGCATCGTCGGCGCCTTCGACGAGCTCGGGAAGGCGAAGAACGCCACGCTCACCGGCGCCGCGCAGGTCGCGCCCGAGGCCGTCATGGCCAACATCGCCGAGGCGCTCGTCGCTACGGCAGTCGGCCTCCTCGTCGCGATCCCGGCGGTCGCTGCGTTCAACATGTTCCAGCGCGTCGTCCGCACGACGCTCTCCAACACCGAGGCGCTGAGCCACGTCCTGCTCGCCCACCTCAAGGCGACGGCCGACTCGGGCACCTCGGTCGAGGACGCCATCGAGACGGCGGCCCGGAGCGCGGACCGCCCGAGCAAGTCGAGCGGCCGTTCCTCGAAGGAAGCGGAGTAGCGCGCGGTGGGCGGCGGCACTCAGGAGACCGACGAGGCGATCACGGGGATCAACGTCACCCCGCTCGTCGACATCGTCCTCGTTCTACTCATCATCTTCATGGTGACGGCGAAGCTCATCGTCTCGAAGTCGGTCCCGCTCGACCTGCCGAAGGCGGCGACGGGCTCGGACATCCAGACGGTGTTCAGCGTCGTCCTCGCGGCCGACGGCACCACGCAGGTCGACAGCAAGACCGTGCCCGGCGACGACGCCATCCTCGGCCTCGCGCGCACGGCGCACGAGAAGAACCCCGAGCTCCGCGCGGTCATCAAGGCCGATACGACGGTCCCGCATGGGCGCGTGATCCACGTGCTCGATCTGCTGAAGCAAGCGCAGGTCGCGAAGATCGCCTTCGGGGTCCAGCCCGTAGCACCGGGAGTGGCTCCGGGAACCCCGGCGCCGGCGCCGACGAACTAGGCAGACTCTTTGCTGGGAAGTAGCGATCGATGGGCGATTTGAACGGAGCATCGGCGGGGGCCAAGACGAGCGCGGCGCGTCGTGCGTCCGCCCCGGCGCCCGCCGCCGCGAAGAGCTCTTCCGCGGCGAGGCGCTCGCGGCCCGGCGGCCCGACGGCCGACCCGATGTCGAAGGTGCTCGCGACCGGCCCGCGCATCCCCGTGGCCGTCACGGCCGCGGTCGCCGTCTTCCTCCACGTCGGCATGGCGGCCGGCGCCACGGCCGCGTCGCTCTTCGACGAGATCTTCGAGTGGCACCGCGGCGTCCGCGAGGTCGTCGACTACCGGCTCTCGCAGTACGAGATGGAGATCCTGAAGGAGGAGGAGCCTCCTCCGCCCGAGCCGGAAGAAGAGGCGAAGCCCGAGCCCGAGGAGGCCAAGCCCGAGGTCAAGGACCCGACGCCTCCGCCCGAGGCCGCCCCTCCGCAGCCCGCCGAGGCCGCGAAGGTCCTCACCGCGGACCCGACGCCGAGCGAGGGCCCCGTCGATCTCACCGACTCGTTCGTCACGGGCTCCGGCAGCACGTACGCCGGCGGCACGACGTCCTCCGACGGCACGAGCAAGACCGCCGTGTACAACCCCGCGGCCGCGCCGACCGGCGTGCCCGGAGGAACGGGGACCGGCACGGCGCCGCCCGCGCCCGTCCGCCGGGAGGACAAGTCTCGCGCTCCCGGCCTCCTCGGGTCGGTCGACTGGAACGACTGCCCCTTCCCGGCCGAGGCCGACGCCGAGCAGATCGATCAGGCCTTCGTGCTGATCCAGGTCAAGGTGAAGCCGGACGGCTCCCCGGACAACGTCAGCGTCGTGCAGGATCCGGGACACGGCTTCGGACGCGAGGCGCGAAAGTGCGCGATGCGGAAGAAGTACTCCAACGGGCTCGATCCGGACGGCAACGCCGTCGGCGGCACGACGAAGCCCTTCCGCGTCCGCTTCGAGCGCTGAGCGCCCGCGCGTAGGCTCGCTCGCGCGACGCGCTCACCCTGATCCCACGTGAAGACGGGATCTCGAGCGGAAGTGATCGAGGTTGCTCCATAGATTCGGCGTGGTGGCCCTTCACCCAAGCGGTGAGCTCGCGGTAGCCCATTCTTCCTGCTGGGGCGGCGCCGGGGTCGGAGAGCCCTCGCGCCCGCGTCGCCCCTGCCGATCGCGAGGCCATTTCCGCGCGAGTCACGCGCCACTGAGGCTCCTTCGGTTTGCGGAGGTAGTTTCGGGCGCGTGCCCGCGCGCAGGCAGGTGATTCCCACCGGCGAGGATGATCCTGGGCTCCTTGTGCGGGCGCGAGGTCTCCCCAACCCCGACACCGCTTTGCGGACTGCGGTCGCGTGGGTTTTCGAGTCTGAGCAGGACTCCGCGGCTCGGACCTTGTCGTTCTTCTTTCGGACCGTCGTCACCGGCTCCGGCGTTCGGATCGGCTCGATTCTCTGGTTCGGTGGGCCTCCGAAAACTCTTATTTGTGCATGATGCATGTGTTTGACCAAGCTCGTGCGACGCACGACCGGCATGCTGCCGTACAGGACCGAAGTCACGGACGACAACGATGCGGTGACGGCGCACGCCGGACGGCCTCTCGTGGTGGAGACGATGCGGACGCTGGGCGTCAGCCGTCAGCTCGACGAGGAGCTCGGGATTCGGCGGCGGGACAGCGGAACGACCGACGCCGAGAAGGCGGAGGCGCCGACCTCGTCGCGAGTCGCCTGCGGCTCGCGACGAGGTCGTCCTCCGCACCTTCGTCCCCACCCGCGCTCGGCAGTTCGCAAAGCGGTGTCGGGGTTGGGGAGACCTCGCGCCCGCACAAGGAGCCCAGGATCTTCCTCGCCGGTGGGAATCACCTACCCGCGCGCGGGCACGCGCCCGAAACTACCTCCGCAAACCGAAAGAGCCCCAGTGGCGCGTGACTCGCGCGGAAAGGGCCTCGCGATCGGCAACGGGCGACGCGGGCGCGAGGGCTCTCCGACCCCGGCGCCGCCCCGACAGGATGAGTCGCGCGGGGGTCATCCAACACGCAACGCTCCTGCTGTGGGATCGGGCGCCCGGCGGAGCATTGCGGCCGCGAATCGTTCTGGCTATGTCAGAGGCGATGTCGAACCTCGAGCCGCGTGAAGAGCTGGCCAGCATCGCCGCCTCCCTCCGCGCGTACCTCGAGTGGCAGCTCGACTGCGGGAGCTCGGGGATCCCCAGGCGTCCGCGCGCGGCGACGGCCGCGGTCCCGCCCGCGCAGGCTGCAGCGACGCCGAGCGCGGCGAGCGCGGCGACTTCCGCGAAGGACGAGCCGTCGGACCCGTCGCCCGCGGCGCCCTCGCCGATCGTTCGTGAGCGCAGCACACCGGGCGGCGCCCCGGCGGCGCCTCCGCCCGGCTCGCTGCCTCCGATCACGCTGACCGAGAGCGCCCCCGCCCCGTCGAAGCGCAGCGAGAGCGCGACGCCGGCCCCGCGCACGATCGCGGAGCCACGCCCTCTCCCCGTGCTCGTCTCCGACGTCGCGTCGTGCACGAAGTGCGGTCTCCACGCGACGCGCACGAACACCGTGTTCTCGCGCGGCAACCCCGAGGCGAAGCTCTGCTTCGTCGGCGAAGCGCCGGGCGCCGACGAGGACGCGCAAGGTGTTCCCTTCGTCGGCCGCGCCGGTCAGCTGCTCGACAAGATGATCCAGGCGATGGGCCTCGACCCCGCGAAGGACGTCTACGTCTGCAACATCATCAAGTGCCGGCCGCCGGAGAACCGTCGCCCCGAGCCGGACGAGATCGCGACGTGCATCCCGTACCTCCACGAGCAGCTCGCGCTCGTCGAGCCGAAGGTCATCGTCGCGCTCGGCAACACGTCCGTCGGCGCGCTGCTCGGAACGAAGCTCGGCATCACCAAGGTGCGCGGCTCGTGGAAGCTCTATCGCGGCAAGATCCCCGTGATGCCGACGTACCACCCGTCGTACCTGCTGCGGTCGAGCCCGCAGCAGTCCGAAGCGAAGCGCCAGGCCTGGGAGGACCTCCAGGCGGTGATGAAGGAGCTCGGGCTGGCGAAGCCCGCGCGCTCCTGACGGCGCGGCCTCGCCCGCCCGCGCGCTCCTGACGGCGCGACCTCGCCGCCGCCTGCTCCTTGCGGCGCGGCCTCGCCGCGTCGCTCAGCGCTCGGGGTGCTCGTGCTCGCGATCCGGGATGGCCGGGAGCTCGCGCGCCGCGAACTTCGACTCGCGCTCCGCCGCCGCGAAGGCGGCCGTCGCGAGCCGGTTGTAGGCGTCGACGCGCGTGTAGACGTGGTTGCCGTGCGCCGAGCAGCTCCCGCCGCGCGAGACGACGCCGACGATCTCGCCGCTGTTCACGTCGATGGCGGGGCCGCCGGAGTCACCGCGGCACGTCGCGCGGTCGACCTCGAACTCGCGCGGGCCGAGGACGGCGCCGGTCGCCGCGTTCGCGCTCGGCCCCGTCGCGAGCACGGTGCTCTTCGAGCGCGCGACCTTGTGGCCGACGATGTTGAGCGGGCCGCCGCCGAAGCCGACCGGGACGACGACGTCGCCCGTCTCGACCGGCGCGTGCAGACGCATCGAGAGCACCGTCGAGTTCAGGACGGGACGATCGAGGACGAGGAACGCGACGTCGGAGTCGCAGAGCACCTGCCCCGTCGGGTGCAGCGTGCGCACCGCGCGCGCGACCGGCGGATCGACGTCGGGGCGAACGTGAGTACCCGTGTAGATTGCAATCGCCGCCGGGTCGACGTCCTCGGCGAGGTGGTCGCCGTTGTGCGAGCGACCGCGCGCGTCGCACGACGGGGTCGCGGTCACCGCGCGCGAGACGCAGTGGCGCGCCGTGAGAACGAGGTTCGGCGCGACGAGCGCGCCGCTGCACAGCGTGATGTGCGAGGGCGCGTCGGCCATCGTCGTCGCGATGGCGATGACGCCCGACGACGCTTCCTGTTCGACCGCGCGGAGCATGCGATCGTCCGGCTGCTGCTGACGACGTACGCAGCCCGCTCCGAGGAGGAGCAGCGCCATGGTGGCGAACGTTGTCGACCTTGAACTGAGAGCTCGACGAATTGCGTGCGTCATGTCTGAGGGTGGTACGGCAGGAGGCTCGGTCACGTTCAAGACTGCCTCACACCCATCACTCAGCTTGCACGATTGCCTCGGTCTTCGCGAGCCTGAGACGCACAAAATAGTTCGGTAAAATAGGCCTACACGGTGTGCGACCCCGACACCTCCGCGCATGGACACGCAATGCCACGCTCGAGGTCGTCGCAATCCGTTCAGCTCCGCCGCACGCACACTCGCGTCGCTGCGCGTCGCACGTGCGGCTTCGCGTTCTCGAGCTCGCGACGCAGAGCTCGAGCGCGACGCACCGAAGCGCGAGCGCGCCGGGCGCTCGAGCGCGGCGCTTCAGTCGTCCGTTCGGAGCTCGTCGCGGAGCCCCTCGAGCTGCGAGTTGAGCTCGGCGCCGACGAGGATGGCGAGGCTCGTGAGCCAGAGCCACACGAGGAGCACGGCGACGGCCGCGAGGCTGCCGTAGTAGACGGTGTAGCTGGCGAGCGTCCGAAGGTAGAGGCTGAACCCCCACGAGACGACGAGCCAGAGCGCGACGGCGACGAGCGCTCCAGGGAGCAGCCGACGGCGCACCTCCCGCGCGTGGGAGACGGCGAGCCGATAGAAGAGGCAGAGGCCGCCGACGGCGCCTGCCAGCGAGAGCGAGAGCGTGAGCACGCGCTCGCTCCCGCTGCGTAGGAGCTTGCGCGCTTGCCGGGGCGAGAGGCCCTCGCGCGAGGAGGCTACGTGAGCGTCGGCGGCGACGTCCGGGCGCTCCGGTCGAGCGCCCTCCGCCTCGTCGCCGACCGGCGCGATGGCGTCGACGACCGCGACGGCCGGACGCGCCTTGACGAGCGTCTCCCACTCGATGATCCCGAACGCCGCGACGCCGACCGCGCTGAGCGTCGCGATCACCCACCCGAGCGCGAAGAGGCGCTGCTTCCACCACGCGCGGTTCGGCGCGCCGACGACCATCTCGACGGCGTTCATCAGGCCGTGCACGCCCCCGGACGCGACCCAGAGGAAGCCGACGGCGGCGAGCGGGCCGAGGCGATCGGCGCTCGCCAGGTGACTCACCTCGTTCTTCACGACGGCCTCGGCCGTCGGCGGCAGCGTGTCGAGCAAGAGACCGAGCGCCGCGGCCACGCCCTTGCGCTGCGCGACGAGGCCGAGCACGTAGCCGATGAAGACCAGCAGCGGCAGGAGGCTCAAGAAGAAGTGGAACGCCATCGCCGGCGCCGCGCGGAAGACGCCGTGGTACTGGAGGCCTTGCCCGAGCCGAACGAGCGCGCGGAGGAGACGCTCCCTGCGCGGAGCGCTCGGGGGCATGGGCGGGCGGATGCGACCGCGCGGATGCAGCATGTCGCTCGAGACGGGCCCGACCTGCGAGGGGCGGAGCGACCGCGGGGGCTCGGCCGCGCTGCTCGGTCGATCCGACGGCGTGGCGTCGCTCGAGCTCGAGGGGATCTCCGCCTGCCTCACGCCCAAAGGAGAAGTGTTTTCGCGCGCCAGGTCAAACGGCGCAAGTCACATGCAGCCAACAGCAGGCTTTGTCTCGGGCGGTGAGCGAGTATGGTGTCGGCGTGACTCTTCGTTCGCTCGCTTGCGCAGCCCTCCTGGCCGTCCCCCTCTCCTCCCTGTTCGCGTGCGGTGGCGACGACGACAGCTCCTCGCGCCCCGCCGACGGCGTCGACGGAGGGAGTGGCGAGGCCGCCGCTCCCGTGTGCGGCGAGATCGGGGCGCCCGAGAAGCCCGCCGCCTCGTGCGAGGTGACCATCGAGTCCCCGCCCATCGCCGGCGTCAGGCACGTCCCCGAGGGGACGCCGCTGACGTACTGCTCGAACCCGCCGTCGAGCGGCGACCACTACGCCGTGTGGGCCGCGTTCCAGCAGTACTCGGCGCCCGTCGACTGGCCCTACCTCGTGCACAGCATGGAGCACGGCGGCGTCGTCCTGCTCTACAAGTGCGATCCGCCGGGCTGCCCCGAGATCGTCGACGCCCTCGTGAAGGTCCGCGACGAGGCCGCCGCCGATGCGATCTGCACCGACGGAAGCAAGCGCATCATCATCGCGCCGAGCCCGACGATCCCGACCAAGGTCGCGGCGGCCGCCTGGGGAAAGACCTACCGGGCCGACTGCGTCGACGCCCCGACCCTCAGCGCGTTCGTCGGCGAGAACGTCGGCAAGGGCCCCGAGAACCTCTGCGCCCCCGGCCGCACGTTCTGAGCGACGCTCTTCGCCGGGACGCGCTGCCGGACTGAGGGCGACCGATCAGCCGACGCGGGGGCCCTTGGGCGGGGGCTCGGGCGCGTAGCCGTCGTCGTAGCGGGGCGGCTCGGACGGCGGGCCGTCCTGCTTCGCCTCGGCGGGGGGCGGCGGCGCGGCGGCGGGCGGAGCCGGCGGGCTCGAGCCGGAGACCTTGCCGACGACCTTCTCGATCTCGCTGCCGATCGACTCGAACGCGCGGCCGACTTCCTTGGCCGCGTCCTTGGCGACGTCCTCGAGCTTGTCGGTGGGGAGCTTTTCGACCGCACCCTTCGCTGCGCGAAAGAGGAGCCCAAGCCCTTCCTTCAGGTCGTCCACCGGCCTCGGCTTGTCGTCGCTCATGGGCCGATGATGACCACCCGCCGGCGGTCTGTCCACCCTCGCGAGCGCGAGCGTGGCGGCCCCGACTACTGCCGGGCGCTCCCCGTCTTGGCGTGGAGGCGGCTGTCCATCTCGCGGCGGTTCGGCTCCTGGAGGTGACGCGCCCGCGGCTTCGCCTTCGGCTTCTCTTCGATCTGCGAGTCGGCGACGTCGAGGTCACCCTGCCCGGGGGGGATCCACGCCGGATCGCTCGAGGGATCGACGGCCATCGGCGGCTCGGTCGTGGCGCAGCCCGCGCCGACCGTCAGAGCTCCGAGGACCACGGTGAGGACGAGACCGAAACGCATGCCGCCTCGGCTGCACCAAGGGTGCCAGCGCGCCGAGGCCGAAAACACCGCGGGATCCGGGCGATGGGCGCGCAGGGCGGCCTTCGCGCGGGCCGCCGGTTGGGGCGCGCGATCCCCGGATCGCGCCGGGATCACCTCAGGCGCTCTTCACGCGCGCGACGGACGCCGGCGACGGCACGAAGATGCTGACGCGGTCTCGGCCGCCGCGCTTGCTGGCGTAGAGCGCCTCGTCGGCGGCCTTGAACAGGTCGTCCCACTTCTCGCCGGCGACCGGGAACGTCGCCACGCCGACCGAGCACGTCACCGAGAGCGGGCCGTTCGGCGTGTGGAAGACGGTCTTCGACAGCTCGTCGCGGATGCGCTCGCCGAGGAGGAGCGCGCCCTGCTCGTCGGTCTGCTCGCAGAGGACGACGAACTCCTCGCCGCCGAAGCGGGCGACCACGTCGGTCGTGCGCTTCACGCGCTTCAGGATGTCGCCGAGGCCCTTGATGACGAGGTCGCCGACGTCGTGCCCGTAGGTGTCGTTGACCTTCTTGAACCAGTCGATGTCGGTCACGAGGACGCTCAGCTTGCGGCTGAAGCGGTGTGCGGCGGCGACCTTCTGTGCGGCGGCGTCGAGCATCGCGCGCTTGTTGAGGAGGCCCGTCATGCCGTCGGTCGTCGCCATCGTCTCGAGCTTGTGGACCATGCGCGCGTTCGAGAGGCTGACCGCGAGGTGGCTCGCGAGGACCTCGAGCGTCGGACGCACGGTGTCGCCGAACGCGTGGCGGCGGCGCGCGCCGAGGATGAGCGTCCCGAGCACGCGGTTGTGATGGAGGAGCGGCAGGACGAGGAGCGACGGCACCGCGGGCCACGCGAGGCGCTTCGTCAGCACCATCTGGTGGGCCGCGTCGTACTCGCCCTTGTACGGGAGCGGGAAGCGGTTCGTGACGACCATCGAGACGAGGCCGGTGTTCTGCTTGAAGCGCTGCCCGACGAGGGCGTCGATCTCGCCGCCGTTGCTCGTCGCCGCGCAGACCTCGTGCATGCGCGTGCCCTCGTCCCACACGGTGACGGCCGCGAGGTCGAAGCTCGCGATCTCGCGCGCGGCGCGGACGCCGGCCTCGACGACGTCGCGCTCGCTGAGCGCCGCGCCGAGCGCCTGCGCGGCGCGGTAGAGCTTGCCCTGCTCGACCTTCGCGCGCTCGAGCTGCACGAAGACGCGCTCGTTCTGGATCGCGCGGAGGCAATAGCGCGCGGCCTGCGCGGCGAGGTCGTGCTCGTGCGGCGTGAAGGGCTTGCTCTCGACGCGATCGAGCGCGAGCACGCCGCGGACGACGCCGTCCTCGACCACCGGGATCGCCGCGAGCGCGCGGATGGGGCACGGCCCGGCGTAGTAGGGGACCTTGTACGAGGGGCGGAGGTTCTCGAGGAGCACAGCCTCCTTCTTCGCGATGACGGCGGCGCAGACGCCGTCGCCGATCGAGAAGGGCGCGTCGTGGATCTCGTCGGACGCGGTCGACAGCTCGCTGATGCGGAGGTGCGTGCCCGAGTCGGTGCGCCAGAGCAGCACGGCCGTGTGGAGGTCGAGCGAGCGGCGGAGCAGCTCGAGCGCGTAGTGGACCGACTGGTGGATCTCCTCGACGCTCGAGCGCGCCAGGCGCTCCTCGGCGTCCTCCTTCTTCGCGGCGGCCTCACCGGCGCCGAGGAGGCGGTAGCTGCGCGCGTCTTCGCGGAGCCGCTCGAGCTCGCGCTCGACGCGCGCGCGCGCCGTCACGCGGATGCGGGCGACCTCGGCGCGGAGGAGGAGCAAGTTGAGGAGCGCGAACGCCGTGGCGAAGCCCGCCTGGGTCGCGAGGGCCTCGAGGCTCGCCTCGCCGAGCGTCTTGTAGCGGATGAGCGCGTCGAGGATGACGACCCAGCCGACGACGGCGAGCCCGGCGACCGGGCGGCCGAACGAGGCGACGAGCGCCACGAGGACGTACGTCGCCGGCGAGAAGCGTCCCGAGAGCGTGCCGTCGAACCGCAGGAGCGCGGCGTCGAGCCCGACCGCGAGGAGCGCGCCGAGCTCGAAGTCGAGCAGGAACGGCGCGTCGCCGGTGAGCCTGAGCTTCGCGCGGAGCCGCTTGCCGAGGAAGACGGCCCACGCGACGGCCGCGAGGACCGGGACGGGGCCGAGCGGAGCGGCGGCGCCGCCGGCGATCACCCACGCGGCGAGGACGCAGGTCGCGAGCAGCCCGAGACCTTTTCGAGCGAGGCGGCGAACGAGGAGCGTCGCACGAACGAGCGAGTCCACTTGTTGCGAACCTTCGGGAGGTGCCGCGTGCGAACTGCACGGGGCCTCCTCGTCCGCTATCAGCCTGCCGGCGCGGGGGGCAAAGGAACGGCGATCGCGGCAACTTGTTTGACAGGCGACGCGCCCCACGAGCTCAGGCGGAGGCCCCGAGCGGCGGGCGCGGCGCGACCGGCGCGGCCGGACGGGCGCTGCGGCGCTCGAATTTCCCTCGCCGCCGCACGACAGGGCGTGCATCGGCGCGGCGACGTGCGTAAAACTCCCTCGTGACGCGAGCGGACGGCGCGGCGACCGAAGAGCAGACGACGACCCGAGACACGGCGGTCGAGGAGACGCGCGGCCTCCGCGGCGCACCGATCACCGGAGCGCTCCTCGCCGCCAACGCCGGCGTCTTCGCCGCGCAGGTCTCGCTCGCGGGCAACCTCCGCTTCGCGCTCGGGGGCGCCGATCAGCGCGACCACACGCTGTGGAACGCGATCCTCCGCTGGCTCGGCGGCAACGACTCCACCTTCACGATCGCCGACACGCGCCTCGAGACGCTCGTGACCTCGTGCTTCCTCCACGGGTCGATCCTCCACCTCGGCTTCAACCTGCTCGTCCTCTGGCAGGTCGGCCCGTTCCTCGAGCGCGCCGTCGGGCGCGCGCGCTTTCTGCCGCTCTACCTCGGCTCCGGGATCGTGGGCAGCGCGTTCAGCGCGATCGCGGGCCGGCTCTTCGGCGCGTCCCTCAGCATCGGAGCGTCGGGCGCGATCTGCGGGCTCATCGGCGCCATGCTCGTCCTCGGCGCGCGAACGCAGGGCTGGCGCGGCCCGCTCGCGCGTCAGATGGCCGGCTGGCTCGCCTTCCTCTTCGTCCTCGGGCTCGCGAAGAACCTGCAGGGCGGCATGGTGCAGGTCGACAACGCGGCGCACATCGGCGGCGCGCTCGGCGGCGTCATCATCGCGGCCACGTGGCGACGCGGGGTGACCTACACGCAGCCGATGCAGCGGATCATCGTCGGCGTGTGCGTCGCGATCGTCATCGTCGCGGGGCTCACCGTCTACGTCCGGAACCGGACCGACCGCTACCTGTTCATGAGCGTCGACGAGCGCCTCAACGCCGCGAGCCGCGCCGCGCGCAGCGGCCAGTGCGACGAGGCCGACCGCGCGATGAAGCGCGCGCAGCAGCTCGATCCGGGCAACGAGCGGCTCCACGATCGGGCGCAGGAGATCAACCGGGAGTGCCTCGCGCCGTCGACGCCCTCCCCCGCGCGGCGGTAGCGCACCGCGCGCGAGAACACCTCGGCGCACGTGTGCGTGTGATCCGAAGTTGACGGTCGCCACGGCACGCCTCGGCACAGTGCGCCGAGGTGGGAGCGGCGCAACCGACCGAGATCGCGCGGGCTCCCTGCGGGTCCGCCGCTTGCACTCGGCCACCCCATGTCGTTCGTCGCACGCCGTTTCGGGAGCGCCGGCCTCATCCCCCTGCCCTCCGACCCGAACGAGGTCGCGAGCGCCACGTGCGATGGCGCTCGCTGCCCGGCGCCCACCGCCTCGGGGGTCTCGCTCCGATCGCCGGTGGTGCTCGTCGTGGGGGTCGAGGACGCCGTCGCCCGCGCGTGCAAGGCGACCGCCATCGAGGCCGACGTCGGCTTCGTGCGCGCCCCGCAGGCGGTCGCGGCGTGCCGGGCCATCCGCGACGCGCGTCCGACCGTCGTCGCGCTCGGCCCGTCGCTGTGGCGCGACGAGAGGCACGCGATCGCCGAGGCGGCGCGGAGCGTCGGGGCGTGCGTCGTCGAGATTCCGCCGACCGCGCCGACCGAGTGGATCGCCCTCGAGCTCGTCGGCGCCGCGATGACCGCGCTCGCGGCCACCGGCTGACCTGTCGTCAGCGCGTGAGCAGCCGCTGGTAGCGCGAAGACGCGTCGTAGAGCACGTCGAGCGCCGCGTTCATCTCGCGCGACAGCCGACGGCGCGCCTCGACGAGCGTCTCGGGGACGCGCAGCGCGAGGAGCGACGCGCGGGGCACGCGCGGGTGATGGCCGCCCTCTTGCGCGGCGGCGAGCACCGCCTGCGCGCGCTCGCCGAGGAGAAACGGCAGGAGGAACGCGAGATCGTCGCCCGCGCGGCGCGGCGCGAGGACGTAGAACTCGGTCGAGACCGCGAGCGCGCGCCCCGACGCGGCCGCGAGCGCGCGCGGATGCACGAGCGCGACCTGGCGCAGGTACGGACGCAGGCGCGAGACGAGGAGATCCCCCGCCCGCGCGCTCTTCTTTGCGCTCTTCGCCGACGACGCGGCGCGGACGGCCGCGGGGATGTCGAGCAAGCCGTCGCGCGCGTGCGTCGTGTCGAGGACGACGGCGCGCGAGGCCTCCTCCGCTCGCTCGCGCCGCTCGACCACGAGATCGCCGAGCGGGATCCCCTCCCCCGCGTCGTCGGCGGCGACCCAGCGCTCGGGCGCGAGGACGACGTCGTCGCCGAGCTCGGCGAGGGAGCGCACCGTGAGCTTCACGCGAAGCCCTCCGCTTCGAGGAACGGACGCAGACGCGACCCGACGTCGCCGAGGTCGTGATCGAGCTCGCCGTCGCTCCGCACGATCGGCTCGCCGCCGGAGTCCTTGCCGGCGCGCTCGCTGACGACGAGCATCGTCCGCTCGTCGGGGCTCGCCGCCGCCGGCTCGAGCGCGCGCGGGCGCTTCTGCGCGAACAGGACGAACGTCCGCTGCGAGGTGTGCGGGAGGAACGTCTCCCGCGGGAGGCCGACGATCGCGAGGACGCGCGCGCGCTCGACGAGCCACCGGCGGAGCGCGGCGAAGGCGCCGCCGCTCGCCTTGTTGTACGGGAGCACGATGCCGAGCCTCCCGCCGGGACGGAGGAGGCCGAGCGCGCGATCGAGGAAGAGCACGTCGCGCTCCGGCGTACGGACGACGCGCGCGACGTCGAAGCCGTCGGCGGGCGCGCGCCCGGCGAACGGCGGGTTGGTCGCGACGACATCGGCCACGGGGAGCTCGGCGCCGCGGAGCCCGTCACCTCGCTGGACGGTGCGCGGATCGGCGGACGCCGCGAGCGCGAGGAGGCGGGCCACGCGGACGGCGCGGAGATCCACGTCGCAGCCGTGCGCGCGCGCTCCGGCGGCGCGGGCCCGGGAGAGGAACGCGCCCGAGCCGCACGCGGGATCGACGACGACCTCGCGCTTCGACGGCGCGAGCATCTGCACGACGAAGTCGACGACGTGCCGGGGCGTGAAGAACTGCCCCTTGTCCGACTTGGCGACGCGCGGGACGAGCGACTCGAACACGGCGTCGAGCGTGCTCTCGTCGGCGAGCGCGGTCGACAGGAGGCCGTCGACGCGCGCGAGCAGGGCGTCGCTCGCGTCCTTGACCGGATCCACCTCGAGCGCGGGGTGACGGCGCACGGCCTCGGCGATCGCGCGGCGGAGCGGCGCCCCCCGCGCGACGGCGATACGCGCCGCGGCGACCGAGAAGACGATCTCGAACGCGTCCTCGCCGCTCGTCGCGACGACCACCTCCTCCACGTGACGGAGGACACTCGCGGCGCTCACGCCAGGCCGGTGGCGCTTCGGCATCGAGGGCGGAAGCTACGCGACGCGCCCGGAAAAGACGTGAAGAAAAAGGCGACGGATCGGTCGCGCTCGATCTCGGCTCCCCGGTCCGGGCGGGCGTGGATCGCTATCCCTTCAAAGATATCCCACCAAGTGTGCTCGCGAACGGGAACCTGCGGCTTCCCGGCGGCAGAGCAGCGTCTCGCGTGCGTCTACGCGTTCGAGCCCGCGCCGGCGTCTCCGGGCGCGATGTTAGAAGCGTCGAGCTCACCATGAAGTCCTCGCAGACGTTTGCTTCGATCTTCCTCCTCGGGACCCTCGCCGCCGCGGGTGCGTGCGCGGAGGGCTCGTCGACGGACGCGACCGCCATCGATTTCGTCGAGCCGACGAAGTCCACCGAGCCGACGGAGCCGGACGACAGCGTGACCGTGCCTCCGAAGGGGGACGACAAGCCCGGCGCGGACGACGACGGCGCGGACGACGACGCTTCGAGCAGCGGCGGGTCGAGCGGCACCCCCGACGCGGGTGGCTCGAGCAGCGGCGGACCGGACGCCGGCGGATCGAGCAGCGGCGGACCGGACGCGGGCGGATCGAGCAGCGGCGCTCCGGACGCCGGCTCGTGCGCGACGGTCGCGCCGAGCAACGTGTGCGGGCTCGCCCCGCAGTGCGGGTGCGCGTCGAACCAGACGTGCGACGTCACGAACAAGTCGAACGGCGCGGTGAGCTGCATCCTCGCCGGCGGCGGTCCGCAGGGCTCGCTCTGCACGACGAGCTCGCAGTGCGCGGCCGGTCTCACGTGCGCGTACGGCGCCTGCCGCCCGTACTGCGCGACCGCGAACACCGCGTGCGCGGGCGCGGGCCTCGGGATGTGCGGGCAGTACTACGATCCCCCCGGCACCGCGGTCCCGAACTCGAAGGTGTGCACGATCACCTGCAACCTCCGAAGCCCGAGCGCCGCGTGCGGCTCGAACACGTGCATCTGGGACGGCAGCGTGAGCGCGACCGACTGCGACGCCGCCGGCACCGTCGGCGTCTTCGAGAAGTGCACGAAGTACAACGACTGCAAGCAGGGCATGGCTTGCATCAACCATGCAATCTTCGGCTTCGAGTGCGAGCCCTGGTGCCGCATCGGCTCGAACGACTGCGGGATCTTCTCCTCGTGCAAGGACGTCTACGGCGCCGGCGGCCCGATGGAAGGCACGACGAAGCTCGGGCACTGCCAGTAAGCGCCGCGACACGCCGCGGCCCGACCGCGCGGCGAGCCGCGGCCCGACCGCGCGGCGAGCCTTCGACAATCGCGCGGGTTGGTCTACCCTTCGCTCCACCATGACCTCCGGAGCCGAGCGCATCGCCGACCTCGACCGAGCCTGGGCGGAGCCGCACCACGGGGCTCAGCTGCGGGCCGTCCGGCGCGCGGGCGAGCGGCTCCGCGAGCGGCTGGCCGGCGGCCCTCGCTGCATCGCCGTCCGAACGCTGCCGCTGACGACGCTCGTCTACCCCACGCGCTACGCGTTCTGGGCGGCCGCGTTCGCGCCGGCGCCGTTCGTGACGATGACGCACCGCTGCGTGCTCGTGCAGTTCTTCCAGCGAGGTGAGCTCAAGAACCTCCTGTTCAACCCGACCGACGTCGACGGCGCGCGCGCGACGCCCTTCTTCGCGCGGATGATCGAGCAGCTCGGCGAGCGTGTCGCGGACCTCGTCGCCAAGCGCTTCGATCCCCTCGAGGATCAGCTCGCGCGCCACGGCCTCACGCCGGAGGACATCGACTTCGTCGCGTTCGACCACTTCCACACGCAAGACCTCCGCGGCCTGCTCGGCACCGCCGACGGCGCGCGGCGGCCGCGCTTCCCGAACGCGAAGCTCCTCGCCCCGAAGAACGAGTGGGAGGACTGGGACGATCTCCACCCGTTCCAGCGCGCGTGGTTCGTGCGGGACGGCAAGCTCGGCGTACGCACCGACGACGTCGTCCTGACGGACGGCGACCTCGCGCTCGGCGACGGCGTGATGCTCCTCCGCACGCCCGGCCACACGTCCGGCAACCAGACGCTCTTCCTCGCGACCGAGTCCGGCGTGTGGGGCATCAGCGAGAACGGCACGTGCGCCGACAACTGGTCACCGCTCGAGAGCCGGATCCGCGGCCTCGCGTTCATGTGCAAGAAGCAGGATCTCGACATCGTCCTCAACGCGAACACCCCCGAGCTCGGCGCCGTGCAGTACACGTCGATGATCCTCGAGCGCACCATGGTCGACCGCGTGCGGCGCGCGCCGGCCTTCGTCCAGATGTTCCCGTCGAGCGAGGTGACGCCGAGCCTCCTCGCGCCGGGCTTGACGCCGACGGTCCTCCACCGCGCGATCACCCACGGCGAAATCGCGCGGCCGCGCGCGCGCGCCGGGCGATCGCCGGCCGCCACCAACGTCCGGGCCATCGCGTGAGCGACGTCGATCCGAAGACGGACGCCGGGGCCGACCGCTCCTCGTGGGGCTTCCCCCGCTTCGCGAAGGACTTCCCGCATCACGCGGAGCTCGACGCGCTCGTCGCTGCCTTCGCGCGCGGCGACTACGCGAGGGTCCGCGAGGGCGCGCCGAGGCTCGTCGCTTCGACCGAAGACGAAGACGTCAAGCGCGCGGCGACGATGCTGCGCGCGCGCATCGAGCCCGATCCGGCGTCGCGCGCGCTCTTCCTCTTCGCCGCGGCGCTCCTCGTGTTCCTCTCGGCCTGGTGGGTCGCCCACGACGGTCCCGAAGGCCACGCGCCGCCGCCGAAGGTCGCGCCGAAGGTCGAGCACATCGACTAGGGCGCGACGTACCCGGGCGAGGTCTCGCGAGCTCGCACGCCCGCAACTTCACGGCGCAGAGGTCGCGCCCGTCGTTCGGCCGGCGCAAGGCGCGCCACGCGCTCGTCGACCAGGGAGGCGGTATCTCAGCGGACCTCCGCGAGCGGGGTCGTCACGAGCTTCCGATGCGCCATCCCTCCCGGGTAGGCGTAGCTCGCCGCGAAGGCCCAACCCCAGAGCGTCGCCGTGAACGGGCCGTCGCTCCGCATGCGCTGGAGGCCGGTCTGGCAGGTCTTGTCGCCGAACGTCTGGCCGGGGCCGCCGTTTCGCGAGAGGTCGACGCGGGTGTACTCGTACTCGCCTCGCGTCCCGATCGGGCGGAAGTCCGGGAGGTCGCCCGCGCACTCGAGCCACACGTCCTCGAACTTATCGTGGTGCTTCGCTCGCACGATGACCAGCGACGTCTCCCGGTACGTCGGATCGGCGTAGAAGCTGTATGAGTTCAGCCACTGACCGGCAGGGATGACGTTGACGAACTCCGGATCGCCCTGACCGCCGAGATGGCCCGAGCCGAAGTACTGGCCGTAGTAGCCGGTCATGTACGCGGCGAGGTAGACCGGGTGGTCGGCGTCCTGCGTGCGGACCACGAACGTGTCGCCGACGCCTGCAGGAAACGTCACCACGTCGCCGGCGTTCATCTCCGTCGGCGCGCCGACCGGGATCACCGGATCGTAGTCGAGGCGCGTGCCGTCACGCGCAGCGACGATGCGGTACGGCATCGTCTCGTCCTCGGTTCCGGCGCGCGGACGGTAGCCGACGCCGACGTACTCCGATCCCCACTGCTCGAACGCCGGGATCTGCTGCCAGAGCGCATCGCAAGCGCCGGAGGGCGTCGGCACGAACGCACATTCGTGGCCGCCGAAGATCGTCGTCGGCTTGTTCGACGTGACGACGCTCCCGGAGAGCTCGTCGAACTGGACGAGCTGCAAGAACTGCCCCTTGTCGAGGCGGTAGGTCGCCGGGACCTTCGCCGGCGTCCCCTTCACGCCGGGGCCGTCCTGGATCGGCATCTTCGGGACGATCGTCACCTCGGTCGCGTCCTCGGACGCGACGATCTGCGTGGTCGGGCGCCCCGCGTTCGGCTCCCAGGGATTGATGACGAGATGCTGCGTGCCCCAGGTGACGACCGGCAAGAGCAGCGTCGCCGTGGGGATGAAGCTGCTCGCGCCGCCGAACGGGTACATCGCGACGAGCGACACCGGCGCGTTCGCCGTCAGTTGGAACGACGAGCCAATCCCCGTCGGTCGCATGGCTCCCTGCAGGACCGCGGGGACGACGCCGGTCGGGCACCCCACGCGACTCCTTACGCCCGTCGACATCGCCGGATCGGGTTCCGAGACGAAGACGACGACGCTGTCTCCGGGATCGATGGCGCCGTCGTGCGCGATCAGGGTCGCATCCCCGGGGTTCGTCCGGAACGTCGCCTTCGAGATGTCGAGCGCCTCGCCACCCAGCGCGAGCGCGAGGTTCACCGGCCGCGTCGACGTGTTGACGACGAACGTCGCGAAGCACGAGCCTCTGTCCTCGCCGGACGACGTCGCCGGAAGCGGAAAGTGGAACTCGCAGCCGTTCGAGCTCCGATCCGCGGCCGCGGCCGCGCAGGGCTCCTGGCACTGCGCCGCGCCGCACGCCTGCTCCGTCGGACAGGTCTCGACGACCTCGCCCGTGCAGGAGCGGATGATCGAGCGGCCGTCGAGCGAACACTGGTACGGGCAGTCCCCGGCATCCGCCTGCGCGTCGGTCTCGAAGCCGCTCGGCCCGGTGTCGAACGAGTCGCGACCGTCGCCGCAAGCGGCCGCCGCGAGGAGCGCGACGCCCACGACCGAGGTCGCGGCGATACCGGACGAACGTTTCCTCATGGAAGCACCACCTCTGCCGGTTCCAAGCTACGCCCCCTGATCTGACCGTTGCCGAGCTGCCCGTAGAAGTTGCTCCCCCAGCAACGGACCTTGCCGGTCGTCAGGAGCGCACACGTCGTGTTGGGCGTCGTCTTCACCTCTGCCGCGGTCTCGGGGAGGCCGTCGACCTTCACGGCTTCGAACGCGTAGTCCTGCGTCCCGTCCCCGGCCTGACCGCTCTCGTTGAATCCCCAGCAGTACACGGAGCCGGAGCTCGCGACGGCGCACCATCGGTAGCGCTGCAGCGCACCTGCCGTGCCCACGAACGTCCGCGTCGTCGCGATCTGGACGAGCGGCTCGGGCGCGAGGACCGGCCTCGGGAGCGCGCGATCGATCTCCGAGCCCGTGTTCGACATGACGCGAGCGCCCCAGCAGTAGCCGATGCCGCCGGCGGTCGCGCACGCGCTGTCGTGGACGAGATCGGCCGTCGCGATCCCGCCCTGCGCGACGTTCTGGGGATAGGGATCGGGGAAGATCGGCGAGATGCGTCCGATGGGCGGATTGCCTCCCCACGTGACGAGCGTGCCGTCTTCGCGGAGGACGAAGGTCGCCTTCCCGACCGCCAGCGCACGGACCGGCGCCCCCGCCGGGAGCGGCATCGTCTTCGGTGCGCCAGCGTCGCTTGGTCCGGCCGTGAGCGGGCCGAGCTGCGCGTTTGCGTTGCTCCCCCAGCAGCGGACGCCGTCACTGGCCGCCGCACACGCCGTGGCGTGTCCCATTCCGACCTTCGTGGCGGGCGGGAGATCGAGCTTGACCGGCGTCCGCTCGGTCGTCGTCGACGCGCCTGCATCGGGGCGGAGGAAAGGGCCTGTGCCCCAGCACCACACGCCACCGCTCGCGTCGACGGCGCACGTGTGATCGAGCGAAGCGACGTTCGAGAGACCGACGACCCGCGCGGCATTCGCGCTGTCGAGCGATGCTCCGTCCTCGCCGCGCCCGAGCTGACCCGCGCCGTTCGCGCCCCAGCACGCGACCGTGCCGTCATCGAGCAGCGCGCAGAAGCCCTCGCTGCGATCGTCATGATTGGCGCCGAGCGTCGTCACGAGCGAGATCGCACACGGCTTGGACGTGCAGACGATCGGGAGCGGCGAAGCGTCGACGGAGCCGGCGTCCTGCGGGCTCGGTGAGTCGACGGCGGCGTCGTCCGGTGAGCTCGACGCGTCGAGGTCGGGCCCGGCGTCGTCGGCGGGGGCCGCGTCGGGGTCGTCGCTGCTCGAGCAGCTCGCGGCCATCGCGCCTGCCGCGAGCAGCGAGACGGCGACGAGCAGCCCCGAGCTCTTCCGATCAAGGTGTCGTCTTGTGAAGTGCATATCGCGGTCCGACGGCCCAGAGGTTGGTGTTGGAGCTGCCGCGCACCTGGAGGAGCGACCTGTCGAGAGGTGCACCATTGAGCACGGTGGTGGAGATGCTGTACGTCGCTCCCCCGTCGACGCCGGCCGTCACGAGCTCCTCGGCGGTCCTGAGCCCCTGGCCCGCGGCGAACGCGTTGGGGTTGTTCTCGGCCTCGAGGACGAGGCCCCACCCGCTGAGCCACGCGGTGTCCCCGTGGATCCAGATCGAGCTCAGGAGAGGGTCGAACGCGTACGTGGCACCGCGGACGCCGACGGGGTTGAGGAGCGCCGAGCCGGCGCCGTCCGAGCCGATGTAGCCGAGGTTCGTTCGATCGAGGATGCCGACCACCGCGCCAGGACGGGGCGACGCGATGCTCGTCAACCATCCGGGGTTGGTGATCGGGAGTGAGATGTTGCCGCCGAGCGCGGCGACGAAGATGTCCGCCCTGAACTGCACGGCCCCCGCCTTCGCGCGGCACGTCCCCTCGGGCGCCGGGTTGATCGTGTGATCCACGATCCGTCGATATTCGTCCGGCGTTCGTCGAACGACGATGGTGCACGGAAACACGCCCGTGGTCCCGGTGTTGTATCGCCCGCGACCACCGGCAAAGAAGACGTCGTCACTGCTCGAGCCTGCGGCGGCGAAGATGAAGAAGGCGTCATCCGGAGTCGCCGAGTCTTCGGCGACGTACTCGGGCACCCAGGTCGGCGCACCGCCGTCCTCGCTCTTCCGGTGGAAGATCGTGTTCGCGTACCACGCGTAGACGTCGTCGCCCGAAGTGCCCCACACGCCGAGCGCGGGGTAGTGCTCCGGGTAGGTCGAGTGCTTGGCATACCGGGGGCGTCCCGGGTCACGCTCGGGCCCGAAGTCGCGCCCGCTGTACTCGAGCCGGGTCGACTCCCACGTCCAGGGTGACGAAGGGGTCGCGCGTGTCCCGTGATAGAGGAACGAGGGCGCGACGCCGTAGTAGATCTCGTTCTCGTTCGGCGCCCAGATCTTCCCGGCGTATTGCCCTTGGCCGTACGCGTTCTGGCTGTTGTCGTCGATGTACGCCCAAGACTCGGTCGCCTCCGTCCACTCGAGCACCTTCGTGCCGAGGGTCTGGCTCTCCGCGATGGCGAAGGCGCGCTCGTCGAACGGCCAGATGTCCGTCAGCGTCAGATCGGGGTCGGGCAGCGTCGTCGCGCACCAGCCGGCGTCGCTGCACCACGAGATGGTCGGGCCTCCAGCGTCGCGGACCCAGGCGCCGCCCTCGGCGGGCGCCGCGGCCTCCGGCACGGCGCTCGACCCCGCATCGCTGTCGGGGAGGAATGACGAGCTGCCGTCGTCCGACGTGGCGCAGGCGACGAGGGCCGCGAGGACGGCGGAGCCGCCGGCGAGGATGAACGTGCGTCTCATGACTTACCTCCGAGGGCGAGGACCACTCCCTGGCCTCCGATCCAGACGTTTCCCGGCCCCGACGACCACACGGTGTAGAGATCCGGTCGCCGCACGCCGAGCCCCGCGATCTTCACGCGCGACCAGCTCGTGCCGTCGAAGTGAAGGACGACTCCTGCGTTGCCCACCACCCAGACATCGGTGGGCGACGTGCCCCACACGGCGTTGAGGTTCTCGTTCGTCGGCACGTCCGTGACGACGTCCCACGCGAGCTGAGCTCCCGTGTTGTGGATGATCGTGCCGCTTCCGCCGACGGCCCACGCCTCCGCGTCGGACGCGGCCCAGACGCCGCTGAGGCCCGTCCACGTCATCGTGTTGGAAGGTGACGCCTCGGGCGTGTCCCCGTCCGCGCCCGTGATGCGGACGGCCGCGCCGACCTCGCCGACGGCCCAGAGGGTGCCGGCCGACGCCCCGTGGATGCTCCGCATCCGACGGCACGGGATCGCCGAGCACACGGAGCCCGGGATGCCGGGCCGCGCCTCGAACGTCGAGCCCGTGAGCCGAAGACGCCAGAGATCGGTCGCCGTCGCGAGCCAGAGCGAGTCCGAGCCGGGCGCGGCCCACGCGCCGGTGACGTCCCTCCCGTAGCCCGTCGGCGCGCGCTGCGACGGGTGAACGGCCCAGCCGCCCGCCGAGACGCCGGCGTCGCCGCCTCCCGCGTCGACGTCGAGGCCACGCGAGTAGAGCCGATCGAGCGATCCGAAGACGATCTCGCTGCCGCCGGGGAGCCAGAGGACTCGCTGCGACTCCGTCGTTCCGAGATCGGACGGCGTCCAAGACGTTCCGTCGAAGTGAGCGGACGCCCCGACCGTGCCGGCGAGCCAGACGTCCGTCGCCGATCGGCCCCGAATGACCTGGATGCGCGTCCGCCAGTCCATGCCCTTCGTCGGGTCTGCCGCATCGAAGAGACCGCCCGGACAGAGGACGTCGGCTCCGCACGCCTCCGGGAAGTACTCGCAGTCGTCCGCGGTGCACGGGACGGGCTCCGCGTCGCCTGCTTCGCCTGCCCCCGCGTCGTTCGCGGGGACCACGACCTCCGTGTTCTCGGGCTCGAGGTTCGCGCTCTCGTCGGACGCGCATGCGCCGAGCAGCGCGCCCACCGTCGCGAACGAGAGGGCTGCTCCCGCGACGAGGACCGATCGATTCGTCGTCATCGCGCGACCTCTCCTGCATCGACCACGTCGCAAGGCTCCACCACGCACTGCCCGCCGACACATGCCTGCCCGGCCACGGCATCACAGACCTTGCCGCAAGCGCCGCAGTTCTCCGGATCGCTGTTCGTATCGACCTCGCAACCGTCAGCCTGGCTGTTGTTGCAGTCGGCGCGGCCGTCGTTGCAGCGCATCACGCACGAGCCGTAGTCGCACGTGCGGCGCGCCCCGACGAGGCCGCCGGACGAGCAGCCCACCCCGCACCGTCCGCAGTTCAAGGCGTCCGACATCACGTCGACGCACGAGCCGCTGCAGACGCCGCCCTGGCACCCGGTCTCGCAATACGTCAGCCCCTCGGGACACATGCACGTGGGCTTGTTGTCTGCGAGGCGGCACTTCTGGCCCGCAGGGCACGCGACCCCGCAGCCGCCGCAGTTGTCGTCCGAGACGATGTGCGTCTCGCAGCCGTTCGTGATGTCGCCGTCGCACTCTGCGTGGAGCGCGGTGCACTTCAACTTCCCGCAGCTGCCGTTCCCGCACCCGTAGTACGTGTTCGGGTACGAGGGTGCTCCGCCTCCGGTCGCGTCACATCGGTTGAGGCACGCCCCGCAGTTGAGGTCTTCGTTCTGGACGTCACGGCAGTAGGTGCCGCACGGGAGCCAGCCGTCCTTGCAGCCACACGCGACGCCGCTCCCGCTGCCGGGGGGACCTTGATAAGCGCACGGCTTCGCCGGATCGGAGCATTTGTTCCCGCAGGCCCCGCAGTGGTTGCTGTTGGTCATGTTGGTCTCGCAGCCGTTGTCGGCGAGACCGTCACAGTCGAGAGTGTTTTGCGCGGCGTTGCACTGCATCACGCAGGCGCCGGCGACGCACGAGAAGGTCTCGCGTCCGCCGCCTGCGGGGCACTCGAAGCCGCAGGCGCCGCAGTTGTTGATGTCGACGCGCAGGTTGACGTCGCACGGGAAGCGCGAGCTCGGACACGTCGTCCAGCCCGGCGGACACGTGCTCGACGGGCAGTACGCGATGAGCTCTCGCGGATCGGGCTCGGCGTCCAGCCCCGCGTCCACGGCCCCGAACTCCGTCGGCGGCGGCGCGATCTCGATACCGAGCCGCTCGTCGGTGCGCGAACATCCCCAGGCCATCGCCAAGGTCGCGACCGTGAAGACAGCCACCACGCCAGAAGGTTTCATGCTCACTCGCTGCTCACGAACGGGTTGGGAGGGCGTCCTCGTGACGGACTCTGGACGGAGCACCGGAGTGCTCTGGTGACTGCTCGATCTCACAGGCGAGCTCGATGACGGCTATCGAGTCCGTCGCTCGAGGAGCTGCCGGATGCGCCCCACGTGAGGCGAGGACGGAAAACGCTCTTCGAAGGCGCGCGCACGCGCCCGCGCCTCGTCGGAGCGACCGAGCTCGGCGAGCGCTTCGATCGCGATCCGCTCTCGCTCCTGGACGAGGGCTCCCGCGGGACAGCGCTGCTCGTGCTCACGCGCGATGCCGAGAGCGCGCGTCGGGTTGCCCGCGCGAAGCGCGGTGTCGGCGGCGTCGACGAGCTCGACGTCGTCGCAGCGGAGCGCGGCCGGAGCCGGCGCCTTGCGCACCTCCACGCTCGGGAGAGCGTCGACCGACACGGCCGCGACCGGCGTGGCGTCGTCCTCGACCGGCGTGGCCGTCGGCGGCGCCGTTCCCTCCGCCGGCGCCGCCAGCGCGCCGTTCGGCACCCCGGACGGCTTCGCGTCGTTCGCGGGGTCGGTCACCCACCGCGTGGTCCCGACGAGCGCGACCGCCGCGACCGCGGCCGCGGTCAGGCCGAGCCAGCGCGACCGCGGCGTGGCGGCCGGACCGTCTTGGAGGATCGGGCCGAGCCGGCGCGCAAGCTCATCCATCTTCCCGTCGGGCGGTCGTACCGCTCGTTGGGTGCGGATGAGGTCACGCATGAACTCGGCCTTGGCCGAGGGCGGGTCAGGATCGTCGACGAGGCGAATCGGGTCACGGCTCATTTGAAGTCCCTCCGCACGCGATGGCGGTCGACGGCGGCGTCCACCGCTTCGCGCGCGGCTCGAAGCCGGGAGTAGGCGGTCTGAACCGGGCATTGGAGCGATTCGGCCACCTCTTGCATGGGCAGCCCTTCGAGCTCGAAGAGGACGAACACCGCGCGCTTGTCGTCGTCGAGCTCGTCGAGGATCGCGCACAAGATCTCGCGCGCCTCCCGCTCCCGGAGATGTTCGGCCGGCGTCATCGGATCGACCCGCTCCGGCACCTCGTCGGTGACGATTTCACGTGTCGCGCTCGCGCGGCGCCGGAACCGGAACGCCACGCGCACGCAGATCCCGTAGACCCACGAGCGCAGCGTGCTCCGCGCCTCGTACGTGGCGAGCTTCCGATGGACGACGACGAACGTTTCCTGGAACGCGTCGTCCACGTCCGCCGGGCGGACCCCGAGGCTGCGCAGCATCGTGTAGACGAACTGGCCGTACTCGCGGAAGATCGCCCCAATTTCGGGCGCCGCGCTCACGTTGAGTGATGCCGCTGCTGCATCGGCCTCTGCGACGCTGGGGAACGAGACTGCCCGCACGGGAAGCAGTGCCCCGGTCGCCCCGCCATTATTACAAAATCGTCAGGAGCCCGCTCACTCCGACGAAGAGGATGACCCTGCCGGTCGAGTACAGCCGCTCCTGCCCGGCGCCGACGCTCTCGAAGTAGAACGTGCGGCCGACCACCGGCGCCGCGACGCCGAGCTCGAGCCGGCCCGAGCGCGCCCCCTCTCGAAGCTGAACCGCAAGCGCCGCCTCGGGACCGGCGAGCGGCCGCCACGCGTCGCTCCGCTCCGTGAGCCCAGCCGTGTGAGGGACGACAGCGCCCCAGAACGCACCTCCGCACGCGTCGAGCCGGACGCTGCGCTCGGGCAGCAGGTCCAGGCACGCGCGGACCTGCTGGTCGACCGCGGACAGCGTCCCACGAACCGCGCGGCTGCGAAACGACTGCGGGAGCGTGTACCCCGCGGTCCACTCGAAGCTCCACACCGAGCTCGACCGCTCGAGCCGGGCGACGCCCCGTAGCGCGGCGCTCGCGGAAGGGAGGATGCCGACGGAAGCAGACGCGCCAGCGCCGAGCGACAGCTCGAAGGCCCCTCGCCGAGGTCCAGGCCGCGAGCTCTCGCGAGGAGCGGGCACCGGAGGCGGTGGAGCGGGCGGAAGCGCCTCGGGCCGCGCGCCGGGCTCGGCCTCCGTGTGCACCTCCTCGGGCATCGTGCGCGGGGCGCCGTGCTCCTCCTGCTCGCCACGGTCCGCTCCAGACTCGCGCTCTTCGACTGCCTTGACGAAGAGGGCGACGACGAGCCCCGTCGCCCGAATCAACCGAGGACAGCTCTCCGCATCGATCTCGCGCGAGCCGAGGACGACGCCGTCACGATCCCGCTCGACCACGCGCGCTCCGAGACGAGCGCCCGCCGAGGTCTCGTCGCCCTCGATCACGATGTCGGCGCGCTCGCGATCGATGAACGGATCCCGTCCGAGCTTCTCCGTCACGACGCTGCGGAGGGCGGTCTCCGTGACACACGCCGCGGGCCTCTCGCGCCACGAGAGCGCGAACGACGAGTCCGCGCGCGCTGCGCGCGAGCGAGCGAGCAGCGCCAGCACGAGCCCCACCGCGACCACGCGCGCCCTCGACCGCCGAGCAGCACGATGGCAGCGCATCAAACGGAGTCTAGACCACCTCGAGCGCATCTTGCCGTCGTCCACACATGAGCTCGAGCTTCGCGCCAGGCCGTGGCGGCCCCATGCTGCGCGGCGACGCGCGCGGGCGGTGTTCTGCGGCCTCGTCGTTAGGGACGACGGAAGAGCACATCGACCAGAGGAGCGACTCCGCGCGCTTCAGCCGCGACGCGCGAGGGCAGCCTTCGCGACCTCGACGTCCGAGAAGCGGCGCGTCTCCGTCCCGATGATCTGCTCGGTCTCGTGGCCCTTGCCCGCCACGAGCACCACGTCGTCGCCCTGGGCTTCGAGGATCGCCGCGGTGATCGCCCGCTCGCGATCGAGCTCCGTCCGCACGCCGGCGTGCCCGTCGAGCCCGGCCGCGATCGCGCGCGCGATGTCGGCGGGCGCCTCGTCGCGCGGGTTGTCGGTCGTGAGGATGACGACGTCCGCCGGGCGCGCGGCCTCGCCCATCGGGCGTCGCTTGTCGCGATCGCGCTTGCCGCCCGCGCCGAAGACGACGAACAGCCGCGCGTCCGACGCCAGCGCGCGCGCGATCGCCACCGTGCGCGCGAGGGCGTCGGGGCTGTGCGCGTAGTCGACGACGACGTACGGGCGCTCGTGAATCACCTCGAATCGCCCCGGCGGCGCCGCCGCTTCGGCGAGGGCGCCGGCCGCGGCGTCGGCCGGGACGCCGGCCGCGACGGCCCCGAGGAGCGCGGCGAGCGCGTTCTCGGCGTACACCGAGCCGATCGCGCGGACATGGAGCTCGCGCGGCAGCCCGCTCGCGGGATCCTTCACGTCGCAGGCGATGCGCGTGCCCTTCCAGCTCACGTCGACGGACGTCGCCACGAGGTCAGGCTCGCCCTGCGGCGTCCCGCGTGACGGCACGGCATACGCGCGCTGTACGACGCCGGCGGGGGTCACCTCGCGGAGCAGCTCGTAGTTCTCGTCGCTGGCGTTGAGCACCGCGGTCGCGCCCGCGGGGAGCGAGACGAAGAGCTGCGCCTTGCTCGCGAGGTAGTGCTCGGGCGTGCCGTGCGCATCGAGGTGGTCGTGGGTGAGGTTGGTGAACACGCCGACGTGGCACGGCCACGCACGCGCGAAGCCGCGCGCGAGCGACTCGCTCGTCAGCTCGATGGCCGCGTGCGTCCCGCCCCGGTCGAAGCACGCGCGCATCCCCTTGAGGAAGCCGTCGTAGCTCTTGTCGATCGCGAGATCGACCTCGTCGAGGAAGAAGCCGACCGTCGTGGCGCGCGCGACGGGCCGCGAGATCGCGCGCAGCGCCGCGGCGATCCACGCGGTCGTCGTCGTCTTGCCGTTCGTGCCGGTCACGCCGACCGTGTGCAGCTTCGAGGCCCACGGCGGCGGTGCGGGGACGACGCGCGGCGAGGTCATGACGCGAGCGATTCTAGCTTCGCGGCCCCCTCGCCGCGGCCGAAATGACGCGGGGGTACGTCGCCCGGCCGGGCGCGGACCTGTATGCTCGCGCCGTGAGACCGGACCTCAGCGAGGGGAGCGACGACGAGCGCGCCTTCCTGCAGCGCCGCGTCGCGCTGTTCGGGCTGGTCGGGAGCACGCTCGGCGCGCTCACGCTGGGGCTCAGCGTCGCGCAGAGCGCGTCGGAGCCCGGCCCCGTCTTCGTCCCCGCGCACGCCCTCCACGCCCTCGGGCTGCTCGGTCCGCTCGCGGCGTGGCTGCTCGCGCGCGGCGCGCCGCGATCGGTCCGCTTCGCCCGCATCCTCGAGGCCTCGGCCACGGTGAGCTCTGCGCTCTGCTTTCACGTGATGACGATGCGCTTCCCGGCGGTCTCGCGGCCCGACCTCGTGTCGGCGCTCGCCACGATGCAGATCGTCGTCATACGCGCGATCATCATCCCCAGCACGGGCCTCCGCACGGGCGTCCTGTCGACCGTCATGGCGCTGCCGATGTTCGCGGTCGCTTACGCGACGTACCTGTCGTTCCGGACGGGCGCGTTCAACGTCGAGCGGGGCCTGCTCGATCTCGAGATCACCGCGCTGACGTGGGCGTCGCTCGCCGTCGTCACCGCCACGTTCACCTCGCGGGTGATCTACGGCCTCCGCCGCAAGGTCCGGGACGCCCAGGAGCTCGGGCAGTACACGCTCCTCCAGAAGCTCGGCGAAGGCGGAATGGGCCAGGTGTTCCGCGCACGACACGCGATGCTGCGCCGCCCCACGGCGGTGAAGCTCCTCCACTCGACGTCCCAGGACGAGCTGGCGCGCTTCGAGCGCGAGGTGCAGCTCACCGCGCAGCTCACGCACCCGAACACCGTGACGGTGTTCGACTACGGCCGCACGCCCGACGGCGTCTTCTACTACGCGATGGAGCTGCTCGACGGCGCTGACCTCCAGAAGCTCGTCGAGCGGTTCGGCCCGATGCCGCCGAGCCGCGTGATCCACGTGCTCTCGCAGGTCGCGGCCGCGCTCGCCGAGGCGCACGGCGTCGGCCTCATCCACCGCGACATCAAGCCCGCGAACATCATCCTGTGCACCCGCGGGACCGCGTGCGACGTCGCCAAGGTGGTCGACTTCGGGCTGGTGAAGCGGGTCTTGCCCTCGGCCGAGGACAGCGTCGTGTCCGCGCCGGAGCTCACCGTCGGCACGCCGCTCTACATCGCGCCGGAGACGCTGAGCTCGCCGCTCGAGACCGACACCCGCACCGACCTCTACTCGCTCGGCGCGGTCGGCTACTTCCTGCTCACCGGCTCGCCCGTCTTCGTCGGCGGCTCCGTCGCGGACATCCTCACGGCGCACCTGCGCTCGAAGCCGCTTCCTCCGAGCACGCGCCTGGGCCATCCCGTGCCGCGCGATCTCGAGGCGGTGCTCCTCGACTGCCTCGCGAAGACGCCAGCCGAGCGGCCGGCGGACGCGCTCGCCCTTCGCGAGAGGCTCCTCGCGTGCGCGGACGCGTCGGGCTGGACCGACGCCGACGCGCGCGCGTGGTGGGGTGCGAACGGGGCCGAGCGCCTCGGTCCGTACGAGCCCGTGTCGTCGACGGCCAAGACGATCGCAGTCGACCTCGATCGGCGCGCCGCGGCGTCCTAGGCGGCACGCCTCGATGCTGGGGCCTACGCCCATCGGTGGTATATCCACGCCCGATGCTGCGCGGACTCAAGGTCTTCGGGATCGCTTCCCTCGTCTCGCTCGCGGCGCTGCCGTCGTGCAAGGACGATCCGCCGGCGACCGCGAGCTCGCCGACGGCGTCGCTGTTCGTGGTCCCCGCCTCGCTCGAGGAGCTCGCCGAGGAGACGTTCTTCGAGCACCCCTTCCCGAGCGATCTCCGTCGCGAGGCCGACGGCACGTCGCGCTACGTCGGCTGGCCGAACCCATTCCAGAACGTCCTCATCGGCGAGTACATCAAGAGCACCGAGCACCTCCTCGACGGCTTCTCGCCCGTCGCGCCCGCGTACCTGCGCTTCACGGGCGCGATCGATCCGAGCTCGCTGCCGAGCGATCCGCCCGCGTCGGCCACGACGGACTCCTCGGTCCAGGTGATCGACGTCGATCCCGCCTCGCCCGAGAAGGGACAGCGACGCCTCGTCCAGACCCACTGGCAGAAGGCGGTGACCGACGGCTCGTACTGGCAGCCGCACACGCTCGCCGTGATGCCCATCCTGGGGCGGCCGCTCCGGCCGAAGACGCGCTACGCGATCGTCGTGACGAACAAGCTTCGCGCAGAGGGCGGCGGGGCGATCGCCCCGAGCGCCGACCTCGAGGAGGTCCTCGGCGCGAGGCCGGCCAGCGCACGAACGGAGAAGACGAAGGCGCTCTTCGCCCCGGCGCTCGCCGAGCTCGCGACCGCCGGCGTCGCGGCGACGGACATCGTCCACCTCACCGTCTTCACGACGAACGACCCCACAGCGGATCTGTTCGCCATCGCCGACGACGTGAAGACGAACGTGACGCCGCCCACGGCGTCCGACTGGACGGCGAAGGAGTCGAACGCCGTCTACGACGTCTACGAGGGCTCGTACGGGCCGTCGCCGAACTACCAGAGCGGGATGACCCCGTACCGCAAGCCGCCGGACGGCGGCGGCTTCGCGTTCGAGAACGGCAAGCCGAAGCTCCAGAACACGTTCGATCTCCGCTTCGCCCTCGCGGTCCCGAACGCGAGCAAGTGCCCCGCGCCCGCGGGCGGCTACCCGGTCGTGCTCTACGCGCACGGCACCGGCGGCGACTACCGCTCGTTCCTCGGCGACGGCACCGGTCGTGCACTCGCGGAGCGCTGCCTCGCGTCGATGGGCGTCGATCAGATCTTCCACGGCACGCGGCCCGGATCGCCTGCTCCGAACGATCCGCAGCGCGAGTCGAAGATCCAGCTCTTGTTCTTCAACTTCGACAACGCCTTCGCCGCGCGGACGAACAACCGGCAGTCGGCCGTCGACGTCATCCAGCAGGCCCGGCTCTTCACCGAGACGAAGGCGAAGGTTCCGGCGAGCGTCTCGCGCACCGCGGGCGAGATCGCGTTCGACCCGGGCCGCGTCCTCTTCTTCGGTCACTCGCAGGGCGGGCTCAACGGGCCGCTCTTCCTCGCGGCGAGCGATCTCGCGCGGGGCGGCGTCCTCTCGGGCGCCGGGAGCATGCTCGTCGTGGCGCTGCTCGAGAAGACCAAGCCGGTCGACGTCGCCGCCGCCGTCCGCGTACTGCTCGGCCTCGCCGACGAGGAGCGCGCGAAGGAGCTCAACGTCTTTCATCCTGGGCTCGCGCTCGCGCAGACGATCGTCGACGCGACCGATCCGATCCACTACGGCGCGTTCATCACGACGACGCCGCGCGACGGCTTCGCGCCGAAGAGCATCTTCCAGACCGAGGGCATCGCCGCAAACGGCGACGGCGACACCTACTCGCCGCCGCGCGGGATCGAAGCGCTCGCGGTCTCGATGAGCCTGCCGCGCATCGCGCCCGGCGTTCGCGAGATCCCCGAGGCCCGATGGGCGAACCTCGCCGACGTCTCCTTGTCGACGAGCGGCGTGAGCGGCAACCTCGCCGGCGGCCGCGCGACCGGCGCGCTCGCGCAATTTCCGCCGAGCGACGGGAGCGACGGACACTTCGTGGTCTTCGATGTCCCGGCGGCGCGCTCGCAGGCGGCGACCTTCTGCCGCGACCTCGCCGACGATCCGGTCGGGCGGCTCGCGCTGCCCTGAAGCGCGGCCGCGAGCGCCGCCGGAGCGCATGCGCGGGCTCCGGCATGGACGAGTGACGATCCATCCGTGAGGGCCCTCTCCATCGCGCTAGGTCCGAAGACGGCGTAAGATTGCAGTCGACCTGCGCTTCTGGCGGTAGGTCGATGTGGGATCGGACTTGGCGTGACCCGTGTAACAAGTCATCGTCTAGAGATGGGTGCGATCGCGCGCGGACAGCGCGTCGGCCGGTACGAGCTCGTGCAGATCCTCGGTGAAGGGGGCATGGGCACGGTCTGGCTCGCGCACCCCGACGACGCGCCCGACCACCTGTACGCGGTCAAGACCGTCTCGACGCAGTACGCCTCCGATCCGCGCGTCTGCACGATGTTCATCAAGGAGGCGAGCCTCGCCGCCGCGATCGACCACCCCAACGTGGTGCGCCTCTACGACGTCGGAGTCCACCAGGACGTCCCGTTCTTCGTGATGGAGTGGATCGACGGGTTCTCGCTCCGCAACGTCGCGCGCACGGTGGCCGACAGCGGCGAGCGCGTCCCGCCGTCGATCGCGCTCCGGATCGCGAGCGACCTCTGCGCCGGCCTCCACGCGGCGCACGAGCTCCGCGGCGAAGACGGCGTCGAGCTCGGCCTCGTCCACCGCGACGTCTCCCCGCACAACGTGCTCGTCACGCGCGAGGGCGTCGCCAAGCTGATCGACTTCGGCGTCGCGAAGGCGCGCGACCTCGCCACGGGGAGCGACCAGTCCGTCTGCGGCGGCCTCAAGGGCAAGGTCCGCTACATGGCGCCCGAGCAGGCGCTCGAGAAGGCGATCGACCGGCGCGCCGACCTCTTCAGCGTCGGCGCGATCACCTACCAGCTCCTCACCGGGCGCGCGCCGTTCGAAGGCCCGAACGAGCTCGCGATCATCAACGCGCTGCTCTCGACCAACCCCGTCTTCGTCCCCGAGGACCTGCCCGAGCCCGTGCAGTGGATCCTCCGCCGTGCGCTCGCGCGCCGTCCGGAGAACCGCTTCGCCGACGCGCAGGAGATGCACGAGGCGATCGAGCTCGCGCTCGTCGAGCTCGGACAGCCGGACAGCCACGCCCACGTGGCCGAGTGCCTCGCGTGGTTCGATCCGCGCGACGAGCACGAGGAGTTCACCTCCGCGCGCCAGCTCCCGCTGGCCCCGCTCGAGGATTCGGACGTGGAGACGCGGCTGCGCACGCCGGGCGCATCGCAGCCGCCGCCGCCGATCGCGTTCGCGATGACGGCCGGCTCGATCCCGGCGCGCCAGTCCTCGCTCCCGGACGACGCGAGCCTCGACGCGATGCGCCGCCAGCGCGCCCACGCCGCGAACAGCAGCTCGTGGCGCTTCATCCTCGCCGCCGCGGCCTTCGTCGGCGTCCTCGGGGTGCTCGCGGCGCTGCTCGTCCGCGACACGCCGCGCAAGTCGAGCGTCCGCGAGACCGCCGCAGCCGCGGCGCCGGTCGAGGACGAGCCGCTCTCCACGCCCCACGCGGCGGTGCCGAGCGGCGTCTCGACGACCACGCCGATCATCGACATCGGCGACCTCGACGAGAGCAAGCCGGGACGCGCCGGCAAGCCGCGCGCGAAGCGTTCGCCGCAAGCGGCGGCGCCGGGCGCGCAGGCGCCCCGACCGTCGGGCGCAGCCGCGACCGCGGCGCCGGCCGGCAAGACCGGCGACCTCGCCGGGCCGCTCAAGGTCTGGAAGTAGCGCGGCGCGAGCAGCGAAGCGCCCCCGCCCGCGTGGAAGCGAGCCCGCGCGGAGGCGAGCCCGCGCCGGCGGGCCCGCGCTCCGGCCGCTCCGTCAGACCGGATCGCGGCGCTTCAGCATGATGAGCAGGAGGATGAGCATCAGCACGGTCATCCCGAGCAGGACGGCGATCGGGAGCCAGTGCTGCGCGTACGCGGAGAAGCCCCACGCACCCTTGAGGGACTCCGAGCCCATCTGGGCCACCGCGCACTGGAAGTAGCCGCCGAACACGTAGTCCGGCGGGCTGTTCAGGCTCGCGTTCTGGAGGTTGATGAACCACGCCGGATCCTTGGCGACCGCGAGGCGCTCGTGCGCGATCGAGCCCTCGAAGCCCCAGCGCGCCGGCATGACGTACATGAGCGGCTTGAGCATCGGGTTCGTCGTCATCGGCACCATCAAGCCTCCGAGGACGACCTGCGGGATAAGCGCGATCGGCGTGAGCGACATCGCCGCCTCCGCGGACGTCACCGCCGTCGACAGGAGGAGGCCGAGCGCGGTCGCGTTCATCGCGACCGCGACGATGACGGCGAGCTCCATCAAGAACGCCACGGGCCCGCCGTTGAAGCCGAGCGTGAAGAACACGATCCCGAGCAGCACCGTGCACTGGAAGATGCAGACGAGGCTCAGGATGATGTACTTCGAGAACACGTAGTTGAAGAGCGACAGGTTCACCATGCGCTCTCGGAGGTAGATCGCGCGCTCGGTGACGATCTCGCGCGCCGAGTTCGACGTCCCGAACCAGACCGCCGAGACGACGACGAAGAACATCGCCGCGGTGTGGTCGTTCGTCGGGAGCATGCGCGCGAGGAGATCGGTCGAGCCCTCGGCGCTCTGGACCTTCTTGCCGAGCTCCTGGAGCGCGCCGAGGCACCAGAACGGCACCGCCTTCTGCTGCCCCGCGAAGACGAACGCGAGCATCACGCCGATGATCGGCGCCTGCAGGAACATGATCGCGGCGCCGGCCCGGTCGCGGATCTTCACCTTCCAGTAGCGGCTCATGAGCAGCTTGAGCTGCGCGAAGAGCGCCACGCTCGGTCGGTGCGGTACGCCCCGCGCGGCGGGCTCGGTGCCGACCGCGCGCCGGCCCGAGAACATCTGCTGGAACACCGGGTTGGCCTGGTGCATGAACTCGCTGCGCCACTCGCGCGCCGCTTCGAGGCGCGCCGTGTTGCGCGGGACGTTCGGATCCCGCGTCTTCATCCGCTCGTGCACGCCGCGCTCGCGCATGTTCAGCATGTCGAACATGTCGCGCGGGTTGTCGATCGTGCGGTTCTGCGCGGTCGGTTGGTTCCGGTACGGGCTGTTCGGGTTCTCGATCAGCGACGCGAAGAAGCGGTAGCTCGCGGTGCCCGTCGGGCCGTAGTACGTCGGGATGCCGCCGTAGCCCATGATGAACGCGAGATTGAACTTCTCGTATTCGTCCTTCGCGGGCTGGTGAATCGTCATGATGATCGTCTTGCCGGTCTTCTTGGTGAGATCGTGCAAGAGGTTGATCAGCGCCGTCGTGTCGTCGGCGGCGAGGCCGGAGGTCGGCTCGTCGAGGAACAGGATGACGGGGTCCGTGACGAGCTCGAGCGCGATGTTGACGCGCTTTCGCTGACCGCCGGAGAGGACCTTCTTCTCGGGCTTTCCGATCTGGAGGTTCTTCACCGCCTCGAGACCGAGGTCCTTCAGCGTCTGCTCGACGCGCGCGTCGATCTCCGCCTCGGAGTAGTCGTTCGGGAGGCGGAAGCGCGCCGAGTACTTCACCGCCTCGAAGACCGTGAGCTCGGGGTGGACGATGTCGTCCTGCGGGACGTAGCCGATGACGCCGCGGAGCGCGTCGTAGATCGCGTAGAGGTCCTCGCCGTTGATGCGCACCTGCCCGCTCGTCGGCGGGAGGTAGCCGTTCAGCGTCATGAGGAGCGTGGTCTTGCCCGCTCCAGACGGCCCCATCAGCGCGATCATGTCGCCCGGGAGGGCCTTGAACGACACGTGGTCGAGCAGGACCTTCATCTGGGCCTTGTTGTCGCGGTCCGGCACCTCGAGCAGGAGGTCCCACGCCTCGATCTCGTAGAGCGGCTTGCCGGCCCACGAGGCCTGGTCTTCGACGACGACGTTGACCTGCTGGCCGGCGATCTGGATCACCAGCGGCATCGGGCCGATGTAGACCTTCTCGCCGTTCTGGACCGGGACGCGCTGGCCGCGCGCGATGCGCTGGCCGCGGACGAACGTGCCGTTGCCGCTGCCGAGGTCCTCGAGGAAGAGGCTGCCGCCTTGATCGATGATCTGCGCGTGGCGCGCCGACACCTGCGGGTGCGGGACGACGATCTTGTTGTCGGGGGTTCGGCCGATCGAGATCGTGCCGCCTTGGACGTCCTTGAGGTTCAGCTCGCCGATGACGGTGCGGTGCTTGCGCGCGGCTCCGCCGCCTCCGCCGGCCGCGGGCGGAGCGCCTTGCGCGACGTTCGTCATGGCCGGCCCGGCGGCGGCGATCTGCGGGCTCGAGCCGGCGGGCGCCCCGCCACCCAGCGCGTGGGCGATCTGGGCGAGGAGCGAGACCGGAACGGGCACCGGCCCGAAGGCGACGACGCCGTTCGGATCGAGCGGCACCGGCGTGTTCGGCGCGATGCGCGAGCCGGCGACGTAGGTGCCGCTCGTCGAGCCGGAGTCCTGGACCATCATCCGGTCCATCATCACGGTCGCGTGCGTCGAGCTGACGGCGCTGCTGCCGATGACGAGCGACGAGGTCGACGCCTCGCGCCCGACGAGGATGTGCCCCGGCGGGCCGCTCGCCTGGCCGCGCGACATGATCATCATCACGATCGCCGGGTGCGAGAGCGGGACCGGCACCTGACCGAGCGTGAACTGCGTCCGGAAATCGAACGGCACCGGCTGGTTCGGCTGGACGGGCGCGCCGTTCGCGGACGACGGCGCGGCGCCGCCGTCGATGAACATCACGTTCGCGCCCTGCTTGACGAGGCGCGCGTGACGTGGCGCGACGCCGGGTCCCTGCAGGACGACGTCGTTGTCGGGGGCACTGCCGAGCGTGAGCTGCTCCTTGCCGAAGCCGGGGATCATGGGGCGCACATCCTACTCCGGCTTTGGCCCGAGCTGGAGGCGATCTCGGGCCTTTCCGACGAGCGGCGGCGCGCGCGGATCAGCCCGCGAGCACGAGCGCGAGTCCGTTGTGAACCAGGTGCGCCACGATCGCGGGGCCGATCGCGCGCGTCCGGGCGAACAAGAGGCCGGCGACGAGCCCGAGGACGAACATCGGCGCGAACGCGAGCGGCGGATGCACGGCCGCGAAGGCGAAGGCGCCGAGGAGCGGCGCGAGCCAGCGCCGCCGTGAGGGGCTGAGCTCGTCCTCGATAGAACCGTAGAGCCATCCGCGGAAGAACATCTCTTCCGCGAAGGGAGCGACGCCGACGGCGGTGATCGCGACGGCGGCGCGCGAGACCCCGGTGAGCTCCGGCAGATCGGCGCCCAGCCGCCGTGCGAGCAGCACGTAGCCGGCCGCCGCCGCGCCGGTGAGCAGGCCGAGCGCGGCGCCGGCCGCGAGCCACGCCGGACGCTCCGGCAAGAGCCGCATCTGCGGCGCGGCGCGCCTGGCGTGCAGCGTCAGCGCCACGAGGACGAGCGACGAGGCCCCGTAGGCGATCGCGACCTTCGTGGCCTCCTCGAGCTCGCTGAGCCCCACGAGGCGCCCGGTGAGGACCTCGGCCGACTGGAACGCGGCGAGCACGAGCAGCGCCCGCCAGATCGGCGTCTCGCGCTCGAAGTCGTCGCCGTCGTCGAGCCAGCGCACGCAGCGGAGGCCCGACCTCCCCGCCTCGCGCGCGACGAGCCCGAGCGCGCCGAGCGGGACCACGACCGCCCACGCGTAGGGCGCGGTCACGACGCCGACGAGAGGGACGAGGACGAGGACGGACTCGACGACGAAGCTCGCGCCGGGGCCCCGCCTGCTGCCGGCGCCGACCGTGAGGAACGCGATCGACGCCGCGGCCTTCCCGGCGAGCACGACCGCGAGGAGGAGCGAGCCGACCCGCCAGGCGACCTCGATGCGGGTCGCGACCGGCCACGGCGTCGCCAGGAGCAGGACGGCCGGCAACGCGACGAGCAGCGCGTCGCGCCGGAGCCGCCGGACGTTGCCGCCGAGCAAGTCACGCGGCTCGATCGGCAGCGGCGCGAGCAGCGGGCGCGCCGCGACGTCACGCGCGGCCATCCGCGAGGCGCGCGCCGTGACGACCACGAACGCGCCGAACGCCGCGAGCCCGCACGCTCCGCGGATCATCGCCGCCGCCTGGTCGGCCGCGGCGCGGCGCGCGCTCCAGGCGAAGCCCACGATCGCGACGCTGACGACCGCCGTGTAGATCATCATCACGATCGCGGCCCAGCGCCCGCCGGGCTCGCGACGCCGGAGGACGTCGTCGACGCGGTCGACGACGAGCAGCTCTTGCCTCGCTCGCCGCGGGCGCCCCGTCGGCACGAGGTCGACGCGGTCGTAGCCGATCCGCTCGGCGACGCCGTTGCCGGCGATCGCCAGCGCGAGCGCGCACGCCGTGACCGCGAGGACGAGCGGGAAGCCCTCGCCCTCTGCGATCGCGCGGACGACGTACGCCGGCCAGCCCGCGACGAGCACGCCGGCGCGCGCGCTCTTCGCGAGCGACGGCGCCTGCACGATGCACATCAGGAACGCCGCCTGGCCGAGCACGAGCAGGTAGGTCCGCGCGCGCGCGATCGTCATCGCGGGGACGACGATCCGCGCGACGCGCATCAGCGCCTCGCCGGTGAAGACGCCGGTGGTCGAGAGGGCGATCGCGGAGAGCACCGCGCGCGCCGGCGCCTCGGGCACGGCGCCGACGAGCGCCGCGGCGCCGAGGGCGTGGAGGAAGAGCCGCTCGATGAGCCCGACAGCGAGGCGGCTCTCCTCCCGGAGCGGCAGCGCGTCGAGGAACGTGGTCTCGAGAGGGCTCGGCTCGCCCCGGAGCGTCGGGCCACGCGTCAGCGCCGTCCAGATCACCGAGAGGCCCATCGTCCCGACGATGATCCACGCCACGCCGCGTGCGCGCTCCGCTGGATCTCCGAGCGCGGCGACGAGGCGCCCGACCGCGTACCCCCAGGCGCTCATCATCGCGAAGTAAGCGATGCGGAAGAGCCCCGCCGACGCGCGCCGGGCCTTGTCTCGCCGGAGGCGGCTCGGCAGCGACGCCCGCGCCCAGTAGCGGAAGAGCAGGAGCGCGAGCGCGGCGGTCGACCGGATCATCGGACGAGAGCGATGAAGGCGTCCTCGAGCGACGCGCCTTCGTCGACCCCGGCGCGGGCGCGGATGCTCCGCGGGCTGCCCTCCGCGACGAGACGACCGCGATGAAGCACGAGGACGCGATCGCAGAGGACGTCGGCCATGTCGAGCAGGTGCGTCGAGACCACGACCGCGGCGCCGGTGCGCGCGTAGTCGCGGAGGAGAGTGCGCACGCGCGCGGCCGTCGGCGGATCGAGTCCGTTCGTCGGCTCGTCGAGGAGCAAGAGCTTCGGGGCGTGAACGAGCGCGAGCAGGAGCGCGAGCTTCTTCTTCGTTCCGTGCGAGTAGCTCGCCGTCGGCGCGTCGAGCACGTCCGCGAGCTCGAGCGCGTCGACGAGCCGCGGGAGGTGCTCGCGCACCGTCGCGGTCCGGTCGATCCCGCGCACGTTGATGACGAAGTCGACCGTCTCGTTGCCGGTCAGAAAGTCGTAGAACGCGGGCTCGTCGGGGCAGTACCCGACGCGCTCCTTCACCCGGCGCGCGTCGGTCGTGCAGTCGAGGCCGTCGACGCGCGACGCGCCGCGCGTCGGGCGGAGAAGACCGAGCACGAGCTTCATCGTCGTCGTCTTGCCGGCGCCGTTCGGGCCGAGCAGCCCGACCACCTCCGAGGGCGCGACGGCGCACGAGAGCTCCGCGAGCGCCGTCGCGGCGCCGAAGTCCTTGCCGAGCCGGTCGAGGACGAGGACGGGATCGCTCACAGCGAGCCGCCGCTCGCGCGGCAACGCTCCTCGAGACGCGTGACGACGCTCTCCGGCGCGTCGGTCTCGCGGGCGTGACGCGCGGCCGCGCACGGATCCTGGCCGCCCGCGTCCCGGTGACGCCACGACCTGGAGGTCGGCTCCGCCGTGAGCGTCGGCGCCGGCGCGAGGGTGGGCTCGGGCACGTCGTCACCCGCGTCGTCGTCCTCGGGCTCCACCGACGCCTCGCGAGGCTCGTCCACGAGGAGCGGGACGGTGTGGTGCTGCTTCGGGCGGTTCGCGACGGCGACGATCGCGATGACGATCCCGACGGCGACGACGGCGAGCAGGATCCCGAGGACGAGCATCGGCGTCCGCGAGCGCCCGCCCTCCGCCGCGTCGGGCGCGCGCGGCGCAGGCGGGATCGCGACCTGAGGCCCGGATTCCTGCGGGGGCGGCACGACGCCCGACGGCGTCGCCGCGCCCGCGGGCGACGCGCCCGCAGGCGGAGCGATCGGCGGACCGACCACCGTGCCCGTCGGACCGGCGTTGTCTCCCGGCACGGTCGCGTGCGCCGTCAGCGGGATCGTCTTGGCGATCCGCGCGCGCCCGCGGTCGGCCGTCTCGCGGACGTTGGCGCTCGCCTTCATCCGGATGACCATCGCGGTGATGTTGTCGTGGCCGCCGCGCGCGTTCGCGAGATCGACGAGCCGGCCCGCGGCCTGGGGCGGCGGATGCGAGCCGGCGATCTCGAGGATCTCCGCCGGCTCGACCAGATCGCTGAGACCGTCGGAGCAGAGGACGAGGACATCGCCGGCGACGTAGGCGAGCGGCTCGGCCCTGAGATCGACCTCGACGTCCTTCGCGATGCCGAGCGCTCGGAGGATCTTGTTCGCGTCGGGGTGCTTGGCAGCGTCCTCCGCGCGGATCAAATTCCGATCGACCATCTCCTGGACCATGGAGTGATCGCGCGTGACCTGCGAGATGGCGCCCGCGTGCACGAGGTAGAGGCGGCTGTCGCCGACGTGCGCGACCTCGGCGCCCTCGTCGTGAACGAGGACGGCTACGACGGTCGAGCCCGGGCGGTAGCCCGCCTCCGCGGTGGGCATCGACCAGATGCGCGCGTTCGCCTCTTCGATCGCGCGCACGAGCGCGACGCCGGCGCTCGTGGCCGCGGGCGCGGCCTCGACGATCTCGACGATCGCCTGGATCGCGAGCTCGGAGGCCTCCTTTCCGCCGGCGTGGCCGCCCATGCCGTCGCAGACGACGGCGAGCCGACCGAGCGACGTCTCCTTCTCGATCGACGCGTCCTCGTTCACCTGCTTGTCCGGATCGCGACCCGGATCGGTGCGGACGGCGATCTCGACGGCGGGGCTTTTGGCGCTCGTGCTCATCTCCAAGCTCGGACGTTCGTGCTCAGTCGATCTTCACCGTGAACTCGACGGGCCCGAAGCGGAGCGTCGCAGCCGCCGGCGCGGGCGTCCAGACCTGCGCGGCGAGTCGCGTCCCGGAGACGTACGTGCCGTTGTTCGAGCCCTCGTCGCGCACGAGGAGCTGACCACCCTCGAACTTGAGCGTCGCGTGGATGCCGCTCACGCGCGGCTCGGAGAGAGTGATCGGACAGGCCGCCGGATCGCGGCCGACACGCACGTCGACGCCGGCGCGGATCGCGAACTGTCCGGCCGCGCCGACGATCGTCGCCGACGTCGGCGTGGCGCCGTACGGATTAGGAGGAGGCGCGAGCTCTCGAGCTTGATGCGCGCTCGTGAGCGGAAACGCCGGGGCCTCTCCCGCGAGCGGGCCGCCGGCCGGCGCCGCGGCGATCGCGGGCGGCGCTGCCATGGCGGACGTCGCGATGTCCTTCGGGAGCGGCTGACCGCACGAGAAGCACACCGACGCCTGCCCCGGCATCGCGAGCGTCGTCATGCTGCATGCGGGGCAGCGCACCTCCACCGGTGCGCCCCCCGCCGAGGCTAAAGGGTAGCCACCTCCTCCCGGTTCGGCCGGTCGAGGTTCCGGTGGCGCGGGTGGCGGCGGGACGAACGGCGCGGCGACCGGAGCCGGAGCGACGTAGGCCTGCGGCGCGTGGTCTTCGGGCGCCGACCCGTAGCCGCCCGGAGGCGGATAGCCACCGCCGCCGCCGCCGTACGGAGGAGCTCCGCCGTAGGGAGGCGCGCCGCCGCCGTAGGGAGGTCCGCCGCCGGCGACGACCGGAGCGGGCGGAGGCTGGTTCGAGCGCTTGCCTCGGCCGCCACCACCGCCGCCGCCGCGAAGCAAGACGACGACGAGCAGCAGGATCACGACGACGATGCCGGCGGCGCCGAGGATGATCGGCAGGTTGAACGGCTTCTTGCTCGCCTTGAGCGTGATGACCGTCTCCGCCGTGACGCCGCTGCCGCGCTTCGCCTTGTTGTCGTAGACGACGACGCGCGTGATCATGTTCTCGCCCTCACCTTCGAGGAGCTTCTCCTCGTCGGGGACGTTCAAGAGCACGAACGTGTCGCCCGCCTCGACGGCGCCGCCGCGGAGGTTCTGGGCGACGAGGTGCTGGATCGCCTTCTTCGCGACCTCGGGATCGTTCTTGTTGACGTTCTGGTTCGGGTTCGTGCCCGCGGGGACGAAGTAGGCTTCTGCGCGGTTCTTGTCCCCGCTCCAGCAGAAGTCGCCGTAGACGCGGAAGGTGCCGCCGGGATGGAGCGGGTTCGCCTCCGCCTCCAGCTTCGTCTGCGCCATGTTGATGTCGAGCGGCCACGACGTCGGATCGATGCCTATGGGCACGTCCTTGAACGAGCCGTCGGGCTTGATCGGCGTCGAGCTCTGGAAGACGAGGTTGAAGGTCTGTTCGGCGGTCGACGCGAGGCACGAGAGGCGCCACTTGACGACCCACATCGCGTTGAAGCGCGACTTGATGAGCGACAGGATCGTCGTCGCCTTCGAGACGCCCTGCCCCGCGCGGACGATGTCGAAGAAGCCGCCGATCTCCGGGTTCGCGATGTCCTGCATGAACTGCATGTCGTTCATCGCGTAGACGTCGTTGGTGAATCCCCGCGCGTTGGGGAAGAAGATCGAGATGACCGGCAGCGGGGTCTTCGGCGCGAGCGGGTTGTCGTCGGGGAAGCGTCCCTTGTTGAAGTACTGCTTCAGGCCCTCGGCGCTGATCGCGGCGCTCGCGGCGTCCTCGCGGCCCGAGCCGTTCGACAGGAGCACCATCGCCTGGTGCATCGGGATGTTCTGGATCGAGCCCGCGTTGCCGAGGTCGCCGAACGACTTGGTGATGTTCTTGATCTGGTTGAAGAGCGGGCGCGCGCGCTGGTGCGACGGCGACGGCGACGGGTTCGCCTGGAGGATCTGGACGAGCTGCGCCTTCTGCGCCGACGGCAACCAGGACGAGTTCGCGACGTACGGGCTGATGCGATCGTCGAAGATGATGAGCTTCGCGATGTCGTTCGGGCCGAGCGCGTTGATGATCTGGTTGGCGACCTCGCGCGCGTCCGAGTAGCGCGGGCCCATGAGGCTCGAGGCGTCGAGCGCGATGAGCCACGCGGTGCCGACGAGGGGATCCTTCGTCGAAGCGCCCCAGGTGGCCTTCGAGTGGAGCTTCGCCGGGTTCTCGCCGCCGTCGACGCGAACGAGCAGGCGCGCCCCCGGATCGGGGAACTGGAACGCCTTCCACATCACGTTCTTCTGCTCGACCGCGTTGGAGATGCAGTCGAGCAGACCGTCGCCGCGCTGCGAGCCGCAGCCTGCGTTCGTCACCACCTCGCTCATCGGGGTGAACTGAACGAGCTCGATGACGGTGGTGAGGAGGGGCTGGCCGTCCTGCATGCCGGCGCGCGGATCGATCCGGAGGATGTGGGCCTCCGGAGCCGCGAGCGACGTCCGCGCGAACAGCAGGACCGCGCACACCGCGATCCACGCGAAGAGCCTTGCGCACATGGAGCGTTTCACGCGCGCAACACTACTACACATCGGGCGTAATGGCGCGGCGGCCGTTACGCCCGGTGCGCGGCCGGCCGGCTCAGAGCCGACCGATGACCTTCACGATCGTCGTGTAGCCGCCGAAGCGGACCTTGTCGCCGTCGCGGAGGTCGCGCTTCCCGTTGAAGCCGATGTGCTCCTCGTTGACGAAGGTGCCGTTGGTCGACCCCGTGTCCTCGATCTGAACCGTGCCCGCGACGCCGTCGACGACGAGCGCCGCGTGGCGCGACGAGATCGTCGCGTCAGAGAGGGGGATGTCGACCTGCTCGCCCGAGTTCGCGCGACCGATCGTCTTGCGCCCGCCGTTGAGCGCCCAGAAGTCGCCCTGCGTGTTCGACTGGTACGAGACGAGGAAGCCGCGGAGCGCGTTCGGCGGGAGGTTGGGCGGCGGCTGAGGCGCCGCGACGGGGGGCGCCTCGGCGCCCGGAGGAGCGACGCTGCCGGGGAAGCCGCCCGGCTGCTGCGGGGGCGGGAACCCGGGCTGACTGCCGAAGCCGCTCTGCGCGGGCGGCGGGGCGCCGAAGCCCTGCTGCGGAGGCGGAGGCGGAGCGTAGCCGCCCGCGCCGAAGCCGCCCTGCTGGGGAGGCGGCTGACCGAAGCCGCCCGGCTGCTGACCGAAGCCACCGCCGAACTGCGCGTTCGGGTCCTGGTAGGGCTGGCCGCCGTAGCCCGGATCGCCACCGAAGCCAGGCTGCGGAGGCGGAGCGCCGAAGCCGCCGGGACCTGCCGGCGCTCCGAACTGCGGCTGCCCGCCGAAGCCGGGCTGCGGAGGCGGAGCGCCGAAGCCGCCGGGCTGCTGGCCGTAGCCGCCGCCGTACTGATCGTTGGCGAACGGCATCGCGTCGAGCGCGATCGGGTGTCCGTGCGGGCAGTAGCTCGCGCCGGGCGCGATGTCGTGGCCCATCTGGCAGCGCAGGGGCGCGCCGGGCTGGCCGGGGGGCGCGCCGTACGCGCCGGCGGGCGGAGCGCCGAAGCCGCCCTGCTGCGGGGGCGGAGCGCCGAAGCCGCCCTGCTGCGGGGGCGGAGCGCCGAAGCCCTGCGGCGCGCCCATCACCACGGGCGTACCGCAGATGTTGCAAAACTTGTCCGACGGTTGAGGGATCGCGCCGCACTGCGGACAGGGGTTCATCGTCGATGTCTCCATGCACGCGAGCACCCTCGGCGTGCGGGGCTGAGCATATCGGAGAACGAAGAAAAAAGAGAATCGAAGTGGCTCGCGCGACGGCCGCCGCCGGACGCGGCCGAGGTCGATCGAGGGTCGGGCGGAGGCCGAGGCGTCGTGCTTATGGAAGTCCGCACACGAGGCTCGCGCGACGGAGACCATGGGCATCCACGCGGCCCGGCGACCCGGATGAGCTCGAACGGCGCTCGTCAGCGGAGCGACGCGCTCGCCACGAGCGCGGCGTCGATGACCTGACGCACCGGCACGCCGTGGGCTCGGGCGGCGGCGAGGCACGCGTCGAGCTCGGGCTTGCGCTGCGGAGGGCCGAACGGACCGCCCGCGATCTTGATCGGGATCGCGCCGAACGGCGTCGCGACCTCTTCGATCCGGCGCGGGCGCTCCACCCGGTCGACCGCGTGGCGACGGACGCCGAGCGTGGTCGACTCGCGGAGGATGACCGCCGCGATCTCGTCGGCGCGCGACGCCTCGACGAGCGCGCCGAGCATGAGCCCCGGCCTGCCCTTCTTCATCGTGAGGGGCGCCGTCCACGCGTCGAGCGCGCCGGCCGCGAGGATCGCCTCGATGCACGTCGCGAGGAGCTCGCCCGTCGCGTCGTCGAGGTTGGCCTCGAGCACCACGTGCGATCGGTCGGTGCTCGACGGCGACGTCTCCGCAGGCTCGCCGAGGACCACGCGGAGCAGGTTCGGTCGATCGGGCAGGTCGGCCGTCCCCGCGCCCCAGCCGGTGCGCTCGGGGCGCATCGCGGGCCAGCGCGCCGACTCGGTCGCGTGCGCGCCGACGATCGCGGCGCCGGTCGGCGTGACGAGCTCGAACGCGATCCCGCCGTCGTAGGTCGGGAGGCCCTTCAGGCACTCGACCACCGCCGGCGCCGGCAGCGGCAGGATCCCGTGGCGCGCCTTCGTGCGCCCGTGTCCCATCGGCAGCGGCGAGACGACCACGCGCGCGCCGAGGTGCTCGAGCGCGGCCGCGCTGCCGACGACGTCGACGATCGCGTCGACGCCTCCGACCTCGTGGAAGTGCACCTCGTCGATCGGCATCCGGTGGACCCGCGCCTCGGAGGCCGCGAGCCGCTCGAAGGTCGCGATCGCGCGGGCGGCGACCCCGGCGGGGAGCTTCGCGCGCTCGATCATCGCGCGGATCTCGCCCCAGGTTCGCTCGGGCTGCTCGGCGTCGAGGTGGACGTCGAACGACGTGGCGACGATCCCGCTCCGCTCGCGGACGCCGAAATGCAGGTGGAAGCCGGGGAGCTTCAGGCGATCGACGGCGTCCTCGATGACGGACTCGGGCACGCCGAGGTCGACGAGCGCGGCGATGACCATGTCCCCGGCAAGCCCCGAGGGCGCGTCGAAGAAGAGGATCTTCCCCTTGCCCGCGCCACGCGCGAGCGGTGCCTGCGCGGGCGCGTCGTGGTGGTGCGCGTGCGGATGCTCGTGCCCGTGCTCGTGCGAATGCCCGTGCCCATGCCCGTGCTCGTGCCCGTGATGCTCGTGCTCGTGCGCATGAGTGTGCCGGTGCCCATGCTCGTGCTCGTGGGTATGCCGGTGCGCATGCCCATGGTGCCCCTCGTGACGATGCGCGTGCGCGGCCTTCTTCTTCGTCGCGACCTTCTTCTTCGTCGCGACCTCCTTCTTCGTCGCGACCTTCCTCGGCGCGGCCTTCTTCCCGCCGACCTTCCTGCTCGCGCTCACGTCACGCCTTCTTCCGCATGCGCAGGATCCGCGCCGCCGCGAACGCGGCTCCGAACCCGTTGTCGATGTTCACGACCGTGATCCCCGAAGCGCAGCTCGTCAGCATCCCGAAGAGCGCGGTCATGCCCTGCTGCGCGGCGCCGTAGCCGATCGACGTCGGCACGGCGATCACCGGCACGTCGACGAGCCCGCCCACGACGCTCGCGAGCGCGCCCTCCATGCCGGCGATCACGATGATGAGCGACGCCTCTTCGAGCATCGGCCGCTTGTGGAGGAGCCGGTGGATCCCGGCGACGCCGACGTCGAAGATGCGCTCGAACCCGATGCCGAGCATGCGCATCGTCTCGGCGCACTCCTCGGCCACGGGCATGTCGCTCGTCCCGGCGCTCACGAGGGCGACCTTGCGCTCCGACAGCGCCGGAATGGGCGCCTTCTCGAGCGTGCAGGTCCGCGCGATCGCGTTGTGGCGCACGTCGGGCATCTCGCCGAGGAGCGCGCTCGCCTTCGCGTCGTCGATGCGCGTGACGAGGACGTTCTGCCCCGTGCGCGCGAGCTCGCGCGCGATCGCGACGATCTGCTCGGCCGTCTTGCCTTCGCCGAGGATCACCTCGGGCACGCCCTGCCGGAGCGCGCGGTGATGATCGACGACCGCGAAGCCGAGATCGGCGAAGGGGAGCTGCCGCAGCTCGGCGACGGCGTCCTCGACCTCTGTTCCCCCGCTTCGAACCCGGAGCAAGAGCTCCTTCAGGCGAGCTTCATCCACGCAGCTGTCTTAGCCCAAGCTATAAGTGTCGCGCCATGCCCTTGCCGCTCGCCCTGCTCATCGGCCTCCTCGTCGGGATGAGCCTGGCGTGGCTCGCGCGCGTCGAGCTCGCGCGGTCGGAGGTGCCGCTGGTCCTCGCGCGGCCCTTCCTCGTCGCTGCCGGGCTCGGGGCCGTCGTGCACCTGCCGGTCGTGGCGTACTTCGTCGCGATGCACGGCGACTGGGCGTACCTCTACCTCGTCCGCTTCAGCCGGATCCCGTCGGCCGTCGACCTGGCCCTCGTCCTCGTCACCGCGGCGCAGGTCCCGCTCGGCTTCGCCCTCGCCACCCCGTGGGCGATCGCGAAGCGCGGCTCCGCGCTCCTCAAGCTGGGCGCGGTGCTCGGCGCCCTGCTCTTGATCGCGTGCGTCGTCGCCTCGCGCCGGCTCGCCGTCAGCGCCTCGTACGCGCAGTACCACGGCGGCTTCGGCGTCGCGCCGCTCGCGAACACGCCGCTCGGCCGTGGGGTCCTCCTGAGCTGGGTCGCGCTCCTCGCCGGCTACGGGTGGAGCGCGCACGTCCTCCGGGCGCCGCGCGCGAGCTGAGGCCCGCACGGCCTCCGCGCGCCGGTGGGCGGCCGTCGGGCCGAGGCCGCGTGTGCTATGAGATCGGGACGATGTGGGTTCGCGGCGCGGCGATTCGTCCGGTGCCTCCGTACGCGGTGGTCGGACGCGACGTGCTCGAATACATCGAGGACGAGCTGGCCGACGGCGGACTCGGAGCGAAGTCCGAGCTCGACGACGCGTTCGAGCGGTTCGAACGGACCCAGCCGGCGCTCGCGCAGCACGCGGCCGACATCCTCGCGCGTCCGCTCGACGAGACGGCGCTCGCCCTCGGCTATTTCCTCACGATCGCCGTGTGGCTCGCGTTCGAGCGAGCGTTCGGGGCGCGCCTCACCGAGGTCTCGGAGGACGAGCGCAACGCGGCGGACGCGGCCCTCGAGCTCGAAGAGCAGCTCCGCGCGACGCACTCGCACGAGCCTCTGGAGCTCGAGGACGTGATGGCGATCGAGCAGCCGGCCGTCCTTGCGTTCGTGAACGAGCACGTCGACGCCGCGCTCGAGCCCCAGGACGGCGACGCGCGCGACGTGGACGTCGACGACGTTCACGTCGTCTACCGCAACGTCCTCGTCCAGACGCTGGCGCTCTCGCACGCGGTCGGATCGACCACGGGAGCGCGCCCCCGCGAGCTCTTGGCCTGAGTCAGGCGAAGAGTCACTTCTTGCGGTCGGTCATCTCGACGGCGGAGGCGACGAACTCCGTCATCAGCGCGCTGCCGTCCGGCTTCTTGTTCGTGAACGTGGCGCCCTCGGCCTCGAGGTGCTGGACCTGCTCGGCCGTGAGGAGCTGGACCGAGACCTTGCCCTCGATCTTCACCTTCGCGCCGCGCGAGTCGGCCGGGAGGAAGAACGCGTAGCCCTTGAAGGTGACGCGCATCGTCTCGCTGTCGCGCGCGTCCTCCGGACGGACCTCCGCCCAGCAGCCGCGCTTCTGGCAGACCTGACGGACGGTGCCCTCCGTCGTGATCTGCTTGTCCTTGAAGGACTCGGGGTTGGCGAGGATCTCGGAGAGCGCGACGACCGGCGTCTTCGGGTTGAGCGGATCGCCGAAGGTCTCGGCCTCCGCCGCCGGGGGCAGCTCCTCGTCCTCGGCCGCGGCCGGCTCCTCCGGCGTCGTCTGGCCAGGCCCGTCGTTCTTCGCGACCGTCGTCGTCGTGCAGCCGAACGCCTGGGTGGAGAGGAGAGCGACGAGGAGCGGAGCAAAGAGCGTGCGCATTGAGAGGTAGTCCCTTCCCTGTGGAGCGCACGCGTTACAACGGGGATGGGCCTCGCGCAAGGCCTTCTTGATTTCCATTTTCATTAAGGTACCTGAGAGCCGATGAAGCTGGGTCGCGTTGCCTCTGTTTTCGTGTTGTTCGCCGCGACCGTCGTGGCCGCCCCGACGGCAGGCTGCGGCGAAGACACCCCCGCGCCGGCCGCGCCGGACGCGCGCGCCGCCGGCGACGCGGCGTTCAAGGAGGCCGCGCACGCGACGCTGAGGGGCTGGGCCAAGATCGGGCGGACGGTGCACGACGAGACCGTGCGCCTCTGCAAGCTGCTCGAGAAGGCCATCGAGGACTTCATCAAGGCCCCCTCTCCCGAGCTCCTCGAGGGCGCGAAGATCGCCTGGAGGGCCGCGCGCGACGCGTACAGCCGCGCCGAGGCCTTCCGCTTCACGGGCGGCCCGCTCGACGAGGACGCGGCGCTTGCCGCGCGCATCGAGGTCGCCCCGGCCGACGTGACGCTCCTCGAGGGCCCGACGCTCGAGGCGGGGGGCATCCTCGACGAGCTCATGACCGTCCCCGACGTGACCGGCGACGCCGTGCGCGACGCCGCCCGCGGGAAGAACGTGCCGCTCGGCTGGCACGCCATCGAAGGGATGCTCTACGGCGCCGCGGTGACGTCGGGCGGAGCGCCGCGCTCGCACACCGACTTCGTGAGCGCCACGCCCGAGGAGCGCAACGCGCGGCGCGGCCGCCTCGTCGCCAAGCTCGCGCGCATCCTCATCGAAGACCTCGTCATCGTCGCCAACCAGTGGGACGCCGATCGCACCGAGAGCTTCGCGCAGAAGCTCGTGCGGGGCAGCCTCGACGAAGGGTTCCGGCGCGCCCTCCGCGGCGTCGCCGACGTCTCGCAGAAGGAGATGGCCGAACGGAAGCTCGGCGGCGTCCTGGCGGGAGCGCCGGAGGTCTCGGACGCGAGCGACTCGACGCGAGCCGACCTCGCCGGCAACGCGCTCGGCGTCGAGGGGCTGCTCTTCGCCCGCGAGGGACGCGTGACCGCGCCGTCGTTCATCGAGCTCGTGCGCCGCGACGATCCGAAGCTCGCCGACGCCCTCGCCGCGTCGATCGCCGAGGCGCGCGCGTCGATCGATCGCTGCCCGCCGGTCCTCGCCGAGGTCGCCTCCGATCCGGGCAAGCGGCTCGCGGCCGAGAGCGCGCGCGACGCGCAGCTCGCGCTCGCCGCGCGGGTCGGCGAGGTCCTCCACCACTACACGCTCGATCGCTGAGGCGGCCGCGCGCGCCGGCGCCGGGCATGACAGACGGCGCGGCGCGGTCTAGCGTGCGCGGCATGCAGACCGAAGCGATGGTCATGATGGCCACCGGAGGGCCGGAGGTCCTCGAGCGCAAGACGATCGAGCTGGCCGAGCCCGGACCGCGCGAGGTCCGCGTGCGCGTCCGCGCGGTCGCGCTGAACCACATCGACATCTGGGGTCGCCGCGGGCTGCCGCACTTCCGCTACGAGTTCCCGCACCGGCTCGGCGCCGACATCGCGGGCGAGGTCGAGGCGCTCGGCCCCGGCGCGACCGGCGCGAAGGTCGGCGCGAGGGTCCTCGTCAATCCGGGCCTCTCGTGCGGCGCATGCGAGCGCTGCCTGCTCGGCGAGGACGTCTTCTGTCGCCACTACCGCATCCTCGGCGAGAACACGCAGGGCGGGTACGCGCGGCACATCGTCGTCCCCGACGCGAACCTCCTCCCGATGCCGGCGAGCCTCTCGTTCGAGGAGGCCTCGGCGCTGCCGCTCTGCTTCCTCACGGCGTGGCAGATGGTCGTGCGGAAAGGCCAGGTGCGCGCCGGCCAGACCGTGCTCGTGCAGGCCGCCGGGAGCGGCGTCTCGAGCGCCGCGATCCAGATCGCGAAGATGCACGGCGCGCGCGTCATCGCCACGACCGGCACCGAGGAGAAGGCGAAGCGCGCCCGCGAGCTCGGCGCGGACGAGGTCATCGTCTACACGACGCAGGACTTCGTCGCCGAGACCAAGCGGCTCACCGACAAGAAGGGCGCGGACCTCATCGTCGAGCACGTCGGCGGCGAGGTGCTCGCGAAGAGCATCCTCGCGGCGGCGTGGGGCGGGCGCATCGTCACCTGCGGAGCGACGACGGGCTTCACGCCGGAGATCGATCTCCGTCACGTGTTCTTCCGTCAGGTCGCCATCCTGGGCTCGACGATGGGTCCGAAGGGCGATCTCTTCGGGATCCTCCGTCACGTCGAGGCGGGGCGTCTTCGTCCCGTCGTCGATCGGGTGATGCCTCTGTGGAGCGCCGTCGAGGCGCATCGGCTGCTCGAGGATCGCAAGGTGTTCGGAAAGATCGTGCTCGCCGTCGACTGACGCGGACCGAGGACTCGAGGTTTCACCTGCTGCCCGCGAGCAGCAGTCGCAACACGCGACGTGCTTCTTCGTTGCCCGTGCGCGCCGATGTGCCACGGTGGCGCGCATGCACGTCCCGGCTCGCGTCGTCGGTGCAGTCGTCGCGCTCGCCACGCTGGCGGCGATCCCGGCTCACGCCGGAGCGGAGCCGAGCGGCCAGCTCGCGCTCGTCCTCGACGGCGTCGAGAGCGGTTACGTCCGCTCTACCCAAGGCAGCGCCGGGACGAAGCGTACGCTCGTCATCTCCACCGCAGAGCCGACGGCGCCGATCCTCACTGCCGTGCGCGCCCTGCTCGAGGGGAAGACCGAGAGCCGTAGCCTCGTCCTGTCGACGCCCGCGGTGATCCAGAAGGCCAAGGACGCGCGCCTCGTCGACGTTCGCCTCCCGAGCTACGCAGGCGGCTCGAGCGATCTCGCGCTCACGTTCGAGGTCGGCTCCACGTCGACCGGCCCGTCGCTCCGCCTCGCGAGCGATCGCGCGAAGCCGCGCGGCGTCGAGCTCGCGAGCTTCCGCATGTCCGTCGGCGACCTCCCGACGAGCGGGGCGACCCGGCTCGACGCCGTCACGCTGAAGAACAAGGAGGGCGCGGCGCTGCCCGGCGCTTTCACGTTCGACGTGCCCTCGCGCGACGCGCCCGCCTACCTCGCGTGGGCGAAGAAGCCCGCCGCCCGCGACGGCGCGATCGAATACGTCTCGAAGACGGGCGAGCCGGCGCTCGCCGTGAAGCTCTCCGGCTGCACGCCGTCGTCCGCGACGATCGACGGCCCGGTCACGCACGTCGTGGTGACGTGCGTCCGCGCCCGCCCGATCTGAGCGCAGCTCGGACTCTCGGGCGCGTCAGGGCGCGCAGCCCTCGCGGGTCGCCGGGGCGACGCGCCGGTAGTGGCCGCCGGGATGCAGCACGCCTTCACCCTTCACGGTGATGTCGCCGCTCGGCTCCGTCACGACGTCGCCTCGCGCGAGGACTGCACTCCCGTCTCGTGTCGTGAACTGAACGCGCCAGGTCTCGCCCGCGAGCGCGATCGTTCCGACGAGGCAGCCGTGGCGCGCATAGTACGGACACCGCTGCCCCTGTCCGGTGGGGCCCTCCGAACAGGTCCACAGATAGGCCTCGCCGTCCTCGTGGAGATCGAGCTCGACGAACGGCGGATCGTACTGGCGCTTTCCGTCGGGCCCGTCGACCGAGAGGAGCTGCCACGTCCCCCACGCGCCGTCCTCGGGCCCCGAGGGTGGGATGCGCTCGCGCTGTCCCCAGGGAGTGTCCTCGACGTCGGCGGACGACGGGTCCGACGAGGTCGACGTCCCGGAGGGACCGCCTTCGATCCTTCCGCCGCACGCCGCGATCATGACGAGGATGGCACTGGCGAGTCTTCGCATGGATGACGACCTCGTCGGTCCCATGGCCGGCGAAGCCGGCAGCCGTCACGGCCGAGCCCGTCGCGAAGCGCGCCCGGCGACCGCACCGGGCGATCTCGAGCAACCGTGGTCCCCTGCGGCCGACCGGTGGGCCATGACGGATCGATGCGTCGCCGACACGAACCGCCCCCGAACCCGCTCGCTCGAGCCCTCGGACTGCCGGCCAACCGACGAACAGCGAGAGGCCGCGGCGGTCAACGGCGAGCGCGACGCCGAACGTGAGGCCGAGGCACGCCGCAACGACTACTATTCCAGAGGCGGCGACGAAGGCGGCCGATGCGCACGTGCCTCGTCCGACGCGAGCCGCTACTCGCCGATGTCGCCGGACAATCCGCACTTGAAAGACTCGCGCCGGACCGCCGCCATCGATCCGCCGCTCCAGGACGATCGCTACGGCAACGCCATCGTCGGGGCCGTCGCGGGCGGCCTCGTCGGTGGAGTGCGGGCCGCCGCCGTCGAGGCGCTGGCGCCGAGCCTCGGTACGAAGCCGATCGTTCAGCATGTCGCCGTGGAGACCGGCAAGGGCGTGGCGAAGGGCGTCGCGAAGACCGCGGTCACGTCGACGCTGAAGCCGCCGCCCGAGGCGGCGACGACCGGCGCGTCCGGAGCGGCCGCGAAGTCGTCCGGGCCGTCGCCGAGCGCCCCGCTGGGCGGACGAAGCGGTGGGCAAGGCACGACGAGCGAGGTCGTGAACGAGCCGAATCAGTCCGTCGCTCCCCGCTACTCACCGCTATTGATTCGAGGCTGACGCGTGCTGGGGCGACTCGTCTTCGACCTCGCCGTGAAGATGATCTTCGGGGCGATCGAGAAGGCGGCGTCACCGCCGCCGGCGTCGCCGGCGAGAAGGCCCGACCCGACGCGGGTGACGGCGACCGGCGACGCGTACCGTCGATGGGCGCGGACGCACCTCCTCGAGCTCGACGCCGCGGGTCGATGCTACCGCGGCAACATCGGCCGGCACGCGGTCCGCGTCGCCCCCGGCCTCGAGGGAAGCGCGCCGATCGGCGTCGAGGCCGAGGTGATCGTCCAGCACGGTCAGAGCACGACCGTCCTGCTCGCGGCGTCGACCGCGGCGACGACGCCGGTCGAGCAGGCGCTCGCCACGCTATGGCGCGATCCGGGGCTCGGCGACGCGCTCCGCTCGATCGCGATCCTCCCCGACGGCGTGCGGCTGCGCTTTCGTCCGCTGACGGCGCCGAAGATCGTCGAGCGTGGCGTCACCGGCGCCGTCGAGGAGCTCGAGGCGCTCGGCCGCGCGGAGGGCGCCGCGCCGTATCGCTGAAGTCAGGCGACGTGGCGCAGGATCGCGAGCGCCTCGGCGTGGACGCGCGCGTCGCCGGCGGCGATGACCCGGCCGCCGTTCTGGGCGTCGCCGCCGTCCCACGAGGTGAAGAGCCCGCCCGCGCCCTCGACGATCGGGATGAGCGCCTGCACGTCCCACGGCTTGAGCGACGACTCGACGACGAGGTCGATGAAGCCCATCGCGAGCAGCCCGTACGCGTAGCAGTCGCCTCCGTAGCGCGTCATCTTGGCGGCGCCGGCGAGCTTCTGGAACGCGTCCTGTTCGGCCTTCGTGAAGTACGCCGTCGGGTGCGTCGTCGTGAGCACCGCCGACGCGAGATCTCCGCACGGGCGCGTCGCGAGGGTCGAGGTCTTCGACGCCGTGACGAGCTCGGCGCGTCCGGAGTGGCCGATCCAGCGCTCGCCGGTGATCGGCTGATCGAGGACGCCGAGCACGGGGCGCGCGCCGTCGTTGAGCGCGATGAGCGTGCCCCACTGCGGCATCCCGCAGATGAACGCGCGCGTGCCGTCGATCGGATCGAGGACCCACGTGAGCGGATCGTCGCCCGCCTCTTGCCCGTGCTCCTCGCCGAGGACGCCGTGGCTCGGATAAGTCGCCTTGATCAGGCGGCGGAGCGCGGTCTCCCCCTCGCGGTCGGCCTCGGTGACCGGATCGAAGCCGGCGCGGCCGGTCGCCTTGTCGGTGACGTCGAGCGTGGCTCGAAACCACGGCCGGATCACCTCGCCCGACGCGTCGGCGAGACGATGGGCGAAGCGCGCGAGCTCCTCGATCGGGGGTGTCATCGGGACCGACGATAGCGACTTGTGGTTGGAAAGGGCGGCAAACTGCGGTAACTACCGGGCATCATGCAGCGCGGATCGGCAGAGATTTTCCTTGGAATCGGCCTGATCATCCTCGGGATCCTGGCCCTCAAGCTCACGGACCACAACTACTGGTGGGGCGCGATCGCGCTCGGCTCCGTCATCGGTTCGAAGGGCGGCATCTCGATCTCGCAGCGGGCCCGCGTCTAGCCGCGCGGCCAAGGTCTGCTACGCTCGCGTCGACGCAGCGGGAGGGGACGATCATGCGACCGGGAGTTGGCTGGATCATCGCGGGGGTCGCCCTCCTCGGAGCAGGCGTGGCGGTGACGTTCCTCTCGAACGCCGTCGTCTGGTACGGCGCGATCGTCGTCGGAATCATCTGGATCGTGCGCGGCGTGTTCCGCCTCTCGAAGGCTCCGCCGCAGGACTGACCACGCGCCGCTCGCGGGCGCACGCGCCGCGAATGCCGACGCGCCTGCCGCACGTCGAGCTGCCGGCGAGGCCCCGGGAATGCGCGACGCCGTCCGCGGGTTCGAACGTCCGCGCGGCCGATTCTGCGCCCGTCCCAGCGAACGCGCGGGGTGTGGAGGCTTCGGCTCGGGCGCCTCTTTCGTGGTAGGAACCGGCCGATGGTAGACGCCCGTGAGCTCAACGAGATCGTCGCGCGCGAGAGCGCGTTCGTGGACCGCATCCAGAGCGAGGTCGCCAAGGTCATCGTCGGCCAGACCTACATGATCGAGCGCGTGCTCATCGGTCTGTTGACCGGTGGTCACGTCCTGCTCGAAGGCGTCCCCGGCCTCGCCAAGACGCTCACCGTCCGTACCCTCTGCGACGCCATCAGCGCGAAGTTCGCGCGCATCCAGTTCACACCCGATCTGCTCCCCGCCGACGTCATCGGCACCGTCATCTACAACCAGCAGAAGGGCGAGTTCACCTCGAAGCTCGGCCCGGTCTTCGCGAACCTCGTGCTCGCGGACGAGATCAACCGCGCGCCGGCCAAGGTGCAGAGCGCCCTGCTCGAGGCCATGCAGGAGCGGCAGGTCACCATCGGCGACAAGACCTATCCCCTGCCCTCGCCGTTCATCGTCATGGCGACGCAGAACCCGATCGAGCAGGAGGGGACGTATCCCCTGCCCGAGGCGCAGGTCGACCGCTTCATGCTCATGTGCAAGGTCGGCTACCCGACGCGTGACGACGAGCGGAAGATCATGGACCGCATGACCGGCATGGTGCCGCTCAAGGCCGAGCCCGCGGTCACGCCTTCGGAGCTGCTCGAGGCGCGCAAGACCATCGGGCAGATCTACGTCGCCGAGAAGGTGAAGGACTACATCGTCGACGTCGTCTTCGCGACGCGCGAGCCGCAGAAGCACGGGCTGAAGGACCTCGCGCCGCTCATCGAGTTCGGCGCCTCGCCGCGCGCGTCGATCGCGCTGAACCTCGCGGCGCGCGCGCACGCGTTCCTCCGGCACCGCGGCTACGTCACTCCGGAGGACGTGAAGGCGGTCGGCCCCGACGTCCTCCGGCACCGCGTCGTGCTCACGTACGAGGCCGACGCGGAGGAGGTGACCTCGGAGCAGGTCGTCCGCCGCGTCTTCGAGGTCGTCGAGGTCCCCTGACGGCGAGCTCCCGATGCCTCCCCTCTCTCCCTCCGGCTTCCGCCCGAAGCCCGACACGCGGAGCGTGATCCCGTGATCCCCCGGGAGATCCTCGCGGCGCTCCGCACGATCGAGATCCACACCGCGCGGCTCGCGAACGAGCAGCTGTCGGGGACGTACAAGTCGAGCTTCAAGGGCCAGGGCCTCGCGTTCCGCGAGGTGCGTCCGTACCAGGCGGGCGACGACGTCCGCACCATCGACTGGAACGTGTCGGCGCGCATGAACGAGACCTTCGTGAAGGTCTTCGTCGAGGAGCGCGAGATGACCGTCATGCTCGCGGTCGATCTGTCGGCGAGCGAGCGCTTCGGGACGCAGCGCGCGCCGAAAGCGCGCGTCGCCTCGGAGGTCGCGGCGCTCCTCGCGTTCAGCGCGATCCGCAACAACGACCGCGTCGGGCTCATCCTCTCGACGAGCAAGGTCGAGCGCATCGTGCCGCCGAAGAAGGGCGAGAAGCACGTGATGCGCGTCGTGCGCGAGATCCTCGGGTTCGAGGCGCCCCAGGCCGCGGGCGCGCGCTCGGCCGACGTCCGCGTGACGAAGAAGCCGGCGCACCGGCCGCTCCGTCGCGAGACGTCGGGCCTCGGCGAAGGTGAAGGCCGGGCGAGCCGCCTCGCGCCCGCGCCGTACCCGCACCTCGGCGCGGCGACGGACCTCAAGGCCGCGCTCGAGGCCCTCGCGCACGTCGCGCGGCGCCGGAGCGTCGCGTTCGTGGTGTCGGACTTCTTCACGGCGGGCTACGAGCGCGCGCTCTCGCTCGCGAGCGCGAAGCACGACGTCATCCCCGTCGTCCTCGTCGACAAGCGCGACTTCGAGCTGCCCGACGTCGGCCTCGCGACGTTCGAGGACCTCGAGAGCGGCGAGATGGTCGTCGTCGACACGTCGGACGCGAGCGTGCGCGCGCACTTCAAGCGCGAGATGCAGCGGATCCGCGACGCGCGCCGCCAGCTCTTCTTCAAGCTCGGGCTCGACTCGGTCGAGATCGACACCGGCGGCTCGTTCGTCCGCCCGATCCGTGATCTCTTCGCCCGCCGCGCGCGGCGGATCGGGATGCGATGACGGCGCTCGGTCGCTCGCTCGCGGTCGGAGTCGCCGGCCTGGCGGTAGCCGCCGCGCTCTTGCTCGGCGGCGCGCGCGCGTCGCTCGCGCAGGGGCCGACGCCGCCGCCTTCGAGCGACGACGCCGGCGCCGCCGGGGGTCCTGGCGCGTCGACCTACGGCTGCGTCGAGAGCGTACCGAAGGGCGCGCAGCGGCCAATCGTCGTCGACACGTTCCCGCAGCGCGGCACGAGCGGCTGGGCGGCGACGTTGTCGATCACCGTGCGTCACGGCAAGGGCGAGCGCGTCCTCCCCTCCGGGCTCGATCTGTCGAGCGCCGTCGAGGCGAAGAAGGTCCTCAAGCAAGCGGGCTTCGCGGTCCCCGATCAAGACGGCGGCGCGGGCGCGCAGCTCTGGACCGAGCCCGACGACGACAAGAAGCCGGGCGCGACGACGCACCTCGAGCTCCCGGTCGTGCTCCTTCCGCCGAACCCCGGCCGCAACGTGATGATGCTCCCGCCGCTGCCGGTCGCGGTCGCGCGCGCGAACGGCGAGATCGCGACGGTGTGTACGCACGACCATCCGATCCTCGTCGAGGATCCGATCGCGAACACGCCGGACGCGATGCCGAAGGACAACCCTGGCGGCATCCCGCAGCGCGAGGAGTGGACCGCGCTGAAGAAGGCGCTCGGCTGGGCCGCGCTCGGCCTCCTCGCCGGCGCGATCCTCGCCGTGCTCTTCTGGCGGAAGCTGAACCAGCCCAAGCCCGCGCCGCCACCGCCGCCGCCGCGCCCGCCGTGGGAGGTCGCGCTCGAGGAGCTCGACGAGGTCCGGCACGCGGGCCTCCTCGAGCTCGAGCGCTACGGCGAGTACTTCGATCGTACGAGCGACGCGCTCCGCCGCTACCTCGGCGCCCGCTTCGGGTTCGACGGGCTCGAGTCGACGACCGACGAGATCCTCGCCGCGCTGAAGAAGCAGGCGGGCGGCTTCATTCGATTCGAGGCGCCCCGAGAGATCGGGCCCGACGGCCTGCCGCGCGCGAGCTTCGGGCCACAGCCCGGCATCGCGATCGAGCGCGTCGCGAGCTTCCTCCGCGAGTGCGACCTCGTGAAGTTCGCGAACCTCACGCCGACGCCGCAGCAATGCTCGACGTCGATCGCGACGGGCGAGGCGATCGTCCGCGGGACGATGCCGATGTCGATGGGCGTCGGCGCGCTCCTCGACGAGCCCGCGCCCGAGATCGATCCGGTCGCCGCCGCGCAGCTCCGCGCTCCGTTCACGCCGCCGCCGGCGAAGCCTGCGCGCGTGAGATCGCCGTACGAGCCGCCGGATCCGGAGGAAGAGGCCGCCGCGGACGCGACCCGCGCGGGCGACGACGCGCCGAGCGACGACGCGCCGGGCGCCAAGCCGCCGCCGCGTGAGCCGCCGGAAGGAGGCTCGACGTGAGCCGCGCCGGTCGCACGATCGCCGTCGTCCTCGGCACGCTGCTCTTCATCGTCGGCGCGCTGCTCTACCCGATCCTGATGCGCGGCGAGGCCTGGCTCTCCGCGGTGTGGACGGTGCCGGTCCTCGCCTGGCTCCCGCGCGACGCGCGGCTCCCGGTGCTGGGCGGCGCGGGCACGATCCTCGCCGCGATCGTCGTCTGGCGGATGACGCTCGCCGCGGACGCGCGCACGCCGCGCATGCGCATCGCGGCCGTCGCGCCGCTCCTCACCGGGCCGCGCGGCCTCCGCACGCGCCTCCGCGACGTCCCCGGCATGCTGCGCGGCGCCGCGCTCCTCCTCGCGATCCTCGCGCTCGGGCGCCCGCAGAACGTGCTCCGCGGCGAGAACGCCGACGAGAAGGGCATCGACATGGTCGTCGTGCTCGACCTCTCCGGCTCGATGCGCGCGCTGATGGACGCGGAGGCGTCCGAGCCGGCCCGCTCGCCGCGCGCGCCCGCGCAGCGCCTGACGCGCCTCGAGACTGCGAAGGAGGTCATCCTCGACTTCGTCTCGCGGCGCAGGAACGACCGCATCGGCGTCGTGGTCTTCGGGCGCACCGCGTACATCCTCTCGCCGCCGACGCTCGACAAGTCGCTCCTCTCGACGCTCGTCAGCAAGATGGAGCTCGGGCTCATCGACGGCAACGGCACGGCGATCGGCGACGCCGTCGGCACCGCCGTCGCGCGCCTCCGCCGCTCGAGCGCGCGCTCGAAGGCGATCATCCTCTTGACCGACGGCGACTCGAACGCCGGCTCGATCGCACCCGACTACGCCGCGCACCTCGCGCAGACGCAAGGCGTGAAGGTCTTCACCGTGCAGATCGGCAACGGCGACGACGTCGACGTCCAGGACGGCGTCGATCTCTTCGGACAGCCGAAATTCGTCCGCGAGCACTTCCCGGTGAACCCGGAGCTCCTGCGCCGGATCGCGAGCACGACCGGCGGCGACGCCTTCATCGCGACCGACAAGAAGGGCCTCGAGCAGAGCATGCACGCCATCCTCGACAAGCTCGAGAAGACGCGCTTCGAGGCGCAAGCCGCGACGATGGAGGACCTCTTCGGGCTCCTGCTGCTCCCGGCGGTCGCCCTCGTCGCCCTCGAGGCGCTGGTGCGCCTCTTCATCGTGCGGAGGTTCCCGTGAGGTTCGCCTACGACCTCACGGCGATGCCGTGGCTCCTCGTGGCGATCGGCTGCGGCCTCCTCGTCGCGCTCTTCGCGACGTCGCTCGTCCTCGCGTCGGTGCGCCGCGGACGTGCGACGAAGGTGTTCGGCGATCCGAAGCTCGTGATGCGGCTCGAGACGTTCGACGCCGCCGGACGCCGCGCGCTCAAGGGCGTCTTGCTCGTCGTCGCACTCGCGGCGGCGTTCCTCGCGCTCGCGCGGCCGCAGTGGGGCCGCGGCACGAAGCTCGTGCCGGCTACGAACCTCGACGTGGTCATCGTGCTCGACTACTCGAAGAGCATGTACGCGCGAGACGTGGCGCCGAGCCGGATCGCGCGGGCAAAGGCGGAGATCGGCAAGCTCGTGCGCGAGCTGCCCGGCGCGCGCTTCGGCGCGGTCGCCTTCGCGGGCGAGCCGATGAGCTTCCCGCTCACGAGCGACTCCGCGGCGATCGCGCAGTTCTTCCGCCAGCTCGAGCCGAACGACATGCCCATCGGCGGGACCGCGATCGCGCGCGCCCTCGAGCGCGCACGCGAGGTGCTCGCGCGCGATCCGAAGTCGAGAGACCACGTCCGCGTGATCGTCCTCGTCACCGACGGCGAGGACCTCGAGGGCGATCCCGTGGGCGTCGCGCGTCAAGCGGCGGAGGAGAAGACGCGCATCGACGTCGTCCAGATCGGCGGCCGCGCGCCGGAGCCGATCCCCGAGGTCGGCCCCGACGGACGAACGCAGGGATTCCGCAAGGACGACGACGGGCGCACGCTCACGACGGAGCTCACCGCGGAGGGTGAGACGCAGCTCGGCGACATCGCGGAGGCGACCGGCGGCGCCATCGTCCGCGCCGAGAAGGGCGAGACGGGGATCGACGAGGTCGCGCGCGGCCTCAAGAAGATGATGCGCGAAGAGCTCGCCGAGCGCGTCGAGATCGCGTTCGACGAGGAGTACATGTGGCCGCTCGGGATCGCGGTCATCCTCTTGATCGCCGAGGGCCTCATCCCCGAGGCGCCGCTGCCGCGCGTCGCGCTCGGCTTCGCCGGCGCCCTCCCGCCGGGCGTTCGGCTCGCCCCCGGCGGCTCGAGCGGAGGCTCTCGGAAGAAGCCGAAGCGCGACGCAAGCGCGCGCGACCCGGGCAAGAAGCCGAAGAAGAAGCGGAGGGCCGCGTGAAGCGCGCCTCCCGCGCGGCACGGCGCTTTCGCCACCTCTCGATCGCGTCGATCGCCCTCGCCGCGCTCGTCGCCGCGTGCGGGTGGGATCCGTCGCGCCCGTTCGATCGCGACGCGCCGCAGGTCGACGAAGCGCTCCGCTACTACGACGCCGGCGAGGCCGGGCCCGCCGCCGAGCTCCTCCAGGACTACCTCACCACCGGAGGCTGCTCCGAGGGCAACATCGGCACGCCGCTCCGCGTGCGCGAGCGATCGAACGGCTCGTTCGACCTCGGCCTCGCGCTCTTCAAGATCGCGGAGGCCTACGGCCACCGCTTCGGCGACGAGGAGAACGACGCCGGCTTCCTCGATCCGAACCTCAAGGGACTGCGCGCAGGACACGTCGAGTGCGCGCTCCGCGTCGTCCGCGCGATCTCGGAAGACCCGACGCAGCCCGTCGCCCTCCGCGCGCGCGCGCGCTACCTCGAGGGCAACCTCCTCTTCTTGACCGCCGCGTACAAGGAGTCGGTCACCGCGTACGACCACGCGCTCGAGCTCGTGCCGGGGATGGGCGACGCGGGGCCGATCGGCGCGAACCTCGACGGCGGCATGGTGAGCTACGTCGCCGATCCGGTCGGCCGCGACGCGGCGTGGAACCGCGCGGTCGCGCTGCGCCGCATCGAGGACAAGAAGGACGCCGGCAACGACGCCGCGCCGCCCGACGGCGGCGACGGCGGCGACCAGAGCCAGCCCGACGGGGGCAGCGACGACGGCGACCGCGACTCCGGCAAGAAGGACGACAACGACGACGCCGGCAAGGACTCGGGCAAGAACGACGAGAGCCAGGACGCGGGCAAGGACTCGGGCGGCGACGACTCGAACAAGCCGCCGCCGAAGCAGGACCCGAAGGACGAGCCCGAAGAGCCGCCGCCGCCTTCGCGTCAGAGCCAGGACGAGCGCATCCTCGATCAGCTCGAGAACGCGCCGACGGTGCAGCAGGAAGCGGCCAAGAAGCACGGCAAGGCGCGCAAGCTGCGCGGGATGGCCGACAAATGAGGCTTCCCTCGCCGCCGTTCGCGGCGCTCGTCGGCCTCGCGCTGGCGACGCTCGCGTTCGTGCTCGCGTGGAGCGCGCCGGCGCTCGCGCAAGGCGTCGACGTGACCGCGAGCGTCGACGCGACCGAGATCGAGCTCGGCGACACGGTGACGTACACGCTCCGGGCGATGTCGACGACGGACGAGGCGCCGTCGGATCCGCGGCTCGCCACCCCGGCGGCCTTCACCGTCGTCGACACGAGCGCGTCGCCGATGCACAAGGTGTCGATCATCAACGGCCGGAGGACCGACGAGCACGGGCTCACCGCGTCCTGGCGGCTCAGCGCGGGGAGGCTCGGCACGTTCACCATCGGGCCCGCGAGCGTCGCCGTCGGCGGGGCGCGCCGCACGGGCCCCGCCCAGCGCGTGACCGTCGTCGCGCCGGGTACGGGCAAGCCGCGCGCGCAGAGGCCCGGGCGCCAGCCGTTCGATCCGTTCGGGGGCGGCTCGCCGTTCGATCCGTTCAAGGGGCTGTTCCCCGGCATGGACGACGACAGCGCCCCCGATCCGTTCGGCGGCATCGGCGCCGATCCGAAGCTCGCGCTCGATCAGCCCCGCGCGCCGACCGCGTTCCTCCACGCCACCGTCGACAAGACGCGCGCCGTCGTCGGCGAGCAGGTAACCCTCACGGTCTACCTCTACGAGGACATCCGCGCCCGGCAGGGCCGGCCCACCGACGTCCACGAGGCGACGGCGACCGACTTCGTCAAGCGCTCGCTCGTCCAGGACGAGACGCGCGCGGTGCACGTCGGCAACGCCATCGTCGGCGGACGGCCCTGGGCCGTGAAGCTCGTCCGCAAGAACGCGCTCTTCCCGATCAAGACCGGCCGGCTGTCGATCGCGCCGATGTCGCTCACGCTCTCGCACCTACGCGTCGGCCTCCGCGAGAGCGAGACGCTGTTCGTCGACGTGTCCGAGCCTCCCGTCGCCAACCGCCCCGCCGGCTACCAGATCGGCGACACGGGCGACTTCTCGCTCTCCGCGTCGACGGCGCCGCGCAGCGTCGACCAGCACGGCGCGGTCGGCGTCACGGTGGAGCTGCGCGGGAGCGGCAACATGCCCGCGGCGCTCCCCACGCCGGAGATCGCCGGCGTCGAGTGGCTCGAGCCGCAGATGGTCGACAGCCTCGGGCCCATCTCGAACGACAAGTTCGGCGGCACGAGGACGTTCTCGTACGTGGTCCGCCTCCATAAGGACGGCGCGGTCGATCTGGGCGAGATTCGCCTGCCCTACTTCGATCCGCAGACGCGCAAATACGAGATCGCGCGCGCGGCGCTCGGCATCGTCCAGGTCGCGAAGGGCGACGCCCGCGACGCCGGCCCCGAGGTCGCCGACGTGCTCTTGCCCGATCTCCCCGCCGCGCGAGCCGCGCTCGAGGGCAGCCGCGCCGAGACGTTCCTGACGGAGCGCCCGATCTACTGGGGCGCGCTCTTCGGCTCGCCGCTCGCCTGCGTCGCGGCGATCGCGCTGACCGGCGCCGTCCGCCGCGCGCGGGAGCGACGCGCCAACGCGGCGCCGTCGCCGGAGCGCGTGGCGCGCGAGCGCCGGAGCGAGGCCGAGTCCGCGCTGAAGGGCGACGACGGAAAGGCGGCCGTCGCCGCGGTCGCGCGGGCGCTCGAGGCGGCCATCCTGGCGAGCTCGGGCGTGAACGTCCGCGGGACGTCCGGCGACGGGACGATCCAGGAGCTCACGGACGCAGGCATCTCCGAGGCGACCGCGCGCGCCGCGATGCAGCTCCACTCGGAGTGCGAGGACGCCCGCTTCTCGCCCGCCGGCGTGGACGTCGAGACGGCGCGAGCGCTCTGGAGACGCGCGAAGGAAGTGCTCGGCGCGGTCTCCTCGCACGCGGGCTCGCGCTCCTCCGACCCGCCCTCGGGAAGGAGCGATCCCGAGTGAAGTCGTCCAAGCCTTGGACGATCCGGGGAGCTCGAAGGGTGAACCCCCTCGAGAACAGGATGATGCGCGCGTCGTTCGCGGTCTTGCTCGCGTGCGTGGCGTTCGCGGGGTCGGCGCGCGCCGAGGAGGACGCGCCGCACGAGGAGCTGGACCCCGCAGCGCTCTTCCGCGGCGCGCACGACGCCCTCGTCGCCGATCGACCGGGCGAGGCGATCGCGAAGCTCGAGGCGCTCGCCGATCGCGGCGTCGTCGACGCCGTGTTGAGCTTCGATCGCGGGCTCGCCTACGCCGCGCGCGTGCGGGGTGGCGGCGAGCAGCCCGGCGATCTCGGCCGAGCCGCCCACGGCTTCGAGGAGACGCGCGAGCTCACGCGCGATCCGACGCTCGCGGCCGACGCCACGAGCGCGCTCGCGATCGTCCGCTCCGAGGTCGCGCGCCGCCGCTCCCGCGCGGGCGAGTCGGTCGAGATCGAGCACGGGTCGTCGCTCGGCCGGTCGATCGTCGACCTCCTGCCGGAGAACGCGTGGGCCGTCATCGGCGCGGTGATGGCGCTGGCGCTATCGGTCGGGATCGTGGCTCGGCGGCGCGCCACGCTGCCGCGCGCGAAGGTCGCCGCGACGACCTCCTCGGCGATCGCGGGCTCGCTCCTCGTCGCCTCGGCGGTCCTTGCGTGGGCGGCCCGCGACGCGCGTCTCCACCTGCGCGAGGGCGTCGTCATCGCGCCGAACGCGCGCCTGCTCGACGCCCGTCACCTCGCGATGGACGGCGTCGCGCCCGTGCCCGAGGGCGTTCGGGCGCGGATCGTCGACGAGGGCGCCGGGTTCAGCCACGTCGTCGTCGGCGGCGCGGACGGCTACCTCCCGTCGAGCGCCGTCCTCCCGCTCGCCAGGCGCTGAGCGTCACGCGCCGAGCGCGGCCGGCGGCCGTCACGCGCCGAGCGCGGCCGGCGGCCGTCACGCGCCGAGCGCGGGCCGTCACGCGCGGAGCGCGGCCGGTCGACGATCAGTCGACGGTGTGGCAGCCCGCGCAGCCGAAGCCCTGCTTCGTCGCCGGATCGAAGGGCTTCTCGTTCAGCGCCGCGGCCATCGCCGGGACGACCTGCTCGCCCATGAACTTCATCATCTCGGGCTTCGCCTTCGCGAGCTTCTCGTAGCCGCCGTTCGAGAGCGTCAGCTTCGGGAGCACCTTCCGCGGATCGTCCTTCTTCTGCGGACCGTGGCAGGTCACGCAGCCGAACTTCTCGAACTTCTTGCCGTTGTGCTCCTTGAAGAGCTTGCCGACGTTCGGGACGACCTTCGTCGCCATGACCTCGACCTTCTTGTCGTGCGGGAGATCGTCGAAGGTCGGCTCGGCGGCGGCCGCGGCGCCCGCGTCGGCGCCCTCGCCCGGCGGCGGCGTCTCGCCGGTCTCCTTCGGGACGCTCGCGTCGACCGCGTCGGTCGAGGCAGGCGGCGTCGCGGGGGTCTGCGGGCTGCCGCAGGCGAAGAGGGCGGCGGTCGCAAGGGCGGCAAGAGCGAAAATAGTGCGGCGCATCGGTGCGGGAGCCTCTAGTCCGACCGCCGCCGCCCTGACAAGCCTCCTTTCCGGGACGAGCTGTTCCGTGCTCGCAACGATGGACCTATCGCGCGAGCTGCTTCATAGTCGGGCGATCGTATGAGCCCGGCGTTCGTCACAGAGTGGCTGAACTTGGCCGTCCGCTGGATCCACGTCATCGCCGGGATCATGTGGATTGGCAGCTCGCTGTTCTTCAACTGGCTCGACGCCAGGATCGAGAAGAACGAGCGCACCAAGGAGAAGGGCATCGAGGGCGAGCTCTGGATGGTCCACTCCGGCGGCTTCTACGACGTCGAGAAGACGCTCGTCGCGCCGAAGGTGATGCCCAAGCACCTCCACTGGTTCAAGTGGGAGGCGATGTTCACGATGCTCTCGGGCTGGCTCCTGCTCGACATCGTGTTCTTCCAGGGCGGCGCCGTCACGCTCATCGATCCGAACGTCTCGGACCTCTCGCCCACGACGGCGGTCCTACTGTCGATCGGCGTCCTCGTCGCGTCGTGGTTCGTCTACGACATCCTGTGGCGCTCCCCGCTGACGACGAACATCGCCGTCGGCGCGGTCATCACGTACGGCCTCATTCTCGGCGTCCTCTTCTTCCTCGCGCACAAGGTCAGCGGCCGGGCCGCGTTCCTCCTGACCGGCGGAATGATGGGCACGTGGATGGCGACCAACGTCTGGGTCCACATCATCCCGGCGCAGAAGGGCCTCGTGAAGGCCGTCACCGAGGGGAAGAAGCCGGACGAGAAGCTCGCCAAGCACGCCAAGACGCGCTCCAGGCACAACAACTACATGACCTACCCGGTGGTGCTCATCATGTTGAGCAACCACTTCCCCGGCCTGTACGGCCACCAGTACAACTGGGTCATCCTCGCCGGGCTCATCGTCCTCGGCGCCTCGATCCGACACCTCCAGAACGTCAAGAAGGAGCTCGCGCCCGGGATCCTCATCGCGGTCCTGCTCGTGCTCCTGACGATCGCGCACTCGTCGCTCACCTCGGCCCCCACGAGCGCGGGCAGCGCCGGCGGCGATCCGAGCGCGCCGCTCACGCCGACGACGCCCGCGACGCAGGGCGGGCCGGAGAAGGTCGCGAACGAGTCGGTGGTCGGCGTCGTGAAGGGCACGGTGAACCTCGAGGGCACCCCGCCGCCGAACAAGGAGCTCAACGTCGGCACGTGCACGAGCGACGTCCAGGGTCCGGTCACCTCGGACGCCGTCCTCGCGAAGAACGGCAAGCTCCAGAACGCGTTCGTCTGGATCAAGAGCGGCCTCGACGCCTACAAGGGCCCCGCCGCGCCGAGCGAGCCCGTCGTCATCGACCAGAAGGGCTGCATGTACAAGCCCCACGTCGTCGGCGCTCGGGTCGGCCAGAAGGTCATCTTCCTCAACAGCGATCCCGTGCTCCACAACGTGCGGGCCGTCGCCGAGACGAACGCGACCTTCAACGACATGATGCCGACGAAGGACATGCGCCTCGAGAAGGTCTTCGACAAGACCGAAGTGCCCGTCCGCGCGAAGTGCGACGTCCACCCGTGGATGAGCGCGTTCGTCGGCGTGGTCCCGCACCCGTTCTTCGCCGTGAGCGGACCGGGCGGCGAGTTCTCGCTCGTGAACGTGCCGGAGGGGCAGTACGAAATCGAGGCGTGGCACGAGGTCTTCGGCCGCCAGACGCTGAAGGTCACCGTCACGGCCCGCGAGACCACGACGGCGTCGCTGACCTTCCACGCCGAGTGAGGGACAACGGCAGCGGCGCGGTCCGCTACGACGACGTTCGCGCCACTCGGAGTAGCGGCGCGGGCCGCACCGCTCAGCTGCCGCGGTAGGTCGAGTACCCGTGCGCGCTCAGGAGGAGCGGCACGTGGTAGTGCGCGCCGGCGTCGCGCACGACGAACACGATGCTCGCCTCGGGGTAGAAGCCCTCGACGCCCTGCGCGGCGAAGTAGGAGCCCGTGTCGAACGTGATGCGGTAGGTGCCGCTCGTGAGCTGGCCCTCGGCGACGAGCTCCTTCACGCGCCCGTCGGCGTCGGTCTCCGCCTGCTTGATCCGCGCGAAGGCGTCGCCGTCCTTCTTCTCGAGCGTCACAGGCACACCCGCGGCGGGACGCCCGCGGTGGATGTCGAGCACGTGCGTGGAAACGGACCTCATCCCTTCACCATCTTCTCGAGCCGGAGCTCGGTGATCTTGCGTTGCTCCTCCGCGGCGCGGCGGAGCTCGGTCTCGGGATCGCTCTTCATGCGCTCCTTCGCGATCGCGAGCATCTCCTCGGCCGTCTTGCCCGTCGCGCAGACGATGTAGATGCGGCCGAAGCGCGCCTCGTAGGCCGCGTTCGCCTCGCGGAGCTCGCCCTGCACCGCCGCGCTCGCGCCCTCGACCTTGGCTTGTTCCTTCGTCGACCAGCCGTGCGCGAGCTTGCTCTGCGGTCCGTCGGCCTTCTTCTCGCCGATGCGCGGGTGCGCCTTGAAGGCCTCGTCCCAGTCGGCCGCGGCGAGCGCGTTCCAGCGATCGGCGGCGGCCTGCTTCAGGGCGTCGAGGCTCGCGAACGAGGCCGCGCTCGCCTTCCGCTCGGCGACCATGGCGCGGACCCACGCGCGGGAGCCGCAGCACGAGAGCAGCGCGCCCTCGAGCTCGGGCTCCGGCATCGCGCGGAGGTAGCGGAGCCCGGAGCGCTCGCGTCCGACGTCGCTCGCGACGCCGAGGAGGCGGAGACGGCTGACGCCCCCGTCGGGCCAGATGCGCAGGCGCACGTGGGTCGCGTCGCCCGCGGCGAGGAGCGCGTCCTCGAACACGTGCGACGTGTGCGGCTGGAGGCTCGTCTTCGCGAGGAGCGGCCGCCAGCCGTCGTCCTTCGCGCCGTCGGGATCGCCGTCGGGGCTCGTCGCGACGTCGAGCGCGCACGCGTCGGGCGCGTTGCCCTTGAAGTGGAGCGTGTCGACGATCGCGCGCTCGATCGCGCCCTCGGTCGCGAGGCGGACGACGACCCAGTCGGGACCCGGCCGGCGCGAGCGCTTCGTCTCCCAGCCGTCGCCCATGTTCACGCCGCGCCCCGGCATGATCAGGTTGTGACGCGAGCCGAAGAACATGTCGTTGCACGCGACGACGAGCCCGCCGTGCTCGGCGGCGGCGAGGTCGACGAGCTGCGGCCGGTCGCGGCGGCCCATCCATCGCGCGCCCGGCATGACGTCGCCGTGGACGCGGAGGCGCGCGACGCCGCCGTCGGGGTAGATGTGGAAGCGGAGGTGCGTGAAGCGCTCGGGGACGTCGACCTCGAAGCGGTTCTTGGAGTCGCCCGCGAGGTCGACGCGCGGCAGGATCTCGGTCCAGCGGACGTCGCTCGAGAGGAGCTCGGAGACGTCGGGGTGGCCGTCGATGCTCGCGCCCTCGATCGCGCATGCCTTCGGGTAGTTTCCCTTGAAGTGCGCGGTGTCGACGACGAAGCCTCGCACCACGCCGGAGAGCCCGAGGCGGATGATGCACGAGTCGAGCTCGGGATAGGCGCGGGTGGACTCGGCGTACTGCCGCTTGCGGCGCGACTCCCAGCCGTCCATCCACTTGCCGCGATCGGTGTATTTCCCGTCGATGAAGACGGCCTCCTGGGGCTTGAGGAGGTTCTCCTTCTCCGCGAAAAAGTCGTCGGTCGCCCAGAGGACGGAGCCGCCGAGGCGCTCCGCCGCGAGATCGATGAGCTCGATGAAATCCGCCATGTCGATCCGCGAAGGTTACAACACGCGCGCGCGCGCGTCCGCGCCGATCGCGCAGGCTCGCGCGCGCGATCGGCGTTGCGAACGGCGGCGTGTCAGTCCGCGACGGTCACGCGATTTCGACCCTCGCGCTTGGCGCGGTAGAGCGCGGCGTCGGCGACGCGGATGACGTCGTCGGCGGTGGCGCCGTGCTGCGGAAACGCAGCGACGCCGATCGAGAGCGTGACCGGGCCGATGCTCCGGCCCCCGTGGGTAACGTCCATCTGCGAGACCGCCTCGCGGATCTCCTCCGCGCGCTTGGCGGCGGCGTCGAGCGACGCGCTCGGCATGACGAGCGCGAGCTCCTCGCCGCCCATGCGGCTGGCGACGTCGGCGCCGCGGGTCTTCTTGCGCAAGAGGCTCCCGATCGAAGCGAGGACGTGATCGCCCGCTTGGTGGCCGAACGAGTCGTTGAACTTCTTGAAGAAGTCGACGTCCATGACGAGCACGCCGATGGTCGAAGACTCCCGCTCGGCGCGGCGGATCTCGCGCTCGAGCGTCTCGTCGGTGTAGCGGCGGTTGTAGAGACCGGTGAGCGCGTCGCGGATCGACTGGTTTCGCAGCGTCTCGCGGAGGCGGAGGTTCGACAGCGCCATTCCGACCTGCTCGCCGACGACCATCGCGCGGCGCTCGATCCGATCGGCGTCGCCGTCCTCGGCGACGTGGAGCGTCCCGATGACGTGGCCGTGCGCGAGCAGCGGCAGACACAGGGTCGCCGCGCGCCCTTCGGTCGAGTGGGCGCAGCGCACGCTCGCTTCGCCCTGCTGCGAGCGGTGGGGCTTGCCGCGCCGGAGCGCCCAGCAGTCGTCGGGCGCGAAGGTCTTTCCCTCGAGCACCGAGCCGCTCCCCCACTGCACCTCGGCTTCGAGGAGGTTCTGCGACTCGTTCAGGATGCAGATCGCCCCCGACTCGTCGACGAAGAACTGGGGTGCGAGCCGCCCCACGACCTCGATCGCCTCGTCGACGGAGCGGCAGGCGCTCAAGAGCTCCCCCATCTGCAGCATCAGCGCAGTCTCGCGGACGAGGTCGCGCAGGCGGGCGCCCTGCTTCTCGCTCGCCCGCTCGGCGCGGCGGCGGTTCCTGACCTCGCCGTACACGAGGAGGAAGGCGACGGCGACGAGGCTGATGCTCGCGAAGATCCCGAGCGGCGAGATCACGCGGAGACGGCGGATGCGATCCTCGCGCGCGAAGCTCCGCCGGTCGAGCAAGAGCAGCTCCTCTTGCACCATCTCGCTCGTCATCGCGCGGATCTCGAGGGTGAGGTGGCGCGCCTCGGGAGCGACCGCCGTGTCGCCCGCGGTCTTGACGGCTTCGAGCCGCTCGTGGAGAAGCGTGAGCCGCCGGGCGACCTTCGGCTCGAGGAGCTCGAGGCGCCGTCGCTGCGTCGGGTTGTCCGCGAGGAGATCGCGCGACGCCCTGAGCGCCTCGTCGACCTCACGCATCGCGGGATCGAACTCGTCGAGCATTCCCTCGTCGCGACGCAGCGCATAGCCGCGAATGCTGCTCTCCGCGACGGCGATGCCCGCAGGCACCTTCTGGAGCTGCTGGATGACGACGTACGTGTGCTCGACGAGCGAGGTGGCCACCTCCTGCTCGACGGTCTCGCGGTAGGTCACCCAACCGAGCGAGACGAGGACGACGACGGCTCCGACGAGACCGACGAGCGGGAGGCGCAGGGGCGATCGGAGCCCACGACGCACGAATTGCCCCCTCATCGAACGATCACTCGTCAAGTGCCATGTCCTCCATCACGATTGACTCGACGAGGATACTCCGGAGTCTCGCCTTCGTGGAAACCAAGAACGTCGCCGAAAGTGTGCGCTTCAGGTCCGGCGGAGCCAGCGGCCCCGGCGAGGCGCGAACGTCGGCGCGCCCCGACAGCGCTCGTAGATCGTCTCGCCGCGCAGGATCGTGCGGAGCGTCGTGCCTCGCAGGGCGCGGGCCTGGTAGGGCGTGATCTTGTTCCGGTGCTCGAGCGTGGCGGCGTCGACCGTGAAGTCGCCGTCGGGGTCCCAGACGACGAGGTCGGCGTCGAAGCCGGCGGCGATGGCGCCCTTCCTTCCGTGGATGCCGGCGAGGCGCGCGGGCGCCGCGCTCATCCACTCGACGAGGTCGCGGACCGAGCGGCCGCGCGCCTTCGCCTCGGTCCAGACGGCGGCGAGGCCGAGCTGCAGCGACGAGATCCCGCCCCAGGCCTTCATGAAGTCGCCGGAGCCGGAGCACTTGAGCTCGGCGGTCGACGGCGAGTGATCGGTGACGACCTGATCGACGAGGCCCTCGCGGAGCGCGTCCCAGAGCTTCTCGCGGTTGTTCCGCTCGCGAATCGGCGGCGCGCACTTGTACTCGGTGGCGCCGTCGGGGATCTCCTCGGCGGCGAACGTGAGGTAGTGCGGGCAGGTCTCGACGGTGAGGCGCGTCTTTTCGTCGCGGGCCCGACGGAAGAGATCGAGCGCGTCGGAGGACGAGAGGTGCACGACGTGAGCGCGCGCGCCGGTCTCGCGCGCGATGCGCAGGACGAGCTCGATCGCGGCGTCCTCCGCGCGGCGCGGGCGCGAGGCGAGGTAGGTCGCGTAGCGACGCGGATCGAGGCCCATCGCGGCGCGCTCGCCGTCTGCGAGCGGCTCGGGGAGCTCGGCGTGGACGAAGAGCGGCGCGTCGATGCGCGCGAGCTCCTTCATGCCCGCGCGGAGCTCGGCCTCGTGCACGTGCGAGAACTCGCCAACGCCGCTCTCGGCGAGGAAGCACTTGAACGCGACGACGCCCTCCGAGAAGAGCTCGACGAGGCCGCCCTCGCGGTTCGACGGGACGAGGCCGCCGCAGAGCGCGACGTCGACGTGGGACTTCTCCTCGAGCGCGCGGAGCTTCGCCGCGAGGCCATCGAGGGTCGTGGTGGGCGGGATGCTGTTCAGGGGCATGTCGACGAGCGTCGTCACGCCGCCGGCGGCCGCCGCGCGCGTCGCGGTGTCGAAGCCTTCCCAGTCGCTGCGCCCCGGATCGTTGATGTGGACGTGGGTGTCGACGAGGCCCGGCAGGAGGCACATCTTCCCGGCGTCGATGGTCTCGACGCCGGCCGGCGCGGCGGCGAGCTCGGTGACGGCGACGATCGTCCCGCGCGCGCGATCGACGTGAACGGCGGCGGGGCGCTCGCCGACGGGGGTGAAGACGCGCTCGCCACGCACCACGAGATCGACGGTCATCGGTAGACCGAGCGTAATCTCGCCCGCACGAAGTTCGTACCGCTTTTCGGACCTCGCGGAGGCGGGGCGCCGCCAAAATCCGCCGGTTCCGCCGGCGGAAGGATCCGCGCTCCCGCAAGGTGGGATGCGAAGGCGCGGGTGCTCTATACTCGGTCGGCATGCTGCCCTCCGAGAGCACGCTCCGCTCGGCCGCGCCGAGCGTCGGCGCCGACGACGTCGCGCGCATCACCGAGCAGGCGATGGTCCTCGCCGGCGGCACGCTGCTCGAGCTTCACCCGACGAGGATGGGCCAGGCGGACGTCGTCCTCCGCGGATCGCAGATCGTGCAGGTGGGCGGGAAGATCGCCGACGACCTGCCGCGGGTCGACGTGAGCGACTGCATCGTCACGCCGGCGTTCACGATCGGGCACACGCACCTCTACATGGCGCTCACGTGCGGGATGCCCCCGCCCGCGTCGACGCCGCGCACGCTGACCGACCACCTCCAGTGGATCTGGTGGCCGCTCGACAAGGCGCTCGACGACGACCTCGTTCACGCCTCGGCGCTCGTCGGCGCGGCGATGGCGGCGAAGGCGGGCGCCGCCTCCATCGTCGATCTCCACTCGTCGCCCCGCGCGATCGACGGCGCGCTCGATCGCATCGAGGCCGCGCTCGACGAGGTCGGCGTGCGCGGAGTGCTCGCCTACGAGACGAGCGATCGCGAGGGCCGCGCGCGTCGCGACGCCGCGCTCCGCGAGAACCGACGGTTCTTGAAGAAGGTGCGCTCCGGCGAGACGCACCACCGCGCGCTCGTCGGAGCGCACGCGATGATGTCGCTCAACGACGACACGCTCGACGCGCTCCGCGACGTGGCCGAGGAGTTCGGCGTCGGGCTCCACCTCCACGTCGCCGAGGACACGACCGACGCGCTCGACGCCCAGCGCAACAAGCGGACGAGCCTCGAGCAGCGGCTCGAGCGGCTCGGCATCGCGCGGCCCAACTCGGTGATCGCGCAAGCCGTCGAGCTCGCACCGGACGTCGTGCGCGACCTCGGACGCGCGGGCGCCTTCGTCGCGACGAGCCCCCGCTCGAACATGCGCCACGGCGTGGGTCTCTTCGGCGGCTCGGGCGACCACGTCGTGCTCGGCACCGACGGCCTCGACGGCGACATCCTCGCCGAGGCGCGCGCCTACGCGCTCCGCCACGACGAGGCGAAGGACGGCCTCGCGCGGGAGGCCGGCGCGCGGATCGCCGCCGGCCAGGCGATGGTCGGCCGTCTCTTCGGCGATCCGGCCCCGCCGCGCATCGCGGCCGGAGCCCGCGCCGATCTCGCCATCCTCGACTACCATTCGCTCACGCCCATGAACCAGTCGAACGTGATCGAGCACGTGGTGCGCGGCTGGTCGGCGACCGGCGTGCGGCACACGATCGTCGGCGGTCGCTTCGTGGTGCGAGACCGCGCGCTCGTCAACGTCGACGAGCGCGCGCTCGTCGGACGCTCGCGCCCCGCGGCCAGCCGGCTGTGGGAGAGGATGCAGGGGTACTACTGATGTCCGCGACCGGTCCCGAGCTCAAGGCGGGCGATGGCCTCCCCGGCACCAAGTACCGCGTCGTCAAGGCGCTCGGCGCCGGCGGGATGGGCGTCGTCTACCAGGTCGTCAAGCCGCCCAACATCCAGGGCGTCCTCAAGCTGATGAGCACCGAGCTCACGCGGCACGAGGAGCATCGCCTGCGCTTCTTCGACGAGGTGCGCATCCTCGCGCAGCTCGATCACCCGAACATCGTCAAGGTGTTCGACTACGACGCGCTCCCGGACGGCACGCCGTTCTACGTGATGGAGCTGCTGAGCGGCCGCACGGTGCGCGACGTCATCTACACGATGGGGCGCGTCCCGCCACGCGTCGCGTACGAGATCACGCGCCAGCTCCTCGAGGCGCTCCAGGCCGCGCACACGCACGAGGTGCCGGTCATCCATCGCGACATCAAGCCGGAGAACATCTTTCTCCACGCGCCTCGTCACGGCGAGCCGGTCGTGAAGCTCATCGACTTCGGCGTCTCCGCCGTCGCCGATCGAAAGCACGACGGCGCGTTCGTCGGCACGTGGAGCTACGCGGCGCCGGAGCAGATCCGCGGCGAGAAGCCGACGCCCGCGACCGATCTCTACGCTGCGGGCCTCGTGCTCTACGAGATGCTCGCGGGCGTCGGGCCGTTCGATCATCACGAGGACTGGACGAAGGTCTCGGAGGCGCAGCTCAACGAGCTGCCGGCGCCGGTGTCGAAGTTCGCGCCGTGGGTGCCGGCGTCGATCGTCGCGTTGATCCAGTCGGCGCTCGCGAAGGATCCGCGCGTACGGCCGCGGGACGCGTACGCGTTTGCGGAGCGGCTGTACGAGCTCGAGTGGGCGAGCGACG
>JAHBWC010000050.1 GCA_019637225.1 Labilithrix sp.
TCGGCAGCTGGGTGGCTTCGTCCCAGCCGCTCTCCGGCGGCTCCGACGCCTTCGACGCGGGAGGCGGCGGCGCCGAGGGCGCGACGCGCGGAGCCGGAGGCGTCTCGCGCGGCGTCGGCGCGCGGCTGTTCTGAACGAGCGGCGGCCGCGGGGACTGCGCTCCGCCCGTCAGCGGCGCGGCCGGTCGATTCAGCGGGACCGCGGGCGCCTTCGGCGCGGCCACGGCGGGACGAGGGGCGGCGGGTGCACCAGGTCGCGCGTCACGTGAGTCGCTCACCCCTCCAGCGTCACCGATCCGCGGGCCGAGCGCCACCGTGACGATCGGGATCGCGCCCGAGCGGGGCGATGGATCGCGCCCGCGCGACGGGCGGGCGCGGATTGTCCTACCTCTCCCCTCGCCACGCGACGCGGCCCGAGGCGGCCGTCAAGCTCTTGCGCGATTTCCCCTGCGGCAGAGCAAGACAAGGCGCGGTCCGTGCTTACTGTCAGTAAGCCTCCTCGCGCCCCTCCGCCGCGCGAGCTCGAGGTGGAACGCTCATGGAAGGTGTCGCTCAGTCCAAGTCCTCTCGTAGCACGCCCGCTCGAACCACGCGCGAAGCGCGCGGTCGCGCTCGTGTCGCCCGCGAACCGTCGAAGCGGCCGACGCGAGGGGCGCGGCGCGTTGGCCCTGCGCGCGAGCGCGAGGGGGTCGGGATCGACGATCTCTACCTGACCGAGATGGCCGCGAGCTCTGTGCTCACGGCGCCGCAAGAGCTCGAGATCGGCGAGCGCATCGCCGCCTCGGAGCGCACGATCTTCGATGCGCTCTTCGCCTCCCCTGCGGGCGCGCGAGCGCTCGGGTCGCTCGCCGAAGACCTCGACGCCGGGCGCGCGAGCGCGCGGGACCTGATCCTCAACCCCGACCAGGCGGACCTCGACATCATCGCCACGGCCGAGCTCCTCCGGACGGCGCTCGAGGCCGCCCGCACGGGCGACGACGCCTCCCGCGCGGCGGGCGCATCGCAGATCGCCAAGGTCCGGCTCGACGACGACGTGCTCGCGGCGCTGGTCGCGAGCGTGCGCGAGGCGTCGGCCGACGGGGGCGAGGCGGTCGACCCGCGCGATCTCGACGCGCTCGCGTCGATCGAGCGGGCGGAGGTGGAGATCGAGCGGGCGAAGGGGCGGCTCGTGACCGGCAACCTCCGGCTCGTCGTGCTCTTCGCGCGCAAGTACCTGGGTCGCGGCGTTGCGCTGCTCGATCTCGTGCAGGAAGGGAACCTCGGGCTCCTCCGCGCCGCCGACAAGTTCGATCATCGTCGTGGCTTCCGCTTCAGCACCTACGCGGCGTGGTGGATCAAGCAGTCCTTGCAGCGCGCGCTGCTCGACAGGACCGTGCGTCTGCCGGTGCACGTCGCCGACGACCGACGGCGCATCGCGAAGCTCCGCGCCGCCTTCGTCGCGCAGCACGAGCGCGAGCCGACGGTCGAGGAGATCTCGGCGCTCGCGAGCCTCGCGCCGGAGCGGGTCGAGAACATCCTCACGCTTCCACCGCAGCCGTCGAGCCTCGACATCCCCGTCGGAGAGGACGGCGACGCGCGCCTCGTCGACCTCGTCCCGTCGACCGCTCCGCCGCCCGATCAGACCGCCGCGCTCCACGCGCTCGGCGATCACATGGGCGAGCTCCTCGCGAGGCTCGACGAGCGCGAGCGACAGATCTTGCGCCTCCGCTTCGGCCTCGACCACGCCCGCGAGCACACGCTCGAGGAGGTGGGGAAGCTGCTCCACCTGACGCGCGAGCGAATCCGCCAGATCGAGCAATCGGCCCTCGCGAAGCTCCGCACGATGGCGAGCGCGAAGGAGCTCGGCAGCTACCTCGAGGAGTAGGCGTCTTCGCGACGTCGAAAAGACGGTCAGCCCTTGAACGTCGACGGACCGAAGTCGCCGAACGGCTCGTCGCGCTCGCGGACGGCCTCCTTGAAGCCCACCTCCGCGGCGCGCCGCTGGAAGGCGTAGCCCTCCTTCGTGTGGCGCGCGATGCCGTCGAAGACCGTGCCGAGGATCTGCGTCGAGTGGAGCCCCGCCGTCGCGACGGTCTGGTTCACGAGCAGCTTCATCATGACGAGCTGGTTGACCGGCATCCGTGCGACGCGCTCGAGCAGCGACTCGAAGCGCGCGTCGAGCTCTCCGCGCGGCGCGTGCTCGGTCGCGAGGCCCCACGCGACGGCCTCCTTGCCCGAGAGGCAGTCACCCGTGAAGAGGAGGCGCTTCGCCTTCTCGATGCCGATCCGGTAGGCCCACACGGCCGTCGTGGGCACCCCCCACACGCGCGCGGGGGGATAGCCGATCTTCGCGTCGTCCTCGATGACGAGGAGATCGGAGCAGAGCGCCATGTCCGTCCCCCCGGCGACGCAGAATCCATGCACCTTACACACGACCGGCTTGTCGGAGTGAAAGAGCGACATGAAGCCGCGGACGTTGCGGCTCATCATCTGCCAGTCGACCATCGGATCCCACGTGGCCGCCGGATCGTGATTCTCGAAGACGACCCTAGGGTCGATCGGCGATCCGGGGGGCGCCGCGCCGTGCGCCGCGTCGGGCGCCATGCGCTGCTCGGCCGACGCGACGAGATCATATCCGCCGCAGAACCCCTTGCCGTTGCCGGAGAGGGCGATGACGTGAACGTCCGGATCGAGATTGGCGCGCTCGACGCACGCCGCGATCTCTCGCGGCATCTCGAGCGTGATCCCGTTGCCGCGCTCGGGGCGGTTCAGCGTGATGCGCGCGACGCGGCCGGCGCGCTCGTAGGTCATCGTCGACAGGCGATCCATGGGGAGCATGGTAACCTCTTCGGTTCCGATTGGTCGCTCGCCGCAGCACGCCGCGAGCGCCGTTCCGTCCGCGCCGGGCAGGGCGCGCGCCCCCTCCTCTCTCATGTCGAACGACGCTCCCATGCGTGCCGGCTCGAGCGACGACCCGCCTTCGGCGAGGGCGCTGCGGAGGCGTCTCGTCGATCGCTTCGTCGCGCCCGGCGTGCACGACCCGCGCGTGCTCATGGCGATGCGCGAGGTCCCGCGACATTTGTTTGCGCCCGAGCACGATCTCGAGCGCGCGTACGGGGACCATCCGCTCTGGATCGGCCACGACGCCACGATCTCGCAGCCGTCGCTCGTGGGGATCATGAGCGACGCGCTCGCGCTCTCGGGGCGCGAGCACGTCCTCGAGATCGGCACGGGCTCGGGCTACCAAGCCGCGGTCCTGAGCCGCCTCGCCCGGCACATCGACACGGTCGAGGTGGTCCCCGAGCTCGCGCGGGACGCGGCGGCGACGCTCCGCGCGCTCGGCTGCACGAACGTCGACGTCCACACGGGTGACGGGTGGGCCGGTTGGCCCGACCTGGCCCCGTACGATCGCGTCCTGGTCACGGCAGCGCCCGAGGTGCTCCCGCGCGCGCTCCTCGACCAGCTGACCGACGGCGGGCTCCTCGTCGTTCCGGTCGGTTCGCAGGCCCGCGACCAGCGGCTCGAGCGCTGGCGAAAGCTCGGCGGCGCGCTCTACAAGCAAGATCTCGGCGCCGTGCGCTTCGTCCCGATGGTGCACGCCGAGCCGTCCCCCCACCCGTGACGCGCGCCGCGATCGCCGCTTCGCAGTCGTGAGCGCTCCCTCGGTCGAGCCTCTCGCGAGCCTCGCTCCACCTTGCGGCCCGAGCCGCGCCTTGCCATGCTCCGCGCCGCTTGAGCACGGTCATTCACGTCGGAGGACGCTTCGTCGCGCCGGGAGACGCCGTCGTCTCGCTCCTCGATCGCGGCTACCTGCTCGGCGACGGCGTCTTCGCGACGATGCGCGGCTACCGGGGCTCGTGCTTCCGGGCCGCCAGGCATCTCACGGGCCTCGCGCGCGGCGCGGCCCTCTTCGGCATCACCCCACCGCTCCCGCTCGCGGAGCTCGCCGCGCTCGCCGACGACGCCGCCCGCCGAACGGGCGCGCAAGACGCCTACGTCCGCGTGACGCTCACGCGCGGCGCGCCCGACGCCCCGCCGACGCTCTCCGTCATCGCGCGCGCGATGGACGTCCCGTCCGACGACGCCTACGCGCGCGGGATCGCCGCCGTCACCGTCATGCCTCGCCGCGTCCCGCCGGCCTGCCTCGACGGATCGATCAAGACGACGAGCTACGCGGTCCAGGTGCTCGCGCGCCGCGAGGTCGAGTCGAAGGGCGCGGCCGAAGGGATCCAGCTCGCGATCGACGGGGCGCTCGCCTCGGGCACGATGGCGAACCTCTTCGTCGTCCGGGGCGACACGCTCCTCACCCCGTCGCTCGACAGCGGCTGCCGCGCCGGCGTGACGCGCGAGGCGATCCTCGAGCTCGCGCCGCGCCTCTTCGGGCAGGTGCGCGAGGAGCGCCTCGAGCCGTCGATCCTCGAGGAGGCCGACGAGGCGTTCTTCGCGAGCACGCGCGTGGAGTGCCTCCCCATCGCGACCGTCGACGGTCGCCCGGTCGGGCGCGCCCGGTTCGACCGCACCCACGCCCTCCGCGCCGCGCTCGTCGCCCTCGTCCGCTCGGAGACCGAGCGATGAGCGCCGGCACGCCGGCGCGCCCCGAGGCGTTCCACCTGACGTGCGAGCTCGCGGGCGCCGTCACGCCGGAGTCGTTCCGCGCGGCCTTCCCCGAGCGAGGCGCCTCGACCTTCGTGCTCGACGGCGGCGGCGCGGCGGCGAGCCCGCGCCTCGACCGCGCCGCCTACCTGGGCGCGGCGCCGAGCGCGACGTTCCGAGCGCGACGCGTCGCCGAGCGCGACGAGCGCGGACGCCGTCTCGCGTCGGTGGTCGTGGAGCACGCCGACGGAAGGCGCGAGACGTCCGCCGCGAGCGATCCGTTCTCGGCGCTCGCCGACTTCCTCTCGGCGAACGCGCTCCCCGAAACGACCTTCGACGCGCGCTTCCCCTTCCCGTTCCGCGGCGGCCTCGTCGGCTACGTCGGCTACGAGTGCGGCCAGACGCTCGAGCGGCTCCCGTGCCCCGCTCGGCCGTCGACGCGGATGCCCGACATGGCGTTCGCGCTCCATCGCTGGATCGTCGCGACGAGCCGTGACACCGGCGTGAGCTGGCTCTCCGTCATCGGCCTCGGCGCCACGCGCGACAGCGCGCGCGCCGACGCCGAGGCGATCCGCGACCACGTCACGAGCCTGCTCGCGCCCGCGCGCGGCTCGCGCGTCGAGAGGCCCCCGACCGCCGAGCGCCCGCGCCGCGACGCCGTCCCCCGCGTCGACGCGGAGCTGTCCGCCGCCGAGTACATGGCGCGCGTGACCCGAGCGAAGGACCACATCGCCGCGGGCGACGCCTTCGAGATCTGCCTCACCAACGCCCTCCGCGCGCCGCTCGGCGGCGAGCACGCCTGGCCTCTCTTCGACGAGCTCCGCCGCTCGAACCCGGCCCCCTTCGCAGCGCTGCTCGATCTGCCCGAGGGCGCGATCGTCTCGTCGTCGCCGGAGCGCTTCCTCTCGCTCGACGCGCGCGGGATCGCCGAGAGCCGCCCGATCAAGGGGACCCGCCCCCGCGGCGCCTCGGCCGACGACGACGCGCGTCTCGCCCGCGAGCTAAGCGCCTCCGAGAAGGACCGCGCCGAGAACGCGATGATCGTCGACCTCGTGCGCAACGATCTCGGGCGCGTGTGCCGCTTCGGCACCGTCGAGGCCCCCGAGCTCTTCGCCGTCGAGCCCTACGCCACGGTCCACCAGCTCGTCTCCACCGTCCGCGGCGAGCTCGACGCCGGCAGGAGCGCCGTCGATCTGCTCCGCGCCTGCTTCCCGCCAGGCTCGATGACGGGCGCCCCGAAGATCGAGGCGATGCGCATCCTCGAGCACCTCGAGCCGGTCGAGCGCGGCGTCTACTCCGGCGCCCTCGGGTGGCTCGACCTCGGCGGCGCGATGGATCTCTCCGTCGTCATCCGCACCGTCGTCCTCGAGGACGACGTCGCGACGTTCTCCGTCGGCGGCGCGATCGTCACCGACTCCGATCCCCGCGACGAGCACGACGAGACGGAGCACAAGGCGCGGGCCCTCGTCCGCGCGATCGAGACGGTCAGCCGTGACGCCAGCCCCGCGCGCGAAGCGCCGGCGCGCGAGGGGCCGGCGCGCGAGGGGCCGGCGCGCGAAGCCCTCTCGAGCGCGAGCGCGTCGCCCTCACGGCCCGCCGAAGAGCTCGCATGACCACGCTCATCGTCGACAACTACGACTCGTTCGCGTGGAACCTCTTCCAGCTCTTCGGGGCGCTCGGCGGCGAGCCGCGCGTCGTCCGCAACGACGCCGTCACGCTCGACGACGTCCGCCGGCTCGCGCCGCGGCGCATCGTGCTCTCGCCCGGACCCGGTCGCCCGGACGATCCCGAACGCGTCGGCGTCTGCCGCGCGATCCTCGACGCCGACCTCGGCGTCCCCGTGCTCGGCGTCTGCCTCGGCCACCAGGCCATCGTGTGCGCCGCCGGCGGCCGCGTCGTCAGGGCGGCGCGCCCGATGCACGGCAAGACGAGCCTCGTCGAGCACCGCGGCGACGGCATCCTCCACGAGCTCCCGCAGCCGTTCGAGGCGATGCGCTACCACTCGCTCACCGCCGACCCGACCTCGCTCCCCGAGAGCCTGGCCGTCACCGCGTGGTGTAAGGACGGCACCGTCATGGCCGTTCGTCATCAGCGGAGGCCGATCTTCGGCGTACAGTTCCACCCCGAATCGATCGGCACGGCGTGGGGACCTGCGCTCTGCCGGAGCTTCCTCCGCGGAGACTACGCATGAACCAACGCCCAGCGCGCCACCGTCACGCCGTGAAGGCGCTCCTCCTCGCGACCGTCGCGCTCGCCGCCGCGTGCGGAGGCGCGGAGTCCGCGCCGAAGTCGCCGGCCCAAGAGAACGTCGAAGCCCCCCGCGAGGACAAGCTCCCCGAGCCGCGGACGATCGAGGAGGCACAAGACCAGATCGCGCGGGCCGAGGAGGATCTCGGGGCTTCGAAGAAGACGTCGAAGTCCGCCGAGTCGACGGCGCCGTCCGCCGGCGCCGAGCCCCAGGGGGGCGGCGCCGCACGCGAGGAGAAGCTCACGTCGACCTGCGAGAGCCCGTGCCGCGCGCTCGCGTCGATGAAGCGCGCCGTCGAAGCCCTGTGCCGCATGACCGGCGACACCGACAACCGGTGCGTCGACGCGCGACGAACGCTCGACGACAACACGACGCGCGTCTCGACGTGCAAATGTGAAGCACGCTGAAGAGCGGTCGAGCTCCAGGCTTCTGTGCGGGAGCGATGGCAGCACGCGGCGCGTGAACTTAACGCTGTGGATCGCGAGGTCTCTCTGACCTCCGATGGAGGAGTCATGTCGATCCAGCTGAACCACACGATCGTGGCGGTCCACGACAAGCAGGGATCTGCGAGCTTCCTCGCCGAGATGCTCGGGCTGCCGGCGCCGGTGCCGTTCGGTCCGTTCCTCACGGTGAAGGCCGACAACGACGTCACGCTCGACTTCATGGAGTCGTCGGACGAGATCCGTCCCGCGCACTACGCGTTCCTCGTCAGCGACGACGAGTTCGACGACGTCTTCGAGCGCATCCGCGCGCGCGGCATGAGCTACTGGGCGGACCCGCACCATCGTGAGCCGAGCGCGATCAACACGCGTGACGGTGGCCGCGGCCTCTACTTCGAGGACCCGAACGGGCACAACCTCGAGATCCTGACGCGCCCGTACGGCAGCGCGCACTGAGCACGCCACTCCGGCGCGCGCCGGGCGCCGGAGTCGAGGGGTGACCCTCTCTTGCGCCGCTCCGACCGGCGATCCGGAGTGAACGGAGCTATGCTCGGGGCGATCGATGACGCCCGAATACGCTCGCGAGCTGGCTCGCTACAACCGGTGGATGAACGACAAGCTCTACGCGGTCGCGGAGAAGCTCACCGACGCGGAGCGCAAGGAGGATCGCGGCGCCTTCTTCGGATCCATCCACCGCACGCTCAACCATCTCCTCCTCGCCGACCGCGTTTGGCTGGCGCGCTTCACCGGCGCGGCCGTGCAGGACGGGGAAATGGCGCCGGGGATCCGGTCGCTCGACCAGGAGCTCTACGCCGACTTCGACGAGCTCCGACGCGAGCGAACGAAGACGGACGACGCGATCGATGCGTTCGTCGCGACGCTGACGGACGAGAAGCTGGCCGATGACCTCCGCTACCTGCGACGCGGCGTCGTCAACGAGCTGCCGCTCTGGCACGCCGTCGCCCACCTCTTCAACCACCAAACGCACCATCGCGGCCAGGTGACGACGCTCCTCATGCAGGCGGGACACGATCCGGGCGTGACGGATCTCGTGGCGATGCTCCGGCGCTGACGACACACACGGGAAGCCCCCACGCCTGCAGCAATCTGCAACGCTCGCCGGCGAGGTGAGGACACCTGTCCGCGCACGGCGGCGCACGGGGCTGTTCGTTCCTTGACGGTCGGGCGTTCGCACGCGCACGGTTCGGCGATCTCGTTGAACTTCGGCAAGAAAAGGCGCCCCGTCGCGCGCCGAGCTCAGGCACACGCCTTGCTCAGGCGCGCCGCATGAAGCGCCTCGCCTGGGCTAACGCACTCTTCGTCGTGCTCGGACTCCCGCTCACCGCCCACGCGCGGGCGGATTTCGATCCTGCAATGGGCGCCCTCCGCCTGCCGGCCGGCGCGCTGAAGACGCTCGACTTCGAGAGCCTCGAGGGTCTGGCCGGCGTCGAGCTGACGTCGTGGGCCGAGAGCCAGGGCTTCCCGAAGCTCGATCGCACGAAGATCACGAGCGAGGCCCAGCTCGGCGATCGGTTCACGGCCGCGGCCGACGCGATCGAAGGCTCCCGCGCGCTCCGGCTCGGCGACGGCAAGGGCATCGCGATCACGGACCCGGCGCTCTTCGCGCAGGTGAAGGACGGCCGCTTCGAGGTCTCGCTCTGGGCGCGCGCCGACGGCGCCGCCCCCGCCGTGCAGGTGCTCTACGACCGCGACGCCGACAACGTCTACGGCGGCCGCGCGCAGTACGCGCTCGTCCGCGCCATCCGCACCGGCCGTGAGACCACCGACGGCTGGGCGGAGTACGCGACCGGTCCGCTCGACGGCGCGGTGTGGGGCGTCCCGGCGCGCGCGGTCGTCGTCCTGCCGACGCTCTACAACAACGACAAGAAGGCGTCCTTCCTCATCGACGCGCTCGAGATTCGCGCCGTCGACGGCAAGCCCGTCGCGCCGCTCGCTTGCACGCAGGCGAACGTCGACGCCGTCTGCGGCGCCGAGGGCGACTGCATGTTCGGCCACTGCGTCTCGTCCACGGTGACGTGGGGAGCCAACCCGCCGCCCGCGCACCGCGCCGAGATCGCCGAGCGCTGGATCCAGTTCGGCACGCGCTTCATGGGCGATCGCAACGCGGCGAAGAACGGCGCCACCATCCTCGCGCCCCAGGCGCGCGAGCTCGCCAAGACCGCGCCGTCGTCGCGCCAGTTCTACGGCGGGCTGAACCGCCTCGTGAACCTCCTCCGCGACAACCACACCTCGTTCGGCTCGCCGTCGAACTTCACGAGCTTCGCGCCGCAGGTCCAGTACGGCAGCTCGAGCGTCATGGGCGCCTGCTTCGGCGTGGTCGACAAGGACCTCATGGGCGGCGGCCTCGGCTTCGCCGTCTTCCGCGCCGCCGCGGAGCCGACCTCGGGCAAGCCGCTCGCCGTCGGCGACGTCATCACCTCGATCGACGGCAAGGACCCGAAGGCCTGGGTCGACGACGTCTGGCCGCGCTACGCGACGACGCTCCCGAACGATCCGAAGGCGGACTGGGGCGGGGTCGCGGGCGACCTCTCGAGCCTCATCGCCGCCCGCGCGAGCACCGTCACGCTCGAGCGCTGCGCGTCCGCCTCGTCGTGCGGCGCGGGCGAGCGCGAGACGATCACCGTCGACGTCGGCAGCATCGTCTACGAGGTGCTCACGTCGCCGAGCAGCGCCTCGTCCGGCGAGCGCTTCGCGTGCTCGCAGCGCTTCGCCGACTCGGTCGACGCATCGGCTACGGGCGGCTACGGCGAGGACTCGGTCTTCACCGAGCGCGGCGCCGGCGGCGAGACGCGCGTGCAGTTCGACGGCTTCATCGGGCAGGGCACGTGGCAAGAGTCGATGACCCGCGTCTTCTCGAGCGGCGCCTCGACGGTCCTCATGGACGCGCGCATGGGTCACGGCGGCTACTACACGACCGTCGAGCATCTCTTCCACCTGCTCCGCGGCACGAACGAGCCGATGGGGGTCTTCTCGGTCGGCCGCGGGACCTACGCCATGGCCGAATCGCCGACGCTCCTCGGCCGCCTCTCGAGCTGCGTCGGTGAGGGCTCGTTCGGCGGCGACTTCTGGGGGTGCTACGCCGGCAACGCCAACGGCTTCTTCGCGACCGAGGCGTCGCCGCCCGGCGCCGCGACGAAGATCGCGTGGCTCAACACGCGCGACGTCTCCGCGAACGACTTCATGCCGCGCCTTCTCAAGGGCCGCACCGGCTTCAAGATCTTCGCGCCCCATCCCACGAGCGGCGCGTTCGGCGCCGTCTTGCCGCTCCCGTCGGTCGCCAGCGGCTGGTCGGGAGCCAGCATCCAGATCCAGGACGCGCGCTTCGCGCCCACGATCGGCGAGGTCGGCGAGGCCCGCTGGGAGAGCGGGCACGGCGTCGAGCCCGACGAGGTCGTCGTGCAGAAGCTCTCCGACTCCCTCGCCGGAGTCGACACCATCGTGACCGCGGCCACCGCGTGGCTCGCCACCCCGTGATGAACGAGAGAAAGAAGGAACCGACCATGAAGCTCTCGCTGATCACGGCTGCCACGCTCACCGCGCTCGCACTCGGCTGCGGCGTCTCCGACGAAGAGAAGAAGCTCGACACCCCGCCGCCCGCCGATCCCGCGCCGGCGGAGACCGCGCCGGTTCGAAAGCTCGTCGACGGCCCTGCCCTCTCGACGTCCCCGGTGAACCTCCTGGCGGATCCGGGCTTTTCGCTCGTCGGCCGGCAGCAGGGCTACGGCTCCTTCCTCGCCTTCTACGACGGCGGCTCCGAGCGCTTCGAGCTCGCCACCACCCTCGACAGCCGCTCCCCCGCCGGGTTCGGCGGCGCCGTCGCGCTCGTCCGCCCCGCGAAGGCGACCGACAAGAAGTCCCAGGCCGTCACGCTCCTCACGAGCTTCCTCGGCGGCTCCGGCCCGTTCCACGTCAAGGTCTGGGTCTCGAAGAGCAACGTCGCCGGCGAGCCCGTCGACCTCCCGACCGACGGCAGCGCGGTGAAGGTCTCGGTGATGGAGGGCTCCCCCGACTCCAACACCGCGTTCGATCTCGTGGTCGACCCGAACGTCACGCGCACGGCCGCTGGCCGCACGTGGGTGCTCCTCCGCGGCGACATCCCGAAGCCGCTCGCCAACGGCGGCTTCTTCGTCGTCCGGACCGGCACGAAGGGCGGCCACATCCACATCGCCGCGCCCGAGATCACGTCCGACGAGCTCACGGTCGGTCAGGCGGTGAAGTCTCGATCGAGCCTGATGCTCGCCACCGCGCGCACGAAGGACGCGTCCGAGCGCCTCGCGATCCGCGCCTACCAATCGATGCCGCCGCGCCTCGTCCCGGCCGCGCCGAAAGCCGAGCTCCTCGACTGACGGAGGGAGCCGGCCAACTCGGTCGAGCGCCGGCGGACGCGGTGACGGAAAGCTCGAGCCGCGACGCGCTCCCCCCGCGACGGCCGCCGGGCGCGTAGCATCGGACGCACGATGCGTCAGATCTGGATCACGAAGGCCGGTCCCCCCGAAGTGCTCGCCGTGCGCGAGGCGCCCGATCCGGAGCCGGGTCCGAACGAGGTCCGCATCCGCGTCCGCGCCGCCGGGATCAACTTCGCCGACCTCATGGCGCGCGTCGGGCTCTACCCGGACGCGCCGAAGATCCCGTGCGTCGTGGGCTACGAGGTCTCCGGCGTCATCGACGCCGTCGGCAAGGACGTCACGCGCGTTCGCGAGGGCGAGCGCGTCTTCGGGATGCCTCGCTTCGGCGGCTACACCGACACGCTGGTGGTGAACGAGCAGCAAGCGTTCCGGATGCCCGACGCGATGAGCTTCGAGGAGGGCGCGGCGCTGCCCGTCGTGTACCTCACGGCTCATCACATGATGCTCTACACGGGCAACCTCCGCCCGCGCTCGAGCGTGCTCATCCACTCCGCGGCGGGCGGCGTCGGGCTCGCCGCGATCCAGCTCGCGAAGACGCGCGACTGCGAGATCTTCGGCATCGCGTCGCGCTCCAAGCACGCCTTCCTGAAGGAGCAGGGCTGCCAGCACCCGATCGCCAACGACGCCGACTACGTCGCCGAGGTGCGCGCGGCGACGAACGGACGCGGCGTCGACCTCGTGCTCGATCCGGTCGGCGGAAAGAGCTTCGGCGACGGCTACGACCTGCTCGCGCCGGCCGGACGCCTCGTCGCGTTCGGCCTCTCCGCCGCGGCCTCCGGAAAGACGCGGAGCCTCTTGCACGCCATCGGCCAGGTCGTCCGCATCCGGAGCTACAGCCCACGCAAGCTGATGGACGACAACAAGACGGTCTCGGGCTGCAACATGGGCCACCTCTTCGGCGAGCTCCCGATGCTGGGCGAGCAGTTCGAGGCGCTCGTCCGGATGTACGAGGCCGGCCAGATCGCGCCGCACGTCGACCGCACGTTCCCGTTCTCGGAGGCCGCGGCCGCTCACCACTACCTCCACGATCGCAAAGCGAAGGGCAAGGTGGTGCTCGTCCCCGACGCGTGACCGCGCGCCGCTCGGCGGAAGCTCGGCGGACGGACAAAAGTTCGAGCGCCCGACGCGAGCTGGGGGTAGCTCGCGCGGGCGCTCTCATCCGAGCCTGCATCGGGGCCGATGAAGGCGCGGGAAATCCGAGATCCGAACTCAGGACGACGAAGAGGACGACGAGTTGGTCGTCGCCGACGTCGCCTGCGGGCGCTGCTCGGCGCGCGCGCGCGCCCAGCGCTGAATCGTGCGCCGGTCGATGCCGAGCGCCGCCGCCGTGTGGACCTTGTTCCCGCCGAAGCGACGGAGGGCGTAGTCGACGTAGACGCGCTGGAACTTGTGCATCGGGACGAGCCCTTCGGCGGCCTCGACGAGCGCGTCGAGCGCGTCCGGAGTGGCCTCCTTCGGGAGCGGCGCCGAGCGGCGCTGCACGACGCCGCTGGTCGGCGACGAGAGCGAGGAGACGGGCATCGAGTGCCGCGCCACCTTGCGCTTCAGGTCGACGACGGAGAGGAGCTGCTTGATCTGGACGCTGGCGAGCTCGATCGCCCCGCCGACGACGACCGCGGCGCCGAGCCGTGCGGCCTTCACCGCCAGGTCATTGCTGCCTGCGACGACGAGCACCGCAGCGCCGTTCGCCTTGCCCACGAGGTCGAGGACGTCGTCGTCCGAGAGGGACGGCGCCGCGATCACGATGATGTCCGTACCCGGCAGCGCGTCGAGCGCTGCAGCCCGTGACGTTGCGCGCCGAACAGAGCACCCCTCTTCGCGGAGGCTGTTTTCGAGGCCGAGGGGCTTGTCGCCCTCCACGAGAAGTGCACTGAAACGTGCCGTAGGAATCGCGCTTGCGACGTTCACGATGAATCGCACCCTTTCCCCTTCGCAGCCGAGCAGTGTCTCCGCTGCGAGGTGTGCCTCGCCATCAGCACCTCACGTGCCACGCATGCGTGCAGCAGAAGGTCGCGAGATCACGGATCGGCTCACTCGGCGCGCTGTGACCGAATTCACCGGTGCCGCAGTCGATTGGGGCAAAAGGGCACATTGCCGCAGGCTCCGGGCGTTCCGCCGTGAGGCAGAAATGCCCCCTCTGAGCTAAGGTATCCCCATGAAAGTCGCGACGAAATTCGCGCTCGCGTTCGTGGCGACGGGGCTCCTCAGCGTCGTCGTCTATTCGTCCGTCGCCGCGACCCGCGAGGTCGACCAGCTCGAGACGACCGTGGCCGAGGACCTCTCGAGCCTCGGGCGGGCGCTGAGCGCGTCGATCCTCGCGGTCTGGGAGCGCGAGGGCGAGGCGCGCGCGCTCGAGCTTGTCGCCGTTCACGATCGCGACGAGGCCATCGACGTCCGCTGGACGTGGCTCGACGTCGACAGCGACCACTCGTTCTCTCCGCGCGGAGGCGTCTCGGTCATCCCCTCGCTCCTCCGGAACGAGCAGCGAACGTGGGTCGGCGTGACGTCCGACGGCAAGCGGCACGTCTACGCCTACGTCCCCTTGATCCGCCCCGGACTGCGCCCTGCGGCGCTCGAGTTCTCACGACCGCTCGTCAAGGAGTCGCAGGTCTTCTGGGCGGAGGTCCGCGAGCAGCTCCTCCTGTCGACGATCGTCGTGGCGTTCGCCGCATCCGTCGCGATCGTCCTGTCGTCCTGGATCGTCTCGCGGCCGCTCGCGCGGGTCGCAGAGCAGGCGCGCCGCATCGGCAAGGGCGACCTCTCCCACAAGCTCGCGGTGACGGGCTCCGACGAGGTCTCCGCGCTCATCGAGGAGCAGAACGCGATGTGCGACGCGCTCTCCGCGGCGCGCACGCTCGCGGAGGAGGAGGCGGCGAAGCGCATCGCGGCGCTCGAGCAGCTGCGTCACGCCGACCGCCTGCGCACGGTGGGCACGCTCGCGTCGGGCATCGCGCACGAGCTCGGCACGCCGCTCAACGTCATCGCGATGCGCGCCAAGATGATCGCGACGGGCGAGGTCGGCGCGGCCAACGCGCCCGAGGACGCCAAGATCATCGTGTCCCAGGCCGAACGCGTCACGAAGATCGTTCGCCAGCTCCTCGACTTCGCGCGGCGCCGAACGCCGAAGCGCGCCGAGGCCGATCTCGCCGAGCTCGCCGAGCGGACCTCGCACCTGCTCGCGGCGCTCGCGAAGAAGTCGCGCGTGGAGGTGAAGGTGGCGCCCACCGGCAAGGTGACGCTGAAGATCGACGCCGCGCAGATCGAGCAGGCGATCACGAACCTCGTCATCAACGGCATCCACGCGATGCCCGACGGCGGCGACCTCAGGATCGAGGTGCGCGAGGACGACGCCGCGCCCGAGCGCGCTCCAGAGCTCGTGCGCCGCTGCGCGATCGTCGAGGTCGCCGACACCGGCACCGGCATCACCCCGGAGAACCTCGAGCGGATCTTCGAGCCGTTCTTCACCACGAAGCCCGTCGGCGAGGGCACCGGCCTCGGCCTCAGCGTCACGCACGGCATCGTCGAGGACCACGGGGGCTGGATGAAGGCGGAGAGCACCGTCGGCGAGGGCACCCGCTTCCAGCTCTATCTGCCGGTCGAGGCCTGATCGTGACTGCAGGAATCGAGCGCGATGTCGAGTAAGCTTCGCGCCATGGCGTCCCCCGTTCCCAGCCCCGAAGCACGGCAACGCGTCCTCGTCGTCGACGACGAGCCCGAGATGGCGGCCGTCGTCGAGCAGGCCCTGACCCGCCGCGGCTACCACGCCGTCCAGCTGAACAGCGCCGACGCCGCGTGGGAGCTGCTCGAGCGTGAGGACTTCGACGTCGTCGTCACCGACCTCAACATGCGCGGGATGAGCGGCGTGGAGCTCACCGACCGTGTCGCGAAGAACCGCGCGGATCTCCCGGTCATCGTGATCACCGCCTTCGGCTCGCTCGAGACGGCCATCGCGACGCTCCGCGCCGGCGCGTACGACTTCATCACCAAGCCCTTCGACATCGACCAGCTCGTCGTCGCCGTCGAGCGCGCCGCCCAGAACAAGCTCCTCCGCGACGAGGTGAAGCGCCTCCGCGCCGAGGTCGCGCGCTCGAAGCCGAGCGCGGACTTCGTCGGCGACGGCCCGGCCATGCGCAAGGTCCACGAGGTCATCGCGCGCGTCGCCGAGACCGACGCCACGGTCCTCGTCACCGGCGAGAGCGGCGCGGGCAAGGAGCTCGTCGCGCGCGACGTCCACAAGCGGAGCAAGCGCGCGAACGGTCCGTTCGTCGCGATCAATTGCGCGGCGCTCCCCGAGACGCTGCTCGAGAGCGAGCTCTTCGGGCACGTGAAGGGCGCCTTCACGGACGCCAAGACGAGCAAGCGCGGCCTCTTCGTCGAGGCGAGCGGCGGCACGCTCTTCCTCGACGAGATCGGCGAGATGCCGCCGGGCATGCAGGCGAAGCTCCTCCGCGCGCTCGAGGAGCGCTCGGTCCGTCCCGTCGGCGGAACGTCGGAGACGCCGTTCGACGCGCGGCTCGTGACGGCGACGAACCGCGACCTCGAATCGCTCGTGGAGAGCGGGCGCTTCCGCGAGGACCTGTACTACCGGATCAACGTCGTGCACGTGGACCTGCCCCCGCTCCGCGCGCGCGGCAGCGACGTGCTGCTCCTCGCGCAGCACTTCATCACCAAGCTCGCCGAGCCCATGGGCAAGAAGGTCAGCGGCCTCTCCTCCGCGGTCGCCGAGCGTCTGCTCGCGTACTCGTGGCCGGGCAACGTCCGCGAGCTGCAGAACTGCATCGAGCGCGCGATCGCGCTCGCGCGCTTCGAGGAGCTGACGGTCGAAGACCTCCCCCCGAAGGTGCGCGAGTACAAGCCGTCGTTCGTCGTCGTCGCGACCGAGGACCCGACCGACCTCGTGACGATGGAAGAGGTCGAGCGCCGCTACATCCAGCGCGTGATGGAGGCCGTCGGCCAGAACAAGACGCAGGCCGCGAAGGTCCTCGGCTTCGACCGCACGACGCTCTACCGGAAGCTCGAGCGCTACAAGCTCGGCGGTCCGCCCGAGCGCGTGAGCAACCCCGGCTCCGCCCGCGAGTAATTGCCAACTCGGGAGTCGTAGTGGGCACTCGTCCGACCCCAGAGGGTCGGGCGATGGGAGGAACATGGCACCCGCGGCGTGACCTTTCCGGAGGTTCGCGCGGGATGTGTGCGCGCGGCCCGCGCCGATTTCTTCAATAAGTCCGTGACCCGAGTTCCGCGCGCGGACCTCTTGAGACGCGATTGTGACTCACACCGGCGGAGCGGGTGTCCGCTTCGGGGCCGTCGTGGTGCTGGTGCAGGTGTCGCGTTACAGCTGCACACTCATTTTCGGCTCTGGGTAGGAAAATCGAAATGAGACGGCGCGCCTGCCGTATCAAAGCTATGTGGCGCCTGTCTCCAACCTCAGCTCGATTCGCGGCGGCGCGGTCGGGTCGATCGTTCGAGCCGCCCTCGCAGCCGTCACCGGCGCTGCGCTCTTCGTGAGCGCTCCGGGCGACGCCGAGGCCTACCAAATCAAGCGGACGTCCCGCGGTGAGCTGGTTCACTGGGAGGAGCGGACGGTCCAGTACACGCTCGACGCGTCGCTGGACCGCGCCGTCACCCAGGCGACCGAGGCGACGCTGAGCGCGATGGACTCCTGGAGCGGCACGGTGGGGGCACCCGATCTCGAGGTCGTGCCGGCCGACGCGACCTCCCCCAAGAAGCCGGGCTTCGATCAGAAGAACGGCGTCTTCTACATGCGGGGCGGCTACGCCCCGGCCGGCCGGGCGCTGGCGATCACCGTCCTCACGTACGACAACGCCTCCGGGAACATCCTCGACGCGGACATCATCTTCAACGGGGCGTACTCGTTCGAGGTGCTCGAGGCGCCGGGCACCCCCACGCTCGCGCACGATCCGAGCGCCACGGCGGCGCACCCGTCGAACACCGACGGGATCTCGCACGGCGGCGATGTCACCGTCGAGACCTCGAGCGAGCTCGTCTACGACCTGCACCACGTCATCGCGCACGAGCTCGGTCACTCGCTCGGCATGAACGACGAGATGGGTCGCAAGGACGCGCTCATGTACCGGTTCTCGGCGCCCAACGACGCGTCGATCCGCGAGCCCGGCGCCGACGACATCGCGGGCCTCGCCGAGCTCTACAGCACGAAGCTCGAGGCGCGCGGCAACGGCTGCAGCAGCGCCACCGTCGCGCCGAAGAAGCCGACGAGCATGGCCTCGAACGCGGCGATGTTCGCGACCCTCGGCCTCGTCGTCTTCCTCGCGCTCCGCGCGAAGAGCGATCGCCGCGCCCGCCTCGGCTTCGTCCTCGCGGCGGCGGCGGCGACCGTGGCGCTCGTCCCGAGCCTCTCGGGCAAGGCTGGCCCCGGCGTCGCCCGCGCCGCCGAGAGCCACGCGGTCGGCCACGCGCGCGCCAAGGTGCTCCGCACGTCGACCGCGATCGAGAACGGCCTCTTCAAGACGAGCTACACGCTCGCCACCACCACCTGCCGCACGGCGAGCTGCCCGAAGGCGGGCCACGGCGCGACGTGGGGCGGCACCATCGGCAACATCACGCAGGAAGTCGGCGGCTACTACGCTCCGACCGGCGGCGACGAGGTCGACGTCTCCTTCGCGAGTCTCCCGAGCGCGCTCGGTCCGATGACGAAGCCGCTCGCGGGCCGCCTCTCCGCCGCGAACGCCAACGCGGACGTCAGCGTCAGCGTCCTCACGCGCGCCGCGGAGTGACCCTCTCGAGTCCGAGCCGCGACGTCTCGGGACCCCGCCGGCGGCTCCGCGACAGCGGTCAGTCGAGGCCGGTCTTGCCGACGGACCAGTAGGCCTTCACGGTCCCGGCGCGGAGCGCCCGCTTCGCCTTGAGGTGCGCGCGGACGAGCTGGATCGACTGCGCCCGGCCCGTCATGACGAGCGCCGCGCTCGGATGCGCCGCGAGCTCGTCGATCAATCGCTCCGACGTCGCCGCGAGGTGGGCGTCCGCCGGCTGTCGCTCCAGCGTCGTCCCGCTCACCCCCACCGCCGCGAGCGCCGCTTCGGACTCGGCGACGTCGTTCACCTCGAAGACGCACCGCACACGCGACGCGCCCTTGGCGTCGGTGAGCGCGCGCGCGACCCCGAACGACGTCTCGTCGCCGAAGAGGACGAACGGATCGGCTGGGCCCGCTCCGCGAATCGAGCGGCGCGGGCCGAAGAGCTGCCACCGATCGCCCACGCGGAGGCGCCGCCCCCACTCCGCGCCTGGGCTCGTTCCGTGAACGAAGACGAGGAGCTCGGCGACCCCGCCGTCGACGTCCCAGGTCATCGGCGTGTAGGTCCGCATTCCCTGCCCCGGCAGGTAGATCTGCATCTTGTCGCCCGGCTCCCATGTCGCGCTCCGAAGCGCGTCGCCGCCGAACCGGACGAGACGGAACGATCGTCCGAGGTCACGGATCTCGAGGGTCGTGACCTCGCGGAAGAGGAGGCGGCCGACGATCGCCCCGAACACGGAGTGTCCTGATGCCAACGGCGTCTCCTTCCCCTCCGCGGGTCTTGCCCGCCGCGGTCTTGTCGATGGGGCGGTCAGGCCCGTTCGGATGCCGTCGCTCGACGCGTCGTTGCCTCGAGCTCGAGGCGTCCAACACCTCCAGCGCTCATGTTCTCCAGCGTGGCATATTGCAACTGAAATTCAAATTCATTATGCTCACGTCCGTCCCCGTCCTGGTCTAGGCTGCGCCCCATGACCCGTCTGTTCGCAACGATCTTCGTCTCCTCCGCCGTCCTCTCCGTCGCCTGCGGGAGCCCCCCGCCGCCGGCGTCGCCCACCGAGCCCGCCCCGACCGCGCCGGCTTCCGCCGAGTCGCGCCCGTCGTGCGACGCCATCGACGAGGCATGCGATCCGCACGAGAACGAGCCCGGCCTCCCGAAGGAGTGCCACGATCTCGCGGAGTCGAAGGCCACGACGGAGGCCGCGTGCGCGGCGCGCAAGGCCGAGTGCCTCGCCGCCTGCCCGCCCGTCGCGAAGAAGTGATCACCGCGCGGCGGCACGCGCCGAAGCGTGCCGCCCGCGCCTGCGGCTCTAGTCATCACGGGGCGGCACGCGCCGCCCCGCCCCGGAAAAGCGCGGTTTTCCGGGGTCCCCACCCCACGCGGCGCTCGCTTCGCGAGCTGGATTTTGATCGAGCTTCGCTCGCTGGTTTAGAAGCCGCCGCGTGTCGAGCGGGTCGGGCGCCACGAGCCGCGGCCGGGCGAGATGCGCTTGTAGACCATCACGCTGTGCGCGATGACCGGCAGCCGGGTGGCCGCGTCGACCGCGTCTCCGGAGCTCATCGTCTCCTGGGTCGTGTCGATGCGGAGCGCCCAGCGGCTGCCCCACTCGCGCCCCGGCAGCGTGAACGGGATGTCGTCGTGCGATCCGTTCAGGAGCACGAGGAACGTGTCGTCGACGACCGCGTCACCCGCCGTGTTGCGCCAGTCGAGCGCGTCACCCGCGAGGAGCAGCGCGAGCGCCGCGCGGTGCGGGTTCTGCCAGTCCGACGCCACCATCTCGCGCCCGTCGGGACGGAACCACGCGATGTCCGGGAGCTCGCTCCCGGCGACGCGCTCGCCGCGGAGGAAGCGCGGACGGCGGAAGACCGGGTGGCGGCGGCGGAACGCGACGACCTCGCGGCAGAACGCGAGTAGCTTCTCGCGCTCGGGATCGCGCGCCCAGTCGAGCCACGCGACGGGGTTGTCCTGGACGAAGGCGTTGTTGTTGCCGCCCTGCGTCTTGCCCATCTCGTCGCCGGCCGTGATCATCGGCACGCCCTGCGACACCATCAGCGTGACGATGAAGTTGCGCTGCTGGCGCGCGCGCAGGCGCTCGATCTTCGGATCGTTCGTCGGCCCCTCGACGCCCGAGTTCCACGAGAGGTTGTCGTCCCAGCCGTCGCGGTTGTCCTCGCCGTTGTCGAGGTTTCGCTTCTTCTGGTAGCTGACGAGATCGCGGAGCGTGAAGCCGTCGTGGGCGGTGACGAAGTTGATGCTCGCGTGCGGGCGCCTTCCGCCGTCCTCGTAGAGATCGCTCGAGCCCGTGAGGCGGTAGCCCATGTCCCCGACGGTGTGCTTGGCGCCGGTCCAGAACTGCCGGACGGTGTCGCGGTAGCGTCCGTTCCACTCCGTCCAGAGCACGGGGAAGTTTCCGACCTGGTAGCCGCCGTGCCCGAGGTCCCACGGCTCGGCGATGAGCTTCACGTTCGACAGGACGGGGTCCTGGTGGATGATGTCGAAGAAGGCGCTCAGCTTGTCGACCCCGGCGCCGTGCTCGCGCCCGAGCGTCGAGGCGAGGTCGAAGCGGAAGCCGTCGATGTGCATCTCCTGCACCCAGTAGCGGAGGCTGTCCATCACGAGCTTCAGCGTCTGCGGATGCAGCATGTTCAGGCTGTTGCCGCAGCCGGTGTAGTCCTCGTAGCGACCGAGATCGTCGGGGCGGAGCCGGTAGTAGGTCCGGTTGTCGAGCCCGCGGAGCGAGACCGACGGGCCGAATTGATCGCCCTCGCCGGTGTGGTTGTAGACGACGTCGAGCACGACCTCGATGCCCGCGCGGTGGAGCTTCTTCACCGTTCGCTTGAGCTCGGTCACCTGGTTGCCTGGCTCGGCGGCGAACCGCTGGTCGGGCGCGAAGAAGCCGAGGGTCGAGTAGCCCCAGTAGTTCTCCTTGCCGCGCGAGGCGACGGACCACTCGTTCATCGACTCGTGGATCGGCAAGAGCTCGATCGTCGTGACCCCGAGCCGCTGGAGGTGTCCGATGATGGGATCGCTCGCGAGCGCGAGGTACGTCCCGCGGAGCGACGCGGGGACGTCCGGGTGGCTCGCGCTCATCCCCTTCACGTGGGCTTCGTAGAGCACGGTGTCGGCCCACGGGACGCGCGGGGGAGCGTCGCCCTCCCAGTCGAACCGATCGTCCACCACCACGCACTTCGGCACGCCTCGCGCGCTGTCGCGAAGATCGGCCGCGAGCGTGTTCGGCCGGTCCTTGGTCCCGGCGAAGCCGGGGAACGGCGAACCGGCGTACGGGAAGACGGGCTCGCGGTAGTCGATCTTGCCCTCGATCGAGCGCGCGTAGGGGTCGACGAGCAGCTTGTGGGGATTGAAGAAGAGGCCGCGTGAGGGATCGTAGGGCCCGCGCGCGCGAAAGCCGTAGCGCTGGCCGGGGCGGAGGCCGACGACGTAGCCGTGCCAGACGTGGATGGTCTGCTCGCGCAGCGGGATCCGCTTCTCGCCGTCCTCGTCGAAGAGACACAGGTCCATTCCCGTGGCGTTCTCGGAGTACACGGCGAAGTTCACGCCCTGTCCGTCGAAGGTCGCGCCGAGCGGGGTGTGACGGCCGGGCCGCACCGTTCGTTCCATGGGGGCCCGGCACGTTAGCGCTATTTTTCTGCGGATTGTACGTTGCAGAAGGCGGCCTCCGTGTCAGGGGAGGAGGGGCCTCTGCGACCGGACCGCGGGCCGGAGCCCGAGCGCCGCGTCGCCCCACCCTCCCGACGGCAAGACCCTCACGATGCGCCTTCCGCTCCTCGTCTCCGCGATCGCCGCCGGGCTCCTCGCATGTGCGTCTCTGAAGACGGCGGCAGAGGAGTCGAGCCCCGACGCGTCGTCCAGCGGCAGAGACCCGAGCGGCGCAGACGGCGGCGGAGGACGTGACGACGACGGCGCCGCGACGGACGACGCGAGCGGGACGGCGCCGGCCGACGGCGATCCGCGCTGGCCGCAGTCGCGCGTCCCCGCCGACGCGCCCGCGAGCTCGAGCTACACGATCGCGAACGGACCGGACGGCGCGATCGTGACCGACTCCGTGACCGGCCTCGCCTGGCAGGACACCGCACCGACGTTGCTCCGGACGTTCGAGCAGGCGAGCGCGTACTGCGCCGACCTCGTCTACGACGGCCTCGACGACTGGCGCCTGCCGACGCGCATCGAGGGGATCGGCATCATGAGCTTCGGCGGCCCCGGCGAGACGAAGCTCGTGAGCGCGGCGTTCTCCGCGTTCGACGTGAGCTGCGCCTGGACCGCATCGGTCGACCCGGGCGCGGTGGCGAACCCGCGCGCGTGGACGCTCGGTCCGGCGAACATCACGACGCGCGTGACGACCGACAAGTGCGCGGCGCGCTGCGTGCGAGGCGGCCCGCCGCTCGGCGCGCCGATCACCAAGACGTACGACGTCAGCGCCGACACCGTGATCGATCCGGTGACCCGCCTCGCCTGGGAGCGCACGCCGCCGGACACCCTCCACGAGCATGCGGACGCCGCCGCGCGGTGCGCCGGCCTCGTCCTCGGCGGCCGCACGATGAGGCTCCCCACGGTGAAGGAGCTCGCGAGCATCGTCGACGAGACGCGGATGACGCCGGCGATCGCGCCGGTCTTCGGCGACCGCGCGGTTCGCTTCTCGACGGCCAACGCGCGCTGGCTCGTCGACTTCGATCGGGGGGACACGTTCCAGGCCGCGAGCGGGTTCTCGTACCGCGCCCGCTGCGTCGCCACGCTCCTTTGATCGCGCGGATCAGCCGTCGACGCACGGCCTCCAGCGACCCGACGCGCCGTCGCGCGCCGACCACCACTCCTCCCGGAAGCCGCTCTCGGAGGGCTCGGGGACGAGGCGGAGGATCCCGCACTCGAGGCCGAGGTAGTAGACGCCGCTCGGGCCCTTCGCGATCGACGCGACCCTTCCGACGCTCCGCGCGACGTAGTGGACGTTCTCGAGCCTTCCTCGCTCGTCGACGCGGAAGACGAAGCCCTGGGCGAAGCCGACGAGGCTACCGCCGTCGTCGAACGCCGCCGCGCTCGGCTCGAGCGGCAGCACGGCGACGAGCCGAGGCGAATATGCGCCGCGCGCGTCGCGATCGATGGCGAGCACGCCGCCCTTGCCGAGCCGCGCCCGTCCGACGGCGAGCGCGAGGACGGTGCCCGACGGTGCGCGCGTGAAGCCGACGACGCGCGCGCCCGAGAGCACCCGCTTCTCGAGGCCGTCCGTGCTCCTCCAGGAGAGCTCGCCTCGCGTGGACCCCGCGTACGCGACGAGCCAGCCGTCATCGACGCGAAAGACGCGTCGCCCGCCGACGATGAACTCGCTCGGGACGCACTCGTCCCACGGCAGCGGATCGAAGGCGTTCAGGACGGAGAGCGTGTCGGCGACGACGCCGTCGCCGAGCACGCGCACGCGCACCGGGCACTCGGGCACCGGCGGAGCGTCGCGCGGCGGCGGCCCCCACGCGCGGACCTCGCGCGGAGGGGCGGCGCACGCGACGAGCCCAGCGGCCGCGCGGTCGCCGCGTCGCGGGACGGCGCAGCGGGACGCCGCGCTCTCGCGCCATGGCGGGCCGATATCGGGATCGGGTGGCTCGGCGAGCCGCGCGCGTGGGCCACACGCCGCGGTGGCGGCGAACGTCGCGAGCGTGACCAGCCAGGGCCGGAGGCTCGAGGGGCGCGACGGCGCGAGGAGCATCGGCGCTTGGACGCGCGAGGGGCGCTCCGCTTGGGCGGGGAGAGAGCGCGAGAGCGAGAGCGAGAGCGAGGGGGATCGCGGGAGGGGTCGCGCTAGGTGCCGGCTTCGGGCACGGGCACGGGCACGGGCACGGGCGAGAGCGAGAGCGAGAGCGCGGGACTAGCGGTTCGCCGCGAGCGCGAGTTGGCGGATGGCGTCGAGGCGCGCGGTGACGGTGGGATCGTCGAGGAGATCCTCGATGGGGCGGTCGAGGCGCCAGGTCCAGTTCTGGGCGGTGACGGTCCCCGGCAGGTTGATGCGCGACTTGTCGCCGAGGACCTCCTGCGCGAGGAGGAGGGTGAGCTCGGAGCGCGAGGAGAACAGGAGACGCATGAGCGCGAGCTCGCGTTCGCCTTCGGGGAGATCGAGCGGGATGCCGTCGAGCTTCGCGATGCGCTCGCGCTCCCAGTCGGCGAGCTCGTACCACCACTGCGTGATCGGCAGCGTGTCGTGCGTGCTCCACGTCGCGACGGAGAGCTCGGGGAACGCGCGCGGGTCGCGCGGGATGAAGCTGTCGTCGCGCTCCCACGGCAGCACCTTGTAGCCGGGGAGCTCGAGGCGGGTCATCGTCTCGCGAACGAAGGGCGGGATGACGCCGAGGTCCTCGGCGATCACCGAGCCGCGGCCGGCCGCGTCGAGCATCGCGCGGAGGACCTTCTCGCCGCGGGCGCGCTGCTCGTGCTCGGGCTCGGGATCGAAGCGACCGCGCGAGGGCGCGGCTCCCGGAGACTCCTTCTTCACCCACTGGCGGAAGAAGCCGACCACGTGATCGATGCGGAAGCGATCGTAGAGCTCGGCGGAGTGCGCCGCGCGCGCGCGGAGCCAGCCGAGGTCGTCCTGATCCATCACGGGCCAGCGGTAGGCGGGGAGCCCCCAGCTCTGGCCGTCGGCGGAGAAGTCGTCGGGCGGCGCGCCGAGCGACACGTCCGTCTGGAACTGATCGCGGTGCGCCCAGACGTCGGCGCTCTCGCCGCCGACGATGAACGGCATGTCGCCCATGAGCGAGACGCCCGCGCGCTTCATCTCCGCGCGCGCCGCGCTCCACTGCCCGTGCGCGAGCCACTGGAGGTACATCTCCTCGAGGACCTGGGTGCCGAGCCCGCCGTCGTCGCGCGGCGAGCTCGCGAGCTCGAGCACGGCCGGAGCGCGATCGCGCTCGTGCGCCGGCCAGGTGGACCACCCGTAGCCGGAGTGCGAGGCGCGAAGCGCGGCGTAGAGCGCGTGGTCGCGGAGCCAGGCGCCCTCGCGCTCGACGAACGCGAAGAGCTCGCGGGCACGCGGCGTGTCCTTCGCCAGCTCGCGCTCGCGGAAGCGCGCGAAGGCCTCGCGGAGCACGCGGCGCTTGAGGCCGCGGACGCCGGCGTAGTCGACGGTCGGCAATCGCCGGAGGCGCTCGAGGAGGGCGCGCCCGTCCTCGCCGAGCGCGCGGTCGACGAGCTCGGCGTCGGCCTCCGGGGCGGCCTCGACGGTGATGTAGATCGGATCGAGCGCGAACGCGGACAGCGCGCCGTACGGGCTCGTCTCGCCGTCCGCCAGCTCGTGCGTCGGTAGCACCTGCACGAGCCGCTGGCCCGCGCGCAGGAAGAGCGCCGCCGCCGCGGGCAGATCGGTGATCTGTCCAATGCCCCAGTCGGCGCGCGTACGCACCGAGAAGAGCGGAATCGTCACGCCCGAGAGCCTGGCCATCGCCACGCCGGCTCCTTCGCACACGGCGCCCCCGCGCGCAAGCACTCCGTCACTCAGATCAGAGGTGCGCGCTCTTTCCTCCCCGAGCAGAACGCCGGGAACTTCGGCGGGGCTGCTACACACTATCTGTCGTGCGCGGCGGCCTCGCTCTCACCCTCGGCATCTCCTTCGGCGCCCACGTGGCGCTGGCCGCCGTCCTGTTCGGCCCGCGCTTCGCCTCGTCCTCCCCGGACGACGATCCCGCGCCCCAGATCGCCGGCGAGACGTTCGAGCTCCCCGCGCCCGAGACGGCGGAGGTGCCGCTTTCGAACGCCTCGCCTTCGCCCGAGAGCACGGGCGTCCCGGCGCCCGAGGAGGAGGGCGACGCGCCGGCTCGGCCGACGCCGCCGGTGCGCGGCAAGCCGGCGGCTCGTCCCTCGCATCCGCGCCGGCCCTCCGGCGGACGCGCCGACCCCGGCCAGGCCGAGGGCGTCGGCGGCTCGACGGGCGCGCCCGCCCTCTACGGCGCGGTCGGCGAGCGCTCGGCGGCCGACCTCGCGACGGCGTTCACGCGCGGCTTCCCGCAGGCCGCGAGCGCCGACCCCGCGTGGCGCGCGGCTCCGCTCGGCTCCGCCGGGACGGTCGACGTCGTGCTCACGCTCGACGAGGCGGGCCACATCGTCGACACGCAGCTCCAGGGCTCGCCGAGCGCGGCCCTGACCAGCGCGGTGCGACGGACCCTCGCGCTCATCAAGGGCCGCGCGTTCGTCGCGAAGGGCAAGGTCACGCGGCTCCACCTCGCCGGGAGCGTGAGCGCGGACGCCGTGCACGACGGGCTCCACGGCGACGTCTTCGCGATCGGCGGCAGCTTCGCCGACGGCGAAGGCAGCGCGTTCTTCGCCCTCGCCATCGGCCGCCGGATCGACGTTCGCGTCCGGCTGAAGTAGCCGCTCAGCGCCGCGTCCAGACGCGGAAGCCGCGCTCCTCGAAGGCGACGACGTAGCCTGCCTCGAGCGCGCGGAGGACGTCGGGGACGAGCTCGAGCTGCCTCGAGTGCTCGACGAACGCCCGGGTGCGCGGCGATTCGAGGTCGGCGATCCACGGCGCCGCGGGGTAGGCGCCGCGCCGGACGAGGTGGGCCATCTGGTAGGTGGGCGTGAGGATGCGCCCGTTCAGCTCGAGCTCGATCCCGGCCTCGTCGGCGGCGACGACGTCGCCCGGCGCGGCGCCGAGGCGCGCGCGGACCGAGCCGACGAACGCCGCGTCGTCGCGGTACGACCGCGCGTGCTCGAGCGCGCCGCGCACGGACGCTACGTCGGTCCAAGCGACGCACGCGAGCGCCGCGAGCGCGTGGCCGAGCTTCGCGCCGCCGACGCGGATCGGCCCCGCCGGCGATCGCGCGATCAGCGAGACCGCGGCGATCGCCGGCTCCATCCAGTAGTTCGAGGCGCTCCCGGTCTTGGCGAGCGCGAACAGCGTCCAGACGAGCGCGCCCCCGAGGGCGGCGAGCCCGATGCGCGCGCTCGCGCTGGCGCGGTCGCGCCACCCGAGCCATGCCGCCCACGCGAAGAGCGGCGCGAAGAAGGGCAGACGCGGCGGCACCTGCTCGAGCCACACCGCGAGCGACAGCGGCTGCGCGTTGGAGCGAACGACGTGCTCGAAGAGGGCGCCACCGGACCAGACGTGCGCGAGCACCGCGGCGCCGAGGGCGAGCACGAGCGCGCTGCCGATCGCCCGCGCCCCGCGCCCTCGGTCGGCGAGGCAGGCGCCGAGGAGCGCACCGGCGGGCAGGCCGATCACCGTCGGCTTCACCCACGGCGCGAGGACGAAGAGGGCGACGCACGCGAGGTCGACCTTCCCGCGACGCGTCGCGCGCGTCAGCGCGATCGCGGCGATCGCGCACGCGATCGCGTCGGGTCGGGCGACGGTCGCGAAGTTCGCGAGCACCCAGATGCCGCCGACGAACGCCGCCGCGAGCGCCGCCTCGCGCCGTACCTCGCGCTTCGCGCTCCAGGCGATCCCCGCAAGCGTCCCGAGCCAGGCGAGCGTGGACGCCAGGCGCGCGAACGTCCTCGCGACGTCCGCGGGCGCGAGCGACACCACCCACGTCCAGAGCGGCGGGTAGGTCACGTAGAAGCGCGACGGCGGCTCGCCGTACTCGGTCGCGCCGACGAGCGGATCGCCCCACAACGGCAGGTGCTGGCGCAGGCGCGACGCCTCGAAGAGCACCTCGGCCTCGCCCCAGTACGGCACGCGGACGAAGAGCGTGGCGACGACGAACCCGAGCGTCGCCGCGAGCGCCACCCCGACGCCGGCGACGACGAGCGCCCAGGCGGCGCGAGCGAGGACGGCCTTCACACGCCGGCTCCGCGGCGTCCGTCAGTACTTGGTCGCCTGCTTGGGGGCGACGTCGCGACGCGCGTAGATCATCAGCCGACCGCGCGCGAAGGTGCGCTCGTAGTCGTTCGGGATCATCGCGAGCGCCTCGGGCGAGGGCTCCCACAAGAGCAGGTGGTCGTAGCGCGGCGTCGCCTCGGCGTAGAACTTCCGCCAGGTCGTCTCGAAGAGCGCGTCGCAGTCGTCGAAGCGCGACGCGGTCTTGCACGTCGTCGCGGGCGTGTTCATCTCCGGCGCGAACGACTCGAGCACGAGGTGGTTGAAGCTCACCGGCGGCGGCACGCTGTACGTGACCGGGAACGAGCGCGAGTGCGCGAACAGGAGCGGCGCGGACGTCTTGCGTTCGACGACGTAGTAGCCCCACATGTGGAGCAGGTTCCGCGTGTTGTCCGAGGCGCCCTTGTGCTTGAAGAGCAGCGGGAGCAGCTGCGCGCCTTCGGGGACGGCGTCGATGCCCGCCGAGAACTCGCGGCGCTCTTCGTCGAGGCGCGCGTAGTCGATGCCCATCCCCGCCGTGTAGAGCACGCCGGAGAGGCCGAGCGCGGCGATGAGCGGCTTCGGCAGCCGCTCCGGCACGAACAACAAGAGGCCGACCCAGAAGTACGGGATGAGCCGCGAGTTGACGTGAAACCAGTTCGTCATCTTGTACGGGATGAAGCAGTACAAGAGGACGAGCGCGACGAGCGCGTACGACGAGAAGAACGGCGGTGCGGGCTCGGTTCGACGACGAAGGCCCCAGAAGCCGGCGGCCGCGAGCGCGACGCAGGGCACGACGCTCGAGATCGAGAGGTTCGAGTAACCCCAGAACCACTCGGCCCAGAGGTTGTACCCGAGCTCCCACGGCGCGAGCAGCTTCTTGAAGTCCATGAAGCCCGTCATCGGGCCCGTGGTGTCCCTCACGTGCTGCGCGACGGACGCGAGCGCGAGCAGCGTCACCGGCATGAGCGGGATCGCCATCGCGCGGATGGCCCGGAACCGCTCGCGCCAGGTCGTCTGCACGAGCGACTCGACGAGGATGAGCAGGTGGACCACGAGCAGCGGAAAGACGTGCGCGTACCAGGTCGCGACCCCGAGGGCGACGATGGCGAGCCCGTTCGCGATCGTCGGCGCGGTGCGCTGTCGATTGACCGCGAGGAGCAGCGCGAGCGACAGCGGCACCGCGATCGCGAAATCGAGCATGCCCATCGAGACGAACCAGTTGTGGACCATCGGCCACGCGAACAGGCTCGCCATGAGCATCCGCCTCCGGCTGCCCGAGATGCGCAGCACGAAGCGAGGGAGGATGAAGGCGTTGAGGGCGAGGGTGAGCAGCGCGAAGAGGCGCGCCGCGAGCTTCACCCCGGTGAGCTTGCCGACGACGTAGAGCCACGTGAAGAGCGCGGCGTTCGTCTTGAAGAAGCCGTTGAAGACGTACTCGGGGTACGCCTTCAGGTTCTCGATGACCGTGAGCGTCGCCAGGTGGTTCGGCAGGTCCTGGTAGGGTGGGACCTCGGTGAGCGCGAGCGGCCACGCCCCGACCAGGAACAGGACGGCGCTCACGACGAGCGCGAGCTGGGTGTCCGTCAGCTGGATGCGGCTCAGCTTCTGGAGCCGCTCGGGCACCACCCCCGTGAGGCTGACCGACGAGGAGCGGACTCCGGACGAGCCCGGTATTGGCGACGAGTCGTCGAGGCTCACTCCATCGGGCGAGCCGGAGAGCAGCTCCCTGGTGACGGCGTCGGAGTTGAGCATGAGCGAAGTCGGACCTGAGGACGGACGCTCATCCGTGGACGAGCGTCGCGAAGTGACGGGCTTTAGCAAGACGCGGCCCATCGTCAAAGCCCCCAATAAGCGCGAGAGAGCGAGCTTAACCCGAGGCTTGGGGGGGTGTCCACCAGGCACACTCTCGCTTCCGCTATGACATCCGGATCAGGTCTTTGCTGCGCTGCGTGATCGTCGAGATGCCCGACTCGAAAGGCTGAGCTTCACGGCTGGACGCGGCACGAGATCGCACATGCCGCAGGTAAGTTGACCGGCCGAGCTGTCGGATACCGGCACACAACGTGAAGGCTGGGGTTATCGTGCCCCTCCTCTTTCCGTCCCACCCCGCTGTTGCGACCGGCACAACCGTACAAACAACCACCGGCGCGCACATCGCCGCCCAGGGTAGGTCTTTCTGGTGGATCCTCCGGTCATCAGCCCTCGCGCTGGCGGTCCTCGGGATCACCGGGTGCGCCGCCGAGGGCCCCGGCGACTCCGGCGCGGCGGTGAACGTGACGGCGGCGGCGGGCTCCGTCGGGACGAACATCTTCGGCGGGGAGGGCGACGACGATCCGAGCGCGATGAGCAGCGTGGTGGCGCTGAAGGTTGGCGCCGGAGGCACCTTCGAGCTGTGCTCCGGCGCGCTCATCGCTCCGAACGTCGTCCTCACGGCGCGCCACTGCGTCGCGAACAGCATCACGACCTCCGTATCGTGCGACGAGGCCGGCCGGTCGACCAACGGCGCGCACGTCGCCGGCGAGCAGGCGCCGGGCGCGGTCGCCGTCTACACCGGCGTGTCGCCGAAGTTCGGGCGCGCGCCGCAGGCCGTGGGCACGGCGATCGTCACGCCGAAGAGCGACTACCTCTGCGACAGCGACATCGCGCTCGTCGTGCTCGACCGCGCCATCGAGGGCGTGGAGCCGGCGGCGGTCCGGCTCGGCGCGGGCGTCGCCGTCGGCGAGACCGTCCGCTCCGTCGGCTACGGGCAGAACGACAAGCGGATGCCGATCGGCACGCGCCTCCGCAAGGAGGGCGTCGCGGTCCTGGCGATGGGCAGCGGCGTCTCCGAGAGCAAGACCGCGCTCGGTCCCCACGAGTTCGAGGTCGGCCGCTCGATCTGCCAGGGCGACTCGGGCGGGCCGGCGATCAGCGAGGACACCGGCGCCGTCGTCGGCGTCGTCTCGCGCGGCGGCGACTGCGACGAGGACTTCGGCCACATCTACACGACCACCGCCGGCTGGACGCAGCTCTTCGACGAGGCGTTCGCGCTCGCGGGCGGCGCTCCCATCGTCGAGTCGGGCGAGCCGCTCGGCGACGAGTCGGGGCCGCGCGCCAAGCCGATCCGCACCGGGCTCGCGGACGCGCCCGAGGCCGGTGCGTCGTGCTCGTCGAGCCGCGCCCCGGCGAGCGGCGGCGCTTCGTTCGGGCTCTTTCTCGCGTCCGCGCTCGTGCTCGGCGCCCGCGCGCGCCGCCGCACGGGGGCGTGAGAGTCGCGCCGCCCCCGAGGCCGGCGCGACCGCAAGCGTCCACCCCCTTCGAGCTCGAGAGGAGCGAGCTCGGCGCCTTGGCCCTCGAAACTCGCGGCGCGCGTGACGGAAGGTCGCTAGGCTCTGCTCGATGCGGCTTCTCCGCGTATCGCTCCACGACGTCGGCCCGTTCGACGACGCCGTGCTTCGGCTCGCGACGCCGGAGCCCGCCGAAGACGCCGACGCGCCCCCCGCGGAGAGCGACGAGATCGCCCCCGTCTCCGCGGCGCCGCCGCGACCGGTGACGGTCCTCTTCGGCGGAGATGGTACCGGCAAGACGTCGCTCGTCTCCGCGCTCGCGCTGACGCGTCCCGGCCACGCGCTGCCTCCCCTGCCCTCTGCCGCGTCGAGCGGCACGCGCGCGCGCGGCGGAGGCGCGCGCACGGCGCCGTACGTCGCCACCGAGTGGCTGCTCGGCGACGACGATCCCGAGCGCCCGCACCCGCTCGTCGTCGCCAGCCCCTCGGCGGTCTTCGCGGGCGAGAGCGCCGACGCCGCGGCGATCCGCCGGCGCGAGCAGGCGCTCTTCGATCGCCGCGCCCAGCAGGACGGCGGCTTCGTCTTCGTCTCGTTCTCCGGCTCGCGGTGGTTCTCCCGCGTACCGAACATGCTGAGCGTCCCGGAGCGCTCGATCCTCCGCTACGACGTGCGCCAGCCGAACGCGAGCTTCGACGATCCGACGCGCGCCGACCTGACGCGCGAGACGAAGCAGGCCATCTCGTACGCCTCGATCGGGGCCGCGCTCGGCGCCGATCGCGCGGAGTACCACCACCTCGGGCGCTTCGAAGCGGCGCTGCGCGAGGTCATCGACGTGGTGCTCGAGCCGTTCGACCTCTCGCACGCCGGAGTCAGCCCGACGAGCCTCGAGCCGCTCGCGCGATCGGCGCGCGGCGGGCTCGTTCCGTTCGACGCCATGCCGCGCGCCGCACGCCACCTCGTCTCGTTCGTGACGCTCCCGCTCCGCGCGCTCTTCGCCGCCTACCCGAACGCCGACGCGCCGCGCGAACGCGAGGGCGTGGTCGCGATCGACGACGTCGAGGCCCAGCAGGATCCCGCGCTCCTCCGCGAGCTCGTCCCACTGCTCCGGCGCGCGCTCCCGAACGTCCAGTGGCTGCTCACCACCGCCTCGACCCACCTCGCGCTCGCGTGCGAGGCGCCGTCCGTCGTCGCCCTCCGCCGCACCGAAGCGAGCCGCGTCGAGCTCGGCGAGGGCCTCCTCCACTAAAGCGGCGCGGCGACCGGTGAGTGCGAACGAGCGGGCGCCGCGCGGCGCGCGCCGGAGGCCTCCTCAGAGCTCGATATGCGCGCCGAGCTCGACGACGCGGTTGGGCGGGATCTGGAAGAACGCGTTCGCCGGGCGGGCGTTGCGGCTCATGACGGCGAAGAGCATCTTGCGCCACCGCGCCATGCCCGGCGCCCTCGTCACGAGGAGGGTCTCCCGGCCGAGGAAGTAGCTCGTGTCGGCCGCGCGCGTCTCGAAGCCTCGCTCCGCGCAGACCTCCATCAGCTCGAGGACGTTCGGGGTCTGCGTGAAGCCGTACCGCGCCCGGACCTGCGTGAAGCCGTGGCCGAGATCCCGGATCTCCTCGATGAGGTCCGCGCGCGCGATCTCGGGCACGTGCTCGGTCGCGATCGAGAGGAACACCACCTGCTCGTGAAGCACCTTGCTGTGCTTGAAGAAGTGGAGAAGAACCGCAGGAACCCCGTTGGGGTTCGACGTCATGAAGACCGCCGTGCCGGCGACGCGGTGGGCCCCGGTCACCGAGAGGTCCGCCATGAACGCGTCGAGCGGGAGGGCCTCCTTCAGGAACGCTCTGCCGAGCAGCTCGCGCCCGCGACGCCACGTCGTCATCAGCGTGAAGATGGCGACGCCGACGACGAGCGGAAACCAGCCCCCGTCGGCGATCTTGTGGACGTTCGCGCCGAAGAACGCCAGATCGACTCCGAGGAACATCGCCACGAGCGCGCCGGCCGCGACCGGCCTCCATCCCCAGAGCCGACGCGCGACGCCGTAGAAGAGGATGCTCGTCGCCGTCATCGTCCCGGTGACCGCGATCCCGTACGCCGACGCGAAGCGCGACGAGTCCTGGAAGGCGAGCACGAGGGCGATGGAGCCCACCATCATCGCGAAGCTCACCTCCGGGACGTAGATCTGCCCCTCGGCCGTCCCCGACGTGTGCTTGATCGTGACGCGCGGCCAGTAGCCGAGCTGCACGGCCTGCTGCGTGACGGAGAACGCGCCCGAGATCATCGCCTGCGACGCGATGATCGCCGCGACCGTCGCGAGCGCGACGAGCCCGTAGCGCCCGCTCCCCGGCGCCATCTCGAAGAACGAGTTGTCCACCGGCCCCTTCGCGAGGAGGAGCGCGCCCTGCCCGAGGTAGTTCGCGAGGAGCGCCGGGAAGGCGACGGTGAACCACGCCACACGGATGGGCGCCTTGCCGAAGTGGCCCATGTCGGCCGAGAGCGCCTCGCCTCCCGTCACGCACAGGACGACGAAGCCGAGCACGAGGAAGCCGTGGATCCGATGGGCGAGGAAGAAGCCGACCGCGTGTCGCGGGTCGACCGCGAGCAGGACCTCCGGCCGCTCCGCGATCCAGCGGACGCCGAGCCCGCCGATGGTGACGAACCAGAGCAGGATCGCCGGACCGAACACCGCGCCCACCTTCGCCGTGCCGAACCGCTGGCCCAGGAAGAGCGCGACGATGATCGCGATCGCCAGCGCCATGATGATGGGCGTGGAGAAGAAGCTCGTCGTCGCGGCGAGGCCCTCCGTCGCACCCAGCACGGAGATCGCGGGCGTGATGACGCCGTCGCCGTAGAGCAGCGCCGTCCCGAAGAGTCCGAGCGCCACGTACACCGCCATGGTGCGCCGTCCGCTCTCCTGGCTTCGCTCCTTCAGGAGCGCGAGCAGCGCGAGGATCCCCCCCTCCCCCCGGTTGTCCGCGCGCATCACGAACGTGAGGTACTTCACGACGATCACGAGCGTCAGCGACCAGATGAAGAGCGACTCCACGCCGAGGACGTTCTCGCGAGTGACCGCGACGCCGTGTGGAGCCTTGAAGCACTCGCGGAGCGCGTAGAGCGGCGACGTGCCGATGTCGCCGTAGACGACGCCGAGCGCGGCGAGAGACAGCCTGGCGAGATCGGCACGGCTCGCGATCTTGGGCGCGTGGGAGACGACGGACGCTGGGGCTGGTGGGGACATGCGGTTCTCTTCGCGGTCGCGACGAGGCGGGGCAAGCGGCCGGATCCCCGCTGGCCTCCACGGCCACTCGGCACGACTCGAGACTAGGTCGCGCGACGCGCGCGTGTAAACGACGCGTGCGCCCAGGTCGAACCGCGACCTTTACGCTTTCTTGATCCTGGCGGCCCGCCGGGCGCCCTCTACCCGTCGACGCGGAGACGGTAGCCGACGCCGGGCTCCGCCACGAGGTAGCGCGGCCGCGCGGGATCGGGCTCGAGCTTCCTCCGCAGCCCAGCCATGTGAACGCGCAGCGTCTCGACGCGCTGAGCGTGGCCCGGCCCCCAGACCGCAAGGGCGAGCTGACCGTGGGTGAGCACCCGCCCGGCGTGCTTCATCAGGGTCGCGAAGAGCGCGTACTCCTTGGGCGAGAGGTGGATCGGCCGGTCGCGCACGAACGCCTGCTGTCGCGCGAGATCGACGCGGAGGTCACCGACGTCGATCGCCGGCTCGGCGTCGCCCTCGAGGCGGGCGACGTGGCGGAGCGCGGCGCGCATGCGAGCGAGGAGCTCACCCGTCGCGAACGGCTTCGTCAAGTAGTCGTCCGCGCCGGCGTCGAGCGCCGCGATCTTGTCGTCGTCGCCCGAGCGCACCGACAGGACGATGATCGCCGCGCGGCTCCACGCGCGCAGCCGGCGGAGCACGGCCATGCCGCCGAGATCGGGCAGGCCAAGATCGAGCAGGACGACGTCGGGCCGGTGCTGCGCGGCTCGATCGATCCCCTGACGCGCCGTGCCGGCGTCGAAGACATCGTAGCCGTGAGCATCGAGCGCCGCGCGGAGCACCCGCCGCAGCGCCGCCTCGTCCTCGACGACGAGCACCGTGGGCCGCGCGGGGGAAGCTGACGATGTCATCGCGACCGGCCCCTCCATCGCTACCGGACCCTCAGCCGATACCCCACGCCGGGCTCGTTCACCAGGTAGCGTGGCTTGGCAGGCTCGGGCTCGAGCTTCTGACGGAGCTGGCCCATGAAGACGCGGAGGTACTGCGTGTGCTCCACGTACGAGGGCCCCCAGACCTCCTTGAGGAGCTGCCGGTGGGTGACGACCTTTCCGGCGTGCTCGATGAGCGTCGTCAGGAGGCTGTACTCGGTCGGGGTCAGGTGGACCTCGGACGGGCCGACGAAGACCTGCCTCGCGCCGAGGTCGACGCGGAGCTCGTCGAGCGAGAAGACGGGCTCCTCTTCGGCGGACGCCGCCTCGGCCGTGTGGCGGAGAGCGACGCGGATGCGGGCGAGGAGCTCGCCGACGCTGAAGGGCTTCGTGAGGTAGTCGTCGGCGCCGGCGTCGAGAGCGCTGATCTTGTCCTCCTCTTGACCGCGCGCCGAGAGCACGATGATCGGCGTGCGCGTCCATGCGCGCATGCGCCGCGTCACCTCGATCCCGTCGAGATCCGGCAGCCCCAGGTCGAGGAGGACGACGTCGGGGCGAGACGCCGTGGCCTGCGCGAGGCCTTCGTTCGCGGTCGTCGCCTCGACGAGGCGGTAGCCGTGCGTGCCCAGCGAGGCGCGCAAGAACCTCGACATCTGCGGCTCGTCCTCGACGACGAGCACGAGCGGGCCCTCGGTCGTCATGGAACGACGCTCGCTCTCTCCGCGATCTCGGGCAAGTCGTCGGCCACCGGAGGCGAGCCCTCGAGAGGGAGCGAGAACCTGAACGACGCGCCTCCGCCCGGCCGCTCCGCGACCCAGATCCGGCCGCCGTGCGCCGCGACGATCGCGCGGCAGATCGTGAGCCCGAGGCCAACGCCGCCCTTCGTCCGCTCGGACGCCCCTCGATGGAACTTGTCGAAGATCCGCCGCCGCTCTTCGGGTGGGATGCCCGCGCCGCGATCGGCGACCTCGACGATGAGCTCGCGATCGCCCTTCCACGCCGTCACGTCGATCGGGCTCCCCTCCGGCGTGTACTTCGCGGCGTTCTCGAGCAGGTTCACGACGACCTGCTCGACGAGCACACCGTCGAACTCCGCGACGAGCTCGGCCGGGGCGTGAATCGTCACCGCTCGCCGCGCGAGCCGCGGCTCGATCCGGTTGAACGCCGCCCCGAGCACCTCCTCGACGGGCTGCCACTCCTTCTTGATCCGAACGGCGCCGGACTCGAGGCGCGTCATGTCGAGCAGGTTCCGGACCTGCCGGTCGAGCCGATCCGTCTCCTCCAGCAGCGCCGAGGCGAGCTCGTTGCGGGCGCCGACCGACAGCCTCCCCTCGTCGTCGACGAGCGCGCTCGCCGCCCCTCGCATGACCGCGAGGGGCGTCCTGAGGTCGTGAGAGACCGAGCTGAGCAAGGTACTCCGGAGCTGCTCCGTCTCGATCTGCACGCGCGCGCGCTCGGTCTCCTCGGCGAGCGCCGCCCGCTCGATCGACGTCGCCATGAGCGTCGCGAACGCGTCGACGAGGCGCTGCTGCTCGGGGTCCTCGAAGCGTCGCGGGTCCTCCTGGTAGATCCCGAGGACGCCGAGCGCGTCCGCGTCGAGACCCGAGGCGACGAGCGGGACGTAAAAGCCTCGGCTCCCCGAGAGGGTCCCGGTCCCGCGGCCCGCCTGCTTGCGATGGCCGTGCACCCAGCGGATGACGCCGTCGTCCTCGCGGAAGGGCACGTCGGCGCCGTCGGTCGCGTAGTCCGCCCGGACCGCGCCGTCCTTGTCGAGCCGCAAGACGGCCACCGCGGCGTCGAAGACCTGCTCGACGTTGCGCGCCGCCACGCGGGTCATCGCCGAGCGCCCCTCGGTCCGCGACAGCTGGCGGCTCATCGCGTAGAGCAGCGCCGTGCGCCGCTCGCGAAGGCGCGCAAGCTCGGCCTGATCGCGCACCCGCTGCGTCAGCTTCGCGATGACGACCGCGACCAGGAGCATGACGGCGAACGTCAAGGCGTGCCCGACGTCGGCGACGGCGAACGCGAAGAACGGCGGGCTGAAGAAGAAGTCGAACGCGAGGACGGAGAGGACCCCGCTCAGGACCGACGGTCCGAAGCCGAAGCGGGTCGCGACCAGCACGATCCCCAGCAGGTACATCATCACGACGTCGGCGGAGTGGGAGTGGCCGAAGAGGACGAGCGCCAGCGTCGTGACGAGCGCGACGACGCCGGTGGCGGCGAGGTACCCGGTCCGGTTGCTCCGCCGGAAGCTCGGCGGCTCGCCCTCCGGGGCGCGCTCGCTCTCCTCGGGCTCGCCGACGGTCGCGTAGACGTCGATGTCGCCGCTCCCGAGGAGCAGCTCGTCGACGAAGGACGTGCCGAAGCGGTCGCGGAACCTGAGCGCGCGCGGCTTGCCGACGACGATCTTCGTGACGTTGCGCTCGCGCGCGAAGCGGAGGATCTCCTCCGCCTGGCGCTCGCCGGTCAACGTCGTCGTCTCGGCGCCGAGCTGCTCGGCGAGCCGAAGGTTCTGCGAGATGCGCGCGCGATCCGAGCGCCCGAGCCGCAGGATGGCGGGCGTCTCGACGTTCACGGCGTACCACCGGGCGTGCAGGCTCGCGGCCATGCGCCGTCCCACGCGCAGCAGGTTCGCCGAGTACGGGCTCGCGCCGATGCAGACGAGGAGCCGATCGGTCGCGGCCCAGGTCTTCTCGATGCCATGGGCGCGCCGCCACGCCTCGATCTCGGCGTCGACGCGCTCGGCGGTCTTGCGGAGCGCGAGCTCGCGGAGGGCGAGGAGGTTGCCCTTCTGGAAGAAGTTCTCGAGCGCCTTCTCGGCCTGTGCCGGCAGGTAGACCTTCCCCTCGCGGAGCCGCTCGAGCAGCTCGTCCGGCGGCAGATCGATCAGCTTCACCTCGTGGGCCGAGTCGATCACGGCGTCGGGCACGGTCTCGCGGACGACGACCCCGGTGACCTGCGCGACGACGTCGTTCAGGCTCTCGACGTGCTGCACGTTGAGCGTCGTATAGACGTCGATGCCGGCGTCGAGCAGCTCCTCGGCGTCCTGCCATCGCTTGGCGTGCCGACAGCCGGGCGCGTTCGTGTGGGCGAGCTCGTCGAGCAGAAGCAGGCTCGGCTTCCGCGCGAGGGCGCCGTCGAGGTCGAGCTCCTCGAGCGTGCTCGATCCGCACGTGACCTTTCGCCGCGGGAGGCGCTCGAACATCGCCAGCAGCGTCGTGGTCTCGAAGCGGCCGTGCGTCTCCACGACGCCGGCGACGACGTCGCGCTGCTCGACGTCGAGGAGGACCCCCGCCTCCTGGAGCATGGCGAACGTCTTGCCGACACCCGGAGCTGCGCCGAAGAAGATCGTCAGGCGCCCGCGCTTGCTCCGCCGCTCCTCGGCTTGCACCCGAAGGAGCAGCTCGTCGGGGTCGGGGCGTGCGCTGACCATGGGACACCGGTCAGTCTAGCCGACGGCGCCGCCGCTCCGCGAAGCGGCCCCGTGCGCGGCGACCACGACGAGCACGAGCACCCCAAGACACGCGGCGCGAGCGGCGAATGACGCGAGCGAAACGCTCCGTCCGCGCCGATCATCGGACGGGCCATGGGAAAGACCATCCTCGTCGTCGGCTTCGGACCTGGGATCTCGAGCGCCGTTGCGGAGAAGTTCGGCTCGTCCGGCTTCTCGGTCGCGCTCGTCGCGCGAAGCGAGGAGAAGCTCGCGGCGGGCGTCGCAGAGCTGAAGGCGAAGGGCATCGAGGCCGCCGCCTTCGCGGCCGACGCAGGCGATCCCACGTCGATCCGCGGAGCCGTCGCGAAGGCGCGCGCCGCGCTCGGACCGATCGCGGCCGTCCACTGGAACGCCTACGGCGGGCTGGACGCGGGCGACCTGCTCACGGCCGACGCTGCGGCCACGCGCGGCGTCTTCGAGGTCGCGATCGTCGGGCTCCTCGCCACCGTCCAGGAGGCGCTGCCCGATCTGAAGGCGGCGAAGGACGGCGCGGTCCTCGTCACCAACGGGGCGTTCGGCGACGTCAGCCCGCAGATCGACGAGTTCGCCGTGAGCATGAAGTACATGGGCCTCGCCGTCGGCAACGCCGCCAAGCACAAGCTCGTCGGCTTGCTCGCGGCGCGCCTGAAGGGCGAAGGCGTCCACGTCGGCGAGGTGGTGGTCGCAGGCTCGATCAAGGGGACCGCGTGGGACCAGGGCAACGCGACCATCGAGGCCTCGACGGTGGCCAACAAGTTCTGGGAGCTCTACGAGGGCCGCAGCGAGGTCCGCGCGCGCATCTCCTGACGGCGCACGCGCCTGCCCACGCGAAGAGCTACCGCACAGGCTGAGCGGGTGCACGCGAGCCGGCGGCCGCGAGCGCGTCGAGCGCCCGGTTCAAGGAGAGGACGTTGACGCGCGGCTCGCCGAGGACGCCGAACGTACGGCCCTCGACGTGCGCGCGGACGAGCTCGCGGACGCGGCCCTCGTCGATGCCGCGCGCTCGCGCCACGCGCGCGGCCTGGTAGAAGGCTGCCGCCGGCGTGATGTGCGGATCGAGCCCGCTCGCCGACGACGTCACGAGATCGACCGGGACAGGCGCAGCGTTCTGGGGATCGGAGGCCCGGAGCGCGTCGACGCGTCGCGCCGCGGCGCGGTGGAGCGCCGCCGAGGTGGGACCGAGGTTCGAGCCCGCGGACGCGCCGGCGTTGTAGGCGACGGGCTTCGTCGCGGACGGCCTTCCCCAGAAATACCGAGGGTCCTCGAACGGCTGACCGACGAGGCGTGAGCCGGCGACGCGTCCGCCCTCGACGATCAAGCTGCCGCCGGCCTCTTCCGGGAAGGCGATCGCCGCCGCCGCCGTGATGAGCAGCGGGTAGACGAGCCCGGTCACCAGCGTGAGCACCGCGAGCATGCCGAGGGCACGCGAGGCGAGCGCGACGACGGTCGGCGGTGGGCGCGCGTCCGTGACGCCTTCGGGCATCGATGCGTTCATGGGTTCTCCTTCACGCGAGGTGGAGCGCGACGAGCAAGAGGTCGATGAGCTTGATGCCGGCGAACGGGACGACGAGGCCGCCGCAGCCGTACACGAGGAGGTTCCGTCGGAGGAGCGCGGCGGCGGGGAGCGGCCGGTAGGCGATCCCGCGCAGCGCGAGCGGGATCAAAAAGACGATCACGAGCGCGTTGAAGACGACAGCGCTCAGGATCGCGCTCGTCGGCGTCGCCAGCCGCATGACGTTGAGCCGGTCGAGCGCCGGGTACGTCACCGCGAACGCGGCCGGGATGATCGCGAAGTACTTGGCGACGTCGTTCGCGATGCTGAACGTCGTGAGCGCGCCGCGCGTCATGAGCATCTGCTTGCCGATCGCGACGATCTCGATGAGCTTCGTCGGGTTCGAGTCGAGGTCGACCATGTTGCCGGCCTCCTTCGCCGCCTGCGTCCCGGAGCTCATCGCGACCGCGACGTCGGCCTGCGCGAGCGCGGGCGCGTCGTTCGTGCCGTCGCCGGTCATGGCGACGAGCCGCCCGCCGGCCTGATGCTCGCGAATGAGCGCGAGCTTCGCCTCGGGCGTCGCCTTGGCGAGGAAATCGTCGACGCCGGCCTCGGCGCCGATGGCCGCGGCCGTGAGCGGGTTGTCGCCGGTCACCATGACGGTGCGGATCCCCATCCGCCGGAGCTCGGCGAAGCGCTCCTTGATGCCGCCCTTGACGACGTCCTTGAGCTCCACGACCCCGAGCACCGCCGCGCCGTCGGCGACGACGAGCGGCGTGCCCCCGCGCTTGGCGACGTCCCGCACCGTCGCCCGGACGGCGTCCGGCAGCGCCCCGCCCTTCGCTCTCACCCAGGCGTCGATCGCGTCGGTCGCGCCCTTGCGAAGCGCGCGTCCTTCGACGTCGACGCCGCTCATCCGCGTCGCCGCGTGGAACGGCACGAACGTGACTCCCGGCGCGCCGGGAGCGCCGCGCTCACGGCTGCCGAACCGCTCCTTCGCGAGGACGACGATGCTCCGCCCCTCCGGCGTCTCGTCGGCGAGCGAGGCCAGCTCCGCCGCGTCGGCGAGGTCGCGCTCCGCGACGCCCGGCGCGGGGTGAAACGCGGCCGCCTGCCGGTTCCCGAGCGTGATCGTCCCCGTCTTGTCGAGCAGGAGGACGTCGACGTCCCCCGCCGCTTCGACGGCGCGCCCCGACGTCGCGATGACGTTCGCCTGGATCATGCGGTCCATCCCGGCGATGCCGATCGCGGACAGGAGCCCGCCGATCGTCGTCGGGATGAGGCAGACGAGGAGCGCGACGAGGACGGTGACGCTGACGGGCCTGCCGCTCCCGGTCACGTGCACTGCGAAATGCGAGTACGGAAGGAGCGTGACGGTCGCGAGGAGGAAGAGGATGGTCAGCGCGGCGAGCAGGATGTCGAGCGCGATCTCGTTCGGCGTCTTCTGACGCTTGGCTCCCTCGACCATCGCGATCATCCGATCGAGGAACGTCTCGCCCGGATCGGCGGCGACGCGGACGATGATCCGGTCCGAGATCACGCGCGTCCCCGCGAGGACCGCGCTGCGATCGCCGCCCGCCTCGCGGATGACGGGCGCGCTCTCGCCGGTGATCGCCGACTCGTTCACCGACGCGATACCCTCGACGATCTCCCCGTCGCACGGGACGTCGTCACCCGCCTCGACGAGGACGACGTCGCCCTTGCGAAGCGCCAGCGACGAGACGAGCTCCACCGCCTCGGTCCCCCCGCTCTCGCCGGCGCGGCGCCCCTTCGCGAGCCTCCGGGCGCGCGTGTCTTTCTGGGCGCCGCGTAGCGCGTCCGCCTGCGCCTTCCCACGCCCCTCGGCCATCGCCTCGGCGAAGTTCGCGAAGAGGACCGTGAACCAGAGCCAGAGCGAGACCGCGAGCACGAAGCCCGCGGGCGCGTCGCCTTCGCCGACGAGCGCATGGACGAACAACGCCGTCGTCCCGACGCTGCCGACCTCGACGACGAACATGACGGGGCGCTTGATCTGATGGCGAGGGTCGAGCTTCGCGAACGCGTCGAACGCCGCCCGCTTCACGATCGGCCCCTCGAAGAGCGCGCGACGACCCGCGCGCGACCCGCGGCGCGCTCGCGACCGAGCCATGCCTAGGCTCCTCCCCGCGCGCTCGAGGCGCCGTGCGCGAGCAGGTGCTCGACGATGGGTCCGAGCGCGAGCGCGGGGATGAAGGTCAGCGCACCCACGACGACGACCGTCGCGACGAGCATCGCGACGAAGAGCGGCGTGTGCGTCGGGAGCGTCCCGGCGGTCCGCGGGACGGTCTTCTTCTTCGCGAGCGAGCCCGCGATGGCGAGCACCGGCACGATGAGCCAGAAGCGCGCGCCCCACATGCACACGGCGAGCGCCGTATCGTAGAAGGGCGTGTCGGCGGCGAGCCCGGCGAACGCGCTGCCGTTGTTGTTCCCGGCCGACGAGAACGCGTAGAGGATCTCGCTGAACCCGTGAGCGGAGGCGTTCGACGGCCCGCGCCGCCCGGCCTCCGTCGCGCAGGCGACCGCCGTTCCGACGAGGACGAGCGCGGGCGGGATGAGGATGACGAGGGCCGCCATCTTCATCTCGAAGGCCTCGATCTTCTTTCCGAGGTACTCGGGCGTGCGACCGACCATCAGGCCGGCGACGAAGACGGCCACGATCGCGAACGCGAGCATGCCGTAGAGACCGGAGCCCGCGCCACCGAAGACCACCTCGCCGAGCTGCATGAGCCACATCGGGGCGAGCCCACCCAGCGGCGTGTACGAGTCGTGCATCGAGTTGACCGATCCGTTCGACGCGGCGGTCGTCGCGGTCGCCCAGAGCGCGGAGCCCGCGATCCCGAAGCGCACCTCCTTGCCCTCCATGTTGCCGCCGGCCTGGAGCGCGCTCGCCGCCTGATCCACGGGGAGCGACGCGAGCGCCGGACTCCCGGCCTGCTCTTGCGACACCGTGAGCGCGAGGAGGGGCACGAACACGACGAGCATCGCGGCGAGGAGAGCCCACCCCTGCCGCGTGTCCCCCAGGAGCTTCCCGAACGTGTAAGGGAGCGACGCGGGGATGATGAGGATCGCGAAGAGCTCGACGAAGCTCGACAGCGGCGTCGGGTTCTCGAACGGGTGCGCCGAGTTGACGGCGAAGAAGCCTCCCCCGTTCGTCCCGAGCTGCTTGATGGCGACCTGCGAGGCCGCGGGGCCGAGCGCGATGACCTGCTCGGTCACGCGGTGGCCGTCGACGTCCGTCGTGGCCTCCACGAGCGCGGCCGACGCGTTGGCCCCGAACGTCTGGACGACGCCCTGCGAGACGAGCAGGAGCGCGACGACGATCGAGAGCGGGAGCAGGATGTAGAGGGTGCTCCGGACGAGGTCGACCCAGAAGCTCCCGAGGTGGGCGTCCGCGAGCTCGTCGCTCGAGGCGCGGCGCGCGAAGCCTCGAACGAGCGCGACGAGCACCGCCATTCCGGTCGCGGCGGAGACGAAGTTCTGGACCGTGAGCCCCACCATCTGCGTGAGGGAGCTCATCGTCGTCTCGCCGCCGTAGCCCTGCCAGTTCGTGTTGGTGGCGAAGCTCACGGCGGTGTTGAACGCCGAGTGCGGCAGAACCGCGCCGAGCCCCGCCGGGTTTCCGGGCAGCCACCCCTGGACGCGCTGCAAGACGTAGACGACGACGAGGCCGGCGACGTCGAACAGGAGCGCCGCGCGCGCGTAGGTCTGCCACGACATCCGTTCGTCCGGATCGACGCGGAGGACGCGGTAGATCCCGCGCTCGAGCGGACCGAGCACGCGCCGCGCGGCTCGGGCCTCGCCCTGGTAGACGCGCGCCATGTAGCCGCCGAGCGGCTTCACGACGGCGAGGAGGAGCGCGCAGTAGAGCGCGACCGAGAGGACGCCGTGAGACGTCACGACAGGCGCTCCGGCGCGAGCATCGCGAAGAGCAGGTAGACGAAGAGGCCAACCGCGATCACGGCTCCGATGACGTAGAGCGCGGGCATGGGTTTCCTCCTTCAGACGCGCTCGCAGAGCCGAACGAGGCCGAGCGTCGCGCCGAGAAGAACGAGCAAGAGGCCGAGGTAGACCAGATCCAGCATGGTCGTCCTTCGGTGGACGAAGGGCCCGAGCAGGGCCGGTCGCCGGCGAGGGACCAAGGAAAGGATAAGGACGGCGGAGCAGCGCGAAACGACCGGAGGAAGCCGAGGCTTACGAGCGTGCCTTGCGGTCGGTCCCTCGCTGTTGGGCTCTCGGAGAGGGAGAGCGGGCACGGGCACGGACACGTACGAGAGCGAAGAGGCGGTCTGTCGCGTGGGGACTCCGTGGCGGGCAACTCATCTCATGCACCGGACGGCCGAGGGGCAAGCATTCCCTCGATCACGCCTTCACCACGATTCTCGTCTCCACGTGCCCGTGCCCGTGCCCGTGCCCGTGCCCGATCTCGTCTCCCGGAGTCACGAACCGGCCGAACTCATGGTGCCCGCGGCTCAGTGTGCCTCGCCCCAGTGCGCGCCGCTTCCGACGTCGACCTCGAGCGGCACGTCGAGCGTCATCGCGCTCTCCATCGCCTCCTTGATGCGCGCCTTCGCCTCGTCGACGTGCGCCTCGGGCACCTCGAACACGAGCTCGTCGTGCACCGTGAGGATCATGCGCGCGCCGGGGACGACGTCGCCGAGCCCGAGCTTGATCATCGCGAGCTTCAGGATGTCGGCCGCCGCCCCCTGGATCGGCGTGTTCTTCGCCACGCGCTCGGCCTCGAAGCGGAGGCCGCGGTTCGACGAGCGCAGGTTCGGCAAGAAGCGCCGGCGCCCGAGGATCGTGTGCACGGCCTCGCCTTCGCGCGCGGTCTCGATCGTCTGCTCGAGGAAGCGGCGCACCCCGCCGAAGCGCTCGAAGTACGTCGCGATGAACGCCGCCGCCTCCTGCCGCGTGATGCCGAGGTCGCGCGCGAGCCGCGGCTCGCCCATGCCGTAGATGAGGCCGAAGTTGACCGCCTTCGCGCGGCGGCGCATCTCCGCGGTCACGTCGGCGCGCGGGACGTTGAAGACGAGCGAGGCGGTGTGCGTGTGGACGTCGACGCGCTCGCGGAACGCCACGCCGAGCGCCTCGTCCTTCGCGAGGTGCGCGAGCACGCGGAGCTCGATCTGCGAGTAGTCCGCGCTGACGATGCGGTGCCCCGCGGGCGCCACGAACGCCGAGCGGACGAGCCGCCCGACCTCGCGACGGATCGGGATGTTCTGGAGGTTCGGCTCGGTCGACGACAGCCGCCCCGTCGCCGCGACCGCCTGCTCGAACCGCGTGTGGATGCGGCCGGTCTCGGGGTTGACCGCGCGCGGGAGGCCCTCGAGGTAGGTGCCCTTCAGCTTGTCGAGCTCGCGGAACTCGAGGATGACCGACGGGAGCGGGTGCTTGTCGGCGAGCTCCTCGAGGACGGCCGCGTCGGTCGAGCGCCCGCCCTTCAAGGTCCGCTTCACGACCGGGAGCTTCAGCTCGTCGAAGAGGATCGCCTCGAGCTGGTCGCGCGAGCGGATGGCGAAGCGACGGCCGGCCGCCTCCTGCGCCTTCGCGTCGAGGATCTGGCACTCGGCCTCGACCTTCGCCGCGATGCCGGCGAGGCGCGTCGTGTCGACGAGCACGCCCTTCTGCTCCATCGCCGCGAGCACGCGCGAGAGCGGCAGCTCGACCTTCTCGTAGAGCTCGCCGAGGCCGTCCTGGGCGACGCGCGGATCGAGCCGCTCGGCGAGCGCGAGCGCGAGCTCGGCCTGCGGCGCCGCGTACGTCGTCGCGCGCTCGACGTCGAGCTGATCGAACATGACGCGATCGGCGCGCCGGCCCGTCGTGGCCTCTTCGAAGACGGGCAGCTCGGTGGCGAACTCGCGCCGCACGAGGTCCTTCAGCGCGTGCGGCGCCTCCGGGTCGAGCAGGTACGCCGCCAGCATCGGGTCGGAGATCGCGCCCTCGATGCGGAGCCCGTTCCGCGCGAGCACGTCCTCGACGCGCTTCAGATCGTACGCGACCTTCCGGATCGCCGGGTCCGCGAGCAGCGGGCCGACCGCGGCGCGGACCTCGTCGAGCGAGAGCTGCTTCGGCGCGCCGAGGTAGCGATGCGCGATCGGGACGTAGATGCCCTCGCCCGGCGCCGCCGCCAGCGCGACGCCGAGGATCTGCGCGCGCATCGGATCGGGCGTGGTCATCGCGACGCCGAGGCCGACGACGCCCTTCGCCTTCGCCGCCGCGACGACCACCGCGAGGTCCTCGGCGGAGACCACGTGGCGGTAGGTCCGGGTGACGGGCGGCAGAGGCTCGCGCGACGCGCCCGCGGACGCCGGCGCGCGCGACGCGGCCGAGACCATCGCGACGGCGCGGCCGGCGCCCTTGTCGCCGACGGCCGTGTGCTTCCCGTCGCGCATGCGCTGCTCGGCGGAGGAGATCTGGTCGAGCAGGCGCGTGAACTCGAGCTCGATGAAGAGCTTCCGCAGCTCCTCGAGGTCGGCGCCGCCGTAGCGCATCCGCTCCGCGTCGAAGTCGACGGGGACGTCGGCCTTCAGGGTGACGAGGGTCTGCGAGACGCGCGCGTCCGCCTCGTGCTCGACGAGCTTCTCGCGCAGCTTCGGCCGCTTGATCTTGTCGATGTTGGCGTAGATGCCCTCGATCGTCCCGTGCTCCTTCAGCAGATCGGCGGCCGTCTTCGGCCCGACCGAGGGGACGCCGGGGATGTTGTCGGAGGTGTCGCCGGTGAGCGCGAGCAGATCCCGGAGCTGGCTCGGCGGCACGCCGAACTTCGCCTCGACCTCGACGGGGCCGTAGGTGCGGTCGCGCATCGAGTCCCAGAGCACGACGCGGTTGTCCCCGTCGTGGACGAGCTGCATCAGGTCCTTGTCCGCGCTGACGATCACGACGCGGAGGCCCGCCGCGGTCGCCTTGGCGACGACGGCGGCGATGAGATCGTCCGCCTCGATGGACTCCGCCCGGAAGATCGGGATGTTGTAGGCGCGCACGATCGTCTCGCAGCGCGCCATCTGCGGCCCCAGATCGGCGGGCATCGCCTGGCGGGTCGCCTTGTAGCGGGTGTCGATCTCCTTGCGGAAGCTCGGCCCCTTGCAGTCCATGGCGACCGCGAACCTCGCCGGGAGCCGCTCGTTGACGATCTTCTGCAGCATGTTGACCGTGCCGAGCACCGCGTGGGTCGTCTCGCCCTTCGACGAGGAGAGCGGCGCGATCGCGTGGTAAGCGCGGTAGACGTAGCCGGAGAGGTCGACGAGATAGAGGACGTCGTCGCTGCCGGGGGGCGGCAAGCTCGCAGGAGGCAGGGGCACGCGCACACCGTAGGAGGGGCGCCTGCCCGTCGCAACCCACGAGCCCAGCCGGGCGCGGGCGCGCTCTCCCGCCGCCGGCGCGTCGTACCGGCACGAAATCTGGGCTCTCCGGCCCGCCGGCGGACACCGGTCCGGCGAGCCGTCGGACCGCCCGGCACCGAGCGCCCGGACGGCCGGAAAACGCCGCCGGGGCGTTTCCTCCGGAGGGCGGTCGCGCTATCTTTTTCCGACTCACATTGGATCCGATCGACAATCGGGCCGACGCTTGAACCCTTCCGCGTCGCTCTGCGTCCAAGGTTCCATCCGCGGTCGTGAGCTCTTTTCTTCTGCCTCCCCCTTGAAGCTCCCATGATGAACTCCGAAGCGCCGCCGTCTCAGGGCCTCGTCGGCGGCAAGTACCAGCTCATACGGATGATCGGACGGGGCGGAATGGGCTCCGTCTGGGAGGCGCGTCACGCCTCGCTGGGCACGCCGAGCGCGATCAAGTTCATCGAGGCCGAGTACGCCGACAGCCAGGAGGCGCGGAGCCGCTTCGACAAGGAAGCGAAGGCAGCCGCGACCATCCAGTCGAAGCACGCCATCCAGATCTACGACCACGGCGTCACCGACGACGGCAAGCCGTACATCGTGATGGAGCTGCTCCAGGGCGAGCCGCTCGACAAGCGCATCGACCGCCTCTGCCGGATGAGCCTCCAGGACACGGCGAAGATCATCCAGCAGGTGAGCCGCGGCCTCGCGCGCGCGCACGAGCGCGGGATCATCCACCGCGATCTGAAGCCGGAGAACATCTTCATCGTCCGGAACCCCGACGACGACGACGAGGTCGCGAAGGTGCTCGACTTCGGCATCGCCAAGATGTCGAACGCGCCCGGCAATCCGGGCATGACGTCGAGCACGAAGACCGGCGCCGTGCTCGGTACGCCCTTCTACATGTCGCCCGAGCAGGCGCGCGGGCTCCGCAACGTCGACCACCGCACGGACGTGTGGTCGCTCGGCGTCATCGCCTTCAAGTGCGTGACGGGCAAGCTCCCGTTCGACGGCGAGTCGGTCGGCGATCTCCTGGTGAAGATCTGCACTTCGCCGGTGCCCGTGCCCTCGCAGGTGGTGCCCGGCATCCCGCCGAACTTCGACGCGTGGTTCATGCGCGCGCTCGAGCGCGAGCCCGAGCGACGCTTCGCGACCGTGACCGAGCTCTCCGACGCGCTCTGCTTCGCGGCGGGCATCGCGACGCGCTCGCAGCACGGCGCGCCGATCGCGCAGCTCGCGACCATCGGCGCCGGGCCGGGAATGATCACGCCGCACGGGCTGAGCTCGCCCGGTCCGCACCACGGGACCGGCCCGCAGGGCTACGGCTCGCGCACGCCGAGCGGCTACGGCGGGGAGGCCGGACACGCGCCGACGACGCAGACGCCGCCGCCCGGCGCGATGACCAACGCGCCGTTCACGTCGGAGTCGATCCCCGGCGTCGCTTCGAACAAGGGCAAGCTGGTCGTCGGCGGCATCCTCGCCGGTGTCCTGGCGATCGGCGCGACGATCGGCCTCGTGCTCTTCCTCCGCAAGCCCCCGATCGCGCAGCCCGACACGGCGAAGGGGGCCGACGCACCGCCGCCGGTCAGCGTGGTCGCGACGACGCCGCCACCCGACGACAAGGACAAGGACAAGGACAAGCCCGCGGCCGCGGATCCGACGCCGGCGGCCGATCCGCCCGTCGCGAACAACACCCAAGGCGGCGGGACGGTCGTCGCGAAGCCTGCGGGAAAGCCGACGGCCGGAGCGAAGACGAGCGCCAAGCCGCCCGTCGCGCCGCCGCTCCCGCCCACGACCGCAACGACGACGGCGACCGCGAAGAAGCCGACGCGCGACCGGACCGATCCCGGCTACTGAATCAGCGAGCGTGAAGCTCGATCAAAATCCAGCTCGCGAAGCGAGCGCCGCGTGGGGTGGGGACCCCGGAAAACCGCGCTTTTCCGGGGCGGGGCGGCGCGTGCCGCCCCGTGATGACAAGAAGCTAAATGGGCCGAGCATGATTCCGAATCATGCTCGGTCATTTAGCGGTCGTCCGGCGCGAAGGCCCGCTGTCTGTGCTCGACGGACGTAGCGCAGGCTCTGATAGGCTGCTCCCATGAAGCTTCGGGTGAGCGTCGCCCTCTTCGCTTTGATCGCGTTCACGGCGGTCTCGGCCGGCGCGCAGATGAGCGAGGGCGAGAAGAAGGCGGCCGCGCGCGCCGCGTACATGGAGGGCGTCGCGCTCCAGGACAAGGGCAACCCCGCCGACGCGCTCGGACGCTTCGAGGCGGCGCAGAAGCTCTTCGACGCGCCGACGCACCTCCTCCACATCGCGCAGTGCCAGGCGCTCACCGGCAAGCTGGTCGAGGCGTCCGAGACGTACGAGACGTTGACCCGCAAGACGCTCGAAAAGAACGCTCCCGAGGTGTTCGTCCAGGCGCAGGAGCAGGCCAAGGCGGAGCTGACGCCGCTCCGCCAGCGCATCCCCACGATGCGCGTGACGGTGAAGCCGGAGGCGCAGTCGCTCCAGGACCTGCAGGTCACGATCAACGACAAGCAGATGCCCGGCGAGCTGCTCGGCATCGCGCGGCCGGTGAACCCCGGTACGTACAAGCTCACGGCGTCGGCGACGGGATGGGGGACACCCGCGCCGGTCGAGGTCGAGGTGAAGGAGAAGGAGCCGCGGAGCGTCGAGCTGGTGCTCCAGCAGGGCGCGGGCGGCGTCGTCGTCGCCGATGGCGGTGGAACGCCCGCGCCTTACGAGCAGCCCAAGCCGAAGCCCTCGCCCGAGAGCCCCTCGTCCACGGGTCTCCTCGTCGGGCTAAGGCCGGGCCTGTTCGTGCCGGTCGGCGACGTCGCGAAGGGCGTCAAGTTCGACAACTACGCGAAGGCGGGACCGGGCGCGGGCCTCGACGTCATCGGCCGCGTGGCGCGCATCTTCCTCGTCGGCGGCACGCTCGAGTACGCGTCGCTCGGCGCGCCCGATCCGAGCGTCTTTCCGGTGGGGTCGAAGGCCGAGGTCGGAACGCACTCCATCTACGCGGGCGTGCTCGCCGGCATCATGCCGAACGTCGATCGCGTCACGTTCGTCGCCGACGCCGGCGCGGGCATGCGCTTCCTCTCGCGGAGCCTCACCCTCACGTCGTCGACCGGCGAGGTCTCGACCGGCGACGAGACGTACAGCGGCCTCGAGCTCGCGGTGAACGCGGGCGTCTCGATCCCTGCGGGTCCGCTCCGGATCGTCCCGAAGGCGGGGCTCGCGTTCGGCCAGTTCACCGACCGAAACTGCGGGGTCAGCGCGTCGACGAGCCCGACGCTCACGGGCTGCGGGACGAACGCCGAGGTGACCACCGCGTCGCACGCGATCTTGAACCTCGCGGTCGGCGTCTACTACCACGTGGACTTCGCGAAGAAGGCGGGCTCGGCGAGCTCGTCGCCCTTCTTCACCACCGCCTCCGCGCGCTGAGCGCCGACCGCCTGGCGCCGCCGCGCGGGCTTGACGCGCTGCGGCTGCGGCGGGGCAACCAAGTACAAGGATTTACAACTTGATGACAATGCGGGGCAAGGTGGGTGTCAAGCTCGCCGCATGCACGTTGCCTTGTGTTTCGCGTACTTCGCTGTGCTTCTGCTCCTGGCGATGTATGGGCTTCACCGGTCGCATCTCGTTCTGACCGTCGTCCGCCTCCGCAAGAAGCTCGCGAAGATGCAGGAAGGAACGCGCGTCCTCGACGAGGACACCGATCCCGACGCGCTCCCGCACGTCACCATCCAGCTGCCCCTCTACAACGAGGCCACGGTCGTCGGCCGGCTCCTCGAGGAGACCGCGAAGATGGCGTATCCACGCCACAAGCTGGAGATCCAGGTGCTCGACGACTCGACGGACGAGTCGCGGCAGATGGCGCGCGCGAAGGTCGAGAGCCTCCGCGAGAACCCGCCGGCGCTGCCCGAGGGCACCCGCGCCGACTGGGACGGGCCGCTCGACATGGTCTACATCCACCGCGTCGATCGCACCGGTTACAAGGCAGGCGCGCTCGACGCCGGCCTGAAGGTCGCGAAGGGCGAGCTCGTCGCGATCTTCGACGCGGACTTCGTCCCCGGCTCGCGCTTCCTCCGCGATCTCGTCCCGCACTTCCTCGGCGACGCCAAGGTCGGCATGGTGCAGGCGCGCTGGGGGCACATGAACCGTGACCTGTCGCTCCTCACCCGCGTGCAGGCGCTGATGCTCGACGGTCATCACCTCGTCGAGAACCGCGCGCGCGCCGCGGCCGGCTGGCTCTTCAACTTCTCGGGCACCGGCGGCATGTGGCGCAAGGAGGCGATCTCCGGGAGCGGCGGCTGGCAGCACGACACGCTCACGGAGGACCTCGATCTGTCCTACCGCGCGCAGATGGCGGGCTGGAAGTTCGTCTACCGCGAGGACGTCGTGACGCCCGCCGAGCTGCCGGAGGACGTGAGCGCGTTCCGCGCGCAGCAGTTCCGCTGGGCGAAGGGCACCGTGCAGACGGCGCGCAAGCTCATGGCGCGCGTGATGAAGTCGGATCTCACGCTCACGCAGCGGCTCGAGGCGTTCTTCCACATGACGCCGCACTTCGCGTACCCGCTCATGGTCGTGCTGAGCGTCCTGCTCCTCCCGGCGCTCATCCTGATGCCGGCGACGAACCCGACGACGATGCTGCTCATCGACCTGCCGCTGTGCATCGGCACGACCGGCTCGCTCGCGGCCTTCTACGCGATGGCCGAGGCGGCGCAGGGGCGCCGGCGCATCGACGCGATCAGGATCCTCCCGGCGCTCCTCGCGCTCGGCGCGGGCCTCGCGCCCCACCTCACGAAGGCCGTCTTCGAGGGCCTCCGCTCGATGTCCGGCGAGTTCGTCCGCACGCCGAAGCACGGCGCCAACCACAGCCATCGCTACCGCGCGCGCGCCGACCTCCCCACGACCGAGATCGCGCTCTGCCTCATCTCGTTCGCGAGCGTCGTCGCGTCGCTCGAGACGGGGCACTGGTTCGCGACCCCGTTCGCGATGCTCTTCACGTTCGGCTACGGCTACGTCGCGTCGCTCGTCGCGAGCGAGCAGGTGGCGCGGCGCCGCGCTGCCCGCCTGGGCCTCGCCCCGGCCGCCGCGGAGAGCGTCCCGCCGCCGGCGCCCGCGGCCTCCGAAGAGCTGGCCGCCTGAGTCTCAAGTGGCTGGTATCGCTTGCTTATATAGGCAAGCTCAACCGCCTTCGGCGATGACGGGTCCGACGTCATGACCGGGAGCGCGCGCGCGGAAAAGCGACCCTTCGCTTTTCCGCTGGCCGCCTCCCCATTAGCCGTTTACTATCCGGTACCTGCGAGTCGCACACGAGATTTTTCGGTGCTCTAACTAACCGCCACGCGCGAGTCCCGAGGGAGCGACGCAACCGAGGGAGGAGAGCACGGCATTCACCGTCGGGGGTGAGAGACGATCATGACAAAGGCCGAGATCGTCCAGGCGCTGTACACGAGGGTCGGTGGGTTCTCGAAGAAGGAGTCGGCGGACATCGTCGACATGGTCTTCGAGATGATGAAAGAGACCCTCGGGCGCGGCGAAAAAATAAAGATCAGCGGCTTCGGGAACTTCGTGCTGCGCGACAAGCGGCAACGTCCCGGCCGCAATCCGCAGACCGGTGATCCGATCAAGATCAGCGAGCGGCGCGTGCTGACCTTCAAGGCAAGTCAGATCCTGAAGCAGGCGCTCAACCCCCGAACCGGCAACGGCGCCCACGACGACCTGATCGAGGACGAGCCGGACGAGGACGAGGACGAGAGCGACGTCGCCGTCGCCGTGCCCGTCGCCGCTCCCCCCGCGGGCGCGCCCGCGGCGAGCGCGCCGATCGCGGCGCCCGCGCCCGTGGCTTCTGCGTCTGTTCCCAACGAAGCGCCGAAGGAGTAAAGCGGACCGACCGTGGGCGAGCTTCCGCCGAAGCTGTTCTTCCGCATCGGTGAGGTGGCGGGGCTCGTCGGCGTCGAGCCGCACGTGCTCCGCTACTGGGAGCGCGAGTTCCGCAGCATTCGCCCCACCAAGAGCGCGAAGGGCCAGCGCGTCTACTCGCGCAAGGACGTGGAGAACCTGCTCCGCGTCCGCGATCTCCTCTATCGCGACGGCTTCACGATCGCGGGCGCGAAGAAGAAGCTCCAGCGCGGCGACGCGCTCGACCCGTTCGCGCCTCGCGCCGAGGCGCGTCAGGCGCTCGTGACCGGCGCGCGCTCGAGCGAGGCGTTCTTGGAGACCGACGCGCTCGCGAGCGACGACGCGGACGCCGCGCTCGAGCCGGAGGTGCCCGACGCCGCGCCCTCGAGCCGGTTCGACGCGGACGACGCCGCGCGCGAGGGGCTCACGCCCGCGGCTCGCGCTCACGACGCCGCGACGCGCGCTCACGACGGGGAGCCCGCCGCGCCCCACGTGCGCGCGAAGCTGATGGCGCTCCGCGACGAGGTCGAGGCCTTCCTCACCGAGCTCTCCACGAGCGGGCCCGCGGGCCGCGCGAGCGCCCCGTCGCGACCGAACGGCCCCTCCGCAAGGACCGAAGGAAAGCGCTGATCGCGTGCCCGCCCCGCGCGTCGCCGCCGAGCCGCCGGCGGGCTGGCACGCGACCGCCGACGTCGCAAGGCCGAAGATCGCAGACAGCGCCGGCGCTTCCTTCACGACGTGGTCCGCCCACCGGAGCGAAGGCGGCGACGCGACGATCCTGAGCGGCTGCGTCGCGACCCCGATCCCGGGGTGGGTCGAGGACATGCGGCCTCCCGTCGAGGCCCGCACGGTCGCCCTCGCCGGTGCCTCGGCGGCGGCCGTCACCGGCGCCCCCGTCGACGCGCGCGCGGGCGACGACGGGCTCCTCGATCTCCGCGCCGCGAGCGATCTGGCGGGCCCGCCGCTCGGGCGCGCCCGGACGTTCATCGGGTTCGACGAAGCGCGGGTCTTCACGTGCTTCGCCGCCTGCGTCTCGACGGCCGGCGGGGAGCGGCGCCCGTGCGACGCCGCCGTCGCGGAGGCCCGGCTCGAGGGCTCGCTCGCCCCGCCCGCCCCCGGCCTGGCGCTCCGCGGCGCCACCTGGGCGGTCCATCACCCTCGCCCGACCGCCGTCGGCGCGGGCGGGCTCGCGGTCGCCCTCGGCCTGTTGGCCGTCGTCCTCCGCCGCCGCCCGCGCTCGCGCATGGCCGCCCGGCGTCCCGCGCGCGATTGACGGGGACGGCCGCCTCCTGGGAGGGGGCCGGGAGGATCGACCGCGTCGCGGCGCTCGATCGGGCCGCGGCATGAACCGACAGCGCCCTCCCTTCAACCCAGTGCTTCGTGCTCGCCCCCACACGCCGGTCCCAGTGTGTTAGAAGGTCGCCCGGCATGGTCCCCCGGACATCAGTGGGGCCGAGATCCTTCGGCTTTCGCTCCCCTCTCGCTCGCGCGTCGGCGACCCTCGCGACGTGCGCCGCCTTGCTCGTCACCGCCGGCGCGCACGCGCAACAGCCCACCGAACCCGCCCCGGCGGGCCAGGCACGACCGGGCGCCGGAACGGCCCCGGCGCCGGGCCCCGGCGAGCCGTCGCGTGACGATCTGATCCCTGATGAGCCGGCGACGGGCCCCTCGGACGGCATGCCGCAGGTCGATCCGTCGAAGGATCAGCAGAAGCTCGTTCAGCAGGGACGCGAGAGGCCGACCGGCGACGGCTCGATCGGCGCGCGCCCCTCCGAGGTCTACAGCGAAGACTGGTGGGCCCACACGCGGCCGATCGTCGAGCTGCACGGCTACTTCCGGACGCGCGGCGAGCTGTTTCACAACTTCTCGCTGAGCCGTCACGACGCGTTCGGTCAGGGCGAGCAGAACCTCTGGGTCCAGCCTCAGGACACGACGTTCACCGACAGGAACGGGCAGCGGAGTCAGGTCCTCCTCTGCAAGGACCCGAACGCCGCGGGCCAGTTCAGCGAGTGCTACAACCGCTCGCAGGCGCACGCGAACCTGCGCCTGCGGCTCAACCCGGAGATCCACATCTCGGACAACCTCCGGATCATGTCGCAGGTCGATCTCCTCGACAACCTGGTCCTCGGATCGACGCCCGACGCCTACGCCATCCGTCCGAGCGGCGTCGGTACGACCGGCTACAGCTCCGCCGGCTTCAACGGCTACGCCCCCCTCGGCGCGTTCTCGACGACGCAGGGCCCGCCCACCGCCGGCGTCAACGGCTACAGGAACTCGATCGACGTTCAGCGCGCGTGGGCGGAGTACCTCACGCCGGTCGGCCAGCTCCGCTTCGGCCGCATGCCCACCCACTGGGGTCTCGGCATGGTCGCGAACTCGGGCGACTGCCTCGACTGCGATTTCCAGACGAACAGCGACCGCATCATGTTCGTCACGGGCCTCAAGTCGCTCGACCTCTACTTCGGCGGCGCGTGGGACTTCGTCTCGACGGGGCCGACGAACGCGACGCCGTACGACGTCTACGGCGGCCAGCCGTACAACACGGCCAACCTCTCCAACGTCGGACAGTGGGTGCTCTTCGCGGCGCGCCGCACGAACCCCGAGCTGCAGCGGCTCAAGCTCGCGCGCGGCGACGTCGTGCTCAACGGCGGCCTCTACAGCACCTACCGAAAGCAGCTGCTCGACGTCGTCGCCGGAGAGAACCCGCTCACAGCCAGTCGCACGCTGCCGAACAACGGCTTCGAGCGCCGCGGCGCGGAGGCGTTCATCCCCGACGCGTGGGTGCAGCTCCTCTACAACAAGCTCCGCTTCGAGGCGGAGTTCGCCGCGATCTACGGCTCGCTCGAGAACTCGCCGGCGAGCGCGAAGGTGACCGACCCGATCAAGATCCGCATGTGGGGTCTCGCCACGCAGGCGGAGTTCCGCGCGGTCGAGGACAAGCTCCGGATCCAGTTCGGCCACGGCTGGGCGAGCGGCGATCCGAACGTCGAGGGCCTCGCCCCCGGCACCCGCGGCCTCCAGGCGCGCAGGACCGACGGCGCGATCTCGACGTTCCGTTTCCACCCCGCCTACTACGTCGACTACATCTTCTTCCGCCGGATCATGTCGCGCATCCAGAACGCGTACTACTTCCGGCCGAGCGTCGAGTACGACTTCGTCCGCAACCCGAACGGTCAGAAGTTCGGCGGCGGCGCGGCGATCATCTGGAGCCGCGCGAGCGAGTTCGTCCAGACGCCCGGCAACAAGCGCGACCTCGGCGTCGAGCTCGACCTCCAGGTCTACTACCAGGCGAAGGACGGGAGCCTGAACGACGACCCGAACAAGATGGGCGGCTTCTACACCGCCCTGCAGTACGGCGTCTTCTTCCCGCTCGGCGGCCTCGACTACCTGAAGGGCGAACAAGACACGGGGAAAAACGCGGACTGGAGCCTCTCGACGGCGCAGACCGTGAGGCTCATCCTCGGCGTCATGTTCTGAGAAGTGCTAGCGTTCTTCGCGTGAAGCCCACGACCGCCGCGTTCGTCGCCGTCGCGACGCTCGCCGCCCTCGCGGCCTGCGCCGAGGCCGGAGGCGAGCTCCAGGGCGGCGAGCTGTCGGACGCCGGCGCCGGCGCGACGGTCGCGCTCATCCCCGACACCGGCGGCCCCGCCGAGGCGGAGTGCGTCGGCACGGGCACGCGATGGAGCGATCTGTACGACGACATCTTCGGCCCGACCGGGCGCGGAGGGAGCTGCGTGTTCGCCGGCAACTGCCACGGCCCCGGCGGCGCGGGAGCGCGGACGCCGTCGGGCGTCGAGTGCTTCGACCGGAAGGGCTGCCGCGAGTCGTTCTTCGCGACGGGCCTCGTATCCGAATCGGATTCGAGCGCGCCCGCGAGCTCGATCCTCCTCCTCGGCACCCTCCGCGTCCGCAGGGGCGACGCGATCGCCGGTTTCATGCCCGAGGCGCCCGCCGACTACGTCTTCTCCGAGGCGTGCATCAAGCGGATCGAGACCTGGATCCGCGACGGCGCGAAGGACGACTGAAGGGCGCCGGACGACAACGGTCGAGATCAATCGCGACGTGCGTATGAGCGCGGACAGTCGAGAACACGAAGCAGAGCTTCCGATGCTCGAAGTAGCGGGGTATACGTAGCTCCCTCCATGCCGAAGCTTCTGATCGTCGACGACCAGCGCAACATGCGCACGACTCTGGCGATGATGCTCCGCGGCGCAGGCTTCGAG
>JAHBWC010000051.1 GCA_019637225.1 Labilithrix sp.
CCCCCAGCCCCCCGCGCCCCAGCCCACCTCGGCCCCTGCGCCCGCGCCCCAGCCCCCGGCGACCGCGAAGCCCACGGCCGAGCCGAAGCCGCGCCCGGCGCCCCCGGCCCCCTCGAAGGACATTCCCTTCGACCCCTGAGCCCGGATGCGTGCTTCCACGGGGCCCGGAAAAGCGGATACGCTAAGGATCGGCGATGGGTGGCGAGCGGACCAACGGCCTGAGCGAGCGGTCGAGCGGCCCTGCCGATGAGCGAGATGCGGCCACGACGCGGAAACGACGCAACACGAACCCCGGCGTGGGCCCGCCGTCGTCACCTGGAGCGGCCGCGCCCGCGCTTGCTGCCGTGAGCCAAGACGACGACGCGTCGGCGCCGGATGTCGTCGACTTCGACGCGCTCCACGCCGCCCTCGGGGAGCTGCCGCCGCCGCCGACCTCGTCGTCGCCGACGGCCGGCGAGTCCCAGGGGCGCTCGAGCGCGACGTACGCGTCGGCCCGCCCTCACTCCATCCCGCCGACGCGCGCTCCGGATCCGAGCGATCTGAACGCCCCCGCGGTGATCGTCCAGACCGACGACACGGTCCCGAGCGGTCCGCCTCAGCAGATGACCGTTCCGATGGGCGGCGCTCCGCCGTTCGTGCGCGGGGCCTCGTCCGGGCCGCACCCGGCGGCTCTGGCGGGCCCGCACCCCGCGGCGGGGATCCGTCCGCCGAGCCCCTCGCACCCGTTCCACCCGCAGGCGTTCTCGGCGGACGCGACGCCTCAGCCGCCCGAGAACGTCCAGCTCACGATGCAGATGCCGGGGCGTCCGCGGCGTCCGCGCACGCCCACGATCGTCGTGCGCACGCGAGGACCGACGAAGCAGCAGAAGCTCCTCGTCTTCATGGCGATGCTGCTCGTCTTCGTCGCGGGCGGCATCGCGTTCCTCGTCTACGGCAAGCAGCTCGGGCTGAACATCGACGTCCACCCGCCGGCTCCGGCGCGCGCGCCGACCGTGACGGCCACCGTCGCGCCGCCGGCGACGCAGCCTCCGATGGCCGCCACGGTCGTCACGGCAGCGCCTCCGGCGACGGCCGCCAGCGCGGCCGCTCCGGCGGTCGCGGCGCCGCCCGCCGGCAAGAAGACGACGCGCCCGCGGTAGCGCGACGGTTCGTTCTCGGCAGAGCTTCGCGAGCGCGGAGCGTTGCCGCGCCGCCTCGCTTTGTTGGCCGTCGCGCGGGCCGGGGAGTACTCCCGGACGAGGAAGCGAGGAGCGAGCATGAAAGAACGTCGCCGTCAGCGAAGCGCACGCAAGGACGAGGCGCTCCGCCTCTTGCTCGAGGCTGTCCGCTCGCGGAGCGACGTCTCGTCGGTCGCGCTCGTCGACGGGCGCGGGCTCGTGGTCGAGGGCGCCGGGCCCGAGCGTGAGCTCTTCGTGCTCGGCGCCGTGGCCGCGCCTGCCGCGGCCGGCACCTTCGACGCGGCTTGCGAGCGGTTGACGGCGGGCACGGACGTCGTCTCGTGCCGCCTCTCGCTCGGCGAGCGCACGCTCTACCTCGCCGCCCTCGGCGATCGCGTCACGCGCATGCCGGAAGCCGCGCGCGGCGTCGCGCGGATCCTGCGCGCCTCCTGACGGCCGGAGCGGGCGCGTCGCGTCGAACGCGTTCAGCGAGGGCGTCGCGCCGGCCGCGGCGGGACGGGGACGGTCGTGTCCTCGGGCCAGGCGTGCCGCGGGTACTTCCGCATCAGCTCCTTGCGGATCGACGGGTAGTGCCGCTCCCAGAAGCCGGGGAGATCGGTCGTCACCTGCACCGCGCGCTTGTTGGGCGCGAGGAGGTGGAGGACGATCGGCACGCTGCCTGCGCGCGGGCTCGTCTTCGTCCCGATGAAGTCCTGGAGGTACGACGCCACCCACGGCGGCTTGCCGTCCTCGTACTCGATCCTGGCTCCGCGCGAGCTCGCGAGCGTCACGCGCTCGGGAGCGAGCTCGTCGATGCGGCCGTAGCTCCCGACGCGCGCGCGGAGCGCCTCGAGCAGGTTCGCGTCCTCGAGCTCGCGGAAGCTCTTCTTCCCGGCGGAGAGCTCGCGCAGCGCGGCGAGGACGTCCTCGTCGGTCGGCGCCTTCACCTTCGCGTCCTGCGAGGCGGCGAAGCGCGCGCGGGCGAGCCAGCGATCGAGCGCGCCCTCGGGGGCGAAGGCGCGCGCGCCCTTGGCCTTCGCGCGCTCGAAGAGGAGCTCGGCGACGGCCGGATCGCCGGCGTCGAAGCCGGGGCTCTCGGCGATCGCGAGCGCGTCGTAGAGCATCCGCGAGCCGCCGGTGACGACGCCCTTCGCCTCGTCGAACGTGAGCTCGGCGCCCTCGCGGATGCGATCCTCGAACAGATCGATGAGCCACTCGGGCTCGATCGCGCTCGCGACGCGGACGACGGCGCGCCCGCGCTGGACCTCGGCGTCGACGGCGACCATCCACGGCGCGTCGCGGACGGCGCTCGTCTCGGAGAGCTCCGCGGTGCCGCCCTGCGCGAGCGCGAGATCGCGCGAGCCGGGCTTTCGCCGCCGCGCGACGCGATCGGGGAAGCCCGCGAGGACCGAGACGAGGAGCGCGTCGTCGACGGCCTTCGGCGTCTCCGGGCGCGTCGACGAGGCGCCGCGCTCGGGGCGGCCGACGGCGCGCTGGAGCTGCCGCACCGCGCGCTGCGTCGCGTGGACGCCGCCGGGATCGAGGCCGATCGCGCGGATCGCGTGGGCCGAGAAGCCTGAGCCCTCGGCCTCGGTCCAGAGGTCGAGGAGCGCGAGCAGATCGCTCCGCTCGGTGGCGACGTCGGCGTTCGGTCGCGGTCGCTCGTCGAAGCGCGCCTTCGACGAGCGCCGGAGATCGCGCTCGCCGACGAGCGCGGCGAGGACGCAGCCCTCCTCGGCGACGCCGCGGCGCGAGGCCTCGACGAGGAGGCGGGCCTGGCGCGGGTGGAGAGGCAGCTCGAGCATGCGCGTGCCCGTCGCGGTGATGGCTCCGCCCGCGTCGAGCGCGCCGAGGCGAGTCAAGAGCGCCTCGGCGGCGGCGACCGACTCGGGCTTCGGCGGATCGAGCCAGGCGAGATCGCGCGCGCCCGCCGCGTGGAGCTCGAGGAGCGTCTGCGCGAGGTCGACCCGCATGACCTCGGGCGTGTCGTGCTCGGGGCGCGCGTCGTGATCGGCCTTCGTGTAGAGGCGGAGCGCGCGTCCGGGCCGCGTACGTCCGGCGCGTCCGGCGCGCTGCGTCGCCGAGGCGCGGCTCGTCTTCTCGATGGCCGTGGTCGGGAGGCCGGACCACGGCGCGTGCCTCGCGACGCGCACGAGGCCGCTGTCGATCACGGCGACGACGCCGTCGATCGTGACGCTCGACTCGGCCACGTTCGTCGAGAGGATGACCTTGCGCTGGCTCGACGCGCCGACGGCGCGGTCCTGCTCGGCCGGCGAGAGATCGCCGTGGAGCGGGAGGAGCGCCAGATCGTTCTCGCCCGCGATCTTCGCGCAGCTCTCGAGCGCGCGGCGGATGTCGGCGGCGCCGGGGAGGAAGACGAGGACGTGGCCGTCGAGCCCGGAGGTGACGAGAGAGCGGAGCGCGGAGGCGATCTGGAGCTCGAGGCGGCGATCGTCGGGCGCCGGGAGGTGATCGATCGCGACGTCGAAGCGCTTGCCCTCGGAGCGGATGACGCCGCACGCGAGGAACGCGGCGATCGGCGCGGCGTCGAGCGTCGCCGACATCGCGGCGAGCCTGAGATCGGGGCGGCGCGTCGCCTGGAGCCGCCGCAAGAGCGCGAGCGCGACGTCGCCCTGGAGGTGACGCTCGTGGATCTCGTCGAGCATGACGAGCGAGACGCCCTTCAGCGTCGGATCGGCGACCAGGCGGCGCGTCAGGACGCCCTCGGTGACGAAGCGGACGCGCGTGCGCTTGCTCGAGACGTCCTCGAAGCGCACCGTGTAGCCGACCGTCTCGCCGACGCGCTCGCCGAGCTCGTCGGCGACGCGGCGCGCGGCGAGGCGAGCCGCGAGACGGCGCGGCTCGAGCACGACGATCTCGCCCTCGAGGCCGGCGTCGAGGAGCGCGCGCGGCGCCCGCGTCGTCTTGCCGGCGCCGGGCGGCGCTTCGAGCACCAGGCTCGCGCCGGCGGGAGAGAGCGCCCTCACGACGTCCGCGAGGACCTCGTCGATCGGAAGGGGAGAGAGCTTCAGCACGTCACGGGCGGCGAAGGACGGGCGCTCGCTCGGCGCGCGGCGCAGGGGACGCGCGGAGCGTCAGGGACCGTGGCGGAGACTACCAGGAACTCGCGGGCGGCGGTCCGGCCGCGCGTGAAGTTGGCGTCCGGCGCCGTTTCGCCGCTAAAGAAGGAGGACCGTGCGCGTCGTCGACAACGCCCCGCTCGCTCCCTTGACCACGCTCCGGCTCGGCGGCCGGGCGACGCGCCTCGTGAGCGCCGAGCGCGAGCGCGACGTCGTCGACTCCGTCCGCGAGATCGACGCGCGCGGCGAGCCGCTGCTCGTCCTCGGCGGCGGGAGCAACCTCGTCGTCGCGGACGCCGGCTTCGACGGGACCGTCGTGCGGATGGGGACCCGCGGACGGACGAACGCGACCGACGGCGATCGCGTGCTCGTCTCTGCGCAGGCCGGCGAGCCGTGGGACGCCTTCGTCGCCGCCGTGGTCGAGGAGGGGCTCGCCGGGGTCGAGTGCCTCGCCGGGATTCCGGGCCTCGTCGGGGCGGTCCCGATGCAGAACGTCGGCGCCTACGGCCAGGACGTGAGCGAGACGATCGTGAGCCTCCGCGCCTACGACCGCCACCTGGGCGAGATCGTCGAGCTCCGCCGTGAGGCGTGCGCGTTCGCGTACCGATCGAGCGCGTTCCGCGGCAAGGACCGCCACGTCATCCTCGAGGTGACCTTCGCGCTCGAGCGGAGCGCGGTGAGCCGCCCGATCCGGTACGCCGAGCTCGCGCGCGCCCTCGGCGTGGTCGAGGGCACGCGCGCGCCGCTCGCCGCCGTCCGATCGACCGTGGTCGAGCTCCGCCGCAAGAAGGGGATGGTGCTCGATCCGTCCGATCCCGACACGACGAGCGCGGGCTCGTTCTTCACGAACCCGATCGTCTCGGCCGCCGAGCTCGCGTCGCTCCGCGCGCGCGTGGAGGGCGAGGGGCCGATGCCGGTGTTTCCCGAGCCCGACGGGCGGTTCAAGGTGAGCGCGGGCTGGCTCATCGAGCGCGCTGGGTTCGTCAAGGGCTTCGCCGGCGCGGGCGGGCGCGTGGCGGTGTCGAGCAAGCACGCGCTGGCGCTCACGCACCGCGGCGGCGGGACGACGGGCGAGCTCGTGGCGCTCGCCCGCCAGATCCGCGATGGCGTCGAGGCGCGCTTCGGCGTGACGCTCGAGAACGAGCCGGTTTTCGTCGGCGCGCGTCTCTGAGTGTCGCTCGGCGTCGCCGACCGGCGTCGTGTGCTCAGGGGACCAGCACGCCTTGCGCGACGAGGAGCGCGGTCGCGACCACGATCGCCGCGGCGAGGACACGCGCCGTGCGCTCCGCGCTCCGTCCGGCCGCCGCGTACGCCAGGAAGCCGACCATGCCGCCGGCGTAGGCGGCGGTCCAGGCGCGCCAGAAGTAGCCCGCGTGCTCGCTCCAGAGGATGAGGGCCGGATCGGGCTCGGCGCGGAGCGCGGCCTGCGCGACGCGGAGGGCCGCGTAGATCGCGGCGGCCGACGCGCACGCCGCGACGATCGCGAGCGCCAGGCGTACGCTCCGCGCCTCCTTCACGACGCGTCGCCCCCGCCGCGGACATCGAGGACGCGCGGGCACTCCGGATCGGGGCCCACCCGACCGTCGACGAACCTCGAGACGATCTTGCACCCGCCCCGGCAGACGCCGCGAAGCGTGCAGGATGCACACGGCTCGGGCGGGCTCGCCGGGAACGCGCGGAAGGCCTCGAGGGCCGCGTCCTCGAGCCAGCCCGCGCCGGAGAGCTCGGCGACGTCGATCGCGGTCGCGTCGGCGAAGCTGCAGGGGAGCACCCTGCCGTCGACGCGCGTAGCCGCGAGCGCCGAGCCGGCCTCGCATCCGAAGACGCCCCAGCGCGCGAGCTCGTCGGGCCTCGAGGCAACCTCAGGATCGACGGAGAGGAACGGCACGAGGGCGCAGTCGATGCGGACGCGGAGATCCGGCAGCGCGCCGGAGAGCGACCGGAGGAGCGCTCCGAGGCCGCGGCCTTGCGCGGGCGAGAGGCGGCGCGCGAGGTAGTCGAGGCTCTTCGCGCGGCCCGCGGGCTTGTAGCGGAGGAGCTGGGCCTCGCGCGCGCCGAGCTCGAAGGCGCGCGCGAGCGTGGCCTCGACGCGATCGAAGGTGGCGCGCGTGAGCACGACGTTCACGCCGACGGTGACCCCGGCGGCCGCGAGCCTCGCGATCGCGGCCTCGGCCTGCGCGGCGCCGTCGAAGCCGCGCACGTTCGCGTAGGCCTCGCCCGGTCCGTCGTAGCTGACGTTGACCTGCGCGAAGCGCGTCAACTGAGCGATCTTCCGGTCGCCGAGGCCGAGGCCGCTCGTCGTCACGACGGGCGTGAGCCCGCGCGCCCGCGCGGCGTCGGCGAGCGCACCGAGATCGTCGCGGAGCGTGGGCTCGCCGCCTCCGAACGCGACGGTGAACACGCCGGCCTTCGCGAGCGCGTCGAAGCGCCGCTCGATCTCGACGCGCGGCGGCTCGATCCCGTCGGGACGCGCGTCGAGGTAGCAGCCCTCGCAACCCGCCGCGCAGCGCGACGTCACCGCGACGTGCACCTCGAGCGGACGGCTCGGCGGCGCGCCGGCGCCGGCCGGAGCGTCCCAGAGCGCCCCGGCGTCGAGGCCGAGCGCGCGGGCGCCGTCGCGATCGATCGCGACGAGCGCGGCCTCGCGCTCGACCTTCACCCACGCGCCCCACGGCTCGTAGCGGACGATCACGGCGCCTCCCCGTCGACGGCGGGCGTGCCGCCGCCCGGCCCCTCGGGCTCCGCCGCGTCCGCGGCCGCCGCGGCGCTCTTCGCGCTCGGGGGCGTCGGTGTGTCCGCGTCGACCGCGGCGGCGTTCTTCGCGCTCGGGGGCGTCGGTGCGTCGACCGCGGCGGCGCTCTTCGCGCTCGGGGCCGTCGGTGCGTCGGCGTCGCCGCCGCCGACGACGCGCACGGGCTCGTCGCGCATCGCGGCGCAGATCGCGGCGAAGACGGCGCCGCCGGCGACGGCGCCGAGGAACAGCGTGTCGACGACGCTGCCGACGCTCGAGCAGTTCGCGCCGTGGCCGAGCCGGAGAACCCGGACGTGCTCCGGCCGGAGCCGCGCGGCGTTGGCGTCGCGCGCCGGTGGGTTCTTCGGCGCGTCGCTCACAGGCCGAGCCCCCGGAGCCAGTCGCCGTCGGCGTGCTCGAGCACGAGGAACGCCGCCGCGAGCGCGCTCGCGCAAGCGACGGCTGCGCGGGCCGCCCGCGAACGAGCGCGCGTCGAGCCTGCCGCGGCCCACGCCCGCGCGAAAAAGAGGATCGGCACGAGCGTGGCACCGAAGAGGAGGAACGGCTGCGCGCGCCCGGCTTCGTAGCCGGAGGCGAGGGCGGCGCCGCCGAGCGCGACGTAGGCGGCGTAGCCGACGACGAGGCCGCTCGACGCGCGCGTTCGGGCGAGCACCGACGCGAAGCCGCCCTGCGCGGCGGCCCGCGCGATCGTGGCCGCCGCGCCGGCGACGCCGATCGTCAGCGGCCGCGAGCGAGGCGAAGTGGAGCGCGCGCCGGCGTGCGGCGCGACGTACGTCGTCGGCGAGCGACGGATCGGCGCGCGGTCCGGCGAGCGCGACCGCCTCCCGCGCGCCGTCGACGTCTCCTCGCGCGAGGTGGTGGGTCGCGAGCGCGCGCGCGCTCGCGGCGGCGACGGTTCGGTCCGCGTGGGGATCGACGACGATGCGCGCCCACAGCAGGGCGGCGTCGGCGGGGCGATCGAGCCGGCTCGCGTAGGCCTCCGCGGCGAGCGCCCAGGCCTCCACGCGCACGATGCCGGGCGGGAATCCCTCGGCCGCGCGGACGAGCTCGTCGATCGCGTCCCCGTCGGAGCCGAGCCGCGGATCGCGGCGCACGCGCTCGAGCGCTGCCAGCGGCGCGAGCCCGCCCTCGCGCCGAGCGCGAAGGAACGCCACGCGCTCCCGCGCGCGGACCGCGGTCGCCGCGGACGGATCGAGACGGAGCGCCTCCTCGTACCCGGCGAGCGCCTTGCCGAGCTCGAGCGCCGCGTCGTCCCGCTCGGCCTCGGCGAGCGCGCGGCCTGCTCGCTCGCGCGTGTCGTCGACGCCGGCGCCCGCTCGCTCGCGCGCGTGGTCGACGCCGGCGCCCGCTTGCTCGTGCCTGTCGTCGACGCCGTCGCCCGCTCGCTCGCGCGTGTCCTCGCCGCCGCCGCCCGCTCGCTCGCGCGTGTCGACGCCGCCGCCGTCGTCGAGCGCCGCTCGCGCTGGGGCTTCCACCGCGAGCAGCGCGACGAGGAGCGCGATCCACGAGGTCGCTTTGCTGCGCGTGGACGCGACGATCGTCATGGTCGGCCTGCGCGGAAAGCAACCACGCCGCCCGAGCGTTGTCCATGGTAAGCCCGATCGCGTCGTGCTCCCGCTCCCTGCTCGTCCTTCAGCGCTCCCGCTCGGCAGGCTCGTCCTGCTCCTGGCGGCGGCTGGCCTGCTCGCCGGCTGCCGCGGGTGCGCGAACGATCACCCGTACGTTCCCCCCGCGGCCGACGCGCCGACCGCGAGCGCGAGCGCGGCCGACGCCGAGGGCCCGACGGTCGTGACCGCGGTCGCGGACGGCGGGGGCCTCGTCGAGCCCGCGCTCGTCGCGCCGCCAGGGGCGACGTCGTGGCAGACGAACGGGATGACGCTCGAGGCCGGCGGCCGCGAGATCGTCCTCGCGCTGTTCGGTGACTTCGACGGCGACGGGACCCGCGACGCGCTCGCGATCATCCGGCCGCCGGCGGCCGAGCGCAGGCCGAGCTCGTCGACGGGCGAGCTCGTCTTCTTCCGCGGCGGAGGAGACGGCGCGCCCGCGGCGGCGGTCGCGGCGGGCCCCGCGCTCGGCGTGCAGCCGTCGTGCGTGCCGACCGCGCGCCTCGAGAAGATCGGCCCGCGCTCGGCGTTCGCGGAGATCGGCAGCGCATGTCCGCGCGGCGTCGGCGCGCGCGCGATCGTCGTCGTCCGCCTCGGCGCCCCGGCGCCCGCCGTCGCCTTCGACGCGATCGTCGCCGATCCGCGCGAGGCGCCGAAGCTGACCGTCGACGTCGACGCCGCCGATCGCGACAAGGACGGCATCGACGACGTCGTCCTTCGCGTCGCGATCGAAGGCGGCGCGGGTCCCGAGGCGCAGGGCCCGAAGGTCGGCGCGCGCCTCGCGTTCTTCGATCGCCCGGCCGGGCCGAGCCGCGATCCCGAGGAGCCGGAGGCGTCGCTCCGCGCGGTCGCGGCGCAGGCCGCCGCGCGCGCGGCGAAGGCGAAGGACGCCGCGTCGGTGCCGGCGCTCGTCCAGCAGATGCGCGCGCTCTACCGCGCGATGTGCCTCGAGGGCGGCGCGCCGCGCATCACGAAGATCCACGGCGGGAGCGCGGCGTCGTGCGGCTCGAGCAAGCCGCTCGAGGACGCCGGTGTGGCCGAGGTCCGCGCGTGGGTCACGCAGGGCGATGCCCTCCGCGCGTTCGCCGCCGCCGAGGTCGCCCAGCTCGCGCCCGCCACCAAGACCGCGGCGCGGAGCGCCGAGCTCCAGAAGCTGCTCGCCGAAGTGGCGCCCGCGCTCGAGGCTCGCAACGTCCGCATCCTCACCGCGCCGGTCGACTTCGCGCAGGGCAGCGGGCCGGAGTGGGGGCCGCTCGCGTTCGAGCACTCCGGCAAGCTCCTCGTCCGTCACGGCAAGAGCGTGATGCGCGTCGATCCCGAGACCGGCGAAGGCGAGCCCGCCGACATGGTCGCGTGGAAGGACGAGGTGCTCTCACCCGACGGCAAGAGCCGCTGGCTCGAGGCGTACCACGCGTGCGAGGGCGTCGCGCTCCGCGCCACGTTCGCGCCGACCGGCGACGGCGAGATGGTCGACGTCGTCCTCCCGGTGCCGCCGCGTCTCGGCAAGAGCTGCAGCGGCGGGCGAGGGGAGCCGGCGCCGGCGGTGCCGATCGCGTGGGGCCCGCGCGGGCTCGAGGCGATCGTCGCGGGCCAGCCGCTCCTCATCACGACCGAGCCGCCGCAAGCTTCGGCGCTCACGTCGTTCACCGACGAGATCCCGCCGCCCGGCTCGCCGCGCTCACACGGGACCAAGACGCTCGCCCTCGCGCGCCCGACCGGCATCCTCGTGCGCGGGAGGACGTCGCCCGATCGCTGGTCGATGGTCCGCTCGTCGGACCTCGAGCCCTACGCCGACGTCCGCCGCTGCACGATCGACGACACCGGCGCCCACCTCGCCTGCGTCCGCCGTCGCTCCGCCGTCGTCGTGACGCTGCCCTGATCGCGGCCCTGGCCTCGCCCTAGCGCCCCGCTCACTTGTGGCGGGGCGCCGTCGTGCAGAGCACGTCGTCCTGATCGCGGACGCTCTGGAAGCACTGCACCTTCTTGTCGTTGCAACGCACGGCGAGCACGCCGTGCGCGAGCAGCGTCGTGAGCGGGACGTTGAGCCGCTGGACGACGGCGTTGAACGGCGCCTTCGCGTCGCAGCCCTCCGACATGAGCAGATCGATCTGGCGGCCCGTAGCCACCAGCTCGACGCGGTTCCACTTGGCCTTGTCGCCGCCCTTGTCCATCGCGAGCAGGACAGGCTTCAGCTTGGTGACGAGCTCGGCGGCGTACGCCTCGTCGACGGGCGCGTCGTCGGGGCGCGGCGCGCGCATCGCGATCATGTAGCCGATCGCCTTCATCTGCGTCTCCTCGGGCGCGCCCGCGCCGACCATCGTCTGGGGCTTCGGCACGGGCCGCTCGGGCATCACGACGGACGCGGGCGGCGGAGGCGCCGCGTCCGCGGGCGGCGCCGCGGAGACGACGGGCGGCGCGGCCGAGTCGCCGACGACCGAGTCGACGAGCGCTTTCGCCTTCTCGTCCTTGTCGCAGGCGGCGGAGGCGAGCAAGATGGGAGCGAAGGCCCAGGCGATCGTTCGCATGCCGGGCCGTTTACCATACCGATGGATCCGCTCCGCTATCGAAGTGCTTGCGTAGGCGCCCTGTTCGTCGCCGTCGCGCTCGCCGCATCGGGCGCGCGTGCGGCGGAGCCGGAGCCGGCGCTCGCGGCGACGATGTCCTGCGAGCGCGCCTCGGAGCCCGGCCGCGTGCGCTGCGCCGTGGAGGCGCGCGCCGCGGGCGGCCGGTCGATCTCGTGGGCGGACGTCGCGATCGTCGAGCTGCCCGAATTCACCGCCGCTCTCAAGGGCCGCATCGGGCCCGGCGACGCGACCTTTCGCGACGTCGCGACGCAGAAATGGGCCTTCGGTCTCGTGGCGCGGAAGGGCGGCGAGGGCGAGGCCAGGGTGCGTGTCCGCGCCGTCGTCTGCGAGCCGTCGGCCGGCGACGCCGCCGCTCCGAAGTGCCAGCCCGCCACCGTCGAAGTCCGCGCGACGATCCACGTCGGCTGACGCGAGGCCCGCGCGCGATCCAGGCCGCGTCGCCGGCCGCTTTCTTGGCTGGGCCGCGCGGCGCTTGGTACGACGATCGGCGATGCAGCTGCCGGGCCGCCTCAAAGCGACGACCCTCGGCGATCTCCTCGGGTCGCTCCACCGTGGTCGCGTGAGCGGGACGCTCGAGCTCGTCGAGGCGAACGGTCGATCGCACCGCGTGCACCTCGCGAGCGGCCTCGTCAGCGCGGTCGAGCTCGATCGCGCCGCCGCGTCGCTCGGCGAGATCCTCCGGAGCGACGACGCGGTCGACGACGACACGCTCCGCCGCTCGCTCCTCCGCGCGATGGCGTCGCGCCGCTTGCACGGTGAGGTTCTCGTCCGAGACTTCCACCTCTCGCCCGAGGTCGTCGATCGCGCGCTAAGGCGGCAGATGATGATCCGGCTCCAGGCGCTCGAGGAGCTCGCCGACGCGCAGATCCTCTACCGCGTCACGGTGCGTCCGCCGCGGGGCGCGCTCGTCGACGATCCGCTCGACGCCAGCCAGTTCCTCGCGGGCAAGAAGCGCGCGCGCGACCGGGCTCCCGAGCCGACGAGCGGCACGTACCGCGCGCCCCGCTCCGGCAGCGCCTTCCCCGGACGCGTCGACACCGCGCGCCTGAGCGCGTACCGGACGCTCGGTCTCTCCGCGAGCGCGCCGTCCGACGAGGTCAAGCGCGCCTACCGGCGCCTCGTCCGCGAGTATCACCCGGATCTTCACCCCGAAGCCTCGCACGAGGAGCGTCGCGGCCTTTCGCTTCGCTTCGCCGAGGTCACGGCCGCGTACCGCACGCTCGTCGCCTGACGCCTCTTCGAGCGCCGGCCCCGCGACGAGCCGCCTCGAGCCTCACGTCCTCCCCACGTGGCGCGTCGCTGCTAGACTGAGGGCGCGTGCTCTCCGCGTCCGGCTCGATCGACGTCCAGAAGGTCCGCTCGCACGACGGTCTCACGGCGTGCGAGCTCGCCGCGCCGCCCGTCCCGGCGCGTCTCCGCGCGCACGTCCGCTCCTGGCTCGGGTACTCCGAGGCGGGCGCGCCGGCGCGTCGGCGTGAGCTGCCCGGGCCGAGCGTCGTCGTCATTCTCGACCTCGGCTCGCCGCTCCGCGTGACGGAGAGCGGCGACGCGACGCGCTGGCTCCGGCACGCCGGCGGCTTCGTCGCGGGGCTCGATGACGGTCCTTCGCTCACGGAGCACGACGGGCGCCACGCGGGCATCCAGCTGTCGCTCACGCCGTCGGGGGCGCGCGCGCTCTTCGGCGTTCGCCTCGGCACGATCGCCCGCCGCGTGATCGCGCTCTCGGACGTCCTCCCGCGGAGCCGCTCGCTCTCCGAGCGCCTCGCGAGCGCGCCTTCGTGGGCGGAACGGTTCGCGATCGTCGAAGCGGAGCTCTTCGGGCGCACACCCGACGCGGCGCGCGCCTCCGCGGCCGCGAGCTGGGCGACGGGGCAGATCGAGCGGAGCGGCGGACGCGTCGAGATCGGCGCCCTCGCGTCGGAGCTCGGCTACAGCCGCAAGCACCTCGCGGCGATCTTCGACGAGCACGTCGGCCTCACGCCGAAGCTCTACGCGAGCCTCGTGCGCTTCGATCGCGTCGTCGATCGGCTCAAGACCGCGCCCGGACAGCGCTGGACCGACCTCGCCTTCGCACACGGCTACGCGGATCAAGCGCACCTCGCGCGCGAGGTGCGACGCTTCGCCGGGGTGACCCCGACCTCGGTGAAGGCGTCGCTCGCGGTAGAGCATCCGCTCTTCGCGTCGCCGGCGCCCGCGTAACAATCGTTCAAGACCCGACGAGGGCCGGGTGCTACCTCGAGGGCATGAGCGAACCGCGATCGATCCCCCTCGAGTACCAGATCGGCCGTCACATGATGGGCCTGTGGGTCCCGCAAGCGATCCACGCCGCCGCCGAGCTCGGCGTCGCCGACGCGCTGGTGAAGGGACCGCTCGCGGCCTCCGACCTCGCGTCGCTGCTCGGCACGCACCCCGAGGCGACGGCGCGACTCCTCCACGCGCTCGCCGTGCTCGGCATCGTCGAGGGCAAGGCGGGCACGTTCGCGCTGACCGAGCTCGGCCGTTACCTGACGGACGACGCGCCGGGCTCGCGTCGCGCCTGGGCGCGCCTCATGGGAGGCGGGCCCGTGTGGCGCGCGTGGGGACAGCTGACCGAGTGCGTGCGGACGGGCCGGCCCGCGTGGACGGCCGACGGCGGCGAGCGCTCCTCCGAGACCGAGGTCTTCGACGCGCTCGCCTCCGATCCGGAGTCCGCCGGCGTGTTCCACCGCGCGATGGCGGACGGCACCCGCGGGGCGGCGCCGTCGATCGTCGCGGCGGCCGAGCTCGGCGAGGCGCGCACGGTGATCGACGTCGGCGGAGGCCACGGCGCGCTCCTCGCCGCCGCGCTCGAGGCGCACCCGAAGCTCGAGGGCGGCGTGTTCGATCTCGAGCACGCCCGCGCGGGCGCGACGAAGCTCTTCGCGTCGCGTGGGCTCGAGGCGCGCGCGCGCTTCACCGCCGGCGATCTCTTCACGGAGGACCCGCCGTCGGCCGACGTGCTCCTCCTGAAGAGCGTGATCCACGACTGGGGCGACGAGCGGAGCGTCGCCATCCTCCGGCGCTGCGCGGCGGCGATCGGCGAGCGCGGAAAGCTCGTCGTCGTGGAGCCCCCGGCGCCGGAGCCCGGCGCGGACGTGCCCGCGTCGTTCGCCTGGATCGTCGCGTTCAGCGACCTCAACATGCTCGTCAACACCGGAGGCCGCGAGCGGACGGCCTCCGAGTACACGCGCCTGCTCGAGCAGGCCGGGCTCCAGGTCCGCGCCGTTCGGCCGACCGGCGCCTTCTACACGTGCTTCGAGGCCACGCGCGCCTGAGGGCGACGCGCGTCTGAGGGCGACGCGCGTCTGAGGGCCCGCCGCGCGCTCTGAGCGCCCGCCCCGCGCTTCAGTGCATGAGCTGCAGCTGAGCGAGCTGCAGCTTGGCCTCGGCGGTGAGCCGCGACTCGGGGAAGCGCCGGATCAACGTCCGCCACGTGTTCTTCGCGTCGTTCCACGCCTGCACGTCGGTCTGGCACCACGCGAGCAGGTAGAGCGCGTCGTCGTGGACCTCCTTGTCGACCGCATTCTCGGCGAGGAGCGTCAGGATCGGGATCGCCTCGCGCTGGCGGTTGAGGTGCCGGTACGACTCCGAGAGGCCGAGGCGGACCGAGGGGCCGATCGCCGAGTCGTCCTTGTACTTGAGCGACTCCTCGAAGGCGGTCGCCGCCTCTTGCCAGCGCTGGACGCGGACCTTGTCCATCCCTTGCTGGTAGAGCTGACCGGCGAGGTCGTTGCGCGCGCGCTCGACCGCGTCCGAGAACATCGCCAGCTCGGCCTTGCTGAGCGGCTCCTTCTTGACCTGCTCCCACTGCTCGACGAGCTCGACGCGCTTGCCGGCGCGCACGAGGTCGTAGAACTGCGCCGCGCGCGACTCGGCGCGGGAGCGGTCCTCGTCGCGCTTCTGCGCCTCGCGCTGCTCCTTGCGGAGGCGGTCGTTGTCGAGGGCACGCTGCTCGGTCTCGGCCTTGATCTGGTCGACGCGGGCGTCCCAGGCGAGCTTCAGCGCCGCGAACACCACGACCACGAAGACGATGTACGCCGTCGCGCTGTTCCACGAGAGGCGGCGCTCGTACGTCTGCTGGCGCTTGGCGATCGACTTGATGTCGGCGCTGAGGGCGTTCGTGAGGTTGTTCGTCTTGATGACGAGCCCTCGCGACTCGATGATCTCGCGCTTGATCTCGCGGAGCTCCTCGTCGACCTCGTGAACCATGCGGCGGCGCTCTTAGCACGGCGCCGGTCGCGGCCGAAATCCGCGGCGCGGCCGGCCGTCGCCGCGCCGGCGCGTCGGGGAAGCTCCCCCGCGCGCGGGACCGCGCCGCGGGTTCCCGCGGGAGAAGCGCCTGGATCGCCCATCCGCCTTGCTGGCGCGTCGCGCGACGTGGTAACTCCCCCCACGAAACCATGGCCAGCACGACCGATATCCGCAAAGGGCTCAAGATCCAGATCGACGGCGTGCCTTTCCACATCGTCGACCATCAGTTCGTCAAGCCGGGCAAGGGGCAGTCGTTCACGCGCTGCCGCGTCCGAAACCTCACGAACGGCAACGTGGTCGAGCGCACCTGGAAGTCGGGCGAGAGCGTCGAGCTCGCGGACGTCGAAGACCGCAAGATGACCTACTCGTGGGAAGAGGGCGACAACTACGTCTTCATGGACACGAACACCGGCGACCAGATCTACGTCGCCAAGGACAAGGTCGGCGACGAGGCGCGGTTCCTCTCGGAAGGGCTCGACATCGAGGTCACGCTCTTCAACGGCAACCCGATCGGCATCGACATGCCGCCGAACGTCGTCATGCAGGTCGTCGCGAGCGAGCCCGGCATCAAGGGCGACACCGCCAGCGGCGCCTCGAAGCCTGCCACGCTGGTCACCGGCGCCACGGTCAACGTCCCGCTCTTCATCAAAGAGGGCGAGTGGATCAAGATCGACACGTCGAGCGGGCAGTACCTCGAGCGCGTCAACAAATAGGCGCCGCCGCGCGGAAGCGCGGGAGATCTCGACGACGTGCGGCGCCCCGGGGCGCCGGGGAGCTGCGCCTCAAACGCCTTGCCCGCGCCGAACAAAGTGCGGGCGGGCCGCCCGCAGCGTTTGCCTGAACTGCCGAGCTAGCGCATCCTTTCGCGCGATGCTCCGGCCTTACCTCGCCCTCGGCTTCGTCGTCCCGTGCGTCCTCGTCCTCACGGGCGCGTGCGGCGGAGGCTCGTCCGCCGGTCCGTCGAAGAGCGGTCCGCTCGACGGCGACGGGGGAGGCGTGGGCACGGCAGGACCGGTCGGGCTGCCGTGCGACGTCGACAAGGTCCTCGCCCAGCACTGCCGCGATTGCCACGCGTCGCCGCCGCAGTTCGGCGCCCCGATGCCGCTCGCGACCTGGGAGGACCTCGACGCGCCGTCCCGCAGCGATCCAGAGCGGAAGGTCCGCGACTTCGTCGCCGCGCGCGTCTCGGACGACGGCAAGCCGATGCCGCCGCCTCCGAACGCGCGGCCCACCGCGGCCGAACAGAAGACGATCGCCGACTGGGTCGCGGCGGGCGCGCCGCGCGGACCGGACACGTGCGACAACCCGACGGACAGGCCGCCCCCGAAGGGCCTCTCGTGCACGCCCGACCTCTCGCTCGAGCCCGAGGCCGCGTGGGAGATGCCCGAGGACGCGGGCGACGAGTACGTCTGCTGGGGCGTCGATCTCGTGAAGGAGCAGGCGACGCACATCACCGCGTTCGCGCCGGTGATCGACAACACCGAGATCACCCATCACATCGTGCTCTACGAGGCGCCGAGCGCGTACTCCCGCACCCCGAAGCCGTGCGGCGCGGGCACGTCGCTCAGCTGGCGCATGGTCCTCGGCTGGGCGCCGGGCGTCGAGCCGCTCGAGCTCCCGCCGGAGGTCGGCTTCCCGGTCTCGACCAATCCCGCGAAGCCCACGCACTACGTCGTGCAGATGCACTACTCGAACCCCTCGAAGCAGAAGGGCAAGAAGGACAAGAGCCGCATCGACCTCTGCACCTCGGCGCCCCGCAAGCACGAGGCGGACGTGATGGCGTTCGGCTCGCAGAGCTTCGAGATCCCGGCGGCGCCGCCCGCGGGCGGACAGTTCTCGATCGACTGCGCGCTCACCGTGCCGGCGGCCTTCGCGGGTCTCCACTTCTTCGCGGCGATGCCCCACATGCACCAGATCGGCGTCGCGATGTCGACGACGCTCACCCCGAAGGACGGCGGCCCGGAGGTCGACCTCGGGACGATGACGGCGTTCGACTTCAACACGCAAGCCTGGCTGCCGGTGAACGCCACCGCGAAGGCGGGCGACGTCATCCGGACCATGTGCTCCTGGACGAACACGACAGGATCGCCCGTCCGCTTCGGCGAAAAGACCGAAGACGAGATGTGTTACTCGTTCACGATGTACTACCCGCGCGTCAAGTCGTCGCTCTGGAGCTGGGCGGCGCCGGCGGCGGGCCCGCCCATCGGCGCGACCTGCAACTGACGCCCGAAAGGGCTTGATCGGCGCACGCGTCGCTGTAAAACCGTGCCTGATCCACGTGCAGCCTGCACGTCGGCCTACACGGTCAGGGCGGCATCCAACTCTACGGCAACATCCGCGGGCTCTCTCCCTCCGCTACACGGACGCTCGAGCGCATCTACCGGCGCCGCGTCCCCGCGGCGGACATCTCGACCCCGGAGCTGACGCGCTCGCTCGTCGCGGCGAGCGTCGAGACGGGGCGCCAGGTCGGCGCGCTCGTGCACCGCTCGGGGCAGGTCGACTACGTCATCGTCGGCGACGCCGGCAAGCTGATGCTGCCGGACATCGGGCGCCTCCGCGCGGCGGAGGGGCGCTTCCGCGGCCTCCGCCTCGTGCACACGCACCTCCGCGGCGAGGCGCTGACGCGCGACGATCTCGTGGACCTCGTCCGACTCCGGCTCGATCTCGTCTGCGCGATCCAGCTCGGGCCGCGCGGCGACGCGAGGTCGATCCAGTACGCGTACAACGTCCCGACGGATCAGCCTGGCGACGCGCCGTACCGCGAGGTCGGTCCCGTCCCGATGGGGCAGCACAGCGTCGACGTCGGCGAGCTCATGGCCGATCTCGAGGCCGAGTTCGCCCGCCACACGTCGAGCGCGCGCGTCGTGCGGGGCAAGGACGGCAGCGCCGTGCTCGTGCACGTCGGCGAGCGCGGCGAGCGCGGCGCCGCCCGGCACGCCGACGAGAGCATCGCGGAGCTGCGCGAGCTCGCGCGCACGGCAGGCGTCGAGGTCGCCGACGTCGTCGTGCAGCTGCGTGACCGCGTCGATCCGAAGTTCGTCCTCGGCAAGGGCAAGCTCGAAGACGTGATCGTCCGCGCGATGCAGCAGGGCGCCGACGTCCTCGTCTTCGATCGCGAGCTCACGCCGGCGCAGACGTCCGCGATCGCGAAGGAGAGCGACCTCAAGGTCGTCGACCGCACGCAGCTCATCCTCGACATCTTCGCGCAGCGCGCGGAGAGCCACGACGGCAAGCTGCAGGTGGAGCTCGCGCAGCTGAAGTACAACATGCCGCGCCTCGGCCAGAAGGACGACTCGCTCTCGCGCCTCACAGGCGGCATTGGCGGGCGAGGGCCGGGTGAGACGAAGCTCGAGATCGGCCGCCGCCGCGCGAAGGAGCGCGTCGCCCACCTCGAGGCGCAGCTCCGGAAGCTCTCGCGCCGGCGCGAGCAGCGCCGCCAGAAGCGGACGCGCGAGGGCGTGCCGACCGTCGCGATCGTCGGCTACACGAACGCGGGCAAGAGCACGCTGCTCAACACGCTCACGGGCGCGTCGGTGCTCGCCGAGGACAAGCTCTTCGCCACGCTCGACACGCGCTCGCGCCACCTCGCGGTCGGCTGGGCGGGCTACGGCGATCGCGAGGTCGTGATCACCGACACGGTCGGCTTCATTCGCGATCTGCCCGAGGACCTCTTCGCGGCGTTCCGCGCGACGTTCGAGGAGGCGGCCGACGCCGACCTGATCCTGCACGTCGTCGACGCCGGCGGCGACGACGCGAGCCGGGACGCGGCCGGCGCCGGCCAGCGCGCCTCCGTCGACGCGTTCATCGAGACCACGCTCGACGTCCTCGAGGAGCTCGGGCTCGCCGACATCCCGCGCGTGCTCGTCTTCAACAAGACCGAGCTCCTGTCGCCGATCGATCGCAAGATCCTCCAGCGGAAGTACCCCGACGCGATCCTCCTGTCGGCGCTCGACCGCGAGTCGACGCGCCCGCTGCTCGCGCGGCTCGCGAGCGAGCTCGCGGAGCGCTGGGACCGGAGCGCGCGGATGCCCATCGCCGCGCCGGTCGCCGAGGAGTCGAGCGCTCCGGATGACGACGCCGACGACGCCGACGGCGTGCACGCGAGCACGCTCGACGAGCTCCTCTCCGCCGCGGGCCGCCGCGCGCGCCCGCCCCGCGCCGGCGCCTCGCGCAGCCGCGCCTGACGGACGACGCCCCGTCCCGAGGGCCTCGCGGGTCCGAGCGCCCCGCGCGGCTCCGACGGTCGGCGGCGCGGACCGGGTCCCGCGATCCAATCGATCGTGGTCACCCGGCGGCGTGGTGCACGCGCGCTCCACCCGTGCTCCCGTGGGGTGGATCCCCGAGTTGGGCGCGCTTTTTCGCGGCGGAGACGGGTGTCGCCCACACGATACGACGCCGCGCGAGGCTGGCATCGGTCCTGCTGCAGGACGGGACATGTCGACCCGCGCTCTCTCCTCACGCGTCGCCGGGCTCGTCGGGCTTGTCGGCCTGGCGGCGTGCACCGCGGAGGTCCAGCCGGGAGAGGGCAGGAAGGCGACGACCTCGAACCAGTTCTTCGAGAACTCCGTCCGGCGCGACGCGACGGCCGCCGAGGCGTCCCGCGTCGCGCAGCTCACGACGAGCAAGTGCGCCGCGTTCTTCCTCGAGAACACGGCCAACAAGACGTACATCGCCACGGCGCGTCACTGCGTCGAGTTCGCCATCACCACCTGGTGCACGAACGACGGCGGCGTCGTCGACAACGCCGGGACGCAGGGCCGGTGCACGCGCATCGTCGCCGCCGACGCGACGCGCGACATCGCCGTCTTCGAGGCGAACCTCCCGCACGCCTCGACCGGCGACTCGACGCTGCGCCTCGCCTCCTACGTGCCCAAGATCAGCACGAAGCTCATCATGACCGGCTACCCGGCCGACAGCGATCCGCAGACCGCGCGCCGCGGGCGGCTCACGACGACGGCGAGCTGCTGGACGCTCGGCGGCGAGGTCGCGAGCCCGTACGCGGGTCAGGACCAGAACACGCTCGACAAGTCGGCGCAGCACAACTGCTCGACGTACGGCGGCAACAGCGGCGGCCCGATGTACATCGAGAACACGCGCGAGGCCATCGGCCTGCCGTTCACGTACATCCCCGACGACTACAAGCGCAACAGCGCGACCGATCTGTCGACCGCGGCGTTCCTCGCGCTCATGTCCGACTTCGTGAGCGTCCACCGGTCGACGCTCACGGCGGCCGGGATCGTCATCTCGAGCGGCCCGGACGCGACGCCGACGGACACCGGCACCCCGCCGCCCGTCGACGCCGAGCCGACGGACGCGCCCGACGACGGATCGACCACGGGCCCGCAGTCGGACGACGCGGACGATCTCGGCGACGGCGAGGAAGACGAGACCGAGGAGGCGCCGGCGAAGAAAAAGAAGAAGCGCCGCCCCGCGCCGGTCGCGATGAACCAGGGCTGCTCGTCCGCCCCCGGCGCCGCGCACGACGGCTGGCCGCTCGCCCTCGTCGGGCTCGGCCTCGCGGTCGGCGTCGCCCGCGCCCGCCGCCGCGCGTGACGATCAGAGAGAAGAGATCGGGCACGGGCACGGGCACGGGCACGGGCACGTTGAGACGAGAATGCGTGCAGCACGCAGAGCCGTTTCCGCCCACCACCGGCGCGACAGACCGCCTCTCCGCTCTCCCACGTGCCCGTGCCCGTGCCCGTGCCCGTGCCCGGATCTCCCTCTCCCTCCGGGCTCCGGGACGGACCCTCGGCTAGGGCTTGAAGTCGGGGTTGTTGTTCGAGCCCGTCGCGCTGGCCGACGCGCCACGCGGGTAGAGCTTCCGGTTGTTGAACGAGAAGCCCATGATGCCGGTGACGCTCGAGAACGCGGTGTCCTTCGTGAACCCGACCGGCGGGTACGGGCACGGCGCGGGCGTGCACGTCGCCGGCGTCCCGTAGCGCGGCCAGATGTAATCGTCGAGGCGGAGGTTGCCCGTCACGACGAGCTCGTAGAACGGCCCGCTGTCCGGGTTGTCGTTCGTGATCACGACGGAGCCGGGGGCGCCGCCGATCTGGACGAGCAGGCTCTCGTACGGCTCGGCGGCGGCGCCCGCGGCGGTGCCGACCTGCGCGGCGGTGACCACGAGCGGGGTCATCGTCGTCACCGTGGGGTCGGTGACGACGATCCGCGCGGCGGTGATCTGGTTCACGTTGAAGATCTCGTTCGATCTCCCCATGACCTGGATTTTCTGGCCGATCCTCGCGCCGGTCGTGGCGGTCCCCGCGAGCGCGCCGGCCTTCAGGAAGATCCCCTGCCACGGGACGCCGGTCGCGCCCTCCTGGATGTACATGAGGTCGTTCGTCTTCCGTGCCGTGACGAGCCCCTCGACCGACACGACCGTCGGGCCCTTGGGGTGATCGGACGCGGACGGGTTGCGGACGCTCGAGATCGGCAGGACGCACGGCTCGGCGCCGGGGTTCGCCGTCGAGCAGAAGTCGCACGCGTTGCCGTGGCCGTCCTTGTCGGTGTCCGCCTGATCGTCGTTCGCGACCATGGGGCAGTTGTCGAGCCCGTTCGCGATCCCGTCGCCGTCGAGGTCGGTCGAGACCGCGTACTCGCACTTCTGCGTCGCGTCGAACGGGCACTCGTCGCACGCGTCGCCGATGCCGTCGTTGTCGGCGTCGGCCTGGCGGCCCTGGTCCATCGGCCGCACGGGGTTGAAGATCGTCGGGCAGTTGTCCTCCTCGTCGGGGATGCCGTCGCCGTCCTTGTCGGCATCGGAGGGCACGCCGGTGTAGGCGTTCGAGCCCTTCACCGACTCGGACTCCCCGCGCGAGGGCAGGCAGGAGGGCTCGTCGTCGGGCGTCTTCTCCCGGCAGAAGTACGCCGGGTAGTAGACCTCGCCGGCGGTGAGGATCGCCTGGAGCTTCGGCGCGGCCGTCGTACGAACGTCGATGCACGCGGCCTTCGCCTTGCCGCAGACGGCCGTGGGGAACGACTCGCACGCCTCGGGATCGCCCCAGATCGCGTTCTTCACGAGCGGGTCGTCGCCGTACATCATGCGGCCGCCGCGGAGGACCATCGCGATGTCCTCGACGCCGGCGGCGATGACGGCGCGAAAGTCCTTGTTCGTCCGGCCGTCGTAGACGGCGATGTCGGCGAGGTAGCCCTGCTTGAGCATGCCGATCGCGTGGCTGGCGCCCACGGCGAACGCTCCGTTGATCGTCGCCATCCGCCAGAGATCGGCGTCGGTGAAGTGGTTGTCGAAGTACGTCTTGTTCCACGAGTCGGCGCACTTCAGCTCGCGGAGCATGTTCATCGATCCCGACGGGATCCAGTCGGTCCCGAGCGAGATCATGACGCCCGCGAGGTCGAGCATGACCGCCTGCGTGGTGTTGCCGTAGAGATCGGTGTTCGATCGCGGCGACCAAACGACCTTCGCCTGGTCCTTCTGGATCGTCGTCGCGTTGTCGGGGTTCAGCGCGACGGCGTGGATGATCGCGGTCTGCTTCTGGACGAGGTCGTGCTGGTCGCCCTCGGCGCTCGTGCAGACGATCTCGTTGTGCGCCTCCTCGTCGATGCCCTCGGAGATGTGCGGGAGGTAGCTCTCGAGCTGCGAGATCCCGCCGCGCGTCGTCCGCCCGCTCGAGTAGTCGCAGCCGCGCGCGAGGTTCTTGCCCGGCGTGCTGAGCGGGAAGACGTCCGTGTCGGCGATGAGGATCGGCAGGCCCTCGAGCTCGTCGGCGCTCGTGTCGAGGTTGCGGATCAGGCCGGGGATGCCGCCGCCGCCGGCGATCGAGGTCGTGCCGCCCATGAGGAAGCGCAGCTCGCCGTAGGCCTGCACCGTCTGGTTCGCGCCGCTCTTGTAGTCGAGGCGCGTGTGGCCTCGCGCGCCCTGCCAGTCGCTGCGGTTCTCGTAGCGGAGGTCGCCGTGACCGATCGGCTTGTTGTTCTGGTAGGTGAGGTGCTCGTGGGGGTTGACCGTGCCGGGCGAGATCACGCCGTTCGGACACGAGACGACGGAGGCGTCGGCGTAGCCGGCGGTGCTCTTGCAGTCGCACGCGGCGCAGACGATGTAGCCGCGGGCGTCGACGACGATCTCTCCGTTGTGGAGGACCTCTTCGGGCGTGAGCACGGTGCCGCGAATGACCTTCATCGTGCCCGCCGCGCCGGCCTTCGTCACGGCGCAGACGGCCGAGCCGGCGGTCGCGACCGAGCCGCCGCACTCGGTGACCTTCGGCTGCGCGTTCCGGTTCGGGTGCGGCTGGCGCGGCTGAGGCTCGGGGATCCCCGTGTCGCCGCCGCCGTCCTCTCCGTCCTCGCCGTCCGGTGGCTTCGGGAACGAGTCGTTCTCGTTGTCCGCGCAGTTGATGAGCAGCGCAAGGAACCCGGAGGTGACGAAGGCGATGAGCGCACGCGAAAGCTTCATGCTCAAGAAAACTCCCGACCTCGACGCGCGGGTGTCCCGGCGATGGCCTTCGCCATCGGCGGCCGCGAGCGGGGCCTCCCTCATTCATACCTCACAGCGCAGATAAGGCTCGTCTCAAGCGACGCGCACTTTCTCCTACGAGAGGCTTCCGCGCGGATCTCGAGTAGGCTGGACGTCGGCGTTCACCGACAGGGCGGGAGGCGGTTTCGCGAATGACACATCGAGTCGGTTCGAGCATCGTCGTCGCCCTCCTCGTCTCGTTCGCCTTCGCGTGCGGCGGCGCGCTCGCCGGCGCCAAGAGCGACTTCAAGGGCGGCCGCGTCGCCGAGGCGAAGGACAAGCTCGTCGCGATGGAGGCCGACAGCCGGTCGTGGACGGGCACGAGGCGCGCCGAATACGTCCTCTACCGCGGGCTCGTGCACCACGCGCTCGGCGACCGAGCGGCGGCGGCGCCGTGGCTTCGCGAGGCGAAGGCCCTCGAGGACGAGCACCCGCGGACGCTGTCGGACGACGATCGCGCGCGCCTCGACCTCGCGCTCGACGCGCTCGGAAGCGGCGCGTCAGGACCGACACCGGCGCCCGGAAGCGGATCGAGCTCGGCCGCTCCGTAGTCGGAGACCCCGGCGGCGCTCGGACGCCGGGCCGCAGCGACGCGGGCGCGCGGGTTGTTCCATCCGCCCGAGGCCCGCGCTAAGCAGCGGCCATGGCTCGAACGGTAACGGCTGCTCGCGGAACGACGCTCTCGTGCAAGGGATGGGTCCAGGAGGCCGCCCTCCGCATGCTCCACAACAACCTCGATCCCGAGGTCGCCGAGCGCCCCGAAGACCTCGTCGTCTACGGCGGGACCGGCAAGGCCGCGCGCTCGTGGGAGGCGTTCGACGTCATCTCCCGCGAGCTCAAGGACCTCGCGAGCGACGAGACCCTGCTCGTGCAGTCCGGCAAGGCGGTCGGCCGCTTCAAGACGCACCCCGACGCGCCGCGCGTGCTCATCGCGAACTCGAACCTCGTCGGCCACTGGGCCAACTGGGAACACTTCCGCGAGCTCGAGAAGAAGGGCCTCATCATGTACGGCCAGATGACCGCGGGCTCGTGGATCTACATCGGCACGCAGGGCATCCTCCAGGGCACGTACGAGACCTTCGTCGCCGCGCGGAGGGCCTACGTCGAGCGGACGAAGAAGCAGGGCCACCTCTGGGTCCTCACGGCGGGCCTCGGCGGCATGGGCGGCGCGCAGCCGCTCGCCGCCACGATGGCGGGCCTGTCGTGCATCGCCGTCGAGGTCGACCCGTCGCGCATCCAGAAGCGCCTCGACACGCGCTACGTCGACGAGCGCGCCGACGATCTCGACGCCGCGCTCGCGCGCCTCGAGCGGGCGAAGAAAGAAGACCGCCCCGTCAGCATCGGCCTGTGCGCGAACGCGGCCGACGTCTACCCGGAGCTCGTCAAGCGCGGCATCGTCCCCGATCTGGTCACCGAGCAGACCGCGGCGCACGATCCCCTCGTCGGCTACATCCCGCTCGGCTTCACGCTGGACGAGGCCGCCGATCTCCGCGCGGAGGATCCGGACGGCTACGTCGAGAGGGCGAAGGCGAGCATGGCCGAGGAGATCGAGGCGATGCTGGCGATGAAGAAGAAGGGCGCCGAGGTCTTCGACTACGGCAACAACATCCGCCAGTGCGCGAAGGAAGCCGGCGCCGAGCGCGCGTTCGACATCCCGGGCTTCGTCCCCGCGTACATCCGCCCGCTCTTCTGCGTCGGCAAGGGGCCGTTCCGCTGGGTCGCGCTCTCCGGCGATCCCGAGGACATCGCCGTCACCGATCAGGCGGTGCTCGACGCGGTGCCGGACGATCGCGATCTGCGGCGCTGGATCGAGCTCGCCAAGGAGCGCGTGAAGTTCCAGGGGTTGCCGTCGCGCATCTGCTGGCTCGGCTACGGCGATCGCGCGAAGGTCGGGCTCGCGTTCAACGAGCTCGTCCGGACCGGCAAGGTGAAGGCGCCGATCGTGATCGGGCGCGACCACCTCGACTGCGGCTCCGTCGCGTCGCCGAACCGCGAGACCGAAGCGATGAAGGACGGCTCCGACGCGATCGCCGACTTCGCGCTCCTGAACGCCCTCGTGAACACCGCGGCCGGCGCGAGCTGGGTCAGCTTCCACCACGGCGGCGGCGTCGGCATGGGGATGAGCCTCCACGCCGGCATGGTCGTCGTCGCGGACGGGACGCCCGAGGCCGCGCGGCGCCTCGAGCGCGTCCTCACGAGCGATCCCGGCATGGGCGTCGTCCGCCACGCCGACGCCGGCTACGAAGAGGCGATCGCCTGCGCCAAGGACAAGGGCGTCCACGTCCCGCACCTCGGCTGATCGCGAGCGCGCGGTTCGGGGGGCCGCTTCGCGGGGGGCGTCGCCGCAGCCCGCGAACGAGGAAGCTGAAGCAGCTCCTCGCGCGGCTGGCCGAACATCAGGTCGTCGAGCGAGATCGAGGTCGACGGCGTGAAGCTGCTCGCGCTCACGCTCGACGGCCTCGAGCGAGCGAAGCGCGCGGCCGGGAGGCCGAAAGACCTCGTGGATCTCGGCTACATCCGCGCGCTCAGAGGGTGACCGTCGCCGACCCGGCCCTACTTCGACGTGGGCCAGCCACACTCGGTGGGCGCGTCGACGCACTTCATGTTCAGGGTCTTTTTGACCACGCCGTCTTCTTTGCAGGTGCACGAGGAGACCTCGCTCTCGTAGCCCTGGCACTCGGCGCTGTAGGTGTGGCCGTCACGACAGGTGCCGGCGGGCTGGGCGAGGCAACCCGTCGGCGGATCCTGCGGGGTCGCGCCTTCCTTGAGCGGACCCGTGAGGACGAACGGGCACTGCTGCGTCGTGCTCTCGCCCTGTCCTCTTGGAAAGCCGCAGACGAACCCCGCTGCGGGGCACGCCGCTTTCACGGTCTTCGTCACGGCGCCGTCGACCATGCACTTGCAGGAGACGACCTTGCCGTCTCCCGGCTCGCACTCGGCGCGGTAGACGTGGTTGTCGCGACACGTGCCCGCCGTCTCGACGATGCATTGCCCCGCCGGGTCCAGGTACCCGAGCGTGCCCGGGCAGACGAACTCGGTGTTCGGGTCGGTGCCGGCGTTCTCGCAGCTGCCGCCGCAGCTCGCCTGCCAGGGAGCGACGAGGTCGTCGTTCGTCAGCTTGTTCGTGTTCGGCAGGGTGAACGGCTCACCGGTCGTGCACGAGCAGCTCGCGCCGCTCGCGCCGCCGTTGCAGAGGACGCGAGGCTCTCGCAGCGTGGAGCACGTCCATCCGTTCGCGCTGTCGCTGCAGCTGAGGCCGAGATCACAGTCGAACGTCGGCTTCGGCGGACACGCGGGCGCGCCGCACTGCTGCGCCATGGCCGTGACCGCCGTATCGGGAGGTAGCCGCGCCCAGGTGCCGAGCGTGACGTCGCTCCCTTCGCAATGGCACTCGTACGGAGGGCCCTTGTCCGGAGCGGTCCCCTTGCAGACGACGCCCTTTTCCCCGACGTTCGGGACCTTGCAGTCGAGCCCCGGGAGGGTCTCGGCGCCGGTGGTCTTTCCGTCCTCGGACGGGGCGGCGAGCGCGAACCCGTGGCACTGGTTCAGATAGCAGTACGTCTCGGCGGCGGCCGTCGGTGCCCAGAGCGAGAAGTGCGTGGTCTTGCCGACGACCACGGTCGCGGTCGTTTCGTCCGCGCCGTACGGCGTCCACGCGCTGCCTCCCGTGCCGCGGAACAGCATCAGCGCGCCCTTGCCATCGCCGCGCTTCTTCGACTCGTCCACCCGGACCGTGACCGTGACCGGCTTCAGGAACGTGACGTCGTCGGGCTGGAGCAGGTAGAGCCCACCGGCGATCTGCGTGTCGGCGGGCACCTTTCGCGCCGTCGGGTCGACCGCTTCGTTGATGATGATGGTCTTCGTCTCGGTGAGAGCGCCTTCGGGGATCTCGATGGTGACCCCGCCGCCCGTGACGGTTCCGCCGGCGGGGCCGACGTCCTGACGCGCGATCTCCCTCGTGACGAGGGGGTCCTCGTCCGAGCTGGAGCAGCTGATGCACGCGAGCATCACCAGGGCGCTGGCCGCGAGCGCGCGACCGATCCATCCACGTGCAGTCCCCATGGTCTCTCTCCGTAAAAGAGGGTGACCTTAGATAGTATGGGGGTCTTCGCCGAAATGCACTCTCGGCTTCTTCGCGTTCGCGCGCGCGGAGCCAGGCCTCAGGGCTTCGGGTGGGCCTCGAGGAACGCGTAGAAGCTCTCGGCCCACGTCGCGCCGAACGACGGAATGTGCTTTCCGCCGGCGATCGTCCAGAGCTCGGCGGCGCCCGTGGTGCAGGCGTGGCGCTCTACGACCGTCTCCGAGCCCGCGACGCCGGTGTCGAGATCGAGCGTGTCGCCGGTCGCCGTGAGCGCGTCGTTGCAGCCGTTCTTCGACGCCCAGGTCGCCACGGTGGTCTTCGCGGAAGGGTAGGGCGGCGCCCCGGTGACGAGCGAGCCGCCGGCGTAGAGGACGGTCTCGTCGGCGTCGCCGTGGACCTGGAGGACGGCGACGGGCTCGCTCGCCTTGCACTTGGTGGGATCGGCGAAGGCGGCGCCCGCGAGGCTCACGATGCCGGCGATCTCGGAGGAGAGCTCGCAGGCGAGCCGGTGGGCCATGAACCCGCCGTTCGAGTGGCCGACGATGTGGACGCGCTTCGCGTCGACGTTGAAGCGGCCCTTCATGTCCGCGATGACGGCCTTGAGGTACGCGACGTCGTCGACGCCCTTCTGGGCGAAGTCGCAGCACGCGTCGCTCGCGTTCCAGAACTGGTTGTTGACCGCGTCCTTCGTGCCCTCGGGGAGGGCCACGAGGAACGTCTTCTTCTCCGCGAGCGCGCTCAGCTTGAAGTAAGCGTCCTGGAAGCCGGCGTTGCCCGAGTAGCCGTGGAGGAGGACGACGAGGGGCGTCGGGACCGCCGCGTCGTACTTCGACGGCGTCGTGACCGCGTACGGGCGCTCGGTGAAGAGCGACGCCGGCGCGTCGCCGCCGCCGTCTACGCCGCCACCGGCGTCGTCTCCGGGCGTGACGCCGGCGTCGTCGCCGCCGGGGCCGGAGGGGCCGGCCTGGCCGGCGTCGTCGTCGCCGCAGGCTGCGAGCGCGCCGAAGCCGATCGCGACGACGGAGAGGAGGAGAGCGGGGTGTCGAGCCGAGCGTGAGGAGCGAAGCACGGCCGAACATTAGCCGCAGAGGCTGGCGGTCGCCAGGTGTCGGCCCCCGGCGCGCCAACGTGGGCGCGGCCCGCGGCGACCGACGACGCGCAGGGCGCCCTGCGCGTTGTCACGCCGGCGCGTCGGGGAACGACGAGACGCCCACGCGCCGCCCGTCGGGATCGCGGAAGTAGAGCGTGTACGCCGTGCGCGCCTCGATCGCGACGCCGGCCGCGGCCAGGCGCGCGAGCGTCGCCGCGTGCGCGTCGGGCGCGATCGCGAAGCAGACCAGCTCCTTCGACGCGGGGGCGATCGCCGGCTCGGCGTCCTCGCGGCGCTCGAGCATGACGAGGCTCCCGCCGGCGTCGAGCCACACGCTGCGATCGTCGTCGCGACGGAGCACCGCGAGCCCGATCGCCTCCGTGTAGAAGCGCTCGAGCTTCGCGAGGTCGGACGTGCGAAAGGCGAGGTGATGGATGCGCACGGCCCGAGCATACCGGACGAGCGCGGCGCCCCGCGGCGTCGACCGGCGGCCGGGCGCCGTGCTAAAGCCCGACGTCATGCGCAACGTCGTCGTCGCGACCCACGGGCACTGCTTCGACGGGCTCTGCTCGGCCGTGATGTTCACGCGCCTTCTCAGGCACCTGCATCGCGGTGAGGAGCTCGCGTTCACCTACAAGGGGATGGGCTACGGGCCGGGGCAGAACGGCGTCGATCCGGCGATCCTCACCGGCGACGACAACGCGATCCTCGATTTTCGCTTCTCGGTCGCGCCGAAGCTGACCTGGTACTTCGACCACCACGTGAGCGCCTTCGTGACGCCGGCCGATCGCCAGGCCTACGCGCTGGGCGCGCGCGAGGAGGCGCCCGGCGGCCGTCAGATGTTCCACGACGGCGGCTACGGCTCGTGCACGAAGCTCATCGCCGACGTCGGGCGGCAGCGCTTCGGGCTCGACACGACCGAGTCCGAGGAGCTCGTGCGCTGGGCGGACATGATCGACTCGGCCGCGTTCCCGAGCGCCGAGATGGCCGTCTCGAAGATCGAGCCGGTGCTTCACCTGATGACCGTGGTGGAGCACAAGGGCAACGACGCCTTCCTCGCGTCGATGGTGCCGCGCCTGCTCACCGAGCCGCTCGAGGTGGTGGCGAAGAGCAAGGACGTCGAGGACACCTTCGCGCCGATCGCCGCGCAGCAGCGAGGGTTCATCGACCTCGTGAAGCGTCAGGCGGAGGTCAAGGACACGGTGGTACTGGTCGATCTCAGCGACGTCATCGTCGACGTCGCCGCGAAGTTCGTCACGTACGCGCTGTGGCCGGAGAGCGCCTACTCGGTGATGCTCAGCCGGTCGTCGTCGAAGTGCAAGCTCTCGATCGGCTACAACCCCTGGGCGCCGATCGCGCGAAAACACAACATCGCCGCGATCTGCGAGCGCCACGGCGGCGGAGGCCACCCCGTCGTCGGCGCGATCTCGCTGCCCGCGGGCGACGTCGAGCGCGCGAAGAAGCTGGCGCGCGAGATCGCCGAAGAGCTCGCGACCTGAGCGACGCGCGGGTGAGGGGATGATCGTCCTCGGCCATCGCGGCGGGCGGGTGAGGGGATGATCGTCCTCGGCCATCGCGGCGGGCGCGGCGAGGGGTGGCCCGCGGAGAACTCGCTCGACGCGTTCCAGCGCGCGCTCGACGAAGGGGCCGACGGCGTCGAGCTCGACGTGCGGCTCTGCGCGACCGGCGAGCCGGTCGTCGTCCACGATCGGTCGCTCGCGCGCGCGACGGGCGGCGCCGACGCGCGGCTCGTGCACGCGGTCGGGCGCCGGGACCTCCCGAAGCTCGCGGGCGGCGCCGAGGTCGCGGATCTCGACGCCGCGCTCGATCTCCTTCGCGGCCGGATCGTCAACGTCGAGGTGAAGGCCGACGTCCCGGCGCGGCTGCCGCTCGTCCGGGCCGTCGCGCGCGCAATCGCCCGTGCGCGGGCCGTCGACGTCGTCGTCTCCTCGTTCGATCCGGCGATCGTCCTGGCGTTTGCCGTCGTCGCGCCGCGCGTGCCGCGCGCGATGCTGGTCGGGCCGCGGACGCCGCGCCTCGCGGTGGCGCTCCCGCTCGCGATCCGTCGCGCGATCGTCGCGGCGCACCTCGACGACGCGACGATCGTGTCGCCGCGCGTGGCGCGCCTCCGCCGCGCGGGCCTGCGCGTGGTCGGCTGGACCGTCAACGATCCGGCACGAGCCCGCGCGCTCGCGGCGATGGGCGTCGAGTGGCTCATCACCGACGATCCGCGCGGGATCCTCGCCGCGGCCACGCCCGCCACGTGACCTCGGGGGCGGCGCGCGTCGGGTGACCTGGCGATCGTCGCGCGTCACCGCGACGCGCGGAGCCCGTCACTCGTCGCAGGTGACGCGCTGGATCTCGACGCCCGGCGGGATCGGCTGCGTGAAGGTGCCCTCGGGCAGCGGCGGGTTCCAGGTGACGCTCTCGTAGCGGAAGAGGACGTCCTCGTCCTTGCCGGGCACCTCGACGTGGATCCGTCGAGGGAGCTCGGCGGTGCAGGTCGGACCGCTCGTCGGGACGGGCGGATCGATCATGTCGGGATCGATCCTCGGCGTGGCCATCGGCGCCGGCCGATGGTCGGAGAGCTCCGCGTGGTAGAGCACGATGCCCTGCTGCTTCACCTCGACGTCGAGGACGCGGAGCCGCTGCTTGTCCCACGGCAGCGCGAAGTCGGCCGGATGCGGCGCGACCTTGACGCGCTGCTCGGCGCCGTTCGTCCCCTTGATGGTGACGACGTAGTAGCCGCCGCTGTCCCACACGATCGAGGCGTCGTCCGGCGCGTGCTTGAGGACCGGCGCCTCGCCGCGGAGGATCGAGACGAGCACGTGACCGGGCATCGGGACCGTCGTGAGCCGCGCGATGTTGCAGGAGCTCGCCGGGCCGAAGAAGAAGCGCTTCTCCCGGAGGTCGTAGAGCGAGAACTTGTCGCCGTCGCTCGCCAGCGTCGCGAGCGTCACGCCGAAGGGGCTGACGACGTCCATCCGGAGGCGCGCCGGCCAGACGGCGAACGCGAGCAGATCGCCGCGGACGCGGCCGCCCTTGCCGAAGTGGTCGATCTTCGCGTTCGCGTGGATGCCGATCCCGCAGTCCTGGGTGGCGTGGACGCGGTCGACCGCGGCGCGCGCCGTGGGGACCTTCGACGCCGGCGGGGGCGTCCCGCAGCCCGTGAGGGCCGTGAGCGCGGCGGCGAAGAGCGCTGTACCGAGCTTCACGCTCGCTGAGGGAGGACCCGAAAGCGCCCGATCGAGCAGCATGCCTGCTCCCTAACACGATCGGCGCGCGGAGGATTCCAGAGGGAAACGCTCCCTCGTGTGCCCCGAGGACCGCAGCGCCACGACGCCCCGCGGAGGAGGGTGATGCCTCCTGCCCTCGAAGTGTCCGAGATTCGGACACTCCGGAGGCCGTGAGTGTCAACACTTCGTGACACTTTCGGCGCCCGGCGCTCGGGAATCCTCGCCTTTGGTTGGCAGGGGAGTTGCTCAGGCGGCGGCCGAGCGGGTTTTACGAGGGAGGTCTCCGATGACGTCTGCCGATTCGAACGCAACGCAGGGCGGTGGGATGTTCGCCACGCAAGGCGGTGGGATGTTCGCCACGCAGGGCGGCGGGATGTTCCTCGGGAGCGCCACGCGAGGCGGCGGGACGTTCGCGACGCAAGGCGGCGGGATGTTCGCGACGCGTGGCGGCGGCGCCCTCGACCGCGCCTCGCGCCCGGCCTGACGCCGGCGGAATCGCGCGCACCCGGCCTGACGCCGGCGGAATCGCCCGGCGCCTCCGCGCCGGAGGCCCTCCGCGCCAAAAACGCAAGAAGCCCGCGCGCGCGGCCTTCGCGCGAGCTTCGAGTCGGTCGGGGCTCTGCCGGGGCGCTCGGGAGCGCTCGGAAGCGCCTACGAGACCTTCACCGGGCCGTGGTCGTCGCAGTGTCCGTCGTGGGCGTGGTGCAGGTGCCCGTCGACGACGTAGTCGGTGTGGTCGCCGTGCGTGACGGCGTCGTGCCCGCAGTCCGAGCCGTGCGCGTGATCGCTGCCGTGGCTCTTGCAGTCGTGCGACGGCGTGCAGGCGGCGGGGTTCTGGCCGCCGACGGCGAGCGCGTGCTCGTCGACGTGGTCGCCGTGGACGTGGTGCATGCAGCCGTCGTGGAGGTAGTCCTTGTGACCCTCGTGCTCGATGGTCTTGTGGCCGCAGCCCGGCCCGTGGGTGTGGTCGTGGTCTGCGTGAATCTTGTGGTCGCCCATGTCGTCCTCCGTGTCCTCCGTTGGTTTCCTGGTGGCGATCAGGTCGCGTCGCCGTCGTCGTGCCTGTCGTCGTGCTTGTCGTGGCTGTGCGGCTCGGCCGCGTGCTCGATCGCGCTGTGGATGAGATCGCTCACGTGGGAGTCGGCGAGGGAGTAGAAGATGTGCTTGCCGGCGCGTCGCCGCGCGACGATGCGCTCGGCGCGGAGCAGGCGGAGCTGCTGCGAGACGGTCGAGAGCCCGACGCCCGCCGCGTCGGCGAGCTCGGTGACGCACCACTCGCCGTCGCTCAGGCGGTGGAGGAGCTTCAGGCGGGAGATGTCGCCCGCGGCGCGAAAGATCGAAGCGGCGCGCTCGAGCTGATCGTCGCTCACCACCGTGAGGCGCGCGCGACGGGCGTGCTCCTCGGGCCCGCAGACGTCGCGCTCGTGGCCCGCCTTGACCGCCGCTCCGTGCGGGGAGGTGCCGTTGGCCGGAGACGCGCCGGTCGTCGCGCGCGGCGCTGCCGCGGCGTTCGACGACGAGCTTCCCGCGTGGGTCTTCGCGGTCGAGCTGGCGTCGACCTTCGGAGCGCGGGAGAGGCCGTTGGCCTTGTTTGAGGAGGGGCGCGTCATCACTTCACCATGTAATGAATTGTTATAGTAAACGAACGGGCCGCGTCAAGGCCACCGCTCGGGTGCTGTTCGCGAGGGACTCACGGGGACAGAGCCATTACGCGCCTCCGCCGGGCCCGACGCAAGCGCGCCGCGGCTAGGGCCGTGCCGCGGGTGCGCCTCCGGATCCCGCTCGTGCTACGGAGGCGGCGTGGATCGACCGCAGGCGCTCGTTCGGCCGCTCGAGGCCCAGTGGCAGGGTGTCCTCGACGACGTCCTCCGGCCGATGCGCGGCGGGCCGCCGCTGACGACGAAGGACGTGGCGCGCCTCGGCCCGAAGGTCGCGGAGCTCTCGCGCGCCTACAACCAGGCGGAGGCCGAGGGCCGACGCACCAAGCTCCCGCTCGAGGCGCGGATCGCGTTCTCGTTTCCACGCGACGTCCCGAAGGGCGCCGCCGCCGCCCGCGAGCTCGTCGCGTCCGGCGCCGTGAAGGTCCCGGCGGATCGCCCGCTCCGCGTGCTCGATCTCGGGGCCGGGCTCGGCGCGATGACGTGGGGGCTCGTCCGCGCCCTCGCCGCGAGCGGCGCCGTGGGGCAGGTCGACGCCGTCCTCGTCGACGAGGACGCGGAGGCGCTCGAGGCGGCCCGCGCGATCGGCCGGGCTGCCCGCGCCGTCCTCGGCACCGCGCCGATCGACCTCCGCCTCGCGACCGAGGTGAGGAGCCTCGGCGCCGTCAGCTCCGGCGCGAGCGCCGTCGAGGCGCGTGCGCCCTACGACGTCGTGATCCTGGGGCAGGTGCTCAGCGAGATCGATCCCCGCGCCGATCCCGCGACGCGGCTCGAGCGTCAGGCGGCGCTCGTCACCGACGTGCTCGACAGGACGGTCGCGCCCGACGGAGCGCTCGTGATCGTCGAGCCGGCGCTCCGCGAGCGGACGCGGCACCTCCACGCCCTGCGCGATCGCGTGCTCGCCGGCGGCGCGGCGACGGTGTTCGCGCCCTGCCTCCACGCCGCGACGTGCCCGATGCTCGCCGTCGAGACCGAGTGGTGCCACGAGGACTTGCCCGTGGATCTGCCGCCGTGGACCGTCCCGCTCGCGCGCGCGGCGGGGCTCCGCTGGCAGGGCCTGACGTTCAGCTACCTCGTGCTCCGTAAGGACGGGCGCACGCAGGCCGCGGGCGCCGCGGGCGATCACGCGGTGCGCTTCCGGGCGGTGTCGGATCTGCTCCGCTCCAAAGGGAAGATCGAGCTCTTCATCTGCCGCGAGGACGGCCTTCGCCAGCGGATCCGCCGGCTCGATCGCGACGCCGGGGGCGGGCGAGGCGTGCCGTTCGAGGACCTGCGGCGCGGTGACGTCGTGACGCTCAGCTCCGCTGCGGAAACGGCGCCGCTCGGCGGTGCGCTGGCGACCCCGGCGGTGGAAGCGTCGGCCGGAGGCGACACTCGGGCGGACGACGCTCCCGCGCCGCCGATCGACGAGCGCGGTCGCGTGTCGGCGAAAGCGAACGTTGCGATTGACGTCGCTGCTGCTCGTAAGTAGCCCCTCTCGTAGGCTCGGGGGGCGAGTGGAGAGACGGACAATGAAGGGCCTCTACGCCATCGTCGACACGACGCTCCTCGCGCGACGCGGCACCGATCCCATCGAATACGCCCGCGCTCTCATCGAGGCGCGACCCGCCGCGCTGCAGCTCCGCGCGAAGGAGCTGCCCGCGCGCGAGATCCTCTTCATGCTCCGCGCGCTCGGGCCGATGTGCCGCCAGGCAGGCGTGCCGCTCGTCGCGAACGATCGCGCCGACCTGGCCGCGCTCGCGGGCTGCCAGGCCGTCCACATCGGGCAAGAAGACCTTCCGTACGAGCTCGTGCACCGCATCGCGCCGCAGCTCGCGGTCGGTGTCTCGACCCACTCGCTCCCGCAGCTCGAGCGCGCGCTCGCGCCTCGGCCGCGCTACGTCGCGTACGGCCCCGTGTTCGAGACCTCGACGAAGGTGAACGCCGATCCGGTCGTCGGCGTCGAAGGGCTCGCGCGCGCTTCGGCCGTCGCGCGCGCCCACGGCACGCCGCTCGTCGCGATCGGCGGCATCACGCTCGAGCGCGTCCCCACGATCGCGGCCCACGCGGACGCGTTCGCCGTCATCGGCGACCTCTACCCCGAAGGCGCGACGCTGCGCGACGTGAGCGAGCGCGCGTGCGCGTTCCAGGTGGCGCTCGGCGTCGTCCCACGCAGAGGTGCTGCGTGAGCCTCATCCTCGCTGGTCTCGTCTTGGCGGGTACCAGCGGGGCTCTCGTGGTGGGTCGGTGGTGGGCGAAGCGGCGAGGCGAGGCGGACAAGCCCGGCGCGGACGAGGGCGGGCGTAAGGACGCGCCGGCCGAGGATCCGGACGAGGCGCGCGCGCGCGCCGAGGTCGAGGCCGAGGTGCCGCGGCCGAGCGACGACGCGTCGTCGTCGAATACGCCCGCGCCCGACGCCGCGGCGAGCGCGACCGCCGCCACGGCGCCCGCCACCCGCGCGGCCGAGGCCGCGAAGCGAAGGGCGCGGCCGGTCACGGCGGCCCCGCGCGTCCCGCTCGACGGCTTCGTCTGTCAGCTCGGCGACGTGCTCATCCGGCTCACCGGCGAGGAGGCATGGCTCGCGGGAGGCGTCGTGCTCTCGGAGGAGGTCCCCGTCGCGATCCTCTTCGTCGCCCCCGACGCCGATCGAGACTGCGCCGTCTACGTCCGCGCGCGCCCGCGGGAGACCCTGTTCTGGCTCGAGCCGCTCGATCCGAGCGCGATCCTCGTCGGCGGCGAGCCGCCGAGCTCCGTCGAGCACGGCGGCGTTCGCTTCGATCGCGAGCGCCGTCTGCCGCTCCGCCCGCGGCGCATCGGCGTGGGCGCGCCCGACGTGGGCGACGCCGTCGTGGTCGCCGAGTACGCCTCCGCCGGCGCCGAGCGCCTTCTGCTGCTCAAGGCCAACTCCGGCGTCGTGCGCGCCTACCGCGGCCTCGAGCTCGAGCGGAGCTCGTACGAGGTCATCGCGTCGGGCGACGCGACCCTCTGAGCCTCGCGACGTCGGGCGAAGGTCACACCGCGCAGAGCGTGGCGGCGTCGGTCGACGGTCCTACCCGCAGAGCGGCGCTTCGCCGGGCGACGGTCACACCGCGCGCATGCGCATGAGCATCGCCTCGATGACGAGCTGCGCGGCGCCGTTGGCGGCGAGGTGCTCGAGGGCCGTGAGCGCGAACCCACCGCGGATCGCGAGCGCCTCGGCGTCGGGGCGTCCAGCGCGCGCGGAGTCCGCGGCGCGCGCGGCGAGCGCGGAGGCGAGCGCGGCGACATTCGAGGGGAGGTGGTCCTTGTCCTTCTTCGCGCTCTCGGCGAGGGCGAGCACGGCCTCGATGGTCGGCGCGGCCGTGGCCGCGAGCGCGCCCTCGACGAAGCGCTCGCGCCGCTCGCTCTCGTCGGGATCCGCGAGGAGCATGCCGTTCTCGACGCTCCCGCCCGCGAGCCGGGCGACGTCCTTCGCGCGGGCGGCCTCGACGCCCTGGGCGGCGAGGAGATCGGCGACGACGTCGTCGGGCAGCGGAGCGAAGCGCACGCGCTGCGTACGCGAGAGGATCGTCGGCAGCAGCGCCTCGGGCTGCGACGACAGGAGGATGAAGTGGGTCCTCTCGCCGGGCTCCTCGAGCGTCTTCAGGAGGGCGTTCGCGGCCGACAGGTTGAGCTCCTCCGCGCGCCGGATGACGAAGACCTTGGCGCGGCCCTCGTGGGGCGCGAACGCGCCGCGGGCGAGGACGAGCTTGCGGACCTGATGGATCGAGATGTCCTGCTTCTCGTCGGAGTCCCGCCCGATCTGCTGCGCCGAGTAGAGGCCGCGCTCGACCACGACGACGTCGGGGTGGAGCGGGCGGCGGATGTCCTCGCGCGGGACCGTGCGGGTGCAGGCCGAGCACGTCCCGCAGGCACGGACCGGGGGCTTCTCCGCGGCGCCGAAGAGGCTCGGCCCCGCGTCGCCGCCGCGGCGCTCGCAGACGAGCGCCTGCGCGAGCCCGAAGGCGGCGAGCTCCTTGCCGACGCCGTCGGGGCCGACGAACAGGTACGCGTGGTGGACGCGCCCCGACTCGAGCGCCCAGTCGATCGTGCGGAGCGCCGGCTCCTGAGCGCGGACCTGAGAGAGGAGATCGCTCGCCATCGGCTCGCGCAGCGTTACCGAGCCCGCTCCCACGCGTCAACGCGCGTGGCCTCGACGGCGGCCGCCGCGCTCAGCCCGCGCGCGGCGCGCTCGGACGGCGCGTGACGATCGGCGGGCGGAGGTAGAGCTGAAGCGCTCGTCCGAGCGCGATCGCGACGACGGCCGCGAGGCCGCCGACGAACGGTCGCGCGCGGAACACGAGGTAGCCGATCGCGAGCGCCGCGAGGTAGCCGACGCCCACGAACGTGAGCAGGGCCGAGCCGAGGGCGGCGCTGCGGTCTTCTTCGTGCGGGCCGCAGGCCGCGCAGGCCGCGCGGCCGTCGATGTCGAAGGCGAGGCAGCGGTCGCAGCTCGCCTTCGTGCAGACGGTGCAGCTGCCCGCGGCGGCCGTACCGGGATGAGCGGCGCACTCCACGGCGGCGAGTCTATCCCATCGGTTCGCGCGTGGTAATCATGCGTCCGCTGCGATGCCGCTCGATTTGTTGCGCTTGTCCGAGCACGTGCACGGCCACCTCGGATGGCTCGCGGCCGCGCTGCTGGTGCACCCGGCGATCGTGCTCCGCGATCGGCGGCGGCGGGCCCACGTCGCGGTCGGGCTCGCGACGGTTGCCGTGACGGTGGTCGCGGCGGGCGGGATGTGGCTCTACGTGGCGTACCGGGCCGAGCTGAAGCAGGCGATTTTCGTCGGCGCGCCCGCCGTGGGGCTCTTGTTCGAGCGCAAGGAGCACCTCGCGTTCGGCGCTGTGCTCCTTGCGTGGGCGGGGTGCGCCGCGTACGTCGCGGCGCCGCGGGCGACGCCGGAGGTTCGGGCGGTGCTGCGGACGATTGCGTTTCGGGCGTATGTTGGGGCCGCTGCGCTCGCGGTCGTCGTTGCGGCGCTGGGGACGGTGGTGGCGGTGTACCGATCGTTTTAGGGGGCGGTTCGTTGGGCGGCGGGCCGATGGCTGTACCCGCGCGATCCGGAGAGAGAGAGAGTCGGGCACGGGCACGGGCACGGGCACGGGCACGCGGAAGACGAGACGAGACGAGACGAGACGAGACGAGAGCGGGTGGGTAGGGGCGGGGGTCAGGTGCCCTTGAAGGCGGGGGGGCGCTTGTCGAGGAAGGCCGACATGCCCTCGCGGCGGTCGGTGGTGCCGAAGAGCATGGCGAATGCTTGGGTCTCGAGGGCGTTGGCGGTGTCGAGGGGGACGCCCTCGCCCGAGAAGAGGGCGCGCTTGCACTGGGAGATGGCGAGCGGGCCCTTCTTGGCGATCTTGGCGGCGACGTCCTTTGCCTTGGCGAGGAGCTCGGTGTGGGGGACGACGGCGTTGACGAGGCCGATGCGGAGCGCTTCGTCGGCGGCGATCGTGTCGCCGGTGTAGCAAAGCTCGCGTGCGCGAGCGATGCCGACGCGACGCGCGAGGCGCTGCGTGCCGCCGAAGCCGGGGATGATGCCGAGGTTGACCTCGGGCTGTCCGAGCTTCGCCTTGTCGCTCGCGTAGAGAAAGTCGCAGGCGAGCGCGAGCTCGCAGCCGCCGCCGAGGGCGAAGCCGTTGACCGCGCCGATGACGGGGAAGGGGGCGCGCTCGATCCGCGAGCAGATGCGGTGACCGAGCTCCGAGAAGTGACGCGCCTGCTCGGTCGACATGTCGAGCATCGCCGCGATGTCCGCGCCGGCGGCGAACGCCTTGTCGCCCGCGCCGGTGAGGATCGCGCACGCGATCGAGGTGTCGCCGGCGAGCGCCGCGAGCGAGACGTCGAGCTCGCCGAGCAGCTCGGCGTTGAGCGCGTTGAGCTTCTCGGGGCGGTTCAGCGTGAGGACGACGAGCGCACCGTCGCGCTCGGTGAGGAGGGTGTTGCCCATGGTCAGCCCACCTTCTTCGCGCCGGAGGCGTCGTACTCGTAGAAGCCGCGGCCCGTCTTCTTGCCGAGCCAGCCGGCGGCGACGAGGTTCCGGAGCATCGTCGGCGCGCGGTACTTGTCGTCGCCGATGTCGCGGTGGAGCACGTCGGCGATCGCGAGCACCGTGTCGAGGCCGATGAGGTCACTCAGCTCGAGCGGGCCCATCGGGTGGTTGAGACCGAGCTTCGCGCCGGTGTCGATGTCCGCCGGCGAGCCCACGCCCTCCTGCAGGGCGAAGCACGCCTCGCAGAGCATCGGGATGAGGATGCGGTTGACGAGGAAGCCGGGCGCGTCGTTCGACGTCGTGCACGTCTTGCCCATCTTCTCCGCGGCCGCGCGGACGGCGGCGTAGGTCTCGTCGCTCGTCTGGACGGCGCGGACGATCTCCACGAGCTTCATGAGCGGCGGCGGGTTCATGAAGTGCATGCCGATCACGCGATCGGGGCGCTTCGTGACGCCGGCGAGCTTCGTCAGCGAGATGCTCGACGTGTTGCTGGCGAGGATCGCGCCGGGCTTCATCGCCTCGTCGCAGCCGCGGAACAGCGCGAGCTTGAGCTCGACGTTCTCGGTCGCGGCCTCGACGACGAGGTCGCACGCGGCGAAGTCCGCCGTCCCACCGACGGTGCGGATGCGCGCGACGAGCGCGTCCTTGTCCTCGGGCTTGATCTTGCCCTTGTCGACCTGCTTGCCGAGGATCGCGGCGATCTTCGCCTTGCCCTTGTCGGCGAGCGCCTGGCTCGCGTCCGCGAGCACGACCTGATAGCCGGCCGCCGCCGCGACCTGCGCAATGCCCCCGCCCATCTGCCCGGCGCCGAGGACGCCAATCGTCGTGATGTCCATGTGTCTCTCCGCGCCGGAGGCCTTACCATGGCTGCGTGCGGAAGGGAGCAGCGCTGTCGGGGCTCGTCTGCGCGCTCGCCTTCGCGATCCTCGCGGGCGGCTGCGCGCCGCTCGGACCGATCGAGCGCGCGCAGCAGCTCGTGCGCCTCCACCGCGAGCGGGAGGCGATCGCGACATTGCAGGGCCACCTCGCGAAGCACCCCGACGACGTCCCGGCGCGTCGCCTCTACGTCCGCGTGCTCGCGTTCAGCGGCGACATCGAGGGCGCCCGCCGCGAGGTCGCCGAGCTCGAGAAGCGCCTCCCCGGCGATCCCGTGCCGTGGATCGAGCTGGGGCACGCGTACGAGCTCGCGCATCGCTTCGACGAGGCGCTCGCGGCTTACGACACCGCGGCGAGCGTCGCGCCGTCCTCGCCGGCGGGCCCGCGCGAGGGCGGGATGCGCGCCGCGCGCTGGGGCGAGGCGGAGGAGGCGATCGGGCGGCTCGAGGAGGCGACGCGGCGAGGAGCGCGCGACGCGGAGACGTTCCACGTGCTCGGGCTCGCGCGCCTCAACGTGCGCGATCTCGCGGGCGCCGAGGAGGCCTACCGCAGCGGCCTCGCCGCCGATCCGAAGAGCACCGAGAACCTGCTCGGGCTCGCCACGGTGGCCGTTGTCCGCGACGATCCGGCGGCGGCGCTCGCGGCGTACGACGCGATCGTCCAGCGGAAGCCGTCGTACGCCGCGGCCGAGCTCGGCCGCGCGTGGGCGCTCGCGCGGCTCGGGCGCAAGGGCGAAGCGGAGCGCGCGCTCGATCGCGCGACGGAGCTCGGCGCGCCCGCGGCGAACGTCGACAAGCAGCGGCGGGCGATCCGCGCCGGTGCGCTGTGAGCCCCCGGCCGCCGCCGACGTCTGCCGCGGGCCTTTCAGGTCACCTTTGACTTGCGCGCCCGGTGGCCGAATCATCAAAGGCCCATGCCCGACCAGCCGCTGCCGCTGAAAGAGCTCGACGAAGTCTTCGAGGACCTCGTGATCCTCCTCAAGAACCCCGAGGTGGGCGCGGAGCTGACCGCCCGCGGCGTGAACGTCAGCCTCGCGATCGTCGGCGCGGAGGGCCTCGCCGCGTACGTCCACGGCGACAAGGAGCGCGCGGCGGACGATCTGCTGACGGTGGGAGAGGAGATCAAGTCGAGGCTCGCCGGCGCGGATCCGGTGGCGAGGTCGTCGTGACGGACGGCAAGAGCAGCGGGCAGAGCGGCCGGCGCGACGAGGTCAACCGCTTCGGCGTCCCCACGCTCCGCACCGGGCAGGCGCACCCGCACCCCGAGCCGATCGGCGGCGCCGCGTACTCGGCCGCCGAGCTCATGCCGGGCTACCGGGTCGTCCTCCTCGATCAACGGAAGCTGCCCACCGTCGAGCGCTACGAGTACTACGGGCGCGCCGACGAGGTCGCGCAGGCGATCCGCGACATGGTCGTGCGCGGCGCGCCGGCGATTGGGATCGCGGCCGCCTACGGGATGGTGGCGGGCGCGCTCCACGCGCGAGGCGACGCCGCGTCGTTCCTCGAGGCGATGAAGGTCGCGGACGCGACGCTGCGCGCGTCGCGGCCGACCGCGGTGAACCTGGCGTGGGCGCTCGACAGGATGTCGAAGGCCGCGATCGAGCACGCCTCGCTCGACTTCGCGGCGCGCACCGAGGCGATGGCGCGGGCGGCGCGCGCGCTCCACAAGGACGAGGTCCTCGCGTGCCGCAAGATCGGCGAGCTCGGCGCGGCGCTCGTCCCGGACGGCGCGACCGTGCTCACGCACTGCAACGCCGGCGCGCTCGCCACGGGCGGCTACGGCACGGCGCTCGGCGTGATCCGCGCGGCGAAGGAGGCGGGCAAGGACATCCGCGTGATCGCGTGCGAGACGCGGCCTTACCTCCAGGGCGCGCGCCTGACCGCGTGGGAGCTCGCGAAGGACCGCATCCACGTCGAGGTCATCGCGGACTCGATGGCCGCGCACTTCATGGCCAAGAAGGCGGTGAGCCTCGCGATCGTCGGCGCCGACCGCGTCGCGCGGACGGGCGACGTCGCGAACAAGGTCGGGACCTACGCGCTCGCCTGCCTCGCCGCCGCGCACGCGATCCCGTTCTACGTGGCCGCGCCGTGGAGCACGGTCGACCTCGCGTGCGCGACCGGCGCCGACATCCCGATCGAGGAGCGACGGCAGGAGGAGTTGTCGCATTTCGTGCTCCCGGACGGCGGCTCCGTCCAGCTCGTCCCCGACGGCGTCGCGGTGAAAAACCCGTCGTTCGACGTGACGCCGGCGAACCTCGTGACGGCGATCGTCACCGAGCGCGGCGTCGCGAGCCCGACGTCGGCCGCGTCGCTCGCCCGCCTCGCCGAGACGCCCGGCGTGTAGCGCGCGCGTGCTGCCGAGACGCCCGGCGCGTAGCGCGCCCGTGCCGCGGAGCGCGCGCGGGTAGCGCCACGGACGGGCGTGCTACACTCGTCGTCGTGGAGGTGCTCGTGGGCCGATCGACTCGCGCTCTTGCTTTGCTCGCGTTCCTCTCGGCCTGCGGCACGAGCAAGGCGGAGCCTGCCGCCGACGAAGGCGACGACACCCCGTTCGGCGGCGCCGACGGCGGGACCGGCGGCTTCGGTCCAGGCAGCGACGCCGGCGACGGCCCGGAGTGCGCTGAAGAGACGAAGGACATCTTCGTCATCAGCGAGGAGAACACCCTCTACTCGTTTCACCCGCCGACGCTCGTCTTCAAGGCGATCGGCCAGGTCCGCTGCCCCACCGGCGGCGCGACGCCGACCTCGATGGCGGTCGATCGCCACGGCTTCGCGTGGGTGCGCCACACCGACGGCTCGATCTGGAAGGTCGACACGCGGACGGTGGCGTGCACCCCGACGGCCTTCGTCGCGCCCGCCGAGACCGAGCCGTTCTACCAGTTCGGCATGGGCTTCTCGACGTCGTCGAAGGGCGGCTCGAACGAGCAGCTGTTCCTCTCCGACAACAAGGGCATCGGTCTCGCGAAGCTCGACACCGACTCGCTCAAGCTGAGCTACGTCGGCCCGTACACCGGCCCGCTCGCCGGCAAGAAGAGCGAGCTCACCGGCACCGGCGACGGCAAGCTCTACGGCTTCTTCGTGGCCGCGCCCGCGCAGATCGCCGAGATCTCGAAGGGCACCGGCGAGGTCATCGATCCAAAGGAGCTCCCCGGCGTCTACACCGGGAGCGCCTGGGCCTTCTCGTTCTACGGCGGCGACTTCTACGTCTACACGACGTCCGAGGGGAACAACGGCGGCCCGCCGCGCGCCGGCGGAGGCTCCGACGTCACGCGCTTCCGCCCGAGCGACGGCAGCGTCACGGTCGTCAAGCCGAAGGTCGGCTTCAAGATCGTCGGCGCGGGCGTCTCGACCTGCGCCCCGACCGAAGGCCCGCGCTGATCGCGCCTTCGAGCTCCGCGCGGACCCCGAGATCCGCGCGGCGAGGGTGGGGGGCGGCCCCGCGGCCCCGGTCGTCTGCGTGACCGAGCGAGTCCGTATTTGACCGCACCTTCGGGCGACGCTACGTGCGGGGCGTGAGCTCGCAGCGCTTCGCCCCGAAACCGTCCTGGCTCAAGGTCCGTGCGCCCGGCGGCGAGACGTACACGAACCTGAAGAAGACCTTCCGCGAGCTCGACCTCCACACGGTCTGCGAAGAGGCGCGCTGCCCCAACGTCGGCGAGTGCTGGACCGAGGGGACCGCGACCGTGATGCTCCTCGGCGACGTCTGCACGCGCGGCTGCCGCTTCTGTGCGGTCACGAGCGGCGATCCGCGCGGCATGGTCGACGTCCGCGAGCCCGAGCACGTCGCCCGGGCGATCGCCTCGCTCGGGCTCCAGTACGTCGTCATGACGATGGTCGATCGCGACGACCTGCTCGACGGCGGAGCCTCGCACGTCGCGCGCACCGTCACGCGGCTCCGCGAGCTGCGGCCCGACATCCTCATCGAGACGCTCCTCGGCGACTTCAACGGCCACCACGACTACGTCGACGTCACGGTCGACGCGAAGCCCGACGTCTGGGCGCACAACATCGAGGTCGTCGAGCGCCTCCAGCGCAAGATCCGCGACGTCCGCTGCAGCTACGAGCAGTCGCTCGGCGTCCTCGCGCGCGTGAAGGACTACGACGCCTCGCGCATCACCAAGTCGTCGATCATGGTCGGCATCGGCGAAGAGGACGACGAGGTCCTCGCGACGATGGCCGATCTCCGCAAGGCCGGCGTCGACCTCGTCACGCTCGGGCAGTACCTCCGGCCGACGCCGAAGCACGCCCCGGTCGATCGCTTCGTCACGCCCGAGGCCTTCGCGCGCTTCGCCGAGGAGGGCCGCAAGATGGGCTTCTCGTTCGTCGCCAGCGCGCCGCTCGTGCGGAGCTCGTACAAGGCGGCCGAGGTCTTCGTGCGGAGCGTGCTCCGCCCCGGCGATCCCGAGGCCGCGAACGCCCTCCTCGAGGAGAGGCTCGCCGAGGCGCGCCGCGCGGCTGCGGAGATCAGCGGCTCCGACGTCCCGCGGACGACGAGCGAGCTCGCCGCGCGCGCCACGCAGGCGGTGCTCCTCCCCGCGTCGAGCCTCCTCCGGCGCGAGACGCGATGAAGGCGTGCCGCGCGGCGTCCATCGTCGCGTTCGGCGCGCTGTTCGCCGCGGCAGTGCTCGGCGCGTGTGGGGGCCTCGCCGCGTGCGGGGAAGGGGCGCGGCCCGAGGTGCCGCCCGTGACGGCGGCGCGACCGACGGCGACCGATCCACCGGTGAGCGGTCCGCCCGCGGACGCGCCCACCGCGACCGCGGCGAGCGACGCGCGCGGGAGCGCGACCGCGGCGAGCGACGCGGGGGCTCGGCCGATCGCGCCGCCGATGGAGGTGGCGATCGTCGATCTCCCGACGCGGCTCGAGGCGGCGCCGTGCACCGAGGCGGCGATCGCCGTCGTCCGGGGCAAGGCGAGCGCGCTCGGCGAGACGCTCCAGGCCGGCGACGCGATGCTCGTCCGCGAGGGGCAGCCCTTCGACGTGAAGGGCGACGGCGTCGTCGTCACCGTCCGCGGCGCGCCGCGCGAGGCGTGCGCGGAGGCGAAGCTCTCGCCGTCGCACGAGATCGTCCGCCTCGCGGCGACGCCGGAGCTCGCGTGGGCGAAGGGCGCGATGCGCGCGCGCATGCAGCTCGGCGAAGCGCCGCGCTCGACGTTCTACCTCGGCCGCCTCGAGGGCTCGGCCCCGGTCGTCGAGCACGACCACGAAGGCACCTGGGAGATCCTGGCGGCGCTCGACGCGTCGGGCACGTTCGTCCTCGACGGCAAGGAGTCGCGGCTCGGACCACGCGAGGTGGTCTTCGTTCCGCCGGGCACGAAGCACGCGTGGCGGCCCGATCCCGGCTCGAACCTCCGCGCCGTGCAGATCTACTCGCCGCGCGGGCCCGAGCAGCGCTTCGTCGCGCTCGCCGCCGCCGCGAAGGACGCCGGGGCGCCGGACGCATCGGCGCCGCGTCCGCGATAGCGGGAAGATCGCCGCGGCGGCGCGCGTAGAAGCCCGCGTGGACGTGTGCGCTCGTCGTTCGGTCACGTCCCTCCGCGATTGGTCGCCGTGCCTCGCCGAGTGCCGCGGCGCTCGGGCTTTGCGCGCGCCGCGCTCGAGCTCGCCGCGCGACCCCGCTCGGATCATGTGCGGCCCGCTCGCGCTCCGCGCCCCGCCGAGCTCGTCCCTCGCGGCGCGCGTACATCTGCCCACCAAAGTCCGGCCAGCATGCCCGGTTTCGGCAATCGTGCTTAGCTTCGGAGAGAACTTCCGCCCGCCCCGCCGCGTCTTGGGGTCGAGCCCCAAGCCTTGCTCGCTCGATTCGAGGAAACCATGACCAAGCGCGCCCTTCTCCTTGCGTCCTCGTCGCTCGCCCTCGTGCTGGCGCTCCCCGGCCACGCGGCGGCCGATCCCCTGTGGCCGCCGATCCTGCGCGACATCGCGCCCACGTCGGAGAGCGTCACCGCCGGGATCGGCGACGTCATCCCCGGCGAGATCGTCGTCGACGTGAAGGACGACCTGTCGGAGTCGGAGATCCGGGCGCTCGCCGACGAGTTCCACATCACGCTCCGCGACAACAGCCCCGGCGTGAAGGACGACGGCAACGTCGAGATCGCCGACGTCCCCGCCGACCGGGTCGCCGAGCTCGTCGCGCGCCTCGCGGCGGATCCTCGCGTCGAGGCCGCCGAGCCGGCCGGCATCGCGAGGATCCTCTGGACGCCGAACGATCCGAAGTACGGCGAGCAGTGGCACATGAAGCGCGCCGGCGCCGAGAGCGCCTGGGAGTACGCGTGCGGGCAGGGCGTCACCGTGTCGGTCGTCGACACCGGCATCGCCTGTTACGACGCCGACGGCTTCATGAAGGGCACCGACCTCGCAGGCACGAGCTGCGTCGCCGGTTACAACTTCGTCGGCAAGAACGAGATCGCCGCCGACGATCAGGGCCACGGCACCCACGTCGCCGGGACGATCGCCCAGACGACGAACAACGGCGTCGGCGTCGCCGGGCTCGCGCACTGCGCGAAGCTCATGCCGGTCAAGGTCCTCTCCGCGCGCGGCTGGGGAACCATGGCCGACGTCGCCGAGGGCATCCGCTGGTCGGCCGATCACGGCGCGCAGGTCGTGAACCTGTCGCTCGGCGCTCCGATGAAGAGCAAGGTGGTCGAGAACGCCGTCAACTACGCGCTCAAGAAGGGCGTCGTCGTCGTCGCGGCCGCGGGCAACTCGGGTCGCTCGGTCGGCTGGCCCGCCGCGTACCCCGGCGTCATCGCCGTCAGCGCGACCGACAAGAACGACAGCATCGCGTGGTTCTCCTCGCGCGGACCCCAGGTCGCGATCGGCGCCCCCGGCGTCGGCGTCACCCAGCAGACCATCTGCGAGGCCGGCAAGAACAAGTGCGAGCAGTGGGGCGTGTTCAACGGCACGAGCATGGCCTCGCCGCACGTCGCAGGCGCGGCTGCGCTGCTCGTCGGTCAGGGCATCACGAACCCCGACAGCGTGCGATCGATCCTCCAGGCGACCGCCACCCCGAAGGAAGACCAGAACCTCTTCGGTGCAGGCATCCTCGAGGCCGGCAAGGCCGCGACGCGCACCCACTGGCTCCACGTCGGCGTGCGCCTCCTCGCGCTCGCCGCCCTCGCGTCGATCGTCGTCCGCCGCATCAAGAAGAAGGGCGGCAAGGTCGAGGGTGGCAAGGGCAAGGTCCTCGGCGCGCTCGCCGCGAGCGTCGGCCTCCTCCCGTTCCTGCCGCTCCTCGGCATCCCGGCGCGCGCGGGCGACATGCGCGTCTTCGCCGAGCTCGCGATGAAGCCGTTCGGCGAGTGGACGATCCTCTTCGCCCCGAGCCTCCACAAGTGGCTCCCTCTCGCGAGCGCCCTCCCGGTCTTCGCCCTCACCGCCGTCCTCTTCGGCAGCAAGCGCATGCGCCCCGCGCTCGGCGGCATCGCCCTCGGCACCGCGGCGCTCCTCGTCCAGATGGGCATCTCCGGCGAGACCTTCTACGCCCTCGGCCCGTTCATGCTCCGCATCTGGTGCGCCGTGAACGTCCTCGCCTGCCTCTGGCTCGCCCGCCTCGCCCTCGACGCCAAGAAGGCTTGACCGTCGCGGCAAGCGCGGCAGCAAGCCGCTCGACCTGCACCTGCTCCGCGCCCGGCACCTCCGTGCCTTCCACACCGGGCTCGTCGGGTGAGGGATGGGGGGTGGAGGTTCAGGTCCAGGAGCGGGAGCCGGGGTTGAGTCGCCCGGCGCCTACTCGTGGCCGTCGACGCGTGCCTGGAAGATGAAGTACGGCGGCATGCAGGCGCCCGTGCCCTCGGGCGCCCCGGGGACGTACGCGCAGACGTAGTCGTCGCGGCACGGAAAGACGACGCTGCACGCGGCGCGGAGCGCGAGCTTCGGCGGGCTCATGCACGCCTCGAACGTCTCGCGGCCTCGGCCCATGCACTCGTTGAAGCCCGCCGGCGGAGCCGCGCCGCAGATCACGCGGTCCTTCAGGAGCCCCATCTTCGTGCACGCCGCCGAGCACGAGCCGCCGGGGAAGCCGCCGGACGCCCCGCTGCAGTACGCGCCGGGCGTGACGCGGCCGCACGCGGCGTCGCCGCTGTCGAGGTTCTGCACGCGATCGGCGTGAGGATCGGCCGACGAGATGAGCCTGTCCTTCTCGCACACGTCGCCGGGACGCGGGCCGCCGGCGGTCGTGCACGTCCCGACGACGGCGTCGCCGATCATGTCGACGCACGCGAGGCCCTCGCCGCACGTCCAGTCGGCGAACGAAGGATCGGCGCCGAGCCCGCAGCTCGCGCCGACGAGGCCGTCGTTCGTGGCGTGCTCGGCGAACGGGCGCGCCTCGGGGAGCGCGCGCGGATCGACGCCGCCCGCGGTCGCGCGCACGAGGCGCATGCGCCAGGCGAGCTCCTCGTTGAAGTGCGGGGACGTCCCGACGGCGAGGCGATTGAGCTTGTGGTTCGTGCCGCGATCGTCCTCGTTGCCGAGGACGTGAAAGCCCGCCATCGCGCGCGCCTGGTGGCACCCCTGGCACGAGCTCTCGTCGAGCTTCCGAACGAGCCCGAGCGCGCTCTTCACGTGCGTCGTCGTGTCGAACGCGACGCTCGAGAGATCCACGCCGGCGAGGAGCTGCGAGAACGGGCGGTTCGCGAGGCGCGAGAGGCCGCGCGGCCCGTACGAGTACGCGGTGCGCGCCGAGAGCTCCTCCGGGAGCTTCGCCGAGCCGCGATCGATCGCCGGCGCCTGGCTCGTCACCCACAGCGCGAGCGCGCGCTTCTTCGCGGGATCGGCGGCGATCGCAGCGACGTCGGGCGTGTTGTCGAGCGGCGCCATCTCGAGCCCGCCGCCCGCCGCCGGCCGCCACACGTTGAGCATGTATTCGGCCTCGCCGCCCATGTCCTTGCGGACCGACGACGGCCAGCGCACGGCCTGGAGGTTCGTCTCGACCGACATCATGCGCGGCAGGCCCGCGAGCGGCCCGCGCGCCGCGGCGATCGCGAGCGGGGCGCCGGTCCCGCCGAGGTTCATCCATCGCTTCGCGCCGAGCGAGCAGTCGTCCTCGCCCGCGCGCGGCGCCTGCGGCAGGACGATCGCCACGGTCATCGGCATGCGCGACGATGCGCCCTCGCGCGGGTCGTCGTACTCGAGCCGGTAGATGAAGCGGGTCTCGCCGCACGCGCCGCTCGTGGCCGCGCGGTCGAGGCGGTTCGTCACGGCGACGAGGGCGAAGCGGCTCCGCGCGGAGCGAAGCCACGCGCGATCGAAGAGGCGATGGGCGTACCGCATCCCGACGCCGAGGCTCCGGTCGTCGCGGAGGAGCGCGTCGAGGTTCGACTCGATGCCCTCGACGATCGACGCATACGCCGGGCTCGCGAGGAGCGCGTCGGCGCGCGCGCCGTCGGGGCGGTCGAAGTGGTGGCCGAAGCCGTAGCCGCTCGCCTCGAGGCGGCGAAGCGCCTCGGGCTCGGTGATGGCGACCTGGGGCGAGCCGTTCGGATCGAGGCTCGAGACGGCGGCCTCGCCGAGGCCGAGATCGCTCTCGTCCTCGCCGTCGTCGGGGGCCGCGCACGCCGCCATCGCGCCGGCGACGGCGAGAGCGACCGAGAGCGCGAGGAGCGAGCGACCCATCCCGATCAAGCTGGAGCAGGGTGTGTGCCAGCATCCTACATTGTCGCGACCCCGGAATTTTGCGGGTTTATGGCCCGACGCGGCGCCCCGGCCTGGGTGGAAGCCGGCCGGAGTCGGATCGCCGTCGACCGGGGTCGTGGGCGCGTCGCGGCGCTCCCGTCCTCGCGTCCCTCAGCCCGCGGCGCTCCCGTCCTCGCGTCCCTCAGCCCGGGGGCGCCTTCTTGACCCGCGGGTTCGGGAAGAGCCACGCGGTGACGATCGCGACCGCGCCGAGGCCGACGCAGATCCACGTGACGTGCGCGAGGCCGCGCTGGAGATCGCCCGAGATCGCGTCGAGGATGCTCGTCGCGACGGTCTTGCGACCCGGGCCGAGGATGCGCGCGACGAGCTCGGGGCCGCCCGCCTCGCGCGTGACCGGGTTCGACATCAGCGCCCGCGCGAGCACGACGCCCATCACGCCGACGCCGATCGTGCCGCCGATGCTGCGGAAGAACATCGTGCTCGCCGTGGCCACGCCGCGCTGGTTGAACGTCACGCTCGTCTGCACCGCGATCACCTGCGCGGTGTTCGCGAAGCCCATTCCGATGCCGAACGCGGCCGACGCGGTCCGGAGCTCGAGGCTCGACGCGCCGCGCGAGATCGTGATCGCGAGGCCGACCGTCGCCAGGCCGACGACGACCATGCCGAACCGCACGAGCGGGCGGAAGCCGAGCCGCGGGATGAGGCGTCCGGAGACGGCGCTCGCGATCGGCCAGCCGACCGCCATCGGTGCGATCGCCGCGCCGGCCTCGGTCGGGCTCGCGCCGAGGACGCCCTGCGCGTAGAGCGGCAGGAACGTCACGATGCCGATCATCGCCGCGCCCGTCGCCGTCGACAGCGCGCTCGAGGTCGCGAGGACACGCGTGCGGAACAGCTGCGGCGGCAGCATCGGCTCCTTCGCTCGGTGCTCCACGCGCACGAACGCGATCCCGAGCGCGACGCTGGCCGGCACGAGGAGCCACGGAAGGAAGCCCTCGACGCCGAGCAAGAGCGCGATCACCGCGAGCGAGAGCAGCGCCGCGCCGAGGATGTCGAGCCGATGCGCCTTCTTCTCGACCGACTCGACGAACGACAGCGAGAGGATGACCGCGGAGAGGATCCCGAACGGGACGTTGACGTAGAAGACCCAGCGCCAGGACAGCGTCGCGACGATCACGCCGCCGAGGAGCGGTCCCGCGAGCCCGGCGATCCCCCAGACGGCGCCGAAGACGCCCTGCATGCGCGCGCGCTCCTCGACCTCGAAGATGTCGCCGACGATCGTGAGCGCGATCGGCTGGAGGCCGCCCGCGCCGACGCCCTGGATCGCGCGGAACGCGATGAGCGCCGTCATCGTCCGCGCCTGGCCGCTCGCCATCGATCCGGCGAGGAAGATCGCCATCGAGACGAGCATCACGGGCTTCCTGCCGTAGAGGTCGGCGAGCTTGCCGTGGATCGGCACCATCACCGTCGACGCGAGCATGTAGGCCGAGAAGACCCACGCGTAGTGGAGCGCGCCGCCGAGCTCGCCGACGACCGTCGGCATGGCGGTGGACACGACGGTCATCTCCATCGCGCCCATGAAGAGCGCGAGGACGAGCGCGAGCACCGTCGCGGGCCGGTTCGTGCGCCGGCGCGAGGACGACGGCGCGGGCGCGGAGGATGCGGAGCTGCTCACGGTTCGATCGAGCCGGGCCGGAGGCACGGTGCTCCAGCATACGATGCTCCGGTTACCTCGACAGGGTCGACTCCGGTCGGGCTCCCGCGTGGACCCTGCCGCCACACGCCGATTTGACGCTCGACGTCGAACCTGGCCTGACGGCCGTGGGTTGGTGGTACGCTCGGAAGACCGGAGCCGCATGTCCCTGAAGATCGACCAAGATCACTCCCGCTTCCGCGCGATCGTCCGCGGCAAGATCCGCCAGAACCTCCGGAAGTACATCTCGCAGGGCGAGCTCATCGGACGGAAAGGGAAGGACCTCGTCTCGATCCCCATCCCGCAGATCGACATCCCGCGCTTCCGCTTCGGCGACAAGCAGCAGGGCGGCGCGGGGCAGGGAGACGGCGATCCGGGCGATCCCATCGGCGGCGAGCAGGGCGAAGAGGGCGGCGAGGGCAAGCAGGCGGGGCAGGGCGCGGGCGAGCACTCGCTCGAGGTCGACGTCACGCTCGACGAGCTCGCGGCGATCCTCGGCGAGGAGCTCGAGCTCCCCGACATCCAGGACAAGGGCAAGAGCAAGATCATCAACGCGAAGGACCGCTACACCGGCGTCCGCCGCGTCGGCCCGGAGTCGCTCCGTCACTTCCGCCGCACTTACCGCGAGGCGCTCAAGCGGCAGATCGCGATGGGCGCCTACGCGCCGGACAAGCCCGTCATCGTCCCGATCCCCGACGACAAGCGCTACCGCAGCTGGAAGACCGAGGCCGAGCCCGTCGCCAACGCCGTCATCATCTACATGATGGACGTCTCCGGCTCGATGGGCGACGAGCAGAAAGAGATCGTCCGCATCGAGAGCTTCTGGATCGATACGTGGCTGTCGAAGCAGTACAAGGGCCTCGAGAGCCGCTACATCATCCACGACGCCGTCGCGCGCGAGGTCGATCGCGAGACGTTCTTCCACACGCGCGAGTCGGGCGGCACGATGATCTCGAGCGCGTACAAGCTGTGCTCGCAGCTCGTCGACGACCACTACCCGGCCGAGGAGTGGAACATCTACCCGTTCCACTTCTCCGACGGCGACAACTGGTCGATGGACGACACGCTCTCGTGCGTCGACATCCTGAAGCAGAAGCTCCTGCCGCGCGTGAACATGTTCGCCTACGGCCAGGTCGAGAGCCCGTACGGCTCGGGCCAGTTCATCAAGGATCTTCGCGAGCACTTCTCGCGCGACGAGCGCGTCGTCACGAGCGAGATCCGCGACAAGGACGCGATCGTCGGCAGCATCAAGGAGTTTCTCGGCAAGGGAAACTGAGGGTCGCGTGTCCATCGCGTCTCGGCCGTCGCCGAGGATGTGTGGAAGCCGTCGCGGGCGGCGTCGCCGGAGAGCCCCGGAGGCGGAGCCGCGCGGCAGAGGCCCAAGGCCGCGTTCGCGCGAGGCTGCCGTGGAAAGACGCTCGAATCCCTTCGCTCTCCTCCTTCATTTCGGCGCGGCGCTCGCCGTCGGCGTGGGCCTCGCCGGCTGCGGCGTGGGGAGGCCGCCGGCCGCCCCCGTCGACGAGGTCGCCGACGTCGTGCCGCTCACGCCGGACACGTCGCCGATCGGCCTCCGGCGGAGCGTCGTCGCGGACCAGTACTTCTGGCTCCGCGCCAAGGCGCTCGAGGGAGAGGCGCCGGCGCCGTTCGCGGACGCGCTCGCCGCGATGCGCGATCTCCGCGCCGAGCTCGCGGACGATCCGACGGCGTGGGAGGACCTCGACGTCCCGCTCGGGACGGTGCGGCGCGCGAGCGAGCTCGCGGCCGCCTACGCCGAGCTCCCGATGAGAAAGGACGTCGGCGGCAAGCTCGTCTCGTTTCGCGCGAAGGCGCTGACGCTCGCGCGCGCGATGGAGGCGAGCGAGGCGGCGTACCGCGCCGGCCCGTTCCGCGAGCACGACGCGGAGATCGCACGCGCGGCGAAGGACCTCTCCGCGCGCCTCCTCCCGAACGCCGACACGATCCTCCGGACGCTCGAGCACGACATGGCGCTGCCCGGCGCGAGCCGTCCGATCGTGATCACGCTCGTCGCCGACGCTCCGTACCCGAGCGTCTTCGCGGCCGACGCGCGCGGCCTGAGCACGGCGAGCTTCGTCCGCGTCCACGGCCTCGAGGGCGGCGCGCTGGTAGAGACCGTGCTCCACGAGTCGCTCCACGCGATCGACGAGCTCACGGTGCGCTCGCCGACGGCGATGAACGCGCTGCGCGCGGCGCTGACGCGGGACGGCGGCGACGAGACCAACCCGAGCGTCGAGATGGCGGTCAACACCGTGACGTTCGCGGAGGCCGCGAGCCTCGTGCGGCGCTTCGTCGATCCGAAGCACCGGCCGCTCGGCGAGAGCGGCTTCTACACGCTCTTCCCGCCGGCCCCGGCGATCGTCGAGGCGTGGAACCGGCGGATCGACGGCGCGGACCTCGACGACACCGCGCGCGCGATCGCGGAGGCCGTCGCCGGCCCCGACTAGGGGGCGTCCCTATTTCGGTCGAGATGATCAGAAGAGAGAGCGGGCACGGGCACGGGCACGGGCACGGGCACGTGAGAGAGGAGACGAGAGGCGCGTCGTGTTCTGTGGCGGCGGGCTTGCTGTGCACATGGCACGCGATCCAGGCAAGACACTGCGCAACTACGCGGCGGTCGTCGAGCTCGGCTGCGCGCTGCTGTGGCTCAGGAACTAGCGATGTGCGCGACGCCACTGTCGCTCACGTCGCGTCCTCGAGACTCATCGCCAGCTTGATGAGCATGGCTACGACGCGCACGACGCGCTCCTTGCCGGCGCGATGATCCGCCTCTCCGAGAAGTCGAAGTCGCAAGCAGACGTCGAGGAGCGCGGCCGACTCGGTCGCCGAGCCGCGTGCCGTGACGTAGTAGCGTCGCTTGTCGGGCTTCGAGAGCTTGCCGGCTCCCTCCGCAAGATTCAGCACGATCGAGGTCGAGGCACGCGTCAGCTGGTCCGCGAGATGGCTTCGTCCACGCGGCAACCGTTCGACGACCTCGTTTGCAAACACCACGAAATCCAGGGCAACCAGGTACACATCGAGACGCTCGTGATCGAGGACCATCTCCTCGCTTCGGCCTGAGGGATCTCCTCAAAATTTCACAGGATCCCGAGCGCTTGGACGAGGACATCGTGCTCGCGAACGATCTTGTCGAAGGCGGTCATCAGCGACTCGAACCAGTCGTCGCGCATGATCGCGAGTTGCCGATACCAGAAGTTCCCCTGCCAGAAGAGCGAGTGAGTTCGGTGCTTGTTCGTGCTGGACTTGAGCGTCTGATCGAGGCCTGAGGCTTCGCTTGCACCACCGAGGAGGCTGAGGAGCGCGTGCGCGATCGCAAAGAGGAAGAGGAGGCGGTCGCGGCGGTCGGTCCTCCCGATGTGCGTGGCCTTGAGCCCGACGCCGAAGCGGATGTCCTTCTGGTCGCGGAAGGTCTCCTCGATCGTGAAGCGGCGGCCATAGAGCTTCACGACCTCCGACGCCGTGTTCGCGCTGAGCGAGGTCGCGAGACACCACGCCTCCTTCATGTTCCGGGCGTGCACGAGGACGACCGCGGGGACGGTCGCCTTGTCCTCGGTCACCTTCGCATTGCGGATCATCGACGCTCGACCACCGGGGCGCACCCATTCGCTGGCGGGTTTCGTTTCGAGAGCCGCGTTCTCCACGTGGATGCAGCCGCGGAACCGAATGACGTAGTCCCAACCGAGCAGAGTGAGCAGCTCGTACAGCTTCTGGTCGCCGAACCCGCGATCGGCGAGCAGCGTGATGGCGACGTTCGGGGCGAGGGCGCCGTGCAGCTACTGGACGAGGTCGTGTTCCCACTCCGTGCGGTGGCCCTCCATCTCGGACTTCCGGTGGGTCTTCCAGATGAGCGGCGTGGCGCGGCCGTGCCTCGTGACCGCGTAGGCGCACAGCGTCGCGTGGTCGTCGTCGTCGAACTCGGTCCAGTCGAGTGCGACGATGACCGCCGTGCGGACACCCACGACGAAGCGAATCCACGCCGGAAAAAAGAACGCGCAAGTCGACGCCTACGTTGCTCAGCAGCCGGTCGATCTGCTTCACGCCGCTGCTGGCCTCGATGTGAGCCATCGCCGCGTAGGCTTGCCCGATCGCGTGAATCGAGAGCATCGCCGCGTTCAGGACGCCGGCAACGCCGTTCGCGAGCGACTCCACCCGCTTCGCGTGCAGATCTTCGCCGAAGAGCACGTCGCCCAGGTTACGAGTATGTCGGAGGGCGAGCGTAGCCTTTCGCTGCCCGGTCAGCGCGCGTGCGGCCTTCGTCTGTCAGCTTCCGCGTGTCCGTCGAGGGGTTCGCATCCATGGCGGCCTTTTGCCTGCGGCCGCGTGAGATGGAAAGCGAAAACTTGTACTATGCAGATAAGTACTCAGGAACAAAGAGCTATCGGATCGGCCGATCTGAGGGGATCCATCAGGTTGGCGGTGACTCAGTCGGTCGTGCTGATGCAAGCCAACTGAGCCGGATCGGAGAAGGTCGTGAAGCAGCACGAGCCGGGCTCGCACGTGACGTCCTCGCAGCCACGACCGCATCGATACCCCTTGAGGTCCGGGTCATACGGATCGATCCCGGCATAGGACTGGCAGCCTGTGTTGAGCGGGCAACCCCAAAAGCCACCATCCACTAGGCCGCACGCCGCACCGAGCGCACTCTTGTCGACGCGCCCGGTGGTTCGTCGGCTTCCGTGTTCCGGACAGCTCGAAGAGCTGTGCGGAACGTCGGCCTCGGCGCCCGACGATGCGTCGGTGACGCTAGTGGCGGTATCGTTCGACTCAGAAGTAGGCGCGGGAGCTGGGGGGCGCGACGTGCACGCCGTCAGGAACAGCGTGAGCACCGAGAAGAGCAGGGCGATGTGATGGAGGTTTGATCGCGTCATGACGTCCTCTCGATCGCTCAGTACTCGCTGAAGCCTTGAAGGAACTGATAGAATTCTGACTCAAACCGTCGAAAATACCCGATGCCGCCGTAGTATGTGCCGTGAGAGACGACCCCGCTACAGAACCAGTAATTCTGCGAGCCCCAGATTTTCTGTCGCAGGCACGCGCCACTCGAACCGCGCGTGAAGTCGAGAGTTGTCGTTTCGAGGTAGCGCGTCTCCCTGCTGCCGAAGTAAACGGTGTTTGTCGGATAGGTTCGGACCCGCATGGCTGTCTGGTTAGCGTAGGCGGCCGCAGAAGTGACCATGCGTGACCACCGGTGATCATATGTGATCCCACGCGACTCTCTCGCGTGCCCGGCGTGAAGCGCGGGACAGCACCGACCTCTGGGTGTCCTCGCTCGCCCTCGCTCCGGACGGCTCGATCGCGATCGGCGGCTCCTTCGACGGAAGCTTCGCCTTCGCCGGGGAGCCGTTCAACGCGGTGAGCACCTCCACCGATGCGTTCGTAGCCGTGTTCGAGAGCGACGGCTCGCCGCGGTTCGCCCGCGTGTCCACGGCGACCGCTCGCGGGGTGTACTCGCTCGCGTTCGACGC
>JAHBWC010000052.1 GCA_019637225.1 Labilithrix sp.
CGCGCGCGTTGCCACGCGCGGTTCACCGCCAGCGCGCCGCCGTGGAGCGCGCCCCAGATGACGAAGTTCCACGACGCGCCGTGCCAGAGGCCTCCGAGCACCATCGTGAGGAGCAGGTTGCGGTACGTCTTCCAGGTGCTCCCGCGGTTGCCGCCGAGCGTGACGTAGAGGTAGTCGCGGAGCCACGTCGACAGCGAGATGTGCCAGCGCCGCCAGAACTCCTGGAGATCGGCCGACGTGTACGGCGCGTCGAAGTTCCGCGGCAGCTCGTAGCCGAAGAGCTTCGCGCTGCCGATCGCGACGTCGCTGTAGCCCGAGAAATCCGCGTAGATCTTGATCGCGTACGCGTAGACGCCGACGAGCACCTCGAGCGAGGTGTAGCGCTCGGGGTTGTCGAACACCCGGTTGACGAGGTTCAGGCCGAGGTAGTCGCCGATGACGATCTTCTTCATCAGCCCCGTCGCGATCATGAACAGGCCCTCGGCCTTCATCGCGTCGCTCGCGACCGGCTCGGCGGCGAGCTGGGGCAGCATCGACTTCGGCCGCACGATCGGCCCCGCGACGAGGTGCGGGAAGAACGCGACGAACAGGAGGTAGTCGAGGTAGCGATCGGCCGGCGGGATCTCGCGCCGGTAGACGTCGATCGTGTAGCTCATCGTCTCGAACGTGAAGAACGAGATGCCGAACGGCAGGACGAGCCGGAGATGCGTCGGCGAGAGCTCGACGCCGAGCCACGCGGCCACCTCGGCCACCGTGTCCACGGCGAAGTTGAAGTACTTGAAGACCGAGAGAACGCCCAGGTAGTAGAAGACCGACGCGAGCAGGAGCGCCTTGCGCGTGGTGGGGTTCTCGGTGCGCCCGAGCGCGCGGCCGATCCAGAAGTCGAGCGTGCTGCCGACGAAGATGATCCCGACGCAGAGGATCGTCCAGCCGAGCGGGCCGAGCGGGACGTCCTGCTCGCGCGCGGAGTCGTACGTCCCGACGAAGTAGAAGACGTAGCTCGCCGCCATCAAGAACAGCGGCCTGAGCAGCGACCGCCGGCGCAGCGCCCAGAACGCCACGTAGGTGACGAGCAAGAAGACGCCGTAGACGGGGCTGTTGAAGAGCATGGGCCGCTCCAGCGCGGGGAGCGGCCCCGTTTATCTCAGCGCCGGCGCCGAATGGGCAAGGAGAAGGCGAAGACGAGCTCGGGCGCGCCCCTGCTCCGGCGCCCGGCTCGGGTCCGCGTCGGCGCGGGGCGCCGCGGGCGGGTCGAAGGGAGCGCGGCGCCTGGCCCGAGCTCGAGCGTGGTCCGGAGCACGGCGGCGCTGGATTCCGCTCCAGCTCGACCCGCCGCGGAGTTGCTGCGGGGCGCCGCGCGTTCTATTCGTCGAACGTGGCTCATCCCTTGGGCGGAAAGACGTCGATCGCCATCGGCGTGATGCTCGTGCTCCTCGCGGTCCCCTACGCGACGCCGCGGCTCGCGCGGTACCGCGTCACGCCCGCGCCGTGGGACAAGCCCGACATCGCCGCGGAGGCCGCGGAGCTGGCGGAGGCCGCGAAGCTCCCGGCGCCCGCGCCGACGCAAGGCGAGACGGCGCTCGCCGCGTCGAAGAACGAAGCGACCGTGACGAACGCGCTGCCCGAGGCGCCGGCGCTCGCGCAGCCCTCGGCGGCGAACCTCGCGAAGACCAAGGGATCGATCGCGATCGACGACCCGTCGGGTCACGCGCTCGACGCCTTCTACGCTCGCCTCGCCCGCACCAAGAAGAAGGAGGCCGGCGCGGTGACGCGCATCCTCCACTACGGCGACAGCGTCCTCACGAGCGACTACGTCTCCGGAACGATGCGCCGGAAAATGCAGGCGGAGTTCGGCGACGCCGGGCACGGCTTCATCCTCGTGGCCAAGCCGTGGGACTGGTACTTCCACAACGACGTCATCCAGGGAGCCAGCGAAGGCTGGAGCTCGAGCCGCGTCACGGGTCCGTTCGTGAAGGACCTCATGTACGGCCTCGGCGGCGTCAGCTTCGCGGGCTCGCCCGGCGCGCGCTCCTGGTACGGCACCGGCACCGGTCAGACGTACGGCAAGAAGGTCTCGCGCTTCGACGTCTACTACCTCGAGACGCCGAACGGCGGCGACGTCGATCTCGAGGCGCAGATCGGCGGCGAGCGCAAGAGCGAGCGCTTCTCGACGAAGGGCGAGACGAAGACGTCGCGCGTGAAGTCGTTCGCTGTCCCCGACGGCGAGGCGAAGATGACGCTCAAGGTGGTGAGCGGCACGCCACGCCTCTTCGGCGTCACGCTCGAGCGCGACGCGCCCGGCGTCGTCTACGACTCGCTCGGCGCGAACGGCGGGCGCGGCGAGCTCCTCGGGGCGATCGACGCGGCACACTGGAAGGAGCAGATGGACCTGCGCGATCCGGCGCTCGTCATCCTCCACTACGGCACGAACGAGAGCGAGATGGGCGTGCTCAACAAGCAGGCGTACGAAAAGACGCTTCGCGCCCTCGTCGAGAAGGTCAAGTCGGCCGCGCCGAAGGCGTCGGTCCTCGTCGTCGCCCCGCTCGATCGCGCGGAGAAGAACGAGTCGACCGGCGCGCTGCGCACGAGGCCGATCATCAAGCAGCTCGTCGAGTCCCAGAAGAAGGTCGCCGCCGAGGCGACGATAGGCTTCTGGAACACGTACGAGGCGATGGGCGGCGAGGGCGCGATGGCCGCGTGGGTGAAGAAGGGGCTCGCAGGGAGCGACCTCACCCACCCGTCGCCGCAAGGCGCGGAGATCCTCGGCGATCTGCTCTACAAGGCGCTCACGAGCGGCTACGAAGCGTGGCCGGGCCCGCGGGCCGGCGGCTCACCGCCGCCGACCAACTGAGGCGCGCCGCGCTTCACTCCTCTGGCGCGGCGGGGCGGGCGAGCTCGAACGACTTGGTCGAGGTGTTGCCCTTCGCGTCCCACAGCGTGACGGAGACGTCGAGCTTGGTCACGGCGTCGCCGATCGTGAGGAAGCTCGAGGCGTCGTCGCGGACGACGCAGCGGCCACCCTCCGACGCTAGGTTCGTGAGCGCGTAGCGGAACGTACGCCACGGGTTGTCGACGTCGCTGTTCGGCCACGCGCCGGCGATCTGCCCGGCCGCTGACCCGAAGTCGACGAGCTCGCGCGCGCGCGACTGCGAGGCGCCGGCGACGGAGGCGTAGAGGTCGTCGAGCGCGCATCGCCCGTTCGACGCGAGGACGTTGCCGTCCTGGTCGGTGACCGAAAACTCGATCGCCGAGACCTCGAAGTTGCGGTTCGAGTCGTCGTCGCGATCGGCCACCTCGACCACGAGGTCGAGGTCTCCCGACGCGAGCTCGGCGAGCGCCTCTCCGGCGGCGTCCGTGGCGTAGAGGCCCTTCGCCTCCGGCGCGACGGTGTCCCTGTAGCCGCCGATGAGGGTCGCCGGGTTCAGGAGCTTCTGGTGCTCGCCGTCGACGAAGACCAGCTGCGTGTTGGCGAGGCGCGACGCGTCCGCCTGCGTGGACAGCGGGGCGGGAGCCAGCTTGCCGATGACGGAGCCCTTCGTGACCGGGACCGGCTCCGTCGACTGCACGAGCGAAGCGCTCGGCGCGACGTGCATCAGCTGGGTGACGACATGCGAGACCGGATCGTAGATCGCCACGATGGTCGCGTAGGGGTGCGTGACCTGCGAGATGCGGTTGCCGCTCCAGTCGAACACCATCGCGAGGCCGTCGTGCGGCGCGAGGACGTGGGTGTCCACGGTGGAGCCCGAGCGCATCACGGCGAGGCCCGTGTGGTAGTACGCGTACTGCGCGTAGAGGATCGGGGTCCCGAAGCGGTTCAGCGCGACGGTCTTGTCGTCCGCGAGCGGCCACTCGGGCGCGAAGGTCGAGAGGTCGACGTGCATGTCGAGGCCGCGGGAGGCGAAGCTCTCGGCGATCAGCCGGTAGGTGGCGCCGTCGTGTCCCGTCTCGAACACGGTGCCGTTCGGCAGGAGCGCGCTCTCGGAGGACTCGAAGTCCTCGACGTCGTGAGCGCAAGCGGCCGCGAGGAAGGAAAGAGCGAGGGCGTTCAAGAAGCGGGGTCGCAACATGCGCGGCCCTATAGCAAGCAAGAGCGACTCGGCAAGGAAGGCTCACGCGCAATTCTCACTTCGCGAATTTCATTTTGCGGACACCAAGCCTCAGGTCGACGAAAGGCCGCGCGAGCGATGCTGAACGGCCTCAGCCGATCGGCAGGTTGGCGCTTCTGAGCCGGCGCGCGCGGCGAGCGGCGCGACGCGGGCGCGAGGGCTCTCCGACCCCGGCGCCGCCCCGACAGGATGAGTCGCGTCATCCGACACGAAAAACTCGTGCTGTAGGATCGGGGAGAACTGGGACGCTGGCGGAGGCCCATGTATCGTTCGATCGTGGCGCAATCGAGGCCTCCGGCCCGCTCCTCCAAGCGACCCTCCAAGCTCCCCACGTCGTCCCGGAGCACCAAGCCCCCCGCGGCGCGGACGACCACCGAGCCCGCCCGCGCGACGAAGGGCCCTCCGCGCCGTCAGACGATGGAGGTGCAGATGTCGTGGCTCGACGCCGGCGACGAGCGCGACGAGGCGCCCGCGGCAGGCGGTCCGTCACGACGACCGGCGGACGCGCCGACGGAGGCGCTCGATCTCGATGACGAGGCTCCCGCTCCGTCGAGGCGCGTCGAGCCGCTCGCTCCGCCGCCTTCGTCGCGCAAGCGTCCCCCGCGACTGCCCGGCGCCGCGCGAACGCTGCCGCCGATGCCGGTCATCTCGACCACGGAGCGGCCTCCGCCGCGGCGTCACGCGACGATGGAAGTGGAGATGAACTGGCTCGAGCTCGTCGAGGAGAAGGCGGCGTCGACGACGAAGCGGCCGCGCGCGGCGAGCACGCCCCCAGCCCACAGCCCGAACAAGAAGTCGCGGCGCCCGCCGTCACGCGAGGACTGACGCGCGCTCGCGCGGCCACGGCGCGCGCGTCACTGCTGGTCGAGGCCGTCGGGCGCGGGCGGGAGCGACGACGGCACGACGGGCAAGTCGCGCGACGTGCTCGGCGGCAAGCCCGCGTCGCGTCGCCAGCCCGCATACGCGCGCATCAGGTCCGAGGCGAACGAGCTGCCGAGCTGCGCGTAGCCCTCGCGCGTGAGGTGCACGCGATCCTTCTGCGCGCGCGCCGGGACCTCGGCGGCCCACGTCGCGATCGAGCCCTCGCCCCCCATCGCCGCGAGCTGATCGTAGAACGCGCAGCCCGCGGCCTCGGCCACGCGCCGCTGCGCCGCGATGATCTCGCCGATCTTCGCGGCGGTCACCCAGCCGTCCTTGCTGTCGATCGCGCGGTCCGGCGGCCCGAGCAGGAGACACGACGCGGTCGGCACGGCGCGGGCGACGCGCCCGAGCGCGTCGACGAGCTGGCGCTCGTAGACGTGCTGCGCCATGTCGATGTCGGTCGACTCGTTCGTGCCGTAGGCGAGGACGACGAGCGCGGGCGCGCGGTGCTTGAGCTGCTCGGCCCAGTGCTGCTCGTTCCAGGAGAGCGCCGTCGTGATGCGCGCTCCGTTGATGCCGAGCGCGTCGAGCACGACCCCGTGCTGCGCGCGGTCGAGCGACATGCCGTAGACCCGCACGTCGCCGTCGCCCACCGCGCGGACCTCGAGCTGGTGGGCCGACGCCTCGGCGACGTCGAACGCGCGGAACGCGGAGGACGTGCGCTCGCCGCGGGTCGAGACGCGCACGACGCGCACGCCGTCGACGATGACGTCGAAGGCGCCGCCGCCCGGCTGCTCGAGGTACGCGAGCTCGGCCCGAGAGGTCCGCGTGGTCACGTCCGTCCACGCACGAGCTCCGTGCTGGCGCGTGAAGAGGCCGATGCCGGAGAGACCGTAGAGACCGTCGCCGACGAGCTTGCCGCGCTCGAGCTTCCCCTTCTCGGGCGCCCACGCGGTCGACATGCCGACGCGCACGCCGTCCTGGAGCCAGCGCTTCCAAGGGCGACCGATCGCGACGAACCCCCGCCCGCCGTCGCCGAAGCGCGTCTGCAGCGCGCGACGGACCGCGGCCGTCTGGATGTCCGCGGCGGTGTGCGAGTCGCCGAACTGCGTGATTCGCACGTCGTCTTGCGCCTGTCCGGCCTCGAGGCGCGCGAGCGAGTCGAAGAAGCGACGAAGCGCGACCGGACGCTCGAGCGCACCCACGACCGACTGGCCCCGCGCCGGGACGATGTCGACCGGCTGGGTGGCGATCGGCCGATCGCCTTCGGTCCCCGGCGCGCTCGTCTTGCTGCCGATGCCGTCGAGCGGCGACGGCTTGGGCTTGGCGACGGCCTCACCGCACGCAAGCGCAGGCAAAATCGCGAGGAGAGGGACGAAGCGGCGCACCAAGATCAAGTCTCCCATATCGGTGCGCGCGGACAAAAGTTTGTTTAGCGTTGCGGCGTGGAGGAGGAAGCCAAGAGCCGCGGCGATCGCGCGTCGTCCTCCGACGACGGCGCGGGCGATCCGAGGCCCGAGGTCCCGTCGAAGCGGGCGTCGACTCCGCCGTCGCGACCGCCGGCCGACGGGCGGTCGGCCCATTGGCGCCTGCTCGTCGCCCTCGTGTGGATCGCCGCGCAGGCGACGCTCGTCGTCACGGCAGGCCGTCGCAGCGACGGCGCCTTCGGGTTCCGCATGTTCAGTGAGTCCTCGACGATGAGGCTCGTGCTTCATCGCGAGATCGACGACGGGATCGGCGGCGCACGCGTCCGCGTCCACGTCGACGACGGCGTGTGGTCCGCGCGCGCCGAGGACGGGACGAACCACCGCCTGACCTGGTACGACCGCGTGCCGGCCCCCTACTGGGTCTTCGACCGCGAGATGCACGCGTCCTACGGAGCCGCGGCGCAGCTCGAGCGCCTCCAGGCGGCGCTCGACGACGTCGCGAGCCACCTCCCGACGTCCGACGATCTCGAGACGCGGCGCTTCGTCCTCGACGTCACCGTCCGCAGGAACGGCCGCGAGCCGGTCGTCCACCACCTCACGAGCCGCGAGCGGCTCCTCCCCGCCCCGTCGCCTTCGCACGCGCGCGTCGTCGACCGCGGGCCCGACGCGGCGAGCGCGCCGGGCTTCGACGCGGGAGGACGTTGAGGTGCTGGCTCTCCTCGCGCGCTTCCGAGACGAGCTCGAAGACGGCCACGTGCTCGGCCCCGTGCGCGCGGCCCTCGGGGCGCTGCTCGGCTGGCACGCGCTGGCGGCCGCGGAAGAGCTCGCCAACATCGGCTACTTCGGCGACGCCTTTCACGTCGCGATGATCCCCGAGGGGCTCGTCCCCTCGCCTCGCGTGTACGCGATCCTGCTGGCGGCGCGCGTCTGTCTGGCTGTGATGGTCGTCATCGGCGTGTGGGCGCGTCCCGCGCTGGCCGCGAGCGCGGCGCTCGGCTTCTTCCTCCTCCTCTGCGACCGTAACCAGTTCCACCACAACCGTTATTCCCTCTTCTGCTACGCGCTCCTCTTGTCGCTGACGCCGTGCGATCGCTCGTGGCGCGCGACCGAGTCTTCCGTTCCGGCGCCGCGGCGAGGGCCCTGGTGGGGCGTCCGGCTCTTGCAGCTCCAGGTGTCGCTCGTCTACCTGGCGTCGGGCGGCTCGAAGCTCCTCGATCCGGACTGGCGCGACGGGCTCGTCCTCGGCGACCGGATCACGCGCTACGCGGACGTCGCGATCGCAAGGGGCGTCCCGCCGGCCGTGGTCGAGGTGCTCTCGCGCCATGACGTCGCGAGCGCCACGGCGAAGCTCGCGATCATGACGGAGCTGGTCCTCTGCATCGCGCTCTGGCTTCGACCCACGCGCGTCATCGCGCTGTGGTGGGGCCTCTGGTTCCACGTCGTCATCCAGGCGACCTCCAAGGTCGAGACCTTCAGCATCCTCGCGCTCGCGCTCTACGGCGTCTTCGTCACGCCGGACTACCGGGCGCGGAGGCTCCGCTTCGATCCGTCCCGCTTCTGGGGCAAGCTCGCGGGCGTCGTCGTCCCCGCCCTCGACTGGTTCGCGCGCTTCGAGGTCGAGCCGTGGGAGCCGGACGATCAACCCGGGCATTCCGTGGTGCTCGTGCGACGCGACGGCGAGCGCGCGACGGGCGTGCGCGCGTTCGCGATGATCGCGCGCTGCGTGCCGCTGCTCTTCCCGCTCTGGGCTCCCGTCGCTCTCTTCGCGAGCTTCACCCGTCGCGGCGACCTCACGACGCGCGGCTGAGGCGCCCGCCAGCGGCGCGGATCAATCCCACTCGGTGCGCTGGACGACGGGGAGCTGGAGGGCGCGCTCGCGATCGAGATCGAGGTTGCCGACGTGGAGACAGAGCGGCGTCTGCACCCACTTGTAGATCGACTGCGTGAACAGGCGGGCGAAGCGCGCCGCCCACGTCGAGACGTCCGCCTCGGCGTGCTCGGGGAACATCGTCAAGAGGACCTGGCGCACCTCGCTCGACGACATCTTCTCGCCCGCGTAGAGGGCGAAGCAGGCGTCGAGGACCGGGAACGGCATCAGATCGCGCTCGTCCTCTTGATCGTCGGCGAGCTCGGCCGACGCCGGCTTCTGCAACGTGAGGACGAAGCCGGGCATCTTCGTTTTTTCGATGATGTAGTCGAGGAGGTAGTTCACGACGGTCTTCGGGACGTTCGCGATCACGCTGAGCGCTCCCTCCATGTCGCCGCCGATCGTCGTGTAGCCGACCGCCTTCTCGCTCATGTTGCTGGTCTGGAGGAAGAGGCCGTTCGCCGAGTTCGTCCAGGTCCACATGCGCTCGGACCGGATGCGCGCCTGCACGTTCTGCCGCGCCATCTTGCCGATTTTTTCGCCGGGCTGGAGCATCTGCTCGACGGCGCCGAGCTCCGACTCGATCGCGTCGTCGATCGGGACGATCGCCAAGGGCACGTCGAGGTCCTTGGCGGCCTGCTCCGCCGCCGCGCGGGTCTCCGCCGACGAGTGGCGCGACGGCATGAAGAACGCGCGGAGGATCTCGCGCGCCTTCGCCTCCTCTCCCTCCCTGCCGAGGTGCCCGAAGCGCCGCCGGATCCACCGGCGCGCCACGTAGAGGCAAAGCAGGCTGTCGCGGCCGCCGGAGAGCGCGACGCCGATCGTCTGGAACGCGCCGACCTTCTCGAAGTAGTCGCCGACGCCGAGCGCCAGCGCGTCGAGGAGGTCCTCGCAGAAGTCCTCGCGCGGCGTCGTCTGCGGAGCGTCGCCGGGGAGGAAGAAGCTCCGGTTCGCGGGGATCGGGTACGTGAGGCCCTCGCGCCCGCTCGTCTTCGACTCGACCTTCACGCGACGGATGCTCGGGCTCGTCGCCGCGAACGTCTCCTGATCCGCGCGCCAGGTGGTGTTCTCCCTCCGGAGACGACGCGTGCGGTCGAGGTCGACGTTCACCGCGCCGAAGCCCTCCTGGTAGCGCGGGTGCTCGAGGACGAGGCGCCCGTTCTGGGCGACGAAGCCGCCGCCGTCGAACACGAGCCCGTCGTTCGCGCCGACGAGGTTCGTGTAGACGACGGTGCATTGGTTGTCGCCCGCGCGCGTCGCGAGCATCTCGCGGCGCGTCGCGACGACGCCGAGCCGGTAGGGGGAAGCCGAGAGGTTCACCACGACCTCGGCGCCGGCGTACGAGCGGCGCCGCATCGGACCGTCGGGGGACCACAGGTCCTCGCAGACCTCGAGCGCGAGGCCGCCGAAGTCGAAGTCGAACACGAGGTCCCCGAACGGCACGCCGTTCACCTCGTCGACGAGCCCGGGCGTCCCGCGCGCGAAGACGCGCGCCTCGTAGAAGACGTTGTACGTCGGGAGCTTCTCCTTCGGGACGATGCCGAGGATGGCGCCGCGGTGCACGAGCGCCGCCGCGTTGTAGAGGTGCGAGCCGCGCGCGACGGTGAGGCCGAGCGCGAGCACCGACGCGAGGTCCTTCGTCTCCGAGGCGAAGCGCTCGAGCTCGACCCACTGCGCGTCGACGAACGCGCGCCACTGGACGAGATCCTCCGGCGAATAGCCGGCGATGACCTGCTCGGGGAACGCGATGAGCGTCGCGCCGTCCGCGGCCGCCTCCTTCGCGATCGCGACGGCGCGATCGACGTTCGAGCGGACCGCGCCGACGGTGGTGTTCACGTTCGCGACCGCGATTCGGATGAGCCTCATTTCGACGATTATCCAGGGGAGAGGAAGGGCGGCGAGGACGAGCGAAAGGACGACGGGCGAAGAAGAACATCCGTGACGGAGAGGACGTCGTCAAGGGCGCGGAGACGCGCGGTGCGGCCGGCGGATCCAGCCGTCGATCTTCGCGCGCGCCGCCGCGGGATCGCCGCCGGTCCCCTCGAAGCCGACGAGGTAGACGTGGTCGTCGTACCAGCCGGTCACGAGCGCGCGCTTGCCGTCCGGGTAGATCGTGAGCCCGCTCCCGCGGTCCATTCCGGGCACCGGGTACACGCGCGCCGTCCAGTCGTCGGTGTCGACCACGGAGACGCTGTTCGTCTCGCCGCCGTAGTCCGCCGACCACACCCAGCGCCCGTCACGCGAGACCTCGAGCGACTTCGGCGAGCTCCCGATGTGCAGCGAGTGGACGACCTTCTCCGTCGCCACGTCGAGCGCGTGGAGCATCGAGTCGTGGAAGCAGGAGACGAAGAGCAGCGTGTCGTCCGGCGAGAGCGTGAGGTGGCGCGGGATCGCGCACGCCGAGAGCGTGTGACGCTCGCGCATCTCCGGCCCCTTGAAGACGTCGATCGAGGCTCCGTTGAAGTTGGCCGCGAAGAGGACGCCGGCGCGCGTCATCGCCATCCCGCGCGGGTTCGGGCCGCTCGTCGAGAGCGTGCGGAGCGCCTTGCCCGTCGCGATGTCGATCTGCGTGACCGACTTGCCCGACCAGTTCGCGGCGAAGAGGGACTTGCCGTCGGGCGACTGCACCAGGATCTTCGGGTGCGGACCGGTCGCGATCTCGCGCGTGACCTTGCGCGTCGCGATGTCGATGAACTGGACGCTGTTGCGGAGGAAGTTCGACGCGTAGATCGTCCTTCCGTCGGCGGAGAGCACGCTCTCGACGACGTTGCCCGGCACGTCGATCGTCGCCTCGTGCGCGAGCGTGCTCGCATCGAACACGTCGATGTTCTTTCCGTTCGCCTGGCCGAAGTTCGTCACGTAGGCGTGCTTGCCGTCGGGCGAGAGGCTCACGCCCTTCGGCATCGAGCCCGTGGCGGCCACCGCCTGCACCTCGAGCCGCGGCGGCTGAGCTCCCGCGGCGGACGCGACGGTGACCGCGAGAAGCGCGGCGCCGAGGATCGCGGAGAGCCTCACGTCTCGTTCTCTAGCGTCAACGCCGACCGCGACGCAACCGCGCTCAGGGCGCGTTGACGACGATCGGACGCACCGGCACGAGCGGCTCCGGAGGCGCGAGGCTCGCCTCGACGACGTCCCCGATCGTCCGGTAGCGGCGGTAGAACTTCGTCACCTTCACGACGTAGTCGCGCGTCTGCGCGTACGGCGGGATGCCCTTGTGCTGGATGACGGCGTTCTCGCCCGCGTTGTAGCCGGCGACGGTGAAGTCGAGATCGCCGTTGAACATGTTGGCGAGGAGGCGCAGGTAGCGCACGCCGCCGAAGATGTTCTCGCGCGGATCGTTGATGTCCTTCACGCCGAGGCGCTCGGCCGTCTCGGGCATGAGCTGCATCAGCCCGCGCGCGCCGGCGTAGCTCACGGCGCGCGCGTCGTAGTCGCTCTCCACCTTGATGACCGCGCGAACGAGCTGCTCGGGGATCTGGTAGAGGGTCGCCGCCTGCCGAATGTGCTCGTCGTAGCGGGAGTAGCGATTGACGTCGCGGTCCTGCGGCGCGAACGGCACGACCCCGGGGCGCACGGCGCCCGGCGCCGGGTGCTTCGGCTCGCTCTTCATGTAGAGCTTCGCGTTCGGGGCCGCTCCGGGCTTGCTCGTGAAGTGCACGACGCCGTCGGCGTCGGTGTACGAGTAGATCGTGTCCGCGGCGGCCGTCAGCGGCAGCGCGATCACCAGCCCGGCGCCGAGCCCAGCTCGGCCCAGCACGGCCAGCCACGCGCGAGGACGCCGTCGATCGCGCGTGCGCTCCGTCATCGTCAGGCGATCGTGCCGCATCCACACCGGTCGTGCAACTTACCTCGGGACCCCCTCGGATATTCCGCTAGCCTCGGCGCTTCGCCGCGATGGACTGGCAGATCCCGCTCCTCGTGTCGGCCGTGGTCTTCGCGGCCTTCCTCGTCTTCCGGATGCGGCCCGCCGTGACGCCGCGCGCGCGAGAGAAGGCGGCCGCCCTCGCCGTCGCGACGAAGCGCATCGAGGAGTCGAAGGACGACGCCGCCCGCGCGATCGCGCTCGCGGACGCCGCGGACGCCTGCGCGGCGCTCGGCCGGACGAACAGCGCCGTCGGCTACTACCTGCGCGCGCTGCGCTCGGATCCGCGCTCGACGCAGATCGTGGAGCGCACGGCGGCGGGGCTCGCGCGGCGCCCGGGCGCGCTCGAGCGCCTCATGTGGCGTCACCTCGCGGCGCACTCCTGGGAGGGCGAGCACCGCGACGCCGCGCACGCGAGCCTCCGCGCGCTCGCCGCGGTCTACGCGAAGCGACGGCGCCATCGCCTGCGCGCGGAGGCGATCGCGCACGCGCTCGCGGCGCTCGACGCCGAGCGCTCGGGAACCTGAGTCGGGTCGCTCAGCTCTTCGCAGGCGGCGACGAGAGTGTCCAGAACCGCTCGCCGCGGCGACGGCGGCTCCGGACGATCATCACGACCATGAAGACGAACAGCACCGCGAACACGACCGCCGCGGTCCGCTCGACCGCCTGAGCGAGCGCCTCGCGCTGCTCCTGCTCGCGGAGCCACGCGTCCGCGCCCACGGGCAGATCGCTCGGCCACAGGTGGAGCGGCGTCGCCTTGCGGTGGCGGAGCGCGAGCCAGTCCATCAGGGCGGCCACCGTCACGTGGACGAGGAAGCCCTGATAGATGCTCTTCGTCTTCATCGAGAGCGAGCCGAGCGCGATCCCGGCGACGATCGCGCCGCACGCCTCGAGGTAGGGCTTGCCGTAGTGGATCATGCAGTACGGCACCGCCATCACGAAGATCGCGCCGGAGCCGAAGCTGCGACGGAGCGCGCCGAGCCAGAAGCCCCGGAAGAACATCTCGAGCGCGAAGAACTGCGCGAAGTACATCGCCTCCCACACGAGGAAGTCGAACCAGCTTCGCGTCGACAGCTTGTAGAACGGGTAGTACGTGCCGAAGTCGGGGCTCTTGGCGACGACGAGCATCGCGGGGAGGACGAACGCCAAGAACAGGCCGTAGATCCACGCGTGATCGAAGAAGCCCTTCGTGCGGAGGCCGAGGTCGAGCAAGCTGTCCTTGCGGAACCAGACCTTCCAGAGCGCGAACGGCAGGACGTAGCCGAAGACGCGCGTGCCGGCCCACCACACGAAGCCGTAGAGCTCCTCGTACTTGGCGAGCTGCATCCCCGGATGCTTCTCGTCGAACCGCGAGAGCCACGGCGAGATCGTCGAGTCGAAGTACAGCCGGCCGCCGTAGTACTCCTGCATCGTCAGGATCAGCGCGATGAGGACGAGCGCGAGGAACGGACGGTGATCCATCCGCCCCTTCGCGTGGACCTCGGCGCGGAGGCGGAGCGAGTCCTCGTCGAGCTCGCGCCACGTGTCGCGGAAGAAGAGCCACACGAGCACCAGGATCGCGGCGAGCGCCGGGATCGGGAGGAGCGCCTTGTAGTCCTCGACGAAGCCGGCGAGGCCCGTGAGCTCCTTCGCGGGCGGGAGCCGGCCAGGCCCCAAGAAGCTCATCACGCAGGGCTCGCGCTCGCGTCGGCGAGCTCGGCGCCGCGGGAGAGCCGCGCGAGCGACGCGTCACGTCCGAGCACGAAGAGGACCTGATAGAGGCCCGGGCTCGCGCTCCGCCCCGTCAGCGCGACGCGCGCCGGCTGGGCGACGTCCTTGATCTGGAGACCGGCGGCCTCGAGGTAGCCGTTGGCCTTGGCCTCGAGGGCGGCCTCGGTCCAGTCGTCCGCTCCGGCGAGGGCGTCGCGGAAGCCGCGGAGGCGCTCGGCGGCTTCCTTCACGAGGAACTTCTTCTGCGCCTTTTCGTCCATCACGGGCGCGTCGCGGAAGAAGTAGTCGAGCATGTCGGCTGCCTCGACGAACGTGCGCGCGCGCTCGCGAACCGTGTAGAGCGCGCGCTCGACCGCCTCCTTCGTCACGTCGGTGAGGCCGCGCTGCGCCAGGAAAGGGAGCACGCTCGCGGCGTAGTCCCCGCTCGAGAGCAGGCGCTCGGTCTTGAGGTGCTCGTGGTCGATCGAGAGGAACTTCTTGTCGTCGAACTTGCCGTCGCCGCGCCCGCAGGCCTCCCAGGAGAACGCCTGGACGAGCTCGTCGCGCGAGAAGACCTCCTGGTCGCCGAACGACCAGCCGAAGCGCGCGAGGTAGTTCAGCACCGCCGCGGGCGCGTAGCCCTTGTCACGGTACTCGGTGACGCTCACCGCGCCGTGGCGCTTCGAGAGGCGCTCGCCGTTGGGCGCGAGCATCATCGGCAGGTGCGCGAACTCCGGCACCGGCGCGCCGAGCGCCTGGTAGAGGAGGATCTGCGGCGGCGTGTTGATCATGTGGTCGCGGCCGCGCGCGACGAGCGTGATGCCCATCGTGACGTCGTCGACGACGGCGCCGAAGTTGTAGAGCGGGATGCCGTCGCCCCGCATGATGACGAAGTCCTGGTTCTCGACGTTGGGCGTCGTGACCTCGCCGAAGACCTTGTCCACGTACGTGACCGCGCCCTCGCGCGGCGCCTTGAAGCGCACGACGTGCTTCTTGTCCGGCTCGTCTTTGCGGTCGCGGCACGTGCCCGGGTACTTGAACTGCGCCTTCGGGTCCTGCTTCTTCAGCGCCTCGCGCTGCGCGTCGAGCTCCTCCTTCGTGCAGTAGCAACGAAAGGCGTGACCGCTCGCGATCAGCTTGTCCGTGTGCTCCTTGTAGATCGCGAGCCGCTCGGTCTGCATGTACGGGCCGTGCGCGCCGCCCACGCCGGGGCCCTCGTCCCACGAGAGCCCGAGCCAGCGCAGGCTCTCGAGGATGATCTCGCGGCTCGCGTCGGTGGAGCGCTCGCGATCGGTGTCCTCGATGCGGAGGACGAACGTGCCGCCCGTCTTCCGCGCCCAGAGCCAGTTGAAGAGCGCCGTGCGGACGCCGCCGATGTGGAGGTAACCCGTGGGGGAGGGTGCGAACCTGAGCCGAGGCTTCGTCATCTTCGAGCGCACACGAGTAGCAGGGTCGCGACCTCCTGGTCGAGATCAGCCATGGGCGGAGCGCGCGATCGCCGGCGTTCGCGGCTCACGGCCCGCGCGCGTGGGCGTCAAACCGGGACGGGGCCGCCGAAGGCGCCGGCGGCGCGCGCGATCCAGTAGGCGACGTCGGCGACGAGGACCGCGGCGACCAGGCCGACCACCACGCGGCCCCACCGCGCCCGAAGGAGCGACCACGGCGCGCCGAACCGGACCGTGGCGACGATCGTCGCGAACGCGAGCGCGGCCTGGCAGAGCGCCGTCGGCACGGCGAGCGCGTGCATCGTGAGCGACGGCCCGATCGCGCCCGCGGCGAGCAGGCGGAACGCGCGCGTCATGCCGCAGCCCGGACACGGAACGTGAAAGAGCCGAGCCGTCGGGCACTGAGCCGCGCCGAGAACGAAGGGTAAGACCGCGATCATCCAAATAAAACCGACGAGAGCGGCTGCTCGAACGGCGCGCGCGCGGTCGACGGTGGCGGCCGCCCCGGCTGGTCGGGTCGACGAATTCATGGGAGGCTCGGCGTTCATCGAGCGTACCAGCAGCGTCCCCACCGTTCACCAGAGGCCGAACATGAACCAGCACGGAAGCATCGAAGCGGCGGGCGGCTACGGGCCTCCGGGCGGCGGCGGCTACGGACCTCCGGGAGGAGGCGGCGGCTACGGACCTCCGGGCGGCGGCGGCTACGGACCTCCGGGCGGAGGCGGACCTCCGGGCGGCGGCGGTTACGGCGGACCTCCCGGCGGCGGCGGCTACGGCGGACCTCCGGGCGGCGGCGGTTACGGCGGACCTCCGGGCGGCAGCGGTTATGGCCCGCCTCCTCCAGGCGGCTTCGGCCCGCCTCCTCCGGGTGGCTTCGGTCCGCCCGGCGGCTTTGGCGGCCCTCCGATGGGCCCGATGGGGACCGAGCCGTCGAACGGCCTCGCCATCGGCGCGCTCGTCGTCGGCATCCTCGCCATTCCCGGCGCGTGCTGCTGCTACTCGTCGATCCCGCTCGGCATCGCGGCGATCATCATGGGCGTCATCGCGATGAACAAGGCGAAGGAGTCCCCGCACACCCACGGCGGGCGCGGGATGGCGATCGGCGGCCTGGCCTGCGGAGCCGTCGGCCTCGTCATGACGATCCTCGCCTTCGCGCTCGGCATGGGCATGTCGATGATGCAGGAGCTCCAGAACCACTGACGCCGGCTCGGCGCGAGCGCTCGGTCGTCGCGACGCGGGCTCGCGAACGAACGGATCGAGCGCCGGCCGCGCGCGGCGACCGGCGCGCTCGACGAACCCGCCGACCTCGGATCGTGGCGCCCCGAGTGTCCATCTCGCGGGGCGCCTCCGTGGATCGACTCGCCCCCGATCGCGCCGATCATGACCTGGATTCGCCGGGCTTTCCGCGCGCGCCGCCCGCGCGCCGACGGCACGGCGGCTGCTCGAGCGGTCGCCATGCGCGCCTCCTTTGCGTTCGTGCTCGTCGCGTCGTCGCTTGTCGCCTGCGCCTCGGAGGCCGGCTCCCCCGCCCCCGAGCCGGAGGTCGAAGCGCCGCCGCCCGAGGAGCCCGCCGCGACGGCGCCGAAGCTCGAGACCGTACCGTGTCGTTTCATCGTCCCGCGCAGCGTCGAGGGCAAGACGTTCCACTGCGCCGATCTCTCCGTCCCCGAGAACCGGCGCGTGCCCAACGGCAAGACCATCAAGCTCCACGTCGCCGTGGTGAAGGGCAAGGAGGGCGGCGTGCCCACGATCGAGCTCGTCGGCGGTCCGGGCGGCAACTCCGACTCGATCGTCGGCGGCGTCGCGGCGCGGAGGACGGCGCTCCTCCGCGCCTACGGCCGCTTCCTCGACGCGGGCGATCTCGTCTTGTTCGATCAGCGCGGGACCGGACGATCGCTCCCGCGCCTGTCGTGCGGGATGGACGAGCGCGGGCCGGCGTCCTGCCGAGCGGACCTCGAGAAGCAGGGGATCGACGTCGCCGCATACGACACCGTCGAGAACGCCGACGACGTGCACGATCTCGTGCGCGCGCTCGGCGCCGCCAAGGTCGACCTCCACGGCATCTCGTACGGGACGCGCCTCGGGATCGAGGTGCTGAAGCGTCACCCCGGCGACGTCCGCGCGGCCATCCTCGACGGCGTCATGCCGTCGGACGTCCCGGTGCTCGGCAACTTCGAGATCGCGATCGATCGGATCCTCACGACCGTCTTCGCGGCCTGCGCGGCCGACGAAAAGTGCACGACGACGTACCCGAACCTCGACGCGACGCTCACGCAGGTGAAAGCAAAGCTCGACGCCACGCCGTTCAAGGCCACCGATCCGATCTACGGCACGTACACCTACGACTGGCGGGCGTTCACGAGCGAGCTCGTGCAGCGCTCCTACGAGGAGGGCGCCGCCGCGAGGATCCCGTGGTGGATCCACGGCCTCCTCGCGCAGACGGAGGCGGAGTGGACGGCCGCGCAGGACAAGGCGATGGCCGAGGCCGAGGCGCGCTACGTCGAAGAGGAGAAGGCCGACGCCGAGAACCCGCTCGCCGCCGAGCTCTCCGCCGCGATGCGGGCGATGGGCCAGGAAGACTGGGCCGCGACGGACATGGCGTACGGGATGTACCTGTCGGTCACGTGCAACGACTACGCGCAGCACGAGTCGCTCGCGGAGGCGCGCGCCGCGCTGGCGAAGGTCCGTCCGGAGCTCCGCGATCCCGCCGCCGTCGAAGACGAGTTCGCGATGTGCGAGGTCTGGGCGAAGCGCCCGAGCGATCCGGGCGTCCGCGCGGCGCCGACCTTCGGCGGTCCGGTCCTCCTCATCGGCGGCGCGCTCGATCCGGCGACGCCGAGCGTCTGGGCGGAGCACGTCGCGACGACGCTCCCGAAAGGCCAGCTCGTGACCGTGCCGACGGGCGGCCACGGCTTGATGGACGAATGCGGCGGCGCGATGAAGGGCGCGTTCTTGCTCGATCCGACGCGCTCGGTCGACTCCGCGTGCGCGACGGAGCGCACGATCGCGTTCTACTACGACGGCCCGAAGGGCCTCCGGTCGGCGCGCGCGAACGAGTTCGGCCCCGCGATCCGCCCGGCGTCGACGTCGATGGGGCGCGTCGCCGACCGTGTGCTCGCGGCGATGTCGGCGCCGCTCGTTGGCCTCCCCCACGTCCGCGAGATCGCACGGCATCGGCGCTGAGTCGGCTCGCCGGCCGTCGCCCGCGCGCGGGCCCGCGCTCATTCCCCTTTACGACGTAAAATGTCGTGCTACTGCACCGGTGGATGCGCCGCTGTACGCCCCTCGCTCGCTTCCTCGGACTCGCGACGCTCACGACATGGGCGTGCTCGTCGGAAACGCCTGCGACGGCGCCCGACGGAGACGGTGCGGTCAAGGTCGCGTGCGACGAGCGCCCGCTCGCTCCGCCGGGCGAGGACTTCTTCGTCGACATCTCGGCGGCGAGCGGGATCCAGAAGGACAACTTCGTCCCGAACCCGCCGGCGCCGATCCCGATCAACGATCACAGCCGGCTCGCGTTCGCGGACATCGACGGCGACGGCCGCGACGACATCGTCGCCCACAGCCTGTTCCCCAACCCGCAGAAGGGGATCCCGTTCGACCACCTCGTCTTCTTGAACAACGGCGACAAGACGTTCCGCGACTTCTCCGACGAGTCGGGCCTCCGCGCCGTGCAGGCCGCATTCTTCGTCTTCGCCGACGTCGACAACGACGGCGATCAGGACTGCTTCGCCGGACTCGACATCCCGCTCGAGGGAGAGACCTCGGCGCTCTACTTGAACGACGGCAAGGGTCACTTCACCAAGAAGGAGGGCTCCGGCCTCGAGGTCGCCGCGCTCGCGGCCAACGGCGTCTTCGCCGACTTCGACGGCGACGGCCGGCTCGATCTCTACGTCGGCGCAGGCGGCACCTCGCAGGCCGTGCGCGACCAGCTCTTCTTCGGCAACGGCGACGGGACGTTCCGCGACGGCTCCGAGAAGCTGAAGAGCGCCCCCGCGCAGCCCACCAACGGCGTGGTCGCGTGCGACTACGACGACGACGGCGACCTCGACATCTTCGTCTCGCACTACGGCGTGAGCGTCGGGCTCGGCTGGCGCGCGCTCTGGGAGAACGACGGCACCGGCGGGTTCACGAACGTCGCGCGCAAGCGAGGCTTCAACGCGCTCGCCACCGGCAACTCGTTCCTGTCGACCACGGGCAAGGGCCGTGACGCGCAGCCGGGAGAGGCCTCGAAGCACGTCGGCTCGAACGGCTTCGGCATCGACTGCCAGGACATCGACGGCGACGGCACGATGGACATCTGGCTCGCGACGATCTCGCATCCGGTCGACTCGGACGAGTCGCGCAAGTGGAGCGATCCCTCGATGCTGCTCCTCAACAAGGGCGAGGCCGGCGGCTTCGCCTTCGAGGACGTGACGCTGGACCGGCGGATCCCGTTCAACGAAGGCGACATCGACGCGGCAGCCGTCGACTTCGACAACGACGGACGGATCGATCTCTCGGTCACGCGCGACAAGAAGTACGAGGAGGGCTACTCGAAGCCCGACCAGAAGGCGTGGTTCGGGCTCTTCCACCAAGAGCCGGACGGGACGTTCACGAGCGTCGGGCTCGTCAGCGGCATCAACGACCGCACCGGCGCGACCGATCGCGTGAAGGCCGGGCAGAACCTCGCGTGGGCCGACATCGACGGCGACGGTGACCTCGATCTGCTCGTCGGCGGGCGCGACAACGGCGGCGCCGGCCGCGCCAACTTCCTCTTCGAGAACACGATCGGCCAGACGAACGGCTGGCTCGGCGTCCGCCTCCGCGGCGACGGCGTGGCCGTCAACCGCGACGCGATCGGCGCGCGCGTCACGCTCGTCACGTCGGAGCGGCGATGGGTGCGCGAGGTGAAGTCGAGCCGCGGGACGTACAGCGCGGCCGACTCGCGCGCGCTCCTCTTCGGCCTCGGCGACGCGGCGTGCGCCGGCGGCGCCACGACGCTCGCGATCGAGGTGCGCTGGCCGAACGGCGAGACGAAGCGCTTCGAGCCGGGCTCATTCGGCCTGAACCGCTACGTCACGATCGACTACGCGAGCGGCCTCGCCGCGCCGTAGCGCACGCCGACCCGGTAAGGAGTCGACGCGCGAGGAGCGCCTCCGCCGTCAGGGCTTGATGTCGAGGCGGGTCCGCGGCGCGAGCTGGTTCCCGCTGAAGTAGTCGAGGACGCCGGCGACCTCGGTCAGAGCCGCGCCGCTCGCGAACGTGTTGCCGTTGAACGCCGCCGCGCCCGCGATGAAGTTCGTGACCTTCAGCGTCGAGCCCTGGAGGAGCAGGCGCGTCGGCGTCGCGCCCGACGTGGAGTCCGCTCCGGCCGACGTCACGTCGAGGACCTTGATGAGCATGAAGCGGTACTTGAGCTCGTCCGCGCCGGCCGGCTGGACTGCGGCGAGCTGCACCGTCTTGACCAGCGTGGCGTCGTCGCACTGGGCGGAGTTCGCCTCGACCACGGTGACGGACTTCACGTCGGCCAGCTCGAACGCGCCCTGGAACGTCGTGGTCCTGCCCTCGAGCGTGATCCTGTCGCGGGCGCCGATGGTGTTCGGCAGCGCGATGCCGCCGGCGCCGCCGAAGAAGACCAGGAGACCACCGCTCTTCGCGCTCGCCGTGGTCCACGCCGGATCCTGGATCCAGATGCGCGTGGGCGTCTTCAGCGCGGTGACGCAGACGTTCTCGACCTTCGCCACCGTGTCGTCGCCGAGCGTCCAGAGCTCGGAGATCGTGCGCGACTGCGCGGGGCAGCCGCCGTTCGGGCCTGCCTCGGTCGGGCACGGATCGCACGCGTCGCCGAGGCCGTCCTTGTCGGTGTCTTCCTGCCCGGGGTTGGGCGTGTTGGGGCAGTTGTCCTTCGTGTTCTCGATGCCGTCCCCGTCGGTGTCGAGCTTCACCGCGCTCGGCTTCGTGCACGTCGTCGAGTTCTTGTCGAACGGACACGGATCGCACGCGTCGCCGAGGTCGTCGCCGTCGCTGTTCTCCTGCACGCCGTTATCGAGCGGGCGCGCCGGGTTCCACACGGTCGGGCAGTTGTCCTTCGCGTTCGGGATGCCGTCCCCGTCGATGTCGTCGGGCGTCGACATTCCGGCGAAGACCGTCGACTGCTTCACCACGTCGGAGGCGAGCGTCCGCGCCGGCAGGCACGTCGGCTCGTTCGGGGGGACGTCGCCGCAGCTCGCCAGCGTGTACAGGTTCGCGAGCTTGCCGATCGTCGCCCACTGCTTGCCGGTGTCGCGGCTCAAGCAGACGCGCTTCTTCACGCCGCAGAGCTCGAGCTCCTCGCAGTCCGACTCGAGCGCCGCCACGACCGCGCTCGAGCCCACGAGGACCTTGCCGCCGCGCACGACGAGCGCGATGTCCTTCTCGCTCGCGTTGAGGATCGCGCGGTGCGCCTTGCGCCCGCTCTTCGCGAAGATCGCGATGTCTCCGAGCTTGCCTTCGGCGAGCTCGCCGGTGACGGCGTCGAAGCCGAGCGCCTGGGCCGAGCCCTTCGTCGCCATGAGCCACAGCTTCTCGTCGCTGAAGTACCCGCCGAGGTTCGTCTTGTTGAACTCGTCGGCGCAAGCGAGCTCGCGGAGCATGTTCATCGAGCCGCTCGGCAGCCAGTCGGTCCCGAGGCCGATGGGGACGCCGAGCCGGTCGAACTCGGTGACGCGCGCGGTCTCGCCGTAGAGGCTGATGTTCGAGCGCGGCGACCAGACGAGCTTCGCGCCCTTCTCGGCCATGACGTTGACGTCGGTGGTCGTGAGGCCGACGCCGTGGATGATCGCGGTGCGGCCGTCGAGGTAGTTCCTGCCCTTCGCCACCTTGTCGGTGAGGCACAAGAACTCGTTGCGCGAGTCGACGTCGATGCCCTCGGCGACGTGCGGGACCCACGGGAGGCCGGCGCCCGGCGGCGGCTTGAACTGGTACTTGCTGCAGTCGGGGTTCGCCGGATCGTCCTTGATCTGAATCGAGCTTCCGATCGGGAAGGTCTCGTACGCCGCGAAGGGCTGACCGCTCGGGAAGTAGCCCTTCTTCGTGTCGTCGGCGAGGCGGATGAACTTCGCCGAGGAGGTCGACTCGAACGACATCACCGCGCCGCCGAGCGCCATGCGGACCTCGCCGTAGAGCTTCTGGTCCGCGGTGGAGTTGCCGCCCGGCTCGTCGATCTTCGGGTTGTTCGCGTTGCCGCTCGGCCGCCAGTCGTTGCGATGCTCGAAGCGGAGGGCGGCGGGGTCCGGCGGCCCGGTGAACTTGCCGCCGCTCTTCATCACGTAGTTGTTGGCGGCGGTCGCCGGAGCGCCGTTCATCCAGCCACCGTGATCGTGCGCGTTGATGAGGCCCGGCGAGACGACGGCGTCGGGGCAGATGACCTTCGTCGCGTCCGCGGCCTTGTCCGCGCAGTCGCATCCGGCGCAGGTGATCGTGCCGGTGTCGTCGACGAGCACCTGGCCGCCCAGGAAGATCTTCCCCGGCTGAAGGACGTCGCCCACGTAGAGGACCGAGCCTCCGGATCCCTTCTCGACCGCGCAGACGTCGTCCTTGCCCGGCGGGGACTTGGGCGCGATCGGCTCGCAGGTCTCCTCGATGGGGAGCGGATCGCCGTCGTCGCCGCCGCCGTCCGCCGTCGGGTCGTCGCCGCCTCCCGCGTCGGGAACCGGATCCGCGCTCGGGTCCTCGCCGGCGCCGCAGGCGACGAACGCGAGGGTCGTGAACACGAAGAGCGTGACCGTAAAGAGCCGTGTGAGCATCGTCCTGCCGCAGGTTACGAGGGCGAAAACGCGGTCTGACCGGAGCCCGGTCGAGCGCAGGCGGTGCTGTGACACAGCCGGGCGGAAACGCCCAGTCACGGCTTGGTGACGCGAGGCGATTTCGAGGGGCCGCCTCGCCCTCGGCTCCGCCAGGCCTCACGACGCCGAACCCGGCGCTCGCGAAGGGCCGGGCAGCGCCATAAACATTCGAGATCTTTACGTTGATTGCGCCCCGTGCGGCGACCGATCCGCGACCCCTCCGCCGACCGTGAGCGATTTCGGGCAACCTCCGTCGGCGCGGGCCGAATCGCGCCGGCATGACGACGAACTTCTCCCGCGGCGCCTCTCGCGACGGATCCCGAGCGCCTTCTCGGTCACACCAGACGTCCGCGCTGCGCGGCAAGCGGGAGCGGCTCTGGCTCTCGTCGATGCTCGCCGCGATGACCTCGCTCGCAGCCTCGGCGACCGTCGCGGGGTGCGGCGACAGTGAATGCGCCGCCCAGGGATCGTGTGCCGGCGAGGCGGCCACCGAAGCCCCCCCGCGCGGCGAGGACGGTACGTTCACCGAGCCGGACGCGGCCCCCAAGGAGGTCGCCCCGGTCAGCGGCGAGGCGGAAGAGGGATCGTTCTCGTTCGTGCCGACGGCGCCGCCGCCGCGCGTGATGCACGACACGTCGCTCCGGGTGAAGCTCGCGATCGAGCGCTCGGCGGCGCAGAAGAAGGACGTCGTCGTCACCGTCGCCAACCTGCCGCCCGGCGTGAGCGTCGAGCCGCTCACGATCAAGGGTCACGAGAGCACCGGTGAGCTCGTCGTGAACGTCGGCGCGACGGCCGCGCAGGGGCCGTTCGACATCCTCGTCGAGGGGTCGACCGGCAAGCAGAGCGCGACCCTCGCGCTCGCCCTCTTCGTACGAGGAAAGCCGGGCACGCTCGACACGACGTTCGCCGCCGGCGGCGTTCTCACGCCCCCCGAATCGCCGCTCGGGATCGAGGCGGCGGGAGACGCTCTCGGCCGCATCTACGTCGGGACCGAGACGTCGCTCCGCCGCTACTCCTCCGAAGGCCTCGTGGACACGTCGTTCGCGGCGCCAGCCCTGGCCCAAGGACGACCTCTCGGCGTCGTCGTGCACACCGGCTCGGTGTACTTCGCACGTAACGTCGGAGCCGGTCAGCGGATCGAGAAGTACTCGACCGCGAGCGGTGCCCGCGACGCGACCTACGGAGGAGGCAGCGGCATCTTCGACCTTCAGGGCAGCGGGGCCTCCGCGTTCGCCGTCGCCGCGGACGGACGCGGCGCCCTCATCTCACCGTTCTATTCGGCGGGAAGATGGCACCTCAAGTGGATCTCGGCCGCCGGGACCGACGACTTCGCGGTGAATTCGGCAGCGTACTCGTCGACGAGCCCGCCCTCGTACCTGATCCGAGGCGCTGTCTACACGAGCAACGCCATGGTCTTCGTGGGTGAGGGCCACATCCTGAAGGTCAAGACGGCCGGGGGGATCTTCGATTCCACGTTCGCGGGCCGCGGCTTCCTCGAGGTGGCGTCGGGCCTCGCGCTCAACGACGTCATCGCCGACGCGAGCGGCCGGTTCCTGGTCACGGGGCAGCGCCGCGCCTCGGGCGCGCTCTACCTCGCGCGGATCACGGCCGGCGGCGAGCTCGACTCCACCTTCCCTCCGGTGACCGGGACGTTCGTCGCGAAGGGAGAGGCGTTCATGGTGGCGAACCAGAACCCCTCGGTCTACGACGACACGTACGCCGGCCGTCTCGCGCTCGACGCGGAGAACAACATCCTCCAGGCGGCGCAGGTCGCGGAGGGAAGCACGACGCGGTGCACGTTGCTCCGGTACAAGCCCGACGGGAAGCTCGACACGAGCTTCGGCGACCAGGGACGAACCACGCTCGCGACGCCCGGGTGCACCGCTCGACGCGTCTTCGTGCAGCCCGACGGCCGCATCCTCGTAGGCGGAGCCGTGCTCATGCGCGTCTGGAACTGACGCGCGGACCGGGCGACCGCGGACGATCGCGATCCGGCGCGCTCACGGTCCGTCGAACGCCTCACGCATCACGTCGACGAAGGCGCGGAGCTTGGCGGGGTAGAGCCTCGCCTGCGGGTACGCGATGTAGACCGGCAAGCGCGGCGCGCTCCACCGCGGGAGGACGTGAACGAGGCGACCCGCGCGGAGATCGTCGCGGACCAGCCACTCCGAGGCCACGGCGACGCCGAGCCCGTCGAGCGCCGCGGTCCGGAGCGCGTAGAGGCTGTCGGTGACGAACCTCGGGCGAATCTCGACCGTGGTCGCCCCCCGCGCGCTCTCGAGGCGCACGCGGTTGCGGTAGAACGTCCCGAACGCGAGCCAGGGCAGCGACGCGAGGTGCAGAGGGCGCGTGACCGGACGCGAGGCGAGGAGCGAGGGCGCGGCGACGACGATGCGCTTCACCTCGTGGATCTTCCGAGCGACGAGCGACTCGCCCTGGAGCGGGCCGACGCGGATGAGGCAGTCGATCCCGTCTTCGACCATGCGCACCGGGCCGTCGCTGAGGAACCACTCGATCGCGACCTTCGGGTACATGTGCAAGAACTTCGTCACGGGGCCGACGAGCTGGTCCTGCCCGAAGGCGTGCGGGACCACGACCCGCAGCGTGCCCTCCGGCTCGTCGAGCCCGCCGCGGATCGCGGCCTCGAAGCCACGCCACTCCTCGAGGAGCTCCCTCGCCCGCGCGGCGTAGCGCTCCCCCGTCTCGGTGAGCTGGATCGCGTGCGTACTCCGCTTGAGGAGCGGCACGCCGAGGGCGCCCTCGAGGGCGCGGAGGCGGCGCGAGACCGTGGGCTGCGACGTCCCGAGCTGCCTCGCCGCCGCCGACAGGCTCCCCGCGTCGACGATGCGGAGGAACGTCTCCATCGAGGCGAGGCGATCGACCTTCGCGGCGGTCATGCATCGAACGTATAACCAATTGTCGTGTCATGCGCCTTACGTGGACGGCGGAAGCGCGGCATTCTCTGGTCGATGACGACGACGAGCCCCCGAGGCGGCGCGCGGCCCACCGCGACGCCTCCTTCCGTGTTCGTGCTCCTCGCGGCGGGCGCGGGGCTCTCGGCGGCGAGCCTCTACTACAACCAGCCGATCCTCCGGACGATCACGCAGGACTTCGGCGCGACGCCGGCCGCGACGGGGTGGCTCCCGACGCTCACGCAGGCCGGGTACGCGAGCGGCATCCTCCTCTTCGCACCGCTCGGCGACCGCCTCGATCTCCGGCGCGTGATCCTCGTGAAGGGCGCAGCGCTCTCGGCCGCGCTCCTCGTCGCCGCGCTCGCGCCCTCGCTCGGAGCGCTCGCGCTGGCGAGCCTGGCGATCGGCCTCCTGGCGACCACGGCGCAGGACTTCGTCCCCGCGGCGGCGGCGCTCGCGCCGGAGGGCGCGCGGGGCAAGACGGTGGGCATCGCGATGACGGGCCTCCTGCTCGGCATCCTCTTGTCGCGCGTCGTGAGCGGAGCCGTCGGCGAGCACCTGGGCTGGCGGGCGGTCTACGTGGGCTCGTCCGCGCTCGTCGCGGGGCTCGTCGCCGTGGTCGCGCTGCGCTTGCCTCCGATGACGCCGAACGCCTCGGCGTCGTACGGCGCTCTCTTGCGATCCACGCTCACGCTCGTCCGGCGTCACGCGCCGCTTCGCCGCGCCGCGCTCGCGCAAGGGCTCCTCGCGGTGGCGTTCAGCGGGTTCTGGTCCACGCTCGCGATCGTCCTCTCGCGCGAGCCGTTCGAGATGGGGAGCACCGTGGCCGGGGCGTTCGGCCTCGCCGGGGCCGCGGGCGCGCTCGCCGCGCCCGTCGCAGGGAGCGTCGCCGACAAGCGGGGCCCATCGGCGGTGCTCCGCATCGGCGCTCTGCTCGTCTTCGGCTCCTTCCTCGCGATGGCGGTCGCCCCGCGTTCGCTCGCCGTCTTGCTCGCCGGCACCGTCGTCTTCGACCTCGGCGTCCAGGCGTCGCTCATCGCCCACCAGAGCATCGTGTACGGCCTCGACGGCGGGGCGCGGAGCCGGCTCAACGCGATCCTCGTGAGCACGATGTTCGCCGGCATGGCGGTCGGATCGGCCGTGGCCAGCCGCGTCGTCGAGCGGTGGGGCCTCGTCGGCGTCGGCGCGCTCGGCGCCACCGCGGCCGCGGGCGCGTGGATCGTCCGGGCGTGGCCGGCGCGGTAGGCGTCGCGCCGGGCCGCACGCGATAACCGTCATACTTTCGACAACTTAAAAAAAGATCGCGGGCCCTGTCGATCGGCGGGGCGCTCGGGCGTCGTGTCCCCGGAGGCCGCGTTCATCGGCGCGACCTCATCCGAACGACACGAACAATGCCCTTGCAGCCGCCGGCTGCCTGCGCGCACGAGGAGTCCCCATGCACTTCCTGATCATGCACAAGAACGATCCCGCGACCGAGGCCGGACAGCTGCCGCCGAAGGAGCTCATCGCCGAGATGGGCGCGTTCATCGGCGAGCAAGCGAAGGCGGGGCGGCTCGTCGACGGCGCCGGCCTCGGCGCGAGCAAGACGCGGACGCGCCTCACGTTCCGAGGCGGACGCTGCACGGTGAAGCAGGGCCCGTACGGCGGCGAGCACGAGCTACCCGCCGCGATGCTCCTGCTCAAGGTCCGAACGCGCGAGGAGGCGATCGGCTGGGCGGAGCGCTACGGCAAGATCCTCGGCGACGGCGAGATCGAGCTCGGCAAGGTCAACGAGCCCTGGGACCTCGGCATGGTGCCGCCGCCGGAGAACCCGCCGCTGCAGATCCTCCTCATCGAGAAGGCCGACGCGACGACGGAAGCCGGAGCGCGCAGCCCGCAGCAGAAGGCCGCGCTCACGCGACTCAAGACCGAGATGACGAACGCCGGCGTGCTGGTCGGCGGGCGGCGACTTCAGCCGAGCGCGAAGGGCAAGCGCCTCGTGTTCGCCAAGAACGATCTGCGCGTGCTCGACGGCCCCTTCGCGGAGTCGAAGGAGCTCCTCGGAGGCTTCGCGGTGATGGATCTCTCGGGCGTCGACGACGCGATCGAGCTTTGCCGGCGTTACGCGAAGATCCTGGGCGGGACGCTCGAGATCGACCTCCGCCCGGTCGACCACGACGACGACGCCGCGTGACCGGCGCTCACGAGAGCGAGCGGAGGACGTCGCGAACCAGGCGCTGGCCGTAGGCGTCGCTCCGCCAGTGGGCCTTCGACCAGCCCGCGAGGAAGCGGTAGTAGTCGGCGCACGCGATCGGATAGAGCGCGCGCCACTCGGCGACCAGCGCGTCGGCGTCGACGGGCTCCGCGCGGAGCGCGAGCGCCGCGCGCAGGTGGCGAAAGTAGCCGTCGAGGTGCCGTCGCTCGAGGGCGTCGTCGCCGAAGTGGCCGCACAGGAGATAGGCGACGTCCTTCATCCCCGTGCCGCCGCCGACGTACTGGAAATCGACCGCCGCGACCGCGCCACCTCGACGCGCGAAGCAGAAGTTCGCGAGCTTCGCGTCGCCGTGGACCAGCGTGGCGTAGGCGCACGAGCGGAGGCGCCGATCGAGCTCCGGCGCGGCCTCGCGGAGCGCATCGTCGTCGATCGCGGCGAGCTCGTCTGCGCGCGTCGCCAGGTGCCAGTACGTGCCGCTGCGCCACAACCCGGCGGGAGCCACGCCGAGAAAGCGTGCGTGGAACGCGGCGAGCCAGGCGAGACACACGTCGAGCTCGGCTCCCGTCGCGCTCCTCCGGCGCTCGGGGAAGCCGGCCGCGTCGAGGTCCTCGAGGAGCAGGAGCCACTCTCCGTTCGCCACGCGGCTGGCGATCCGCGCCGGCACACGACAAGAATCGTCGCAGCGCGCCGCGTAGTCTCGATACCACGCGGTCTCGACGTCGTAGGAGCGGCACTTGCGGGCGTGCGACGCGTCCGGGCTCGCGCCCTTCGGCGAACGCTTCAGCGCCGGGGGCTTCACCCACTTGAGGATCGCCGTCTCCGCCTCCGCGCCGACGAGACGGACGCGAAGGAGCTCGCCGTAGCCGCCCCACAACGACTGGATCCGATCGCCGCGCCGGACGTCGCGCGCCCCCGTGGCCTCGGCGATCCAGCGAAGCTCGGCCTCCATCGAGCGTCGAGCATACTCGAGCCGCCCCGGCGGGCGGCGCGCGCGAGATCGCCGACCGCCCCGAGGAGCGGCCGCTCACTTCTTCGTGAAGCGGTAAGACTCCTGCCCGTGCGCGACGACGAGCTCTTTCTCCTCGAGCGTCATGGGAAGACCCTCGACGGGCGGATCGACGAAGAAGAGCCGCGCCGTGCCGTCCTCGGCCTTCTCGTAGCCGAGGCGGCTCGACCACTCGCCGACGTCGACGCGGAGCCCGTCCTTGGTCGAGGTGAAGACGAACGACCCGAGGCGCTCGCTCTTCCACGTCCCGGTCAGGCGCGCGACGACGTCCGCCGGGACCGGCATCGCGACCTTCTCGTGGTGCTTCATCCACTGCTCGCGGTCCTGCTCGATCCCCCGGTCGAGATCGCGCGCCGCCTGCTCCTTGCCGCCGAAGGCGACCTCCACGAGCCGCTGCGTGACCGCGTCGACGAACAGCGCGCCCGCGCTCGTCGTGTTGGTCAAGACGACGAGGCCGAGGTTCTTGTCCGGGAAGACGGTGAGCCGCGTCACGAAGCCGAACGTCCCGCCGTCGTGCGTGACGACGGGTAGGCCCCTGAGGGTGCTCGTGGCGAGGCCGAGGCCGTAGCTGCTGCGCGGTCCAACTCGAATGCGCGCCTTGCGCCGCTCGAGGAGGCTCGCCTCGCCGAACGCCTGCTTGCCCTCGGGCGTCTTGCCGTTCGCGAGCTCGACGAGGGCGTACCGCGCCATGTCGCGCGCCGTCGAGAACACCGCGCCCGCGGGGGCGACGGGCTCGACGAAGCGCTCCATCGCGATCGGGAGGACCATCGGCTCGTCACGCGGCCCGACGAGGTTGCCGCCGTGCGGGCTCGCGACGGTCCCCTTTCGGCCCTCGTCGAACGACGCCGTCGTGTCGCTCATGCCCATCGGCCCGAAGACGCGCGCCTTCATGGCCGAGGCGTAGGCCGCGCCGAGCGGCTTGCCGGGCTCGGCGATGCGCGCCGCGAGGAACCCGCCGAGCGCCGTCATCTGGTTCGAGTACTGGAAGGTCTCACCGAAGCCGGTCGTCGGCTTCGAGTCCGCGAACGCCGAGAACGCGTCTTCGGGCTTGTGCGCGCCGTACTCGAAGACGAGATCGAGGTCTCGCCGCGGCATCCCGGTGCAAGCGCAGAACGTGTGCGCGAGGGTCAGCTTGCCGGTGAAGGCGGCGTCGCCCGTCTCGAACGAGGGCAAGAGCTCCTTCACCGGAGCGTCCCACTTCACCTTGCCGCCGTCGACCAGGCTCGCGATGAGCAGCGTCGAGAGCGACTTGGTCACCGACCCGATCATGAAGCGCGTGCGGGGCGTGACGGGATCCTTCTTGCCCCGCTCGCGGACGCCGAACCCCTTCTCGAAGACGACCTTGCCGTCTTGCACGAGGGCCACCGCGGCTCCCGGCACGTGTGCCTTCTCGCGCGCGCGTTCGATGAAGGTCTCGAGCTCCTTCAGCCGCTCCGCGTCGAGCGCGAGAGCCTTCTTGCTCGAGAGGTCCTCTTCCGCGACACCGGGCACTTCGAGCCCGAGGACGATCTGCGCGACCTGCGCGCCGCGCCTCGCGAAGGCGCTGGTCTTGCCCTCGAGGAGCGACGCCCAGGTCTTGCCGGCCTGCCGGCGCAGGTTCAGCGCGAAGACGCGGTTTTCCGAGGGCGGGGTCTCCCAGACGATCTCGGCCACCTCGTCCCAGCCGGCCTGGTCCACCTCGTGGACCTTGCGGGCGATCTTCGGCGGCGCGGTCCGACCGAGCTTCGCCAGCGTGGCCGTCGTCGCCGCGTCCGTCGAGTCCGCGTCGATCTCGACGAGCGTGATCGTGAGCTCGCGGTCCGGATCCTGGAACGCGACTCCGCCGTCGACGTCTCGAAGCCACCAGCCCGCCGGGATCTCGAGCTTCGCGCCGCTCTTCAGCGTCCTCGCGGTCTCGGCCTTCAGCGCGACGAACTCCGCCTCGACGCGGGGAGCGACGTCCGTTCGCGACGCGGCGCGCGCGGTCGGCGGCGCCGGCGTCCCCGCGCCTCCTCCGCAGCCGGCTCCGAGGCTCACCGACGTCAAGGCGAGCGACGCAAGGCAAAGACGGCCGCGGCGGCCGAAGAGGGGCTTCTTCATGGGCGAGAGCATACTCACTCGACGCGTGGTCGTCGCGCCGTGTCCTGTCCTCGGCTACCCTTGACCGAAGTCCATGATCCGCTTCGTGTCTGCGCGCGCGGTCCTCGCTTGTGTCATCCTCGTCGCGGCCGCGTGCGCGCCCGCCGAGGACACGCCGCTCGATGCGTCGAACGAGGGCGACGGCGGATCGAACGATCCCGGCGGCGGCGGCGACGCCGGACCTTCTTCGGATCCGGATCGGTGCGCGGCGCCGCCCTGCGCGGAGGGCGATCGGTGCAAAGACGACGTCGACTGCGCGTCGGGCGTGTGCCGCGAGCGCATCTGCATGCCGGCGAGCGCCGGGGACGGCACCCAGAACGCCGGCGAGACGGACGTCGATTGCGGTGGACCTCCCGCGGGCGCGCCCCGCTGCTCCGACGGCAAGAAGTGCCTCGCGGGGAGCGACTGCCAGAGCGTGTCCTGCTCCGGCGGCGTCTGCCAGCCGCCGACGAGCGGCGACGGAATCAAGAACGGCACCGAGACCGACATCGACTGCGGTGGCGGCGCGCCCACCAACGCACGCCGCTGCGAGACGGGCGAGCTCTGCGTCGAGACCGGCGACTGCGACAAGGTCGAGTGCGCGGGCGGCATCTGCCAGCCGCCGACGAAGAGCGACGGGATCAAGAACGGCACCGAGACCGACATCGACTGCGGTGGCGGCGCGCCCACCAACGCGGCGCGCTGCGCGTCGGGCAAGAGCTGCGTCGAGACGAGCGACTGCGACAAGGTCAGGTGCACGGACGGTCTCTGCCAGCCGGCGACGAACGGCGACGGGATCAAGAACGGCACCGAGAGCGACGTCGACTGCGGTGGCGGCGCGCCGACCAACGCGGCGCGATGCGAGCTCGACAAGACGTGCGACGCCCACGGCGACTGCGCCTCGGGCGCGTGCGCGATCGGCGGCCCGAAGGCGGGGCTCTGCGTTCCGTTCAAGAGCTGCGTGACGACCGGCGGCGGCCTGAGCACCTGTGGTCGAGACGATCGCGAGCGCGGCGGCAACACGGTCGCGCACGAGAGCTGTTGCGACGTCGCGCCCATCGCGGGCGGAACGGTGAAGCTCAATCGCTTCGCCATCACGGCCGGCCGAATGCGCGCGTTCATCGAGCGCACCGGAGGAAACGTTCGCGGCTACGTCCAGGCCGCGGCGACGAAGCCCGCCGGCTGGCAGTCCGCGTGGGATGTCCTCGTCCCGAGCAGCGTCGCCGAGGCCGAGATCATGCTGGGGGCGTACTGGAACGGCGCCCCCAACGATCCGAATCAAACGGCCGAGAGCCCGCACTCCAAGCGCTCGTGCGGCAACGCCAACTACAACGGTCACACGTACTGGGTGTCGTCGGAGACGGGCCAGGTCTACACGCGAGCGGAGCTCGATCCGAAGGTCCTCAACTGCGTCGGCTGGCATCTCGTCAACGCGTTCTGCGCGTGGGACGGCGGCCGGATGCCCACGGCCGCCGAGCTGCGGAACGCGTTCACGAACGGCAACACGACGACGTGGCCGTGGGGCTACGCGGGCAGCGCGTACAACGGCGCCTACAGCTCGACCGCGCAGGACGTCCGCCTGAACCACCGCTACAACTACGGCTACCCCGGAGCGACGCCCGCGACCAACCGCATCACCTGGTGGCTCTCACCGCCGGGACGCTTCTGGCAGGGATGGAACGCGAACAAGATCGAGATCGCGGGCAACGTCCTCGAGTGGACGGGCGACCAGCCCTACAATTTCGCGTGGAACATGTCGTTCGAGAACCACGAAGGCACGATGAACAGCGGCGGCGACTGGCGCACGCCGAACGATCGAAGCGACGTCCCGAACGGCTACTACGCCCTCGGCGCCCGCTGCGCGTACCCCTGAAAGCGCGAGAGAAAAGGCCGCTCGCCTACCAGCGGTTGCACGTCCGCGAGGCGAGCACCGGGCTGACGACGGTGTCGCAGCGCACGCGCACGCTCTTCAGCATCCACTCGACGCTCGGCTGAGCGCGCGTGAAGGCCTCCTTGGCGCCGCCGGCCTCGACGAGGAAAAGTCTGCCCTGCGCGGGGTAGATCGTGACCCAGTAGGCGAAGGGCTTGTCGTCCTCGTCGTGACCGAACTTGAGCAGCTTGCCCTTGGTCCCGTCGAGCGAGGCGACGTCGACCGTGTCGAGCAACGCGTAGCCGGAGACGTCGCGGAGCTGCAGCGTGAGCGCCTGCGTCCAGAAGTCGAGGTCGCCGCGCTTCTCGTCGTCGACGACGCGGACGGCGACGACGACGCCCTCGGGCGACGTGGCGCGGTACTCGTACGAGGCCGACGACTGGTTCTCGAGCGGGACGAAGCCCGGCGCGGTCTTGACGTCGAACGGGCGGCCACACGCCGTCGCGGCGAACGCGAGCGCGACGAAGGAGAAGACGGCGAGCGAGCGCTTCATTTCTCCTCCGAGAGCGACAGGAGTGAGGGCAGGTTCAGGGCGCCGAGCCACGGGAACGGCAGGCGTGCCCGCGTGACTTCGATCCGCGCGCCGCGCGGCGCGAACGTGACGGTGATCGTCGAGAACGCGACGCGATCCTTCAGCACCTTCATCCGCCCCTCGAGGCGCTCGAGCTCCTCGGTCACGCGGTGGAGCTCCTTCTCGATCTCGAGCGCGTCCTTCACGCTCGCCTTGGTGAGCAGATCGGTCAGGCGGTGCTGCATCGCGCGCGCGTTCTTGATGCGGATCTCGAGGTCGACGTGCTCGTCGGTCACGTCCTGGGCGTCGATCTCGCGATGGATGACGTCGCCGATCTTGTCGACCGCCGCGAGCGTCGTCTCGAAGCGCCCGCGCGGAACGCGCACGGTGATCTCGCGATCCTTTTTCTGTCCGAGGTAGCCGCCGTTGTCGCGCGCGATCTTCTCGACGGCGGTGAGGCCCTGATCGACCTGGTAGACGGCCATCGTGAAGCGCGCCGTGTAGATGACGAGGTCACGCGCCTGCGCGGGCTCCTGGGTCGGGTCCGGCTTCGGCGCCTTCTTGGCGTCGGAGGGCTGCGCGGCGCGCGGGAGCTGCTGCGGAGGCGGCGGAGGCGGCGCCGGGCTCGACGCGCCGGAGCCGCCCGCCGAGCCGGTCGCGGTGCTGCTCACGTGCATCGGCGCGGGCGCGGCCGGCGCCTTGTCCAGCGCCTCCTCGCCGAGATCGTCGCTCCCGAAGGCGGTGCGGGTCTTCGCCTCGGCACGGATCGCCCGGTCGCCGTCGGCGCGCGCGTCCTGCGACGGGTAGCCGGCGACCTGCGGATACGCGCCCGGCGTCGGGGAATACGCCGGCGTACGCGCCTCGGGCGCGCTCCCGCAGCCGCCGAGAGAAGAGAGCGCCGTGGCCGCGAGCGCACAGACCGCGAGCGAAGGAAATCGTGACCGCATGAGACCTCCAGGTACGAGGAACACACGCCAACGGCCGTGGCAAGGTCGACCTTACACGCCCCCCGGCCGGTTCCTGCGAGCGCCCGAACGGCGGGCGAGCTTGCGGAGGCAGGCCCGGCTGCGGTAATCAGGCAGACCCTTTTGCCGCGCGAGTGATCTCGCGCACCCTCGGAGAAGCCATGAAGAGCCCCATCGCAGCAGTGAAAGCGTCGTTCGGAGACAAGGCGAAGCTCGTCGCCGAGCTCGAGAACCTCACCAAGGGCGACGACCTCTGGGTCTCGCGCCTGAACGCGAAGAAGGGCCTGGCCCACGTGTCCAACGCGAAGCTCCTTCGCCTCCACAAGACCTTCACCGCGGTGAAGGAGAAGTTCGGCACCCGCGCGAAGCTCATCGACGCGATCGCCGAGATCGAGAAGCGCGCGAAGGACGAGGGCTACAAGACCCGCCTCGGCGCCTACCCGGTCCCGCGTCTCTGGGACATGTACCAGTCGGCGTCGAAGCGCGTCGCCGGCGCCGAGAAGCCGGCGAAGAAGGCCGCCCCGAAGCCGAAGGCCGAGAAGAAGGCCGCGCCGAAGAAGGCCGCCGCCCCGAAGAAGACGGCCGCGAAGAAGAAGGCCTGACACCGAACCCAGCACGGTTCGCCCGAGCGACTCGGGAGCCGCGGCCACGTCGACTGCCTCCGGGCGACAGACGTGGCCGCGCCGCATTTTCGGACCTCGTCCGCGCTCGATTGGGTACCCTGCCGGCTCGAAGAGGCGCCTCGCCAGGGGCATTCATCTTCCAATCCGTTCAGCTCCTCGAGCTGCACCCTCGCCCTTCCGAGGACCGATGCCCGAAGCCACGCTCCGCCACGAGATCGACACCGACGAGGACACCTTCTGGTCGAAGATCGTCTTCGACGAAGCCTTCAACAAGAAGCTCTACGAGGGAGCGCTGAAGTTCCCCGGCTGGAAGCTGCTCGATTCGAAGGAAGACGGCGACAAGATCGTCCGCCGCGTCCAGGTCGACCCGCCCGTCGGCGATCTGCCCGGCGCGGTGAAGAAGGTCATCGGCGATCGGCTCGCGTACACGGAGGAAGGAACCTTCGACAAGAAGACGAAGCGCTACTCCTTCAAGGTCACGCCGAGCACGATGGCGGAGAAGACCAAGGTGAGCGGGGAGCTCTGGGTCGAGAAGCTCGGCGACAAGAAGATCCGCCGCATGTGCCGCATCTCCGTCGAGGTGAAGGTCTTCATGGTCGGCGGCATGGTCGAGGACCGCATCATGGCGGACCTCCGCTCGTCGTACGACAACAGCACCGCGTTCACGAACCAGCACATCAAGGACAACGGGCTCTGAGCGAGCCCGCGCCCCGCGGCGCGTGAGCCGAGCCCCGCGCCGCGGACAGTCAAGCAATTACGGACACTTGCGCCCGTTTACGGTTCTTTACCCGCCCGGGTGAAGCAGAAGGCGCCGCTCGCACGTCATACTCGAGCGGAGGTCATCTGGATGAAGCTCGCTCGAAGCATCGTGTTCTCTCTCTCGGTTGTCGGCGTGTCCGCGTTCGCGGTCGCTTGCGGCGGTACGGTCGAGTCGCCTCAGACGAGCGCGAGCGCGGCGACCAAGGCGCCAATCGGCACCAACACGCACGGCATGGTCAAGGTCGTCGGCGACGCGCTCGGCGAGGTCCCGCTCCGCGCCGACCAGCGCGCCGAGATCGAGAAGCTCGCGTCGGAGGCGGAGGCGCGCCACGCCCCGATGGCGGACGCGCGCAAGGAGCTCATGGCGGCGTTCGCCGATCAGGTCGAAAAGGGCGCGATCGACAAGGCCGCGCTCCAGCCGAAGCTCGACAAGGTGACGGCCGACTTCGAGAAGATCCGCGCCGACGATCGCGCGGCGCTCACGAAGCTGCACGGTCTCCTCGACGCCGAGCAGCGCAACGCCTTCGTCGACGCGCTCGAGAAGCAGATGAAAGGGAAGCGCGGCGAGCACGGCGAGCACATGAAGGGCGGCTTCGGGAAGCTGAAGCAGCTCGCCGACGACCTGAAGCTCACCGACGATCAGAAGACCCAGATCCGCGACGCGATGCGCGCGGCCCACGAGGAAGGCCGTGACGCCAAGGACGGTCCGGGCGACCGCGAGGGCTGGAAGCACCGCGCCCGTGGGGAGCATGGCCCGTCGCACTCGGAGTGGAAGCGAGGCGGTCCCCACCACCGCGGCGGACCTCACGCCGGGAAGCGCCCGCTCGAGGCGTTCCGCGCGGACACGCTCGACCTCGACAAGGTCGCGCCGCCTCACGACGCCAAGGCGATGGCTCGCTTCGGCGCCGACCGGATGAGCGGCCTCGCGGAGAAGCTCCTGCCCATCCTCACGCCCGAGCAGCGCAAGATCGCGGCCGACAAGATCCGCTCGATGGCCGCGAGCGGCGACGCGACCCTCCTCGGCCACTGATCGCGAGCGCGGCTCGCCCCGACGCGCCGCCGGCCCTAGCGCCGGCGGCGCGTTCGTCGTCTGAGCACGGCCAGCCCTAGCGCCGGCGGCGCGTTCGTCGTCTGGGTGAGCGCGGCCGATCGCCGACGAGCCGCTAACGCTCCGGGCGGCAGTTCGCCTATACATCGCGCATGGCGACGAGGACCGCGCGGCGACGTCTCGGCGTCCTCGCTGCGGCGTGGGCGATCTGCCGGAAGGACGTCCGCATCGAGCTCCGGACCCGCGAGGTCCTGGCGACCGCCGGCGTCTTCGCGATCGTCGTCGGCGTCCTCGCGAGCATGACGTACTTCGTCCACCCGAAGTACAACCGCGCGACCGCCGCCGGCACGATCTGGATCGCCGTCTTCTTCGCGTCGGTGCTCTCGTTCAGCCGCATCTGGCAGCGCGAGCGCGACGAGTCGGCGCTGACGGCGCTGCTCGTCTCGCCGATCCCGCGCGCGTCGATCTTCCTCGGCAAGGCGCTCGCGACGTTCGGGACCATCCTGCTCGTGGAGCTGCCGCTGATCGCGCTCTCGATGTTCCTCTTCGCGATCGACTTCACGCCTCCGGACGACGCCCTCCGCGATCCGCGCGCGACGCACGATCCCGCGTCCGTGCACGCGCTCGCGTTCGCGGCGCTCACGGTGATGGGCACAGCCGCGCTAGCGCTCATCGGTACGCTCTTCGGCGTCATGACCGTCCGGACGCGGGCGCGCGATCTCGTCCTCGCGATCGTGCTCTTCCCGCTCCTGTCGCCCGTGCTCGTCTGCGGCGTCGCCGGGACGCGGAACGCCTTCGAGACGCAGCCCTTCGACGACTACAGCGGCTTCCTCGGGCTGATGGGCCTCTTCGTCTTCGTGGGCCTCGCGATGGGCGTCGCGCTCTTCGGCCCGCTCGTCGACGAATAGCCGCGCCGGGAGCGGGGCCGGCGGGACGCGAGGCTAAGACGCGATCTGCGTGGCGACGAGGGCGGCGTGCGCCTCGAGCGCGTGCGGATCGAACGGGAGCCCGCACACCTCACCGGTCGCCCAGATGCCGTCCGCGATCCGCCCGTCGTCGGCCTTCACGACGAACCCTCGCGGCTCGTGCACGAGCGCGGCGCCGGCCTGCTGACAGAGCTCGAACGCCGGAGAGCGCGCCGCGTCGACGAGGACGGCGTCGGCGTCGACCTCGCGCTCGCTCGTCGCCGTGCGGACGCGCACGCCCTTGACGCGGCTGCTCCCGCGGATCGAGAGCGGCTCGCCGTGGAGCACGGTGACCTCGGCGCGCTGGCGCGCGGCGCGCGCGAACGACTCTCCGAACGGCCCGCCGCCGCCCGTGACGACGACGGCGATGCGCGCACCCACGAGCACGCCCCGCGACAGGAGCCAGCCGGCGGCCCGCGCGCTCATCACGTTGGGCATGTCGTTGCCCTCGAACGCGAGCGCTCCGTCGTGCGCGCCGCACGCGAGGACGAGCGCGCGCGCCTCGACGATCTCGGCGCCCTCCTCGCCGGCGACGAGCAGGTCACGCCCGTAGACGGCTCCCGCGGTGGTGCGCGACCGGAGACGGATCGCGCCCGACGCGACCCCGGCGGAGAACGCGGCGCGGATCGGCTCGAACGCAGCCGCGTCTTCCCGCGCGAGCGCCGTCACGCCGCCTCCGGGCGTGAGCTGATCGTCCAGCACCTCGACGGCGCGGCTCGCGCGCGCGAGGCGCACGGCGACCGCCATGCCCGCAGGGCCCGCGCCGACGACGACGACGTCCGCGCTGCGGCGCGCGGCCGGGCGCGGCGCCGCGGCCTCGAGCGGGAGCTTGCCGAGCCCCGCGACGCGTCGCGCGAAGCCCTGCATGATCGTCTGGATTCCGGGAACGCCCGCGAAGAGCTCGTGGTGGTTCATCCCCTCCGGGAAGAACCAGTCCGTCATGCGCAGGAGGTCGGTGTCGCGCGGGCCGAGGCGGTTTTGCGTGACGACGGCGGAGCCCTCCTCGGCAGGCACGAGGCACGTCATGACGTTCGGCGCGTCGTCGACCCGCGCGAGACACCCGTCGCACGCGCCGCGCATGCACGCCGGCCCGCGCGGCCGGTGAAACTTCGGGCTCCGCGCGATCGTCGTCTTGCCCGCGGCGATCAGCGCCGCCGCGAGCGGCTCGCCGCGCTCGGCCTCGAGCTCCTCGCCGTCGAGCGTGAACGTGACGGGGTTCTCGAGCGGTCGGATGCGGGAGGAGGGCATGGGGTGCGCGCCACCGTGGGGAGAGCCGTCGGCGGCGGCGCCACTCTACTCGAATCCGGCATCCGAGCACGGCCGCCTCGCGCGGCTCAGTCGATCGGGCAGGACGGATCGGGCGCGATCGAGAGATCGTCGAGGTCGAAGCGCGCGGACTGGCAGAGGTCATCCGGTCTTCGAACGGGCGCGACGTCGATCGCGACGCTCGTCTGGCGACCCCACGACTCGCTCGGGAGGCAGAGCACGGCCTCCGTCCATTCCGCGGCCCGCGGAAGGCGCTGCCCTCCCTCCGCGCCGACCTCGCCCGCGGTCACGAAGGCAAGCGCATCCGTCCGCAGCCGGTACCAGAGCTTGAGCGCGGCGCCGCCCGCGGCGTTCGGAGGTCGACTCGGGACGTGGAGCATGCTCGAGCTCCACGCCGCGCGCACGCCGTCGTCCCCACAGGGCGAGTCGATCCGGAGAAAGGCGTTGCCCGAGTGGGCGTCAGCCGGATCGCGGACGACGCGGACGCGCCGAGACGTGCTCTGCCACGGCGAGACCATGCCGTCGTGCTCGAAGCCTCCGTCGCTCACGCTCTCCAAGGCCCCGCACGAGGGCTCGGACCGCAGAACGAAATCGTCGAGACGAAGGATGTTCGCGGAGGGGCACTCGAGCCTGGCCGCCACGCCGAGACGAAGCGCGAGGCCCGGCGTCGTCCGCGGCAGGCAGACGACCGCCTCCTCCTTCGCGCCCGTCCCGCGCACCTCAGCGACCGGCGCCCCGTCGACGTCCACCAGGGTGACCCCGTCGCGCGTGCCCTCCAGCGAGAACGCGAGGGCAGGGTGCTCGAGCGCCTCCGGAACGGACATCGAGGTGGACATCGCGGCTCGTTCCTCGGTGTTGTCGCAGCGCTGCGTGAGGCGCGCCGACCGGCCTCCGTTCGCTTCGACGAACACCACGCTGCCGACGAGGAACCCCGAGCCGACCGCGTCCGTGTCCCAGTCGCCTGCTTCGAAGTCGCCGTTCCTCACGGTGCCCGGACGCGCGCAGTCCGCCGAGGGGACGAACTCCGCTCGACCGAGGAGCGCGTCCTCCCTCGGGCCCCACGAGGAGCTCGAGCCGTACGCGCGCAGACCGAAGCTGAGGACGCGACCGAAGGCCCGTTCACCGAGGCACACGCGCGCGCGCCTGAACGAGCCGCGCGAGAAGAACGCCTGGTCGGCCAGCCAATCGTCGAAGGCGATCGAAAACCACTGGCGCGCGTTCGAGCAGCCGCCCTCGAACGCGCACGTGACGTCGAGCTCGAGCGCGAGCGGCTCCGCGTCGGCGTACGCCGGCATCTCGAACGACTGGAAGACCTTTCCGGAGCCGCTGAACCGCACCCAGCCGCGGCTCCCGCCGACGTCCGCAGGCCTGCCAGGATCGATCGACACCTGCCCGCGCGTGTCCCAGGCGCGGAGCTCGGGAGTGGAGAACGAGGGGTCGACGGGACCCCCGGTGAAGACGCAGCCGCCCTCCCGAGTCCGCGAGTAGCCGACGACGCACCCGCAGACCGCTCGACCCGAAACGTCGCTGCACCGCTCGTGCGGACCGCAGGTCACGGACGAGGAGCACGCACGAGCGCAGAGCCCGTTGCCGTCGTTGTCCTGGAACCCGGGCGCGCACTCCGCGCACGCGGGCCCGGCGTACCCCGGCTGGCACGCGCAGACCGGCGGATCCGACGTGACCGAGCAAGTCCCGTTCGAGCCGCACCCGGTGTCGAGACACGACGGGCTCCCCTCGGGGAGCTGCGAGCACGCGACGATCGCGCCGGCGACGATCAGCGCTGCCGCGAGCCCCTTCATCGCACGCTCCGCGGGCGTGCGTCGTGGCCTTGCAGAAGCGCACGACATCGCGCGGCGAGACGAGTCACTCGATGGGGCATGACGGATCGGCGGCGAACGAGACGTCGTCGACGTCGAAGACGCTGGGGACGCAGTCGTCCGAATCGTCCGGTCCACGCCAAAGCTGGGCGACGACGCCGTAGCGGAATCCCCAAGCGTACGCCGGGAGGCAGAGGGTCGCCTCTGTCCACGTCGGGGCGGCCGGCAGCCGGTACGACCTTTCGGCGTGCGCTCCGCCGCTGGCCGTGACACTGGCAACGGCCTCGGGCGAGAGGCGATACCAGAGCTTGAGCGCCGGGCCCCCGGCAGCGCCGGGAGGCCGGCTCGGCACCTTGCTGGTGGAGCTCCACGTCGCGCCCAGGGCACCGGCGCATGACTGCGCGAGCCGAAGGTACCCGCTCCCCGAGTGCGCGGCGGCTGGATCCCGGACGAGCGTGACGTTCTCGGACGAGGTCCACCAGGGGGAGACCAGGCCGACGCCCTCGAAGTCGCCGTCCCTCATGCCCTCGTCGACCTCCGCGCAGGACGGCTCGGAGCGGAGGACGAAGTCGTCGACGTGGACGACGTTGTTCGGGGTGTCGAAGCAGCGGGTGCCGGTGCCCCGGACCTCGAGGCGGAACGCCTGACCGCGCGTCGAAGGTGGCAGGCAGACGACCACGTCCTCCTTCGCGCCGGTCCCCCGCACTTGCCAGGTACCGACGAAGCCGACGCTGACGGTGGAGAACGCATCGCGCGTCCCCTGCAGCGAGAAGGCTAGCGCCGGGCGCTCGAGAGCCTCCGGGATCGACATCGTGGTCGACATCGCCGCCGTCGGCTCGAAGCCGCACTGCGGTGCGAGCCTCCCCAGGCGCGTCCCGCCCTCCTCGATGAAGTCCACGCCCGCGCCCTGCTCGACCTCCCAGTCTCCCGCCTGGAAGTCGCCGTTCTTCACCGTCCCCGGAGCGGCGCACGTCGCGAAGGGGACGAACTGTGCGCGGCCGATCAGCCCATCGCCGCTCGAATCCGCCCCCGCGCTCCCGCCGTAGGCGCGCAGCCTGAAGTCGACCTTGCGGCCGAACGCCCGTTCACCGAGACAGACGCGGGTGATCGTGGGCGCGTGGGAGGGGCGAGGCAGGAAGAGCGCGTGCTCGACGAGCTGGGCTCCGAAGTCCACGCCAAAAAAGGTGTGGACGTTCTCGCACGTGCCCGTCCGCGTGCACCCGAGCTCGAGCTCGAGCGCGAGCGGCTCTGCGTCGGCGTACGACGGCATCTCGAACGACTGAACGACGTCGCCGAAGCCGCCGAACCGCGCCCATCCTCGCCCGATCCCGGCGTCCGACGGCCTGCCGGTGTCGATCGTCACTGCCCCGCGCGTCGTCCAGCCGCCCGGCTGGGGCTTGTCGAACGAGGGATCGACCGGGCCGCCGGTGAAGACACAGGCGCCTCCCCCCTCGGGCTGCGAGTACCCGACGACGCACACGCAGAGCGGTCGACCAGAGGCCTCGCTGCAGCGCTCGTGGGGACCGCACGGGGTCGCGGCGCACGCACGCGCGCAAAATCCGTTGCCGTCCGTGTCCTGAAAGCCGGGCGCGCAGGCCGCGCACGCCGGTCCGTCGTACCCGACCTCGCAGACGCAGACCGGCGTGGCCCCCTCGACGGAGCACGTGCCGTGCGGTCCGCATCCGGTACCGAGGCACGACGTGCTCTCGGCCTCCGGGATGTTCGAGCACGCGAGGATCGCGCCGGCGACGATCAGCGCTGCGGCGAGCCCCCTCATGGTGTCGAATGAAGCACGTCCGAGCACGCCCGGCCACACGCGGTCGCGTGCGTGCCTGACGCGCTCGCGCGCGCGCCGCGCGGGCGGAGAGCCGGGGTCGGGCCGGCGGCGGACGACGCTTTACTTTCGATCTCCACGTCGGGAGACTGTCGGGAACGCGATGCGGCTCGGTCTGCTCGGTCCAGCCGGTGGAGATGTCGGCGCGCTCGGCCGCGCCGCCGAGTTCCTTCTGAACGGCGTGCGCGTCCATCGCGCGATCTACCTGGGCAACGACGGCGCGCTCGATCGCGCGGTCGCGGCGTGGGCGCGGAAGCTCGTCGGGGACGATCCGAGCGACGAGGGAGCGTGGGCGCGCGCGGCGACCGTGGCGCTGAAGGGAACGCCGCAGGTGATCGATCGCTTCGTCGCCACCGAGCGCGCGCGGCTCCGGTTGAAGGCGCTCGAGGCGCTGCCCGAGCAGGTCGCGCGGACGATCGAGATGGTGGGCGATCGCGTCGCCATCCTCATCTACGACAAGGCGCAGCTCGACGAAGAGGACATCCTCGCGGCGAACATCCTCTTGTTCGGCAAGAGCGAAGGCCCGCTCATCCGCAAGGTGGGCGCGCGCTGGTTCGTCACGCCTGGGCCGATCGGCTCGCGCGGCGGAGGCCTCGCGGTCCTCGACGACGAGCAGAACGAGGTCGTCGTGACGATCTACGACGGGGCCGGCAAGCCGACCCACCGCGAGGCGCTCGGCTCGCTGCGCGCGAAGGCGCGCGCGGGGGAGCCATGAGCGTGGAGGGCCTCGAGGCGCGCGCTCCCGAAGGCGCGAGCGCGCCGATCGTCGGCGTCTTCGGCGGCAGCTTCAACCCGCCGCACCTCGCCCACGTGCTCACGCTCGCGGTCGTTCTGGCGCGGTTCGAGGTCGAGCGGCTCCTCGTCGTTCCGGCGTTCAAGCATCCGTTCGCGAAGTCGCTCGCGCCCTACGACGATCGCGTGGCGATGTGCGAGCTCGCGATGGGCTGGCTCCCCCGCGTCGAGGTGTCGCGCGTCGAAGAGGAGCTCGGCGGCGAGAGCCGCACGCTCCGCACGATCGAGCATCTGCGCGCGCGGCACCCGAATAGCCCCCTGCGCTTCATCATGGGCGCAGACCTGATGCTCGAGTCGTCGAAGTGGTACGCGTTCGATCGCATCTCGGCGCTCGCGCCGCCGATCGTCCTCGGGCGCGCGGGCGTAGAGTATCCAGGCGCGCCGACGCCGGTGCTGCCCGCCATCTCGAGCACCGAGGTCCGCGCGCGGCTCGCCGCGGGCGACCTCGACGGCCTCGACGAGCTCGTCCCGCCCGCCGTCATCGCCTACGCGCGCTCGCGCGCCCTCTACGCGAGCGCGAAGACCGACTAGGATGCGCGCACGATGAAGGTCTTCATCCTCGGCGCCGGCAAGGTCGGACGCGCCCTCGCCGCCGCGCTCCGGAAGCGCGGCGCCACCGTCACGCTCCGTCCCGCGCGAAAGGGCGTCCCGACGACGCGCATCGACGCTTCGATGATCGTCCTCGCCCTGCGCGATCGTCAGCTCGCGCCCGTCGCGGCGGACCTCGCGACCTCCGGCGTCGTCCCGCGGAGCGCCGTCGTCGTCCACAACGCCGGGTCGCTCCCCGCCGAGGCGCTCGAGCCGCTCCGCGGCGTGTGTGCCGGCATCGCGCAGATGCACCCGATGATCGCGTTCGCGTCGCTGAGGTCGTTCCCGACGCTCACGCGCGGCCACGTCCACGTGAAGGGAGAGCCCGCGGCGGAGAAGCGCGCGCGCGCCGTCGCGAAGACCCTCGGGATGACCCCCCGCACGTTCGCGAAGCTCGACACGGTCGGCTACCACGCGGCCGCGGGCCTCGTAGCGAACGGCGCGGCCGCGCTCGCGGCGATCGGCGTCGAGCTCCTCGTCGTCTCGGGCGTCCCGCGCACCGAGGCGCCGAAGATGCTCGGCCCGCTCCTCCGCAGCGTCGCGGAGAACGTCGAGGCCCTCGGCTTCCCCGAGGCGCTCACGGGTCCCGTCCGGCGCGGCGACGCGGGCGCCATCGAGCGTCAGCTCGTGCTCTTGCGCGAGCGGCTCCCGAGCGCGCTGCCGCTCTTCATCGCGAGCGGCCTCGCGCAGCTCCCGCTCGCCGAGCGCATCGGCGACGCGCCGAAGGCGCACATCGAGGAGGTCGGCGCCGTCCTCCGCCGCGCGTTGCGTCAGTCGGCGCGCGAGGTTCCGAAGGCGGCGCGAGACACACATCCACGCCGATCGAGAAAATGACGCCCTGAGCGCACGAGGCTGTGCATGGGTTGACGGTCCTTCGCCTCGGTGAGGCCGATTCAGCTCAACCCATGCAATCTCGACCACTTGGCTAACTCAGCCAAGGTGGACCGTGCCTTGCAGTCGAGAGCGCCAACTTCGAGCCCGTCGAGCGTGGTCGCCGTCATGGCCGCGCTCCTCGACGCCGGAGGACGCCGGACCGACCCCTCTCTCGAGTGGTACCCCGCGAATTTCCTGACCTAACTGAAGGGTCCGGGAGAGACGCGAGGGAAATGGGGTCGTCGCCTTGAACGGGGCAATTCTTCGAGTAGGTTTCGACGGCTTGGCACTCGCAGCCCCCCTCGCCCTGGTCTCCGCTTCGCACACCCGAGCGTTCGTCGATTTCGACGAGCGAATCGTGTCGGCACAAGCGGGCGTCGTCGTCGTCCGTGCCTCCGTCGAGGTGCACGGTCCGATCGTCGCCCACGCTTCGCGCCGGCTGCGTACGAGCGGTTTTCTCCCCGTCGACGCCGCTGTCCGCTCGGGCGCGCCTCTGTTCCGCGAGGTGGCGATGCACCTCGGGCTCGCGGCGGTCCCCGTCGATCCTGCGGCGTGCGCCGACGCGATCGCCGACGCGGCCGCGGCGCAGCGCGCGGCGATCGTCGCGCCGCTCCCGTCCGCCGGCAGCTGGGACCGCGCGGTCGCGCTCGAGCTCGCCAGGCACACTCGACTCTTGCTGGTCTTCGTGACCGAGGCGGATGCCCCGGCGTTCGCGGACGCGAGCGTGTTCGACGTCGCCGCCGACCTCGGCGCCGGCGACAAGCTTCGCTGGCTCTCCGCCGTCGCCGAGCAAGCGCAAAGCGACCTGCCCGCGGCGGACCTCCGCTCGCTCGAGGCGTGGTGGGCGAAGGCGCGTCGCGTCGTCCCCACGGCCACGCCCGCGTTCGCCGATCTCGGCGCGACCTCGCAAAAGGTTCTGAGCTGCCTCGCGCTCGCGGGCCGCTCGCTCCCCCTCGTCACGCTCGCGAGCCTCCTCTCGACCGAGGTGACCTCCGCGCTCGACGAGCTCGTCGCCGGCGGGCTCGCCTCGTCGACCGCCGGCCTCGTGTCCGCGTCGCCGTCGACCGAGCTCGGCGACCTCGAGGCCGCGGCGAGCGACGAGGCCCGCCTCGCGGTCGCGCGCGCGCTCTCCGACAGCGGCTTCAACCCGGACCCGTGGGCGTTCGCCCGCGCCGCAGAGCTCTTCGTCCTCGCCGGCGCGTTCGACGAGGCCGACGCCGCGGCCGCGAGCGCCCTCGGTGCCGGCGCCGATCCGCAGGTCAGCGCCGAGATCGCGACGCGCTGGTTCGACGCGGTCACGCCGATCCACGGAGCCGGCGGCGTCGCCCTCCGCATCAAGGCCGCGCAGCGCTCGCTCTTCCTCGGCGAAGCGGCGGACGCGCAGCGCTGGTGCGAGAGCGCCGCCGCCCTCGCGCCGAACGATCCGACCATCAGCCTCCTCATGGGCCGCGCGCTCATGCAGCTCGGCGACCTCGTCGCCGCGCGCGTCTGCCTCGCGAAGGCGGAGACGAACGCGACCGCCGACGACGCCGAGCTCTCCGCACGCGTCGCCGCCGAGCGCGCCGAGGTGAGCTACCTCGGCGGCGAGCTCGAGCTCGCCGCCGGTCACGCGACGCGCGCCGCCGGCCTGGCGGTCACGCCGCGGACGCGCCTCGCCGCCCGCGGCACCCTCGGCAAGATCCTCCTCGCCCGCGGCTCGTGGGAGCTCGCCGACGAGCACTTCGCCGAGGACGCCCTCGTCGCGTCGTCGGCGGGAGAGATCACGGCGGAGCTCCGCGCGCGCCTCAACCGCGCCATCGCGCTCCTCTCGAAGGGTCGCCTCGACGAGGCGCGCACGCTCCTCGACCGCGTCCTCGCGGACGGCACCCGCCTCAAGGAAGAGCGCGCCCGCGCGTACGCGCTGTCGAACCTCGGCCTCGTCGCGTACCGCCAGCACGACTACGGCGCGGCGCTCCAGTACTGGGAGCAGACGGTCAACTTCCCGCAGGCGCTGCGCGGCCGCCTCGCCACCGCGCTGACCATCGGCAACCTGGCCGACCTCCGGCTCCGCCTCGGCCTCGTCGATCACGCCGAGCACGCGATCGCCTTCGGCAAGAAGCTCCTGTCGGGGAGCGCTCCGCCGCGATGCTCCGCGCTCTTCAAGTGGGTCTCGGCTCAGATCGCCCTCGCCCGCGGCAACACCGACCTCGCGCGTCGCGAGGTCGAGGGCGCGCTCGTCGACGCCCAGGCCTCGGGTGAGCGTGACTACCTCGAGTCGGCGCACATCGTCGCGGCGCGCGTCGCGCTCGAAGACGGCGACCTCGTCCGCGTCGACGTCGCGCTCGGCCACGCCGAGGAGATCGCGAAGAGCCCGCGCGCGCAGGCCGAAGTCGCGATCGTCCGCGCGGCGCACCTCCGCGCGATGGGTCAGCCCGCGCTCGACTCCGCCAACGAGGCGCTCCAGGTCGCGCGCAGGTCCGGCGAAGAGGACCTCCTCTCCGAGATCCACTCGCTCCTCGCCATGCTCCACCGCGACGCCGGCGACACGCTCGCCGCGCAGGCGCACTGCTGCCGCGCCATCGCGGTCCGCGATCAGGTCGCGGGCGGTCTGCCTCCGGACATCCGAGCGGCGTTCCTCGCCAAGCCGGAGGTCGTCGCGCTCTCGCGCCTCCAGTCGTCGCTCGCCCACGAGAGCGACGTCGAGGAGGAGGCGCCGCGCACCCAGCGCATCGTCGCGCGCAGCGACTCGAACCCGTCGCGCGAGATGGTCGGCGACGACCCGGCGATCCGCAGCCTCGCGATCGCCATCAAGAAGGTCGCGAAGTCGAACAGCACCGTCCTCATCCGCGGCGAGAGCGGCACCGGCAAAGAGCTCGTCGCCGACGCGCTCCACCGCGCGAGCGATCGCGCGGCGGGCCCGCTCGTCAGCGTCAACTGCGCGGCGCTCGTCGAGACGCTCCTCCTCTCCGAGCTCTTCGGCCACGAGAAGGGCGCGTTCACCGGCGCCTCGGCGCGACGCCGCGGTCGCTTCGAGCTGGCCGAGGGCGGCACGCTCTTCCTCGACGAGATCGGCGACATCTCCCCGCGCACGCAGGTGGCTCTCCTCCGCGTGCTGCAGGAGAAGACGTTCGAGCGCGTCGGCGGCACCGCGCCGATCCGCGCCAACGTCCGCGTCGTCTGCGCGACGCACCGCGACCTCCGCGCGATGGTCGAGCGCGGCGAGTTCCGCGAGGACCTCTACTACCGCCTCCGGGGCATCACGCTCGAGGTGCCGGCCCTCCGCGCTCGTCTCGGCGACCTCCCGAAGATCGCCGATCACCTCCTCGGCCGCATCGGCATCGAGCGCAGCGAGGAGCCGAAGCAGCTCTCGAGCGACGCGCTCGATCTGTTCTGCCGCCACCGCTGGCCCGGCAACATCCGCGAGCTCGAGAACGTGCTCCGCGCCGTCTCGCTCTTCGCCGACGGCGAGGTCATCTCGGCGGCGGACGTCATCGACAACGTCGACGACCTCCGCGCGATCGCCCAGGCCGGCCCCGGCCCCGCGTCGCAGCCGCCCATCTCGCTCCGCTCCGCCAGCATCCTGCCGCCCCCGAGCGTCCGCGAGCCGGGCGCGGGCGCCTCGTCGACGTCCGCGGTCGAAGCGGACGACGAGGAGGGCGACGGCGTGCTGCCGGAGGACGAGGCGAACGCGACCGCGGTCGCCTACGCGCAGGTCCGCCAGGGCGCGGTGTCGCTCTCCGACATCAAGCGCCAGATCGAGCGCGACTGCATCGCGCGCGCGCTCCTCGAGACCAAGGGAAACATCACGCGGGCGGCGGCGCTTCTGGGGATGAAGCGTCCACGCCTGTCGCAGCTCGTGAAACAGTACAGCCTCTCAGCCGCCCCTTCGGAGGGGAACTCATGAACCGCTTCATCATTGGTCGATTCGGTGTGGTCTCGCTCCTCGCTGCGCTCTTCGCAGCCGGCTGCGCGTTCGAGCAGACAGGCGACGACAGCGACGAGCAGATCGAGACGGACGACGGCTCGCAGCTCACCGGCGGTGGGGGCGGGGCCGACGAGGCGAACGGCGCGCGTCGCCTCCCCGTGAAGCAAGGCTCCTTGACGCCGAAGAAGGCCGACGAGAGCTGCGTGGGTTGTGGTCCGGTCCCCGATCCGTGGGCAAGCGGCCCCGTGCCCGATCCGTGGACCAGCAGCAGCGGCGGCTCGAACAGCAGCAGCGGCGGTAGCAACGGCGGCTCGAACAGCAGCAGCGGCGGCTCGAACAGCAGCAGCGGCAAGCCCTGAGCCGGAGCAGAGGTCCCGCGTCGAGGAAAGCTCGACGAAGGTGAGCCGTCGGGGTCGCCCCCGGCGGCTCTCTGCTTTTTGGGGTCCCCGCCGCCGAGCGGGCCGCGCGTCGCAGGCGCGCCGCCGAGCTCGACGGGCGCGCCGCCGTTCACGTGATCCACGGGACGAGGAACGCTAGGCTCCCTCTTCGGTGGAGGACCTTCGCGCCAGGACCACGCTCTTCTGCGGCGTCATCGCGTTCGCGATCGCGCTGTCGATGCTCCTCCGCGGCCGGCGGATGGCGCACTGGCTCTTCGCGGCGTTCTCGACGTGCGTCGCGTTCTGGTACGTGAGCCAGTCGCTCGCCGGGCTGCTCGAGGACCCCGCGCGATCGCGCTTCGATCGCGCCACCACGGTCCTGACCGTCCTGCTCCCGCAGTTCGCGGTGCACCTGTTCCACTCGATCACGCCGCTCGAGACGCCGAGCGCCCCCGGCGCGAGGCTGCCGAAGATCGCGGCGATGGTCGGCGTCCCGATGCTGGCGGTCGCGCTCTCGCCGTTCGAGCAAGCGGGGGGACCGATCAAGGCGCTCGCGCTCGGCGGCCTCTACCTCTACGTCTTCGGCCTCCTCGCCGCCGCGCTCACGTCGCTCTGGCGTCGCGGCGAGAAGAGCCCGTCGCGCGCCATCCGCGACCGAATCCGCTTCCTCGCGGCCGTCGGCGCGCTCGCGATGACGTTCACGCTCGCCGACTTCGTCGCGTTCCTCGGCGTGAACCTCCCGCCGATCGGCGCCGTGCTCGCCGTCGTCTTCCTCTTCGTCCTCGCCGAGTCGCTGACGCGCCCCCGCCTGGCGGACCTCTACGAGCTGTCCGGCCGCCTGCTCGTCTCGACGGCGCTCGCCTTCGCGCTCGCCGGCATCTTCTACGTGTTCATCACGTACATCGGGCGATTCGGCGCGATGTACCTCAACGCCGTCCTCGCCGCGATCGTCGTCCTCGTGCTCTTCGAGCCGCTCGAGCACGAGTTCGAGACGCGCATCAACCGCTTCTTCTTCCGCGAGCGCTACGACCTCGAGTCGAGCGTCGTCGAGCTCCGGCGCCGCCTCGCGCACACGCTGGAGAACGAGGAGATGATCGAGGTCGTCATCGCCGGTCTCGAGCGCTCGCGGCGCGTGACGACGTGCGCGGTCTACCTCCGCGACCAGGACAGCAACGGCTTCGACCTCGTCGGCGCGATCGGCGCCGCGCCGCCGAACCGCCTCGAGTCGCTGGCGATGCGCCCGCTGCTCGAGCGCCTCGGGCTGTCGATGTCGCTCGAGGAGCTCGCGCGCGAGGCCGATGCCCCGAACGCCGGCGAGACGATGACCCCGGTCCTGACCGCCGCCGAGGCCCTCGGGACGCTCAAGAGCTCGGTCATCCTCGCGGTCCGCGGCGACAGCGAGGAGCTCGTCGGCCTCCTCTGCGTCGCCGACGATCGCGTGAAGGACGCGTTCACCCCCGAGGAGATCGCGCTCCTCGAGACCGTGGCCGCGCAGATGGGCGTCGCGATCGCCAACAGCCGCATCTACGACCGGATGAAGGAGCGCGACCGCCTCGCCGCGCTCGGCTCGATGGCCGCGGGCCTCGCCCACGAGGTCAAGAACCCGCTCGGCGCGATCAAGGGCGCCGCCCAGCTGCTCGAAGAGGTGACCACCGACGGCGCCCCGACCGACGATCCGACGGTGAAGGAGTTCCTCGGGATCATCCTCGAGGAGACCGACCGCCTGAACCGCGTCGTCGGGAGCTTCCTCGACTACGCGCGCCCGCACGCCGGAAACCCCGTGCCGCTCGACATCAACGGCGCGGTCCGGCGCAGCGTGCAGATCCTGAAGAGCCAGAAGAGCGACGACGACGTCGACCTCCGCCTCGAGCTCTCCGAGCCGATCCCGCGCGCGAGCATCGATCCGGAGAAGCTCCGGCAGGTGCTGATGAACCTCGTGCAGAACGCGATCCAGGCCATGAACGGTCGCGGGCGCGTCACCATCGCGACGAGCAGCCGACGCGCGCCGCGATCGGCGTGGGTCACGTCGCCGCCGAGCGGGAACTCCGGCAGGCTCCCTCCGGACGACGCCGAGGTCGTGGAGATCAGCGTCGCCGACACCGGTCCGGGCATCAGCCAGAAGGTGCTGAAGAACCTGTTCGTCCCGTTCTTCACGACCAAGGAGCAAGGCACGGGCCTCGGCCTCGCGATCAGTCAGAGCATCGTGCAGAACGCCGGCGGCAGCATCCAGGTGCAGTCGCAGCAAGGCTCGGGGACGAAGTTCACCATCACGCTCCCGGCCTCGGACGACGTCCTCGCGACGCCGGTGCCGGCGTCGATCGCCCCTTCGCCGTCGCCCGCCGGGGAGTGACCGGCGGCGACGGGCGGGCGGACGACTCGACGGCGCGGCGCGCGACGGGCCCGACGGCGTCAGCGGGGACGCGACGGCGGGCGCACCGTCTTCGCCTCGGAGAAGACCTCCTCGGGCGCAGCTTCCTGCGGCTCCGCCGGCTTCGGCTCCGCCGGCTTCGGCGCAGGTGGGCGGGCGCGGCGAAACGACGGCACGATCGCCTGCTTCGCGAGCAGCTGCTCGGCGCGCTGGCCGTCGAGACGAACGAGCTCGCTGTTCCTTCGTGCGCCGTCGGTGTCGCCCGCGCCGTAGGCCCGGCGGTACGCGTCGTAGAGCGCCCAGTCGCCCGTGCGCGCGGCGCCGCGGAGGATGGCGAGGAGCACGCGATCGCGATCCGACGAGGCGACGGTCTCGAGGATGGCGCCGGCGCGGAGCGCGAGCTCGGCGGGGTCGGCGACGCCGAGCGCCTCGCACATCGCCTCGTGCCACGCGCCGACCTGGAGCCGGGGCGCGACCTCGCGCAGGTGGCGGAGCGCGCGCGCGTAGAACTGGGGCATGTCCTCCGGGGGACGCCGCGCCTCGAGCCAGAGGCGCCCCATCACGAGGTGCGTGAGCGAGCTGTCGTCGAGCGCGAGCTTCGCGTCGAGGTCCTCGAGCACCTCACGCGGCCACGCCCACACGGCGAGCTGCTCGGAGAGGTAGCGCTCGTGGACGAAGAACGACGGGTCGTGCGCCGCCCAGCGCTGCACCGCGGTCACGATGTGCGAACGGAGCCGCGTGGCAACGACCGGATCGCGCACCAGGTCGAGGAGCCGGCGCGCCCAGTAGGCGTCGCGCGGAGCGTCCGTCATCGCGCGGACGACCTCGTCGAGGACGTCTCGCTCCTTCCCCCGTTGCACCGTCATCACGTCCATGCCCTGGCTCGCGTCGCTCATGGCAGGCTCCTAGTAGCTCGAGCACGACGGCGTCGTGCCCGCTCCGCGACCCTGCGACTCCTGCGCGTAGATGTACGCGTCGCGCCGGCACGTGCATCCGTCCTTCGAGTAGCCCGACGGGCACGTCGAGCAGCTCGAGCCGAGACCGCACTTGTTGTACCAGGGGCACTTGCTCGTGTTCGCCGAGATGATGCTCGAGTTGCGATGACAGAAGAACCCGGTGTCCGTGAAGCCCGAGACGCACGGCTTCCAGCACACGGGACCCTCGCCGCTCCACCCCGCCGGACACGCGCGGTAGCAGAGGCCGTTCTGGAACTCTTGGCCCGCCGGGCAGCGGCAGTCGAGACCGCTGCCCGTCGTCCCGACCGTGTCGGTCTCGACGGTGGGCATCGACGCGCCGTCGTCGCCCTCGGCGCTCTCGGCGCTCTCGGCGCTCTCGTCGTCCGGCCCCGCCGCGCAGCCCACGATCAGGAGAAGCGAGGTGGAGACCGCAACGAGAGAGGGAATGAGGCGCGTCGACATGGGATTCGTCCTTTCGGGGTGTCCGCCGCTGCGTCGCGGCGATGACATGACCCATCGCAAGGACGAGGCCAGCGTCGACCTCGCAAATTCCCCGTTCATTTCAGGGGTGTACCGTCCGAAGGCGGCGCCTGTACCCGCTGATACAGGTGATACAGCGGCGGCCCTCACGACCCGCGCACCGATACGTCATCGAACCGGGTGACGGCCGTGGGCGCGCCGCGCGCCGGCGCGAGCGCGCGTCAGTCGTTCTGCATCAGGCCCTTGATCTTGCCGCCCGGCAGCAGCTTGATGGCGCGAGAGGCGGGGACACGCGGGAGACCGGGCATCGTCATCATCTCGCCGGTGAGCGGGACGAGGAAGCCGGCCCCCGCGGAGAGCCGGACGTCGCGCACCGTGATGGTGAAGTCGCGCGGACGGCCGGGGATCGTCGGATCGTCGGTGAGTGAGAGCTGCGTCTTCGCCATGCAGATCGGCAGCGACGCGCCACCGAGGGCCTCGAAGCGCTCGAGGCTCTTCTCCGCGGCCCCGGTAAACAGGACGTCCGCCGCGCCGTAGACCGTGCGGGCGATCTTCCGGATCTTGTCCTTCGGCGGATCCGACAGCTCGTAGACGTACTTCGGCTTCGGCGGATCGGCGTCCGTCGCGTCGACGACCTCGCTCACCGTCCTCGCGAGCTCAAGCGCGCCCTCGCCGCCCTTTCCGAAGGCCTCCGATCGCGCGAGGCGAGCGCCGAGCGCCGCGACCGCCTGCTCGACGAGCGCGATCTCCTCCGGTGTATCGGTCGGGAAGACGTTGATCGCGACGACGGGCGTGAGGCCGAAGGCCTTCGACGTCTCGAGGTGCTTCTCGAGGTGCGCGATCCCCTTCTTCAAGCGCTCGGCGTCGGGCTCGCCGCAGGTCTTCACCGGAGCGCCGCCGTGCATCTTGAGCGCGCGGAGCGTGGCGACGAGCACGAGGGCGCGCGGCCAGATGTTCGCCTGGCGGCACTTGATGTCGAGGAACTTCTCGCCGCCGAGATCGAAGCCGAAGCCGGCCTCGGTGATCGCGTAGTCACCGAGCGCCATCGCGAGCCGCGTCGCGAGCACGCTGTTGCAGCCGTGCGCGATGTTTCCGAAGGGACCGCAGTGGACGATCGCCGCCCCGCCCTCCTCGGTCTGGACCAGGTTCGGCTGCAGCGCGTCGCGGAGCACGGCGGTCATCGCGCTCGCGGCGCCGATGTCGCCGGCGGTGACGGGCTTGCCCTGGTGGGTGTGCGCGACGACGATCCGACCGAGGCGCTGCTCGAGGTCCTCGTAGCTCGAGGCGAGCGCGAGCACGGCCATGACCTCGCTCGCGGCGGTGATGTCGAAGCGCTCCTCGCGCGGCACGCCGTGCGCCTTGCCGCCGAGGCCGACGATGCAGCGGCGGAGGAAGCGATCGTTCATGTCGAGCGCGCGTCCCCAGCTGATCTGCCGCGCGTCGATCTCGCCCTTGTCGGGGATCGTTTCGCCGAAGTACGTCGCGTTGTCGACCAGCGCGGAGAGGAGGTTGTGCGCCGTCGTGATCGCGTGGATGTCGCCCGTGAAGTGCAGGTTGATGTCGTCCGCGGGCGTGAGCGACGCCTTGCCGCCTCCCGTGCCTCCGCCCTTGACGCCGAACACGGGCCCGAGCGACGGCTCGCGGAGCGCGAGGACGGCGTTCTTGCCGAGGCGACGCATGCCCATCGCGAGCGCGATCGACGTGGTCGTCTTTCCTTCGCCGGCCGGCGTCGGGTTGATCGCGGTGACGAGGACGAGGCGGCCCTTGGCGCGGGGCGGGCGCGCCAGAAGCCCGAGATCGAGCTTCGCCTTCCCGCGGCCGTAGGGGATGTAGTCGTCGTCGCCGAGACCGAGTTCTTCAGCGACGCGCGAAATGGGACGGGGGCTCAGGTCCATGGCGGCGGATCCTGTCCCGGTGATTTCAGGTGCGTCAACGGCTCATTGACCTGGTCACGATCGATCCAGGCCGACAGGCCCTTCCCGTTGATCTGCCTTGAAAATCGGTCGAAGCGGCGACGACGCGGCGGGCACACCACATGCACCCACCGCAAACGTGCCTCGCCTACGTCTCCGCTCGTCGTTCGTCGGCCTTGGTGTCACCTTCCTCGTCGCGTGCTCCGCGCTCCCCGAGGAAGAACAGGCATCGACCAGCAACGCCGTCGCTGTCGCCGGTCGCTGGCGCCTGCCCGCGGCCGTCGCGACCGCCGGCGCCAAGGTCCGCCTCCCCTACGACGGAGCGCCCAACTGGAGCGCCCGCGCGTGCTCCGGGAAGCTGAGGGCGGGCACCGATCGTCTCGGCGACTTCCTCGAGGACGAGTTCGCGGCGATCACGTCGGTCGGCGGCTACGCCTGCCGGCAGAACACCGCCAACCGCAAGAAGATGAGCGTTCACGGCACCGGCCGCGCGCTCGACATCTTCATCCCGAAGATCGGCGGACAGGCGAACAACACGAAGGGCGACGCCGTCGCCAACTGGCTCGTCATGAACGCCGCACGCATCGGTGTCCAGATGGTGATCTGGGATCGCACGGTGTGGATGGCGAACGGCAAGAACGACAGGGCGTACTCCGGTCCGCATCCGCACGACGACCATCTCCACGTCGAGCTCACGGTCGCCGCCTCGGCGATGCAGACGCCGTGGTTCTCCAATCCGCAGGGGAGCGACGCCGGGCCGATCGACCTCGAGCCGGAGGAGGACGACACGCTGGCGCCCGACGCGAGCACTCCGCAGCTCGACTCGGACCCCAACCCGGATCTCGATCCGGACGAGGATCCCGATCCGGTCCCCGACGAGCCTGCGCCGCCCGCGGATCCGACGCCGAACGGCGGTCAGCCGCCGGCGGACACCACCGATCCGGCGAACGAGGGCTCGTCCACGCCGGCGGACTTCCCGGACCAGGGCGACGAAGCGCCGCTGCAGGACGACGAGCCCGCCGAGGGTGACTCGGACGGACCGTCGAGATCCTCCTCGAAGAAGCGCGCGCGGGACGAAGAGGTCGCCTCGGCCGGTTGCAGCGCGGCCCCCTCCGGATCCACGACGGGCGCCGTCGCCGTGCCTCTCGCGCTCGTCGTCGCCGCCGCCCTCGTGCGCCGCCGGCGCCGGGACTGAACGCCCGGCGCTCGCTCGGTATCGCGGTCGCGATCGCGCCCCGCGACGCCGTGCGCGCGGGATCGCGCGCGCCACGCTCGGTCGATCAGCGAGGTTCGCTCGTCGAGGGCCGCTCGCCGGTCGAGCCGTCGCGCGCGAGCGCGTCGAGGAGCGCCTTCGCCTCGTCGCGACGGTAGTCGCCGTACGCGCCGCTCGCAAAGGCGCGGAGCTCGGGCTTCGCCTCGACGAGGCGACCGAGACGGACGAGCGCGAGCGCCCGGTTGTAGCGCGCCTCGGGCGCGAAGCGTCCGTCCGGCGCGGCCGCGAGGTAGCGATCCCACGCGGCGAGCGCGCGCGCGGGATCGCGCTCGGTGAAATGGAGGCGGTGCGCTTCGGCGAAGAGCGCCGCGTGAGGATCGGGGGCCGACGCCGACGGAGCCGGCGGTCGCGGCGCCTCGGCGGCGCGCGCGGATTCGGCGCCGGCGGGGTCGTCGGAGGACCGGACCGCGCCGT
>JAHBWC010000053.1 GCA_019637225.1 Labilithrix sp.
CGGAGCGCCCCGCCCGAGCGGCGCCCGCGCGGCCGCTGCTCTACACGGCGCAGGACCTCGCGCGCTTCTGCGAGGTCGACCTCAAGACGATTCACCACTGGGCCGACGGCGGGAAGATCCCGCACCACCGGACGGAAGGACGGCACCTGCGCTTCCGCCGGAACCACGTGCTCGCGTTCCTCCGGCGTCATGGCTACCCGCTGCACGCCGAGATCGTGAGCGCCCGGCCGACCGTGTTCTTCTCCGTCGCGTGCGCGCCGGCGGGCACCTCCGACGACGCTCCACGCGACGAGATCGCGAAGAAGCTCGCGACGCGCTTCTTCGTGCGGCGCTTCGAGAACGCGCTGGCGGCGATCGCCCATCTCGTCGCCGGCGAGCCCGACGTGCTCATCGTCGCGCTCGACGATCCGACGTGGAGCGGGGCGCGCGCCGCCCGCGCGCTGAAGAGCGCCGCCGAGACGTCGTGGACCACGCTCGTCGTCGTGACCGGCGACGCGGACGAAGGCACGGTGAGCACGCTGCGAGAGGCCGGCGCGGATCTCGTCGTCGGCGGGGCCGACCTCGCGCGCCTCGGCGCCGAGCTCGCGCGGACGCTCGGCGTCGACTGATTCGCGCGACACGACGACGGGCCCGCGCGCGACAGGCGACGGGTCACGGAGCCGCGCGCGGCGGAGTGCGCCGCTCGACGCGAGGTACGCGCGATGCACGCAGGGCAGGCGCGCCGGAACGACGCCGCGCGGAGGCTTCCATGCGATCGGCGACTCGAACGACAGCGATCCTTTTCGGCTCGGTGATGGCGATCGCCGGGGCCTGCAAGAACAGCGATCCGGAGGACGCCTCGGCGGCGCGCCCCCTCGGATCCGCGATGCTGCCTCCGCCGATGATGCCGGAGGCCGCGGCTCCGCCGGGGCGCACCGACACGGACGGTTGGCTCCTGGTCGATCCGGGCGCAGCGGAGCCCAAGCTCGTCTCGCAGGCGGTCGTGACGCTGCAGCCGACGAAGGGCAACAAGGCGGCAGGCACGGTCCGGCTCATCGCGATGACCGATGGCGTCAAGATCAAGGTGGCGTTCAGCGGTCTGACGTTCCTCGCCAAGTACACGATCCGCGTCCACCTCCTCGGCGACTGCTCGTCCGAAGACGGGTCGGGCGCAGGCCCCGGCTTCAACTTCGGCGGCAGCTCGCTCGATCCGCCCAACCCCGGCGGCCCGATGGGCAACCTCGGCGAGCTCCAGGCGGACGTCTCCGGCGAGGCGAAAGGCGAAGGCAAGGTCGACCAGCCCTCGCTCCAGGGCACCTACTCGATCGTCGGTCGCTCGATCGTCCTGCACGCCACGTCGAACGATCCGGCGCAGGCCGGCGCCGAAGGGCCGCGCATCGCGTGCGGCGTCATCGGCGTCTTCGCGGACTGAGCGCGACCTCCAGCGCCGCACGGAGCGCGCGCGTCCCGGGCTCTGCGGGTCAGCGACCCTCGCGGTACGCCTTCACGGCGTTCGCGATCGCGTCGGCGAGGCGCTGCTGGTAGTCGGCCGAGCCGAGGCGCTGCTCCTCGATCGCGTGCGAGATGTAGCTCGTCTCGAAGAGGACCGCCGGCATGCGCGCGCCGACGAGGACGTAGAAGGCCGCGCGGTGCACGCCGCCGTCGAGGATGTCGCCGTACTGCGTCCCGAGCGACGCGACGCCGGCGCGCTGGAGGAGCTCGGCGAAGCGCGTCGAGCGCGTCGACTGATCGGCGAGGCGCATCGACGCGAGCAGCTGGGCGACCTCGTTGCTGGCCGCCTGGCTGGTCGCGTTCTCGCGCGCCGCGACGCGGCCCGCCATGTCGCTCGTGGTCGTGTCGAGAACGTAGGTCTCGACGCCGCGCTTCGTCTTGCTCTCGGCGGCGTTGCAGTGGATCGAGACGAAGAGATCGGCGCCGAACGCGTTCGCGCGCGCGGTGCGCTCCTCGAGCGTGACGTAGCGATCGTCGTCGCGCGTCAGCGCCACCTGGATGCCGAGGCGCGCGAGGATGGGCGCGAGCTTGTGGGCGACAGCGAGCGTGACGTCCTTCTCCTTGAGGCCGGACGGCCCGTGCGCGCCGGGATCGTTGCCGCCGTGGCCGGCGTCGATCGCGATGCGGTCGACCGCGCGGCCGGCGCCCTTCGGACCGGAGCCCGGCGGGTGCTTCGCGATGTCGATGACGACCCGGAACGGCTCGAGCAGGTGGAACACGCGTCGGTACGCGGGGCCGCTCAGGTCGAGCGCCACGCGCGAGCCGGTCGTGGTGGGCTCGGCGACGATCCGCGAGACGATGCCGCCGAGCGGCGTGTCGCGCGAGGTGCCGCCGAGCTCGACACCGTCGAGCTCGACGTACGTGCGGACGCCCTGCCCGGCGCTGCTGCCGACGTCGCCCACGCGAAAGCGGGAGCTCCGGTCGAGGTGGACCACGATGCGCGCGGCCTCGGCGCCACCCCACTGCTCGATCTTCGTGATGCGCGGCGCGACGAGGACGCGCGAGGGGCCGGCGTCGAGGACCGCGAGCGCGATCGCCCCCTCGCCGGCGAGGCCACGGTCGATCGCGTCGAGCACCGGGCCCGGCGGCCGGAAGGGAGCGAGCGCCGCGAGGGGCTCTTCGACGGCCGCGCCGCAAAGCGTTCCGGGCGCGTCGCCGCCGTCGGCCTCGGCGCCCGCGACGGAGCCGCGCCGCTGGACGCGATAGAGCTCGGCGTAGGACGTCTCGGCGTTCATCGCGAGATCGCCGGCGAGCTTGGCCCCGCGCACCGCGGCGTCGCACGCGCCGCGCAGGGTGAGGTCCTTGCCCGCGGCGCGATAGAGGTCGAGCGCCTCCTTCGCGTCCTGCTCGCGGCGCTCGACGCGCCAGATCCGCTCGTGGACGGCGGCCGCGAGCGCGTGGAGCTCCACGGCGCGGGCGCCGGCGCCTTCCTTCAAGGCCAGCGCTTCGAGCGACTGGCCGAGCGTGATGACCTCGGGGCGAGGCGGGAGGGTCGCGCCCGGCGCGAGCAGGGCCTCGGCGCGCGCCACGTCGCCCTCGACCCCGGCGTCCTTGTCGGCGGTCTTCGTCCCGCCGCACGACGGCGCCGCCAGGCCGAGGAGCAGAGCGAACAAGAGCCGACGCGGAGGAAGGGTCCCCATCAACGCGAAACCGAAGGTATCATCGCCGCCGTGGAAAGCCGAAGCGAGGACGATCCCATCTACTCCGATCGCACGACCGGTCAACGCTTCTCGGACGCGACCGCGATGGTCAACGCGTACCTGAAGCGCTTCGCGGAGCGCGCCGGGACCGAGCTCCGCCCGCTCGACGAGAACGGCTACACGCAGACGCGAAAGGGCTCGGCGATCATCGGCGTGAACGTCCTCGACGATCACGGCGTGCTCCTCCTCATCGCGCCCGTCATCCCGGTGCCGAAGGCGGGACGCGAGGCGCTCTATCGGAGGCTCCTCGAGCTCTCGTTCCTCACGACGGCCGACGCGTCGTTCGCCATCGACGCCGCCAAGGACGAGGTCTTCGTCCGCGCCCTCCGCCGCCTCTCGGGCCTCGACTACGAGGAGTTCGAGGACCTGCTCGACACCGTCGGCCGCGTCGCGGACGAGTGGGACGACGTCTTCCGCCGCGAGTTTCCGGGCTGACGCTCGCGCGCCCCCGCGGGCTCGCTCGTCCCGACGAGGACGCCGGAACGCCTGGGTTCGAGCCGCGGTGCGGCGCACCACCGGATCTCGCGCGGACCGTCGCGTTGTGTCGTTCGGGGCCGGGATGCTACGATCGCCGCGATGGCGATGCAGGGGAAGAGCACCTCGGGCGACAAGCCTTCCCTCGATCTGGACGAGGCCGACCAGGCCGCGGACGCCTTCCGGCCCTCGTGGGACGCGGACGACGCCTCCGACGCGCCGGCTCCGGACGCGCCCGCTCCGGGCATGGCGGCGACGCTGTTCAACGGCTCCGCGTCGGCGGCGCCCGCGGTGACCACGCCGGCAGTGGCGGCTACTCCGGCCGTGGCGCCTGCTCCGGCCGCGGCGGCTGCTCCGGCCGCGCCGGCTGCTCCGGCCGCGCCGGCGGCTTCCCCGGCGGTGATCGTCGGGGCGCCGGTGATCGCCCTCGGCACGAACGGCGCGGCTGAGGCGACGCCGGCCAAGCCCGAGGCGCCCGCGCCCGCGCCGGCCGCGCAGGCCCCGGTCGCCCAGAAGCCCGCCGCGACGACGCAGCTCGGCATCGTCGCGCCCGACGTGGCTGCCATCGTGGCCGCGGCCAACGCCGCGAACGCGGCCAAGGCCAGCGCGGCCGCGCCGAGCACGTCGACGCGGCTCGGTGGAATCTCGCCCGAGGCCGCGGCGGTCGTCGCCGCCGCCAACGCGGCCAACGCCGCCGCCGCGCGCGCGCCGGCGCCGAGCTCCGAGGCGCTCGACTCCGCGGCCGTCATCGAGGTCGCGCCGGCCGTGCCGGCCGCCGCGATGACGGAGCGGATGCCGGACGCGCCCACCTCATCGGCTTTCCCTCGGTCGCCGCGGCGCTCCGGCAGCGCCGCATTCCTTATCCACTTCCTCGGTCGCGGCCCTCCGCGACGGCGACCGGCGCCGCCCGCGCGGCGGCCGTCACGCAGGCGTCGTCGGCGAAGGCGCCGAGCGCCTTCGCGGCCGCCGATCCGTTCAAGAACGCCGCGCCCGCGACCACCCCCGACGACGACGACCTCGACGTCGTGAAGAAGAAGTCGCCGAAGACCATGCTCTTCGTCGCGATCGGCGCCGCCGCGCTCGTCGCCGTCGCGCTCGTCGTCAAGCTCGGCACCTCCTCCGAAGAGCCGGCCAAGCCGGCGCCGCCCGTGGCCGTCGGCCCCGCGGTGCCGTCGCCGACGAACGACATCCCGCCGCCGCCGCCGAAGGACGAAGAGGAGCCGGCCGCCGCGACCGCCAAGAGCGATCCCGCCCCCGCAAAGGCAGAGCCGGCGCCCGAGCCGACGCCCGCGAAGGCGGAGCCCGCGCCCGCGAAGACGGAGCCGGCGACGGCAGCCGCGGCCCGCCCGAAGGCGGAGCCCGCGCCGCCGAAGCCGGTCGCCGCGGCCCCTCATCGCGATCCGAAGCCGAAGACCCCACCCGCGCCGTCCCCTGCTCCGAAGAGTGCACCGAAGAGCACCGGAGGGGGTATCGTGCGCGATAGCCCGTTCTGAGAAGAACCTCGGAGGGGCCGAGCCACGACCATGAAGACGCGACGTATCGCAGCAGCGGTCCTCTTCGCTTTCCTCCCCGCCACCGTCTCGCTTCCCGCGTGGTCGCAGGACGACGCCGTCACCGTTCAGGCGCGCGCGCGCTTCAAGGAAGGCGTCGAGGCGTTCGACAAGGGGAAGTTCGAGGAGGCGCGCCTCTCCTTCCTCCAGGCCTACACGCTGAAGAAGCACCCGTCGGTGCTCCTCAACCTCGCGCAGAGCTCGGCGAAGTCGAACCACCTGCTCGACGCGTCGAAGTACTTCCAGCAGTTCTTGCGGGAAGCGACGACGGCGACCCCGCAGCAGCGGAAGGACGCCGAGAGCGGCCTCGCCGAGGTCCGCCAGAAGCTCGGTCGCATCGAGGTCGTCGCCCCCGCCGGGACCGAGATCTCCCTCGACGACCAGGGCAAGGTCGGCACGACCCCGATGGAGGCGCTCGACGTCGAGCCCGGCTCGCACACGGTGAAGTCCCCCACGCAGAGCGTCACCGTCATCGCCGTCATTGGCCAGAAGGTCGAGGCGAAGCTCGGCGTCGCCGGAACGGCACCCGTCGCCGGCGCCCCGACCTCGACGCCGGAGCCGACGGCCTCCACCACGCCCGCACCGGAACAGGTCATGCCGCCGGCGTCCGAGAGCCCGACGCGCGCGAAGCACACGAACCTCCTCGCACCGCCGGAGAGCATGACCCCGGTCTACGCCGGTCTCGCCGCCGCCGGCATCGGGCTCGTGAGCGCGATCGTGTTCGCGGCCTTCAAGGCCGACGCCAAGTCGAAGGCCGACAGCGTCGCGAACGACATCCGCACCGCCGCGCGCGCCCGCGGGATCCCCGCCCAGGGAGCGTGCAACAACCCGAACGCCCCCGAGTTCGCCGGCGCCTGCCAGACGCTCACCGACAACAACAACAAGGTCGACACGAACGCGACCGTCGCCAACGTCTCGCTCGTCGTCATGGGCGCCGGCCTCGTCGTCGCCGGCGTCTGGTACCTCGCCGGCCCCAAGCGCGACGACGCCAAGCCCGAGGCTTCACCCCAAGCCAACCGCACGCGCCCCACCCCACCGGCGCGCCCCGTCGTCACCCCCTGGGCCGGCTGGAACACCGGCGGCCTCTCAATCGCCGGCCAGTTCTAGCGACGAGCAGCGTCTCGCTACTCGTAACGCAGGATCTTCACGAGCCCCGGCGCCATCGCATCCGCGCCCTCGCGGCGCACGAGCGCGGCCGCATAACACCGCCTGCCGTCGCATCCCGCGTCGACCACCGCATCGGCCGGCGCATCGATCCTCGCCACCGCCGGCCGCCCCGCCCGCCCCACGGCCGCATGCGCGAGACCCGCGACCGGCGCCCGTGCGCGCCCCGCGCCGCCGGTGCGCTCCGCCCACGCCACCGAGACGCCGTCACCGATCGCCCCCGTGAAGAACGGACCGATCTCGTACCCGCAGCGCCCCGGCGCGAGCTCCGACGCCGTCTCCTCGAAGCTCTCGCGATCCACCCGCAAGACCATCACCTTCGTCGCCACCACGCCGTCCCCCGGACCGGCCGGCCCTGGCGGACACGCCGACGACGCGTCCTCCGCGTAGACGATCGCGAGCACCTTCGCCGAAGCGTCGACGGCGACGACGTCGTCGTCCTTCGGGATCGTCGTCTTCAACCGTCGGAGCGGCCCGAGCACGCCGGAGGCGATCTCGCGCACGGTGACCGCGCCCGATGCGCCGAGGCGAACCACGCCCACGTCGTCGCCGACGACGTACTCCGCGAGCTCGCGCTGATCGTCGTCGGGAAAGTCGCCGTCGCGGAGCACGGTGAGCGCCCTCGCCGCGCCGGCGTCGCCGTGACCGGCGAGCGACGACCAGGCGAATCCGAGCGGCAGGAGCGACGTGCCGTCCTCCTCGTCGAGCACGGCGAACGCGCGGCTCGGCCCGCAGAGCAGCGCCGCGTCCTTGTCCTTCGGCAGGTCGACCGTGACCGGCGCGCCCGTCCACGGCCGCGAGGTCGCGCGCGCGCCGTCGCTCATCCACACGGCGTCGCGCGTCGCGCACGAGGCCGCGGCGATCTCCACCGGCTCCCCCTTCGGAGCGAGGTCTCCGCCGAGGACGACGAGCTCCCGAACGAGCTTGCCGCCGCGGAGCCCACGCCACGTCAGCGCCGCGCCCTCCGTCGGGTGGACCGAGAGCTTGAGGTCCGCGTCCGTCGACCACGCCACGTCGTCGAGCGCGACGCGATCGGCGACGATCCGGTCCTCGGCGTCGATGCGCTGGACCCGGATCCCGCGAGCGGCGACGTCGAGCGCCGCGACGAGGACCTCGCCGTTCGCGCCGAGCGCCGCGGCGATCGGCGCGCTCAGCCCGGCAGCTCCCTCCGGAACGGGCGCGCCACGACCCGACGTGCTCGCCGCCGGCGCGCTCGACGCGTCGCCGGTCCCCGGCGTGCTCCCCCCGTCGCCGCGCGAGCACAGCCGCCACCCGACCACGCCGGCAAGCAGCGCCGCCGCCAGCCCGATCCCCACGCGCCTCGCGCTCCCCGCGTCCGCCATCGCCCGTGCTATCGCAAGGGCCGCGAGCGAAAGCAAGATCGCCCGGCGGTCTGCTCACGGTTCGACGGTGACGCCCGCCCGGGCGAGGAGCTTGCGAAACGTCGTACGCGGCAGCCTGGCGGCCCGCGCCGCGGCGCTCACGTTGTTCTCGTGCTCCGCGAGCAGATCGCGCGCCCTCTCGGGCGAGAGCCCCGACGCCGGGCCGATGACCGAGCGCCGGAGCGCGCGGTTGACCGCCGCCGCGTCGATCGCGCGGCAGTGCCGCGCCTTGGCGGCCACCGCGGCGCGCATCAGCGTGGCGTGGAGCTCGCGCACGTTGCCCGGCCAGTGATGCGCCGCGAGCTCCGCGACCGCGTTCGGCTCGAGATCGCGCGGACCGTACTCGAGCCCCATCTTCTCGAGCAGCGCCCGCGCGATGGGCAGGACGTCTCCGCGGCGCTCGCGCAGCGGCGGCACCTCGAGCACGAACACCTCGAGGCGATGGTAAAGGTCATTCCGGAACGCCCCCTCCTGCACGCGCGCGAAGAGCGGCATGTGCGTCGCCGTGACGATGCGGACATCGGTGCGACGCCCCGAGCCGGCCGCGCCGACGCCGCGCACCTCGTATCCGTCGAGCGCCCGGAGCAGCTTCGGCTGCGCGTCGAACGCCAGATCGGCGATCTCGTCGAGGAAGAGCGTGCCTCCCTCCGCCTCGGCGAAGGTGCCGAGGCGCTTGTTCACCGCGCCGGTGAACGCGCCGCGCTCGTGGCCGAAGAGCTCGGTCTCGACGAGATCGCGCGGGATCGTCGCCGCGTTCAGCGCGATGAACGGCGCCGCGCGCCGGCGTCCCTCGGAGTGCAGCGCGCGCGCGATCAGCTCCTTGCCGACGCCGCTCTCGCCGCGGATCAAGACGGGCGCGCTCAGGCTCGCGAGGCGGCGCACCTGCGTCGCGAGCCGGCACATCGCGGCGGACGCGCCGGCGATCCCCGGCAGCGGCGCGCCGAGATCGTCCTCCTCGTCCTCCGGCGCGCCGAGGCAGGCGATCGTCGTCTGCCCGACGAGGAGGATCGTACCCTCGCCGATCCAGCTCCAGCCGTCGCGGAGGCGCGCGCCGCCTACGAACGTCCCGTTGCGCGAGCCAAGGTCCTTCACGTGAACGCCTCCGTCGGCCGCGACGATCTCGCAGTGACGCGAGCTCACCGTCGGATCGTGGATGACGAGGTCCGCGCCGCGCCCCTTGCCGACGACGACGGGCGTCCGCGTGATCGGGACGCGCCGCACGCCCTCTTCATCCTGGATCTCGAGGAGGAAGGTCTTGGCCCGCGCGACGACGGCGATCTCCATCGTCTCCGCCGTCGCGACCTGGCTGCTGTCGAATGTCATGCGGCGTCCATCGACCCCGACGCTCGGAAGTTGCGCACTTGATGCGACCTCGAGCCCAGCGATCGCTCGGCGCGGTTGTCCACAGGCGCCCGTCCTCCTCCACGCGACAGAGCGCGCCGGATGTTTCACGGGCGCAACACGTGCAGCGCACGACGACGTTCTCGTCAAAGGAGGCGACGTCATGGCTCATCTGCGCTGGCTCTTCGTTGCGGTTCCCCTCGTCGTCGCCGCATGTCACGCCCCTCGCGGTAGCGGACGCCCGCCGACGAGCCAGAGCACGCTCACCGCGGCAGAGGCGAGCCTCGCGCGCGCGCCGATCGCCGCGGAGGCCGAGCGCATGCCGCTCTGCCCGAGCGCCGTCGCCGGGGCGCGCACGGCCGTGCACGAGACCGCCGAAGGCGTGGAGCTCGCGATCACCGCGGCCGGAGACGCCGCGGGCGAGATCCGGAGGCGCGCGGCGTCGCTCGCCGCCGCGGCCGAGGAGACGCGCGGCAAGCACCAGGGCTCGGGCGCGGGACAAGCTCGCTTCGGTCGCTGTCCCGTCGTGATGCGGAACACGAGGCTCGCCGTTCGCGAGATCCCGGGCGGCGCGGCGATCGCGGTCGAGCCCGCGCACCCGGCAGAGCTCGCGTGGCTTCGGCGTGAGGTCGAAGCGCGCGCCGCGCAGCTCGCGACGCCCAAGGCCTTCGGTCCCGGCCTGATGAAGACGTGCCCGAACGCCGTCCCCAACGCCGTGACGACGGTCACCGACACGCCCTACGGCGTCGAGGTGAAGGTGATCGAGGCGACGCCGGCGGGCACGAAGGCCGTCCGCGAGCGCGCCAAGGAGCTCGCGGCGCGCCCGGTGAGCGACGAACGCTGCCCCGTCGGCGCCGCGAACGCGACGCTCGCGGTGACCGAGGTGCCGGGAGGCGTGAAGATCGCGGTCAAGCCGAAGCTGCCCGACGACGCGGCGAGCCTCCGCCAGGCCGTGCACGATCGCGCGCGGTCCTACGAGCCGCCCGCCACGCGCTGACCTCGCGGCGCCGTCACATCAAGACGCCCGAAGCGTCGGGCCCAGGGATCGGCGGCAGGTCCGTGTCCCCGAGCCGCTGGCGGAGGTTCACCTCGATCGTCCGCGAGAGCGCCATGAGCGGAAGACCGTTCCAGAAGAGCGTGAACGGATCTTCGAGGACGCGCCCCGCCTCGCTGATGAGCGAGAAGGCGAGGCACACGATGACGTTCACGGGGACGACGTACCACCCGAGCTCGTGCACGGTGGCGAGCGGAAAGAGCGCGCCGAACGCCCAGACGAGGCGCTCCGCGATGAACGCGTAGCCCCGCGGGAGCGGGGTCTTCTTGATGCGCTCGCACCCGCCCTGGACGTCGAGGAAAGCGCGCAGCGTCTCGTCGAGCGCGAGGAGCTGGTTCGTGTCGATCCACCCGCGTCGGACGGCGAGCCCGACGGCCTCGACGTTCTCGTGGCAGATGGCGTGGTTGACGTTGCTCTCCTTCGCGAGCGCCCGCCGCTCCGCCTCGGGCATCGTGCGCACGACGTCCGCGTCGGCGAGGACGTCCTCTTGCCGGAGCGCCGCGCGGAGCGCGTGGACGTAGCCGACGTGCCGCCGAACCATCGCGATCGCGAGCTCGCGCCCCTCGCCGTCTTGCGGGAGGTACGCGAGCGCCTGCGACGAGAACGTCCGCGACGCGTTCACGAGGCGCCCCCACAGCTGACGCCCCTCCCACCAGCGCGCGTACGACGAGTTCGTGCGGAAGCTCACGAAGATGCCGAGCGCTCCGCCGACGATGCCGAGCGGCAGCTGCGGGATCTTCGCGTTCGGCCACACGTAGAAGTGAAGGAGCGCGATCGCGACGGCGCACGAGGCGAAGAGCACGACGCCGCGCCACTGCCAGGCGATGAGCCGGAGCACCGAGCCCCGGGTCGAGACCATCATGACGCCCCCTCGTTGCCCCTTCCGCGCGCGCCCGTCAAGGAGCCCTGCCCTCCGGCGGGCAGTCCGTCCTTCCGGCGCACGTCGCCGCGTAGCGAAGCAGCGCGGACAACGCGTGCTGCACGTAGTCGATGCGAACCTCCTGCTCCTGCCGCGCCTCGCCCGCGCCGGCGTCCGGCACGTCCCCTCCCACCGCCGCGCCCGATTGCGACCTCGGAACGCCACCGCGCGCCACGCCGTCCCGCACCTGGCTCCGGCGGAGGAACGCGACCCCGCGCCGAATCGTCACGCGGAGCTCGTCGCGGAAGGCCGCGTGCTCGGGGCTCTCGGCCACGGCGTGCTCGAGCGCGAGCAGCCCCTCGAGGCGCGTCGCCGCGGGCGTGGTCCGGCCCTCCGTGTCGAACGCGCCGGCGACGTTCGGATCGTGATTCGTCGCGAGCGTGTCCGCCTGCTCCTTCATCATCGCGCGCCCGAGCGCGATCGCGTGCTCGAGCATCTCGGCCTTCGTCGCCGGCGCCGCGCCCGTGTGGTGCGGGAGGAACCGATCGATCGCGATCATCAGCCAGTGGTCGTTCGGGAGCGTCTTCGCCCCGCGCCGCGATTCGATCAGCTGGGAGATGCCGCGCGCGGCGGCGTCACGCCAGCGGTCGTCGGGGTCGATCTCGTAGAGCATCGTGAGCGCGAGGATCGCCTCGCCGGGGTAGTAGAGCGACTCGGCGTCACGGACGTACCCCTGCTCCTCCTCGTACTTCGCGTAGAACGCCCCGCTCGGCTGCTGCATGAAGCAGATGAAGCGCGCGAGGCCACGCATCGTCTCGAGCGCCGGCGCCCCCGCGTCCGCGGCGCCCGCGTCCGCGGCGCCTGCGCCCGCCTCCCTCACGCGTCGGTCCACGCCCGCCTCGCTGGCGAGCGCGACGAGCGCGAGCCCCGCGCCGCCGAGCTTCGCGGCGGGCAGCCGCGAGCTCCCCGCCTCCTCGCGCGGATCGGACCACACCGCGAGGAGCTCCGGATCGCGGCCGAGCGGCCGGATGTACCGGGACACGAGGTACGCCGACGCGCGCGACGCGGTCTCGGACGCGCGCTGAGCGATCGCCGGCGCGCCCTCCCGCGAGCCGACGTCCCCGCTCCGGCCTCCGGCGGCGAGGACGTAGTCCGACAGCGCGTAGATCGACCCCGCGTGCCGGAGCACGTTGTACTGCCCGGCGGGCCCCTCCCTGCCGTCGACGAAGCGCACGTACTCGAAGCGACCGTCCGCGCCGTTCACCCGCACGAGGTAGTCGGCCGCTTCGTCGATCGCCTGCGCGAGCGGCCAGACCCGCGCGTCGAGCTCGGCGACGCGCTCGGCGACCATGTCGCCGCCGCGAGGCCGCCGCCACGACGCCCCCACCGCGAGCCCGACGCCCACGGCGGCAGCGACGACGACGAGCGCGGCGAGCTTCTGACGCACGGGGCAGCCCGGACGTGCGCGGCGTCGCCGCCGCGCACCCCGATCAGCCGATCGCGATGCCCAGCGCCTTGCGGAGCGCCAGGTACTGCTCGCTCACGCTGAAGACGATGAGCTCCTTCAGCTTGTCGGGCGGCGCGAGGTCGCCCGGCAGCTGCGGCTCCGCGGCGATGATCTTCTTCGCGATCTCGAGGTCCGCGCAGAGCAGGAGGCCCGCGCGCGCACCCGAGACGTCGACCGACTGCATCCAGCGCTTCAGGTCCGCCTTGGCGCCGTCCTCGATGAACTTCTGGACGACGAGGCGGAGCGAGTCGCGCTCGACCGGCTGCATGTACTTCACGAACTCGCTCGCCGTCATGTTCACGGCCTGCGCCATCTCGGCGGGGACGTTGAACTCCGGCTGGATGATCTTGATGGCCGAGAAGAAGACGACCTTCAGCTCACCGAGAGTCGGGAAGAGGTTCTTGATGTAGTGCTCACCGCGGTAGTAGCTGAGGTGCTTGCCGACGATGAACGTGAGCTCCTGCGGCGTGTAGCCGGTGAGCACGGACTGACCGGCGACGGACGCCGGCGGGCGCGACGGGACGGCGACGAGGGCGCCGGCGACGTCGTTGCGGACGTAGAGGTCGGGCAGCTGGATGCCGAGGACCTGCGCCGCCCAGCCGAACGTCTTGGCGAACGTGACGGTGCTGGTGGCCGGGTCCTGCTTGAAGCGGCGGTCGAGCGCCGGCAGCTGCTTCGCCTTCGCGAGGGCCTGCGTCTTCGCGACGATCGCCGCGGGCGTGACCATCTCGAAGATCTTGCCGATGAAGATGTTCTCGTCCTTGTGGAAGAGGTTCTTCACCCACTGCTCGTTGTCGAGCCGGCTCTTCACCTGGATCATCCCGCGCGGGCGGTAGTCCTCGAAGAAGCGCTGCTCCTCCTCGTCCGCCTTGTGCAGGAACGCGAGGGCCGCGCACATGCACCACGCGCGGTCGTAGTCGTGCATCTTCAAGGCGAGCTTGTAGAGCGCACGGTACGGGTCGACGCGCAGCGGGTCCTTCTGGAGCACCTGCGAGTGCTCACCGACGGCCGCTTCCAGCTGGTCGGTGGTCTCGTAGAGCTCGGCGAGGATCTGGCGCTCGACGGGCTCGTCCTTGAACCGCGTCGCCATCTTGAACGCCTCGATGGCGCTGTTGATGTCGTTCAAGCGGTCTCGGTAGATGAGGCCGAGGTTGTGCCAGAGGTTGAACTCGAGGTCCGGGTTGCCCGCGTTCGCCGTCGAGAGGCGACGGAGCATCTTGCGGAACGCGCGCTCGAGCTGCTTCCAGTCCTTCTGCGCGGTGAGGACCTTGTTGATGCGCTCGAAGGCCTCGAGATAGCTCGGGTTGAGGTCGAGCGCCTCGTTGAACATCTCGACCGCGCGATCCTGGTCGCCCATCTTGTCGCGGTAGAGCTGCGCGATCGTGAAGACGAACTTCGACTTGCGGCCGGTGTCCTTCTCCATGTCGGCGATGGCGTGGATGGTGTCGATCATCCGCGTCCAGTTCTGCGTCGCCTCGTAGAGCGGGAGCATCTTGTTGAGGAGCGGGCGGTTCTCCGGCTGGAGATCCTTCGCGTCCTCGAGCGCCTCGATCGCCTTGACCGGGTTCTTGTCCTGGTCCTGCCAGATGTCGGCGATGTCGACGAGCACCTTGAAGCGCTCTTCGCCGTCGACGACGGTGTCGAGGATCGCGCGCTTGTACGCGACGACCTGCTTCCAGTCCTTGAGATCGGTGTAGATGCCGACGAGCGCTTCGAGCGTGTCGCGGTGGGCGCTGTCGACGCCGAGCGCCTTCTCGAAGTTGTTGATCGCCTGCTTGGCCTGCCCCTGCTCGCGCTTGATCGCGCCGAGCTTGAAGTAGACCTCCGCGCGCTCGGTGTTCTCGTCCTCGGCGAGCGACGTGAGCACCTTCTGGAAGTTCGTGAGCGCCGCGCCCCAGTCCTTGAGGCGGAAGCACACCTCCGCGAGCCCGCGGATCGTGACCTGGTCGGTCAGATCGAGCTGGTGGGCCGCGCTGTACGCCTTGTGGGCCTTGTCGTCGCGCTGGAGCGCGGCGCAGACCATACCGAGCTTGTTGTAGAGCGTGTGCTGCTCGCCGCGATCACGCTTGCCCGCCTTGCGGGTGAGCATGTCGAGGAGCGGCTCCGCCTTCTCCCAGCTCTCCTTCGCGATGTACTCGTCGACGAGCGGCATCGCGGCTTCCTCGTTCTCGGGGTCCGCCTCGAAGCCGGCCTCCCAGGCGAGGACCGCGCTGTCGTGGTCGCCGAGCATCTCCTCGCGGAGACGTCCGAGCTCGACGAGGAGGCGAGCGCGCTGGCGCGGGGCCGGCGTGTAGCTCTGCTCCTGGTCGATGTAGCGCGCGGCCTTGTCGTAGTCCGCGTTGTCGGTCGCGATCTGGCGCAGCGCCCCGAGGGTCGGGAGGTGCGACGGATCGAGATCGAGCGCCATCTCGTAGCGGTCCTGCGCCGAGACGCGGTCGCCCAGCTTCTCGTCGAGGGCCTTGCCGATGCGGAAGTAGGACTCGACGCGCTGCTTCGTGTCCTGCGTCAGCTCGGCGACGCGCGTCATGTAGTCGATCGACTGCGACGCATCGCCCTGCTTGTCGTAGAGCTTCGAGAGCGCCTCGAGCGCCGGGAGGTTCACGTCGTCGAGGTCGACGATGTTCCGGTAGGCGTCGATGGCGCGGTCGGTGTCTTCGATCTCGTCGGCGTAGACCTGAGCGATCGCGCCGTAGAGATCGACCTTCGTCTTGCGGTCGAGCGTCGCCGAGATGTGGCGCTCGTAGACGTTGATGAGCTCCGTCCACTGCCGGAGCTTCCGGTAGCAGCGCTCGAGGGCGAAGTACGCGTCCTCGTGGTTCGGGTCGATCTCGAGGACCTGCTCGAGGCGCTGGGCCGCGATGTCCGCCTTGAGGAAGTGCTCCTCGTGGATGTTCGCGAGCTGCATCAGGATGTCGATGCGCTCACGCTCCGTCGTGACGACGTCGAGCTGCGCCTCGAGCACGCGGACGAGCTCGGGCCACTGGTTCAGGATCTCGTAGACCCGCGCGAGGCCGCGGAGGCCCTGGAGGTTCTGCGGCTCGAGCTCGATGACCTCGCGGAACGTCTGCGCCGCGCGGTTCGAGTCGCTCATCTCCTCGTGGAGCGAGCCGATGCGGAGCTTCGTCGTCGCGATCTCCGACGGGTCCTGCAGCGCCTTGACCTTGCGCGTGAGGATGTCGACGAGCTGCTTCTTCTCGCCGCGAGACGCGTAGATGCGCTCGAGGTTCTCGATCGCCGGGATGAACAGGCCGTCGACCTCGAGCGCACGGTTGAAGTGCGTCACGGCCTGGTCGGTCTGGCTCATCTGGCTGTCGAGCAGCTCGCCGAGCTCCGTGAGGATCTCCTTGCGGTCGACGTCGGTGACGGCGACGTCGAGCGCGCGCGTGAGCGTGGCGCCGAGCTGCTGCCAGTTGCCGTTCTTCCGGTAGAGCTGCCCCATCTGGCGGAGCGCGCCCACGTTGTTCGGATCCAGCGCGACGATCTGCGCGTAGTAAGGCTGCGCGTACTCGGGGTGGCCGAGGTCGTCGCCGTACCACTTGGCGAGGTGCAGGCAGAGGCGGATCTTCTGGTGCGCCTCGGTCTGCTCCTGGAGCCAGTTGTTCGCCGTCTGGATGACCTCACCCCAGCGGCCCGTGCCCTGCGCCATGCGCTCGAGGTACTTGGCCGTGTCGCGATCGTGGAAGTCCTCCCCGAGCGCGTTGATGAGGGCGTCGAGCGCCTGGTTCTTGTCGTCGAGCTTCTCCTCGAAGACCTTCGCGATGCGCCGGAGGAGATCCGTGCGGTCGGCGGTCTCCGAGCGCGTGTCGAGGCGACCGAGGTAAAGCTCGATCACGGGCTCCCAGCGGTTGCCCGCCGTGTGCAGCTTCTCGAGCTCGCGGAACGCCTCGTCGTGCGCGACGTCGACCTCGAGCACCTTCTGCCAGGCGAGCGTCGCCTTGTCCGGCTCCTGCACCGTCTCGCGCCAGAGCTCGGCGACCTGACGGTACTCCTCGATCTTCGCGGCCGTGTCCTCGAGGGCGGCGGCGCGCTGCATCTTGACGTCGATGACGTCGGTCCACTGCTCCTGGCCGCGGTAGATCGCCTCGAGGGCGTCCATCGCCTCGAAGTCGGGGCCGACCTCGAGGAGCTTCCGCCACGCGTCGGCGGCGTCGTAGGGCTGCGAGAGCTCGCCGCCGTAGACCTTGCCGAGCTCGCGGAAGATCTCCTTGAGCTCCTCGCCGTCGAACATCGCCGCGGCGCGGTCCACCTGCTGGTGGAGCGCCGTGACGAGCTCCTGCGCGTCTCCCTGCCGGCGCCGGATCGCGGCGATGGCGCGGAGCGCGGCGAGGTTCGCGTAGTCGATGTCGAGAACGCGGTTCCAGTCCTCGAGCGCGAGCTCGTCGCGCTGGAGCTTGCCCTCGAACGTGCGCGCCTTCCGCGTGAGGATGTTCACGCGGTCGTCGTCGCTGTCCGCGATGTCGTACTGACGCTCGAGGATGTCGACGAGCTCGCGCCACTGCTCCTGCTGCTCGTAGAGGTTCGACAGCGCCTGGAGCGCCTCGGGGTCCTCGCCGCGGAGATCGAGCACGAGCTTCCACGTGTCGATCGCGCGGTTCGGATCGTTCAGGCGTTCCGCGGCGAGGTGCGCGAGCTTCGCGCGGATCTCGGCCTCGGCCACGTCGCCGGACGCGTTCTCGAGCTCGCGCTCGTAGACGCCGTTCAGCTCGACCCAGTTCTCCTGGCTCGAGTAGATGCGCGCCAGCGCCTGGATGGCGCCGTCGTGCGTCTTGTCGAGCCCGTCGAAGATGCGACGGAAGGCGCGGGTCGCGTTGGCGACGTCCGTGAGCCGCGACTCGTACACCTCGCCGAGGCGGGCGTAGAGCTCGGTGAGCTCGAGGTCGTCGGCCGGCGCACGCACGCGCATCTCGAGGACGCCGGCGAGGTCCGCCCACGACTCGATCGACAGGTAGATGCGATCGAGGTTGGCGAGCGCCTCTTGATCGAGCTCCTCGACCGACAGGACGTAGCGGTACGTCTCGACGGCCTTGTCGACGTCGCCGAGGTCGTCCTCGAACGTCTTCGCGAGGCGGCGGCCGATCGTGCACTGGACGTTCTTGTCCTGGTGCAGGCCGAGGATGTCCGCGTACGCGTTCGCGAGCGTCTCCCAGCCGTTGTCGATCGCGCCGGCGAGGCGCGGCGCCTCCTCACCCGACTTCTCGTCGAGCGGGAGCTCCTTGAGGGCGCGGATGTACACGTCGAGCGTGCGCACCGAGTCCATCAGCTTGTCTTCGAAGAGCTCCGCGATGCGGTAGTACGCGGCGAGGCGCTCCTCGTTGTTGGTCTCCGGGTTCGCCGGCGTGTGCGCGAGCTGCGCCTCGTGGACGCCCGCGAGCTTCTCCCACTCGCCCGCGGCGCGGTAGAGCGGCTCGAGGATCTCGGCGATCTCGACCTGCTTGACGCCGTTGGCGAAGAGGCCCTCGAGCGCCTGGGCCGCGGCCTCGTGCTCGGGAGCCGCGTTGAGGACGTCGCGGTAGGCGGCGATCGCCCCGTCGACGTTGTTCAGGCTGACCTGCTGGACCTGCCCGAGCCGGTACTTGAACTCGAGGATCTCGTCGGGCGTCTGGCCGATCTCGGCCTCGCGCTCGAGGATCGCCGCGAGGTCCGCCCAGCGCTCGGTCTGCACGTAGAGCCGGTCGAGCGACCGGACGGCGCTCTGGTTCTCGGGCTCGACCTCGACGACGCGGCGGTAGCGACCGATCGCGTTGTCGACGTCCTCGAGCTGGACCTCGTAGATCTGCGCGAGGCGAAGCCCGAGCTCGACGAAGCGCTCCGGCGTCTCGCCGAGCTTGTCGAGCTCCGCGTCGTAGAGCGCGGCGACCTGCGGCCAGCGGTTGACCACCATGGCGAGGCGCTCGAGGTTCTGGAGCGTCGCCTCGTTGCCGTTGTCGAGGCCGAGGGCGCGCGCGTACGTGTCGAACGCGCTGCCGTGGTTCTCGAGCGCGTCCTCGTAGAGGCGCGCGATGCGGTGGAGCAGATCCACCTTCTGGAACGCGTCGTCCGCGTGGGCGACCTGGACCTCGTGGACCGAGATGAGGCGCGGCCAGTCGCTGGCGGCCTCGTAGACGGGCTCGAGGACGGCGGCGGCGCCGAGGGGATCCCTCTCCCCGCTCTTCAGCCCTTCGAGGGCGGCGAGCGTGGGCTCGTGATCGACCTGGCGCTGCAGGATCTCGCGGTAAAGCTCGATCGCGCGGACGACGTCCTCGAGGCGCTTCTCGTAGAGCTCGGCGATCCGGTACTGGAAGCTGATCGCCTCGTTCGGGTCCTCGCACATCTCGCTCTCGCGCGTGAGGACGCCGAGGAGCTCCTGCCAGTTCTGCGCTTGCTCGTAGAGGACGTCGAGGCGCGAGAGCGCCTGGAGGTCGTCCGGATCGAGCTCGAGGATCTTCGTGTACGTCTCGATCGCCTGCTCGACGCTGCCGAGCTCGCGCTCGTAGACCGCGCCGACCTGGTAGTAGATGCGCTTCTTCTCGTCGGGATCGCCGACGAGGTCCGCCTTGCGCTCGTAGACCGCGAGGAGATCCTGCCAGCGCGAGAGGCCGAGGTAACGCTTGATCAACGCGTCGAGCGCGCGGACGTCGTCCTCGTCGATCGCGAGCACCTTCTTGTAGACGGCGATCGCGTCCTCGGGCTTCTCGAGGACGTCTTCCTCGATCGCCGCGGCCTGGAACAGGGCGTCCTTCTGGTCGCTCGGCTCCTGGAGGATCTCCGCCTTGCGCTGGAGGATCTGCGACAGATCGCTGTAGCGCTCCGTCTGGCGGTAGAGGCGCTCGAGCGACTCGGCGGCCGCGAGGTGCGACGCGTCGATGTCGAGGACCTTCGTGTAGAGGCCGATCGCCGTGTCGAGGTTGCCGATGTCCGCCTCGTACACGCGGGCGCTCATCATCGTGAGCGTCGCGCCGAGCGCGGGATCGCCCTCGACGGCCTCGGCGCCGAGCTGCCGGTAGACCTGCGCGAGGTCTTCGAAGCGGCCGGTGGCGCGGGCGACGCGGTCGATCTGCGTCTGCGTCTGATCGTTGCCCGGGTCTTCCTTCAGCGCGCGCGCGAGTGTCGCGAACGCGTTGTTCAGGTCGGCCGCGGCGTCTTCGTAGAGCTGCGAGATCTGGTGGAGGAGCTCGACGCGACGGTTCGCGTCGTCGCTGCGGCGCACCTGGACTTCGTGCGCGCCGATGAGCTTCTGGTAGTCGCCGATCTGGCGGTAGAGCGGCTCGAGGAGGTCGGCGATGACGAGCTCGTGCGCGGGCTCCGCGCCCAGCCGCTCGAGCGCGCCGAGCGCCTGCTGGCTGCCGATGTCGCGCTCGAGGACCGAGCGGTAGCCGTCGATCGCCTGCTCGATCTGCTGCATCTCGGTCTCACGCAGCGCCGCGAGGCGGAGCATGAGCGCGATCTGCTGCTCGTCGTCGGCCGCGAGCGAGAGCTGCGACTCGAGGTTCTCGGCGAGGTCGCTCCACATGCGCTGGCGCGTGAAGAGCGCGTCGAGCGCGGAGAGCGCGGTCTGGCTCGCGGGGTCGAGCTCGAGGACGCGCTTGTACGACGAGACCGCGTCGTCCGGGCGCCCGAGCTGCTCGTCGTAGATGCGCGCCATGCGCACGTAGAGCTGCTCGCGGCTGTCCGGCTCGGCGGTCTGCTCGATGCGGCGCTCGATGACGCCGATGAGATCCGTCCAGCGCTGCGTGCGCGTGAAGAGCGCCTCGAGCGCGTCGAGCGCCTCGGCGTCCGCCGGGTCGAGCGACAGGACGTGGGCGTAGCCCTTCGCCGCGTCGTCGACCAAGCCGAGCGCCTGGTCCTCGATCTGCGCCGAGCGCATCCAGTACGAGCGGGCGAGGAAGGCGTCGGTCAGGTTCTCCGCGATCGACTCGTAGAGCTCCGTGAGCGCCTTCCAGGTGCTCGACATGTCCGCGATGCGCTCGATCTCGGCGCGCGTCTCGTTGTGGTGCGGCTGATCGCGCAGCGCCGAGGCGAGCGCCTTGAAGGCGCGGCTGTGGTCGGTGAGCATCTCGCTCGAGACGCGCGCGACCTTGCGCAGGAGCTGGACGCGCTTGTCGCTGTCGCCCTCGGACTCGGCGAGGATGTCGAGCGCGACGAGCAGCTTCGGCCAGTCTCCCCGCTCCTCGTAGATGTTCTCGAGGATGGCGGCGGCCTCGGCGCGGAGCTCGGCGTTCTGCAGGAGCGCCTCGAGCGCCTCGCGCGCGCCTTCGTGCTGCGCGTCGAGGAAGAGGATCTCGCGGTAGTTCTCGAGCGCGCCGGCCGGATCGCCGGTGTACTTCTCGAGCGTCTGACCGAGGCGGAACTTGAGGTCGATGAGCTCGCCCTCGTTCACGTCGAGCTCGATGCGACGGCGGAGCGTGTCGACGTACGGCTCCCAACGCTCGAGCTGTCCGTAGAGGACGTCGAGCGCCTTCAGCGCGTGGGCGTCGGTCGGCTCGTCCTCGAGCACGCCGATGTACGTGTCGATCGCCTTGTCGAGGTCCTTCACCTCGGTCTCGTACAGCTTGGCGATCTCGTAGCTGATCTGCTTCTTCTCGCCGTGGTCGGTCGAGAGCTCGCGGCGCTTCTCGTAGATGCCGAGGAGATCCGCGTAGCGCGACGTCGCGCGGTAGAGCCGCTCGAGCGCGGCGAGCGCCTCGGCGTTCTCGCTGTCGGCGTCGTAGACGGCGCGGTAGGCCGAGAGCGCCTCGTCGACCTGCTGCATCTCTTCGACGAGCACGCGACCGAGCTTCAAGCGGAGCGTGATCGCGAGCCCGGCGTCGCCGCCGTCGATCGCCTGGTCGATCGCGGTGCTGTAGGCACCCTTGACCTCTTCCCACTGCCCCGTCGCCTTGGCGGCGCGCTCGACGTCGACGGTCGTCTGCTCGTCCGACGGGAAGAGCACGAACGCCGACAGGTAGCGCGCGAACGCCTTCTGCGGCTCCTTGACCTTGCCCTCGTAGAGGCCGGCGACCTCGCGGAGGAGCGCCAGCTTCGAGTACGCGTCTTCTTCGTGACCGAGCTTCACCTCGATCGCGTTCGCGAGCGCCTTGCTGTTGCCGGCCTGCGAATAGATCGGGATCAGCGCCTCGGCGGCCCGGAGGTTCGAGGGCTCGAGCTCGAGGATCTTCTCGTACGCGCGCGCCGCGCGATCGTTCTTCTGCTTCTTGTCCGCCCAGAGCTCGGCGATCTTGAAGAGCATCCCGATCTTGGCTTCGGAGCCGGCTTCCTTCGCCTCCTGCTGCTCGAGGACGCGGATGAACTCGTCCCACTTGCCGCTCTCGGCGTAGAAGACCTCGAGGTCGTCCCAGCGACCGAGCGCGAGGTACTTCTTCTTGAGCGCCTCCTGCGCCTTGCGGTCGTTCGGCTCGATCGCGAGCAGCGCGCGCCACGCGTTGACGGCGCCCTCGTCGTTGTTCAGGCGGTCGCCGTAGATCGTCCCGAGCTTCGTGAGGATCTGGACCTTCTGCGGGTTGTCGTACGTGACCTCGGCCTGCTTCTCGAGGACGTTGACGAGCTTGTCGAAGTCCTTGCTTCGCTCGTAGAGCCCGCCGAGGGCGCCGAGCGCCTCGGCGTTCGCCGGGTCGCTGTCGAGCACCTGCTGCCAGAGCTCGATGCAGACGTCGGGCTTCTTGACGCGCTCGGTGGCGAGCTTCGCGATCTCGAGGAACTTCTGCGCGCGCTCGTCGCCGTAGAGGCGCTCGGCCTCGCGTCGCTCGAGACCGAGGAGCTTCTCCCAGTCGCGACGCTTCTCGTACATCTGGCGGAGGTACTCGATCGCGCTCTGGTTCTCAGGGTCGATCGAGATGACCTGCTCGTACGCTTTGACCGCCTCCGCCTGGTTGGCGAACTTGCCCGTGTAGAGCTCGGCGGCCTTCGTGAAGAGCGCCACCTTCTCGTCCGCCTCGGGGACGATGGCGGCGAGCTGGAGCAGCGTCTTGACGTACTCGTTGTAACGCTTGTTCGCCTCCTGCTTGTCGGCGAGCGCGCGGAGCTCGGCGATCTTGCCGGGGTCGCCCTCGGCGGCAGGCGCGAGGCTGACCGCGGGCGGCGGCGCGACGCTGGCCGCCGGAGGCGGCGCGCTCGCGGGCGGCGGCACCGACGGAGCCGGCGCGGGACGCTCGGACGGAACGGCGGCGGCCGGCGGCGGCTCGCTCATCGCCGGAGGCGGCGCGACGTCGGCCGGCGGCGGCTCGCTCACGCCACGCACTTCGACCGCCGGAGGCGGGCTCGTCTCCTGCCGCGTGGGCGGCGTCGTGAGCGCGCCCATGGGCGGAAGCGACGTCGGCGCGGGCGGCGGGCTCGTGAGCGACTCGCCGATCTGCGCCTCGAACGCGCGGAGGATCGGGTGCTCCGGGTTGATCTGGCTGAGGCGCTCGAAGACCGTGCGCGCACGGATCAAGTTGCCGAGCTGGCGCCACGCGATCGTCCCCGCCTGGGCGAGGAGGAACGTCGCGTTGCCGTTCTCGCCGGACGTCGTGACGGCCTCTTCGGCGAGCGTGAGCACGCGATCCCAGTCGCCGCCCTTCCGACCGTAAGCGTCGCGGAGGTAATGGAACGCGCCCTCGTTCTCGGGATCGAGCTTGATCGCCTCCTCGAGGAACTTCGCTCCCGTGTCGACGTTCTGGTGACGCGAGACCCAGCGGGTGCCGAACGTCAGCGCGAGGCGCGCGCGGCGCTCACGCTGGTTTTCGTTCTGGAGGAGACGGAACTGGACGTTCTCGAGCTCGTCGAGCTTTCCGAGCTCGCCGAGCGCGCCCTCGAAGAGCGCGGCGGCCTGCTTGTCGCTCGGGTCGGCGGCGTAGGCGCGCTCGAGCAGCCCGACGACGGCGTCAGGCTGGAAGCGGCGCGTGACGCGCGCTGCCCGCAGGTAGAGACGGCAGCGCTGCTCGGCTGTCCCGCTGCCGGCGGAGTCGGCGAGGGCGCTCACGTGCGACTGCCACGAGCCGCTCTCGGCCTGGACGTCTTCGAGGCACGCACGCGCCTCGCCGTTCTGTCCGTTGCTCGTCGCGAGCGCGCGCGCGTACGTGCTCGTCGCCTTGTCGTAGTCGCCGAGATCGCAGAGCACGTCGCCGAGCTCGAGGAGCAGCTCGCTCGCGACGTGGCCTTCCTTCTGCGTGCGGAGCTCCAGCTCGAGGAGCTTCTGCACCATGTTCAACTTGCCGAGGCTCCAGTAGACCGCGCGCGCTGCCTCGAGGCTCTCGCCGAGCGCCGGATTCAGCTTGTACGCGTCCTGGAAGTGCTTCAGCGCTTTGACGCCCGAGAGGAACTTCGACTCGAGCACCTGGCCGAGGCGCAGGTGAAAGCTCGCCTTGGCTTCGTTCGCATCGGAAGACTGGATTCCCTTTTCGAGCTCTTCGACGAGCCCCTGCCAGTCGCGAACGTTTTCGAGCTGCTTCAGACGTTCCTGCAGGTCCATGGATTCCCTCGGTTATCCCCAAACCGCGCTTGGCATCCCACGGCCGCTACGCTCGGCTCGTGAGTGCCAACGTCGGAGTGCAAGGCTATCAAAGCCCCGAGCGGTGTGGGGTTCCTTGATCACAATCGCAGACAAGTACTTCGGCGACGGGTCAGCGTCGCTTTTCGGCTTGACCGGTGTAGCGTCGTGTGAGCGCGGCGAAGAGACCACCGCGTGCAACGGCCCGCGCCCCCTTCGGGATGCGGGCCTCGCCGAGTCGGCGCTCACGCTCGAGAGCGCCTCCCCAGCGTCCTCTGTCCCCGCGAATCCGCGGGGCCTCAGGCAGTCGGCGTAGGTCACGCTACTGGAGCGTGCCGCCGAGCTTCGTCGCGAGCTGCTGAGCCTGAGTGCACTGATCCGAGTAGCGCTGCGCGGCGGCGCCCTTGCAGATCATCTTCTGGAAGGACTGGAGCTGAGCCATCGCCTCGCTCTTCTTCGGCGGGTTCAAGCTCGCGTACGCAGCCCCGAGGTTGAAGAAGGCGATCTGCTGCCCCGCCTCGTTGCAGGGCCCGCACGCCTTCTTCGCCGCCTCGTACTCGGAGACCGCCTTCGACGTGTCGTGCTTGCGGTCGTGGATGTCGCCGAGGAGGCTGTGGATGACGAAGAGGGCCTTGTCGCCGTCGCTCGCGAACGAGAGCGCCTGCGTGAGGACCTGCTCCGCCTGGTCGATGTAGTTGAGGCGGATGTAGAGCTCGGCGAGCGGCCCATAGAACGGCAGCACGTCGGGCTTCGTCGCGATCGCCTTCGTGTACGCGTCGAGCGCGTTCGCCTCGTCGTCGAGGTGGAGGTGAACCTCCGCGAGCTCGAAGTGCGCGTCGGCGATGTTGGAGTCGAGCTTGATCGCCTCCTCGAGCGGCGCCTTCGCGTCACCCCACCCCGTCGGGCCCTTCACCGCCTGGCGCGCGAGCGCGAGGCCGTGCTGGAAGAAGTAGTTCGCGTGCTTCGGCGCGAGCTTCTCCGCCTTCGCGCACGTGGTCGCGACCTTGTCCCACTGCTCTTTCTTCTGGTACGCGTTCGCGAGCTTTCCGAGGATCTTGTGATTCGTCGGATCGAGGTTGGTCGCCTGCTCGTACTTCGAGATGGCGCCGTCGACGTTGGTGGCCTTCTCCCTGTCGCCTTCGTTGGCGAGGTTGACCGCCTCGATGTTGTTTCGGCTGCACCCCGAACCGAGCATCGCGAGCGCCGAGACCGCGAGAACCGTTCCCAAAACCCTCTTCATGGCGGCGGGAGTGTAAGGGAGAGGGTCCGCCAGACAAAGAGGAATCCAAGGCCGAATTCGGTCCGCGCCCAGGCGGCTGCGGGCGGATCTCAGCCTCCGCCGGAACAGCCCGGAAGATCCCCGCCCGCAGCGGCCGGGTCCTCATTGCGTCTCCCCTCGCCGGCCGAGCTCACCGAACGCCCGCGCTCACCGCAGCGCTCGCGCTCGAGCCCCAGCCGAGCACCGCGATCCCAACGCGAGCGAGGCTCCCTCTCGTCTCCCCCGTGCCCGTGCCCGTGCCCGTGCCCGTGCCCGCTCTCGTCTCCCGCTCTCGTCTCCCGCACGCGAACCCACGCCGCACAAAACACGAGGGCCGCGCTGCCTCATCGGCGCGCGGCCCCAGTGGGTGCACTCTACAACGAGCGGGTGACGGTCAGTCGCCCGGGTTGAAGATGATCGGGTAGACGACCGTGACGATGCCGCCTTCGGGCTGCGGGAACGAGAGGTTTCCGAAGCCGCGGACGACGCACGAGATGACGCCCTGATCCGGGAGCTCGCTGCCGCCGTCCTGGGCCGTCGAGACGGCGCCGGAGCGGTCGATGACGAACTTCACGGAGACACGACCCGAGAGCGTCGGGTTGTTGCGCAGACCGTTCTCGTAGCAGAGACGGAAGCGACCGAAGTTCTGGCGAACGATGCGCTGGATGACCTCCGGCGGGAGGCGGCCGTTGACCTGCGTCGCGCCCTGACGGAGCGACGGGCTCTTGGTCTGGTGAGCGCCGCCGAGGCGGCCGTGGCCGTTGCCGAAGCCCTGGCCGGTGCCGGTGCCGGCGCCGTGGCCGAGCGTTCCGATGTTGCCGAGGCCGATGCCTTCGCCGCGACCGCCGCCGCCTTCGCCGACGCCGGAGAGGCCGAGACCGCCGGCGCCGAACGCGTCGCCGATGGCGTCACCCCACATGTTGCCGCGGGCGGAGAGCGGGTCGTTGCCGAGCGAGTCGTCGCGTCCCCAGGGCGCCGTCGGGGCGTTCGGATCGCCGCCCGCGCCGACGTTGATGAGGCCGATCATGCCGAACTCCTGCGCTTCCTTCAGCGCAGCCTGACGCGCGATGTGCGGGTCCGAGTTGTCCTGCGGGCCCTGCACGCCGTAGCGCTTGTTCGTGTCCTTGGTGTTCGGGTTTCCCATGGAACCCTCTTCACCCTTGGCGCGCGTGCCGGTGCCGCCTTCCTTGTTGTCGGCGTTCTGATCCGGCTGCTGCTCGGTCTCCTTCTCCTCCTGCTCACGCTCGGCAGCCGCGTTGAGCATCTTCTGCATGAGGAGGAGCTGATCGCGATCGATCGCCTCGGCGTCGTCGCTGCCCATCGACGGCATGAAGAACGCCATCGAGGCGACGATGCCGATGTGGAGGAGGAACGAGAGGCCGATGAACATGTACGCGGCCGGCTCGAAGCTCGAGAAGACGCCGACCGGCGGCGACTTGCCCGCGTTGACCGCGCTCACCTCGAAGGTGAGGCCCGTGCCCTCGATCTCCATCCTCGCCTTCGCGTTGTTCGGGAGATCGAGCTCGTGCGCGCCGCTCAGCTCCGCGGACGGACGAGCGCGACCCGACGAGACGAGGTCGTGGAACGTGAAGGTGCCCTGGCCCGGGATCTCGACGGTGCCGCTCGAGCGCGGGAGGATCACGAGCGCCGCGCTGACGCCGCGCGCGACGACGACGGGGGCGCGCGTCGTGCCGAGCACCTCGCTCGGGACGAAGTAGTCGGCGCCCGGCTCCTCACCGACGAAGAAGCTCTTCGGCGGCGAGTTGTGCGCGACGTGAAGCGTGTTGTGGTCCCACTTGACGAGGACCTCGATCGCCGCCGCGTGAGTCTCGACCTCGTCGGGGTGGACGTCGGGGCCGCTCTTCACGATCGAGAACGTGTAGGGCTGGCTCGGATCGAAGTCGCTGCCGCCGGGGGCGTTGAGCGCGTAGCCACCACCACCCTGATCGGCCGCCGACGCGACGAACGGGTTGGCGACCGCCGCGAACGGGCTCGCGACCGCCGCGAACGGGTTGGCCTGCGCGAACGGGTTCGCTGCGGCCGGGGGAGCCGCCGGAGGCGCGCTCTGGTGCGCGGCCTGCGCCGCGAACGGGTTCGGGGGCGGCTGCGACGGCGCTGCGAACGGGTTCGCCGCCGGCGGCGGCGCGCTCCCGCCCGGAATGCCCTGCGCGGCGATCGCCTCGGTCGGCGTGTTCACCTGCATCTGATGCGGCGGCACCTGCGGAGTGACCGGCGGGGGCGGCACGGGCGCGCTCGCCATCGCGGCGGTCTGCGCACCACCGGCGAGCTCGGCGCTCTCGAGGTGAATCATGGTCGAGCCGATCTGGATCTGATCGCCAGGCCGGACCTTGCACTTGTTCACCCGCTGACCGTTCACCATCGTGCCCGGCTCGTTGCCGAGATCGATCAGCGTGATGTCGTTCGGGTTGGCGACCTCGATGACCGCGTGCATGCGCGACGCGAGGTCATCGTCCACACGCAGATGGCTGCGCGGGTCCTTGCCGACCTTCACGATGTCCTGGGCGATCGTGTCCCTACGGACGAGTTGCTCGCCCTGGTAGAGCGCGAACGTCAGCGCAACCTTCGCCTTGCCTTCCATCGTATCGACCTTCCTCTAGTGCTGCCGCCGCGTCTCGTCGCGGAGTGTGCGGCGGTTACAACCGATGCCCTTCGCTCGTCGATGATGAGGATCGAACGCGCGAAGCGAGTGAATGGGGATGAATCAGAGGTTCTCGACGCTCTTCAACATCTCGGGCACGAAGGACGTGCGCGGACGAATCAGAGTCGTGCGCACCGGACCGGGACGCACGCGGATCGTCGCGTCGTTCGGGCCGAAGCCGCCCGCCGCGAGCGGATCGTCGGAGAACTCGTAGCCGTAGCCCTCGTCCTTACCCGCGGCGCCCGTCGACTTGACGCCTGCGCCGCCGCCGCCCGGCTGCTGCGCGAACGCCGACGCGCTCGTGAGGACGAAAGCTGCTGCGAGGAGACCAAAAAGAACCCGCTTCTTCATCTTCCGCTCCTGACTTCTCCGAAGTCGAACACCGCTCGAGGGACCCGCCTGCGACGGGCACGTTAGCGGCAATCGTGCCGGAGGGTAAATCTTCCAATTCCCCAGGATTTTTGCGCCGCGATTACAGTGAGAGTGTACCGCCGGATTGAGTCGGCGGCAAGCCTTCATGTGAGCGCGTGGAGCATCGATCCTGCTGGTTTCGTCGTCTTTCTAACCGGGAAGCGCCGGGTTCAAGACGTCCTGACAACGTCTCGACCCAGAAGGTTCCCGACAATCGCGACACCCCTCGGCGGGGTGACCTTTGGTCCTATCCTCATCGGAGCCGCCCGCGACGTCCGTGCCCGCACCCCGCGGCGGCTTCGCACAGGCGAAAGGCCCCCCTGGCGGACCAGAGAGGCCTTCGACCTTCGCGCGTACGCCCGTTACTTCTTCTCGGGCTCCGCCGCCGCGGCGTCCGCGGAGCTCTGGTTCGTCGCGTCCTTCTGCGCGTTCGCGTCCAGCTTGAGGAAGGCGATCGTGTCGTCGATGTCGCCGATGCGACCGAGGTCCTTCTTCGAGCCATCACCCTTCACGCGCTTCACCGCGCCGTCGTATTCGGGCTTGCCGGAGGCCTTCTCGAGGAAGGTCTGGAAGATCTTCTTCGCCTCTTCGAGCGAAGCGATCGTCTTCTCCTTCGCGCCGCCCGACTTCGCCTTGAACTCCTGCGTGAGGATGCCCTCGTTGTAGTAGGCGTCCGGGCGGTTCGGGTCGATCTTCTTCGCCGCGTCGAGCTCGGCCTGGGCCGCCGCGACGAGCTGGTCGTAGTTGCCCTCGGCACCCGTGATCGGGCCGCGGATGGCGAGCGCCATTCCGAGGTGCGCGTCGTAGTCGTTCGGGCGCATCTCGAGCGCCTTCTTGTACGCCGACTGCGCCTGCTCGAAGCCGCGGAACCCGAGGTTGACCGCGGCGTAGTTCATCTGCGCCTCGAAGAACTTCGGATCGAGCTTCGCCGCCGTCGCGAACGCGGCGACCGCTCCGTTGACCTGACCGAGCTCGTTCTGGATGAGACCGGCGGTGTTGTGGATCGGCGCGTAGTTCGCGTTCTTGCGGATCGCCTGCGAGCAGACGAGGGCCGCGAGCTCGAGCTGCTGCACGTCCGCCTTCTTCTGCTGCGAGGCGTGCGTGATGACCTGACGGCCCTTGCTGCTCTTGCTCGTCCCCTTCATCGCGCCCGCGCGCTTCTTCGCGAGCTGGAAGTAGTAGAGGGCGAGCTGGTTGAACGCCGGCATGTAGGCGTCGTCGATGGCGAGCGCGCGCTGGAGGTTCAGCTTCGCGCAGTCCATGTCGTCCTTGCAGCCCTGCCCGCCCTGCGCGCTGTCGCGCGCCATCTGCACCATGGCGAGGTTGACGAGCGCGGGGACGTTCTGGAACTGCGCGTCGGTGACCGCCTGCTGGAGGGCGCCGATGGCGGCGTCCTCGTTACCGTCGGCCTTGTACTGGTAGAGCGCGATCTGCGCGCGCGCGTGGTGGAACTTCGGGTCGGCCTGGAGCGCCGCCTCGAACTTCGCCTTCGCGTTCTTGTCGTCGTTGCAGCGCTGGTACGAGAGGCCGGCGTTGAAGATCGCCTGCGCGTTCTTGCCGACCTCTTCGAACTTCTTCGCCACGTCGGCGCAGGCCTCGTTGCTCCAGTCGTTCTTCTTGTCGTGCTCGACGAAGAGATCGATCGCGGAGTTGAACTTCGCCTGCGCGTCCTTGCTGAGGTCGGCAGCGCCGCCGCCGCCCGTCGTCGACTTGCCGTCGGCGCCGGTCTTCGGGTTCGGCTTGTCGCCGCCGCCGCACGCCGCCGTGAGAGCCAGGAGCCCCGAGACCATGAGTGTAGTGATGCGCTTCATGTGCGTGTCTCCTTCGCTCACTTCTTCTTGCCGCCGGCCTTGGCCGCCGGCTTCGCGACGTCCTTCTTGTCGCCCTCGTCCGAGCTGACCGTGGTCTTCTCGGGCGCGGCGGCCGGCGGGTGCCAGAAGGTCCCGTCCGGAAGGACCGGCGGCACCTTCTCGTCGAGGCCGCTGTTCGAGAGCGTCGGCGCTCCGCGGAGCTCGTCGACGACGTGGTATTCGGCCTTGTAGTTCTTCGCGAGCCACACCTCGCAGCTGCGGCTGAACTCGTCGAAGTACTGGTACTTCACCGACAGATCGAGGCACTTCTTGAGCGCCGGCTTGGCGTGCTGGACCTTGAAGGGCTCGCTCGCCGCGTCGAGCGCGTCGTAGTAGGTGCCGCGGATGTCGGCGTCCTTCTTCCACGCCTCCGGGATCGGAGCGCGGCGGAAGTCGTCGACGAGGTCACCCCACATGAGGCCGGCGCGCGAGCCGGCGGCGATGACCCACTTCGGCGGCGGGACGGGCTTGAGCTCGAGGATCTTGACGTACTCGGGCTCGACCTTGCCGATCGCGTCGCGCTTCTTCGTGTACCACTCCTTGACCTTCGTATTGATGTGCTTGAGGACGGAGTCCTTGTCGCCCGGCCCCTTGTACGCCGGGAACTTCACCGTCTCGACGTCGGCCTTGCGACGCTCCTCGGCGGCGTAGAAGAACGCCTCGCCGACCGCGTTGAGCGCCTTCGCGAGACGACGATCGTGCTGCGCGTTGTCCTCGTCCGGGTACGCGGCCTTGATCTTCGCCTCCGCGTCGGCCGGGTTGCTCCAGAGCGCGCGGACCTTGGCGTACTCGGCCTTGGCCGAGTTCTCACCGCCGCGGAGCTTCGTGTGCGCGCGGGCGAGCGTCGTGCGCGCCTGCACCTGGATGTCGGGCGCCGCCTTGGAGATGGTGCCCATCGCTCCGGACAGGGCCTTCTGCGCCTTGTCCCACTGCTCGTTGTCGGCGTAGTGCGAGCCGATCGCGAACGCGATCTGCGCCGTCTGCGCCGGCTTCTTGCCGCCGTAGTTCTTGGTGAAGATCTGGGCGTCCGCGATGGCCTGCTCCTCCTGGCCGAGGCCGAGGCGGAGGATGACGGCGTCGGAGAGCGCCTTGTCGGCGTCCGGCCCGTTCGGGTCCATCTTCGCGTACTTCTCGTACCACTCGGCCGCGAGGTCGTAGACCGCGATGGCCTGGTAGTTACCGCCGATCTCGTACGTCGCCTTCTTCGCGAGCGGCGAGTTGCCTCGCGTCTTCTCGTCGAAGGTGAGGAGCGCGCGGCGAACGGTGATCGCCTTCGCGACGAGGCGAGCGGCCTGGAAGGCGCGCGCCGCGTTGTACGCGATTTCGTCGCACTTCTCCGCCTGCGGCTGCTGCCCGTTGTTGACCGGGTCCTGGCAGTAGCGGCGGAACATCTCGAAGTACGCCGTGCCGCCCTTCTCGTAGAGGGCGATCGACTCCTTGCCGCCTTCCTTGTCCGCGCGCTCGACCAGCTTCTGGGCCTTGAGGCGGAGGATGTCGACCTGGATCTTGTTGAGCGTCGTGCACTGGTCGGCGTTCTTGCTCGCCTTGTCACCGGTGCAATAGAGCTCGATGAACTTCGGGACGTCCTGCTCCATGTCGTCGAAGCAGTTCGTCTTCGAGAAGTGCGAGCCGAGGACGTTGATGCTCTCGAGGTAGAGCTGCGCGGCGTAGATGCCGACGTCGCGGTCCGCGTGGTTCATCGCGATCTCGCGGAACCCGATCGCCGACTCCTCCCAGTGCTGCGACTCGAAGTACGTACGCGAGCGCGCGTACTTGACCTCGACGAGCTGCTCCTGACCGGCGGCGTCGTTCGCGGCCGGCTTGATGTAGCAGATGTACTTGTTGAAGGCCGAGACCATGCCCTTCTGGTTCTCGGTCATCTCCTTCGGCTTCAGCTTCTCGGCTTCTGCCGCGGCCTGGGCCTTCTTGTCGCCCTTCTTGTCCTGGCCGGGGAGGTTGCCGGCGCCCTTACGGCCGGCGTCGCCCTTGTGGGTCTCGTCGTAGATGTTCTGGTAGCAGAGCACCGCGGCGTACGCGGCCTCGGCGGCCTCGGGCGCCTGCGGGTTCTCCTGGACGACGGAGTCGAAGGCGGGGCCGCACTTCGCCCAGTCCTTCTGGAAGTAGAGCAAGTCCGCCATCGCGTACTTGATCTTGTAGATGCTCGGCCAGTCTTCCTTGACGATGCGCGGGAACTCGAACTTCGCGAACTCGTCGGCCTGCCAGTTGTCGACGACCTTCTTGTAGAGCTGCGCCGCGAGCCCCATCGTCTTCTGGTCGCCGGTGCCGCGCTGGCCCTGCGAGCCGACGGCCTCGAGGTGCCAGGCCATCGCGGTCTCGGTCGCGAGCGACGCGGTCTTGTTCGCGCACTCGGCCTTCTGGTCGGCGGTGTACCCGCCCGACTTGACCTCGTTGTAGACCTTAACCTGGTTGTCGACCTCCTTGACGATGACGTCCTTGTTGCCGGACTTCAGCGCCATGGTCGCTTCGGTGATGTGCGCCTGGTAGACGCAATGACGCCCGCCCTTGTCGCGGGTCATCAGGTCTTTGTAGAGGATGATGGCTTCGGGGTAGTGGCCGGTGTCCAGGTAGTTGTTACCCAGATCGTCCATCATCTTGTACGTCTTCTCGTTCGACCCGCTGGCGTCGCCCGAGATGTTGTGCATGAAGTTGTACGCCTGCGCCGGGTCACCCTTGAGGGCGTAGACCGGGATGACGTCGCGACGCGCGGAGTCGGCGAGCTTCGCCGCGCCGGGGAGCTGCGCGTGGACGACGCCGAACTCGATCGTCTTCTTGAACGCGTTGAGCGCCTTCTCGAGCTCGCCCTTGTTCCAGAAGACGTAGCCGAGCTTGTACCAGGCGTAGCCGTACACCTTGTTGTTCGGCGCCGGGTACTTGGTCACCTCGGTGTAGGCCTGGGCGGCGAGATCCCACTTGCTCGGATCGCCCTGCGCCTCGTTGAAGAACAGCTCGCCGAACGCGAGGTACGCGTTCGGGATGTACTTCGACTGCGGCGCCTTCTTGATGAGGTCGTAGTAGACCGAGCGCGCGTTCTTGAGGTCGTTCGCCTGCTCGTACTCGTAGGCGAGGTAGTAGAGGACCTCGTCGATCTGCCCGTAGTTCGGGTACTCGTTGACGATGAGCGTGTAGTTCGCGATCGCCTTCTTGCGCGCGGCCTTCATGACGGCGTCGGCCTGGTTGGCCTGCGTCTGCTGCTGCCCCGCCGCGTTGGCGTTCGTCTTCTTCAGCTCGTCGCGCTTGATCTCCGCCTGCGTCTTGTCGCGGAACGCGGCGGACTCGAGCTCGACGTACGCCTCGGCGAGACGGCGCGCGAGCTGCGGGCGGTCTGGCTTGTTCTTCGACGTCGTCTCGAACAGGCGCTCGAGGCCCTGGATCTCGGTGACGAGCAGGGCGCGCTGGCGAGCCTGGAGGCGGCTCTTGCGCTCGTCGCGCGGAGCCTCCTCGATGTTCGGCCGGCCGGGCTTGGTCTGCTGGTCCCTCTTCTTGAGGTCCGCGGACTGCGGCGCCGAGTGGAAGTTGGTCGCCGGGGTCTTGCTCCCCTTGAACTCCTTCGGAGCGACGCCACCGGCGCACGCGTTGAGCGACTGCTTCGCCTTGTCGTCGATGCAGACTTCGGCGGCCAAGGCCTCGGCGCTCACCGTCACGGCGGTGCCGACGAGCAACAGCTGAAGAATCCGATTCATAGAAACCCTACCTCCCACACTTCGAGGTGATGGTCTGCCGGTAGAACCCGAGCTCATCACGCCAGTACTCGCCGTCGAACGGCCAGATGACGTGCTCTTCGTCCGGCTTCACGATGTTGCGCTCCGACTCCTGGGCGGTGACCTGGGAGCCTGCGATGGCCGCGTCGAGTTGGTTCCTCTTCGCGGAGGTGATGTCGATGAGGATCTTCGCGCTGTCGCGGAGGTGCTCGTTGAGCTCGTCGAGGTTTCGCTGGTAACGCTCGCGGGCGAGCTGACCGGCGTTACGAACGGCGATGTCGCGCGCGAGCTGGATCGCGTCCTTGACGTCGTTGCCGAGCGGCGAGTCGCGGAACCCGGCGGGCATCTTGCCGAAGCGCTTCTGCTCGTCGTCGAGCACCTGCACGTACTGGAGGTGGCGGAGCAGCTGGCGATCGCCGAGCGCGTTCTCGACGACGATCTTGATGCGCGGCGGGAGATCCGCCTTGCCGTCGCGGACCTGCTTCAAGAACTTGTAGAACGGCTCGTCCTGGTCCTCGCCCTGGAAGCGCTTGAGGACCTTGTTCAAGTCGTCGTACATCGGCTGGTACTTCGTCTGGAACTTGGCGACGATCGTCTCCGCGTCCTCGTACTGGCAGTTCGCGAAGTAGATGACCGCCTTGAGGATCTCCGCCTCGGGGTAGTACGAGTTCGGGAAGTACGGCGACTCGATCGTGTGGACGTTGCCGAGCGCGTGCGCGTAGTCGCCGGCCATGAAGTACGCCCACGACTCCTCGAAGAGCGCGTCGAGCCAGTACTCGCTGCCCTGGTCGACCTTGTTCCAGTACTTCACCGCGGCCGAGAGCTTCGCGCTGTCGATCGTCGGGGAGTTCGACTCGTCGAGGCGGACGGACGCCGAGTAGTACGTGCGCGCCATCGAGAGGAACGCGAGGTCCCTCATGCGGTCCTCGTCCTCGAGGCCCTCGAGCTCGCCGCTGTCGATCGCGCCGACGATGCGCTGGAACGACTGGACCGCGGGGATCGACCGGCGGAGCTGGACGTTCGAGATGCCCGAGAAGAACTGCCCGCGGACGTAGTACTTCGACTGGCGGTCGACCTTGCCGAAGAGGCGGAGCGCGTCGTCGTACTGGCGGTTACGGTACTTGTAGCGGCCGAGCAGGTAGTTCAGCTGCCAGTAGAGCTCGCGCTGGTTCGAGTTGTTGAACTTGTCGATCTGCGAGTCGTTGTACTTGCCGACGCGCTCGACGATGTCCGCCGGCTCGGGGAGGTCGGTCGCGAGCTTCGCGAGCCAGAGCAGCGTCTCGTTGAACTTGAGGTGATTCGGCTTGTCGGCGATCTCGGAGAAGATGCCGTACGCGCCCTGGTACGCCTTGATGCGGTAGAGCGAGATCGCGAGGTGGTACTGCGCGAGCTGCTTGTTGCCCTCGTCGTCGCCCGTCTCGCCCTTGTAGACGCGGTAGAGCGCCGTGGCGGCGTCGCCCCACTTCTCACCGTCGAAGAGGCGCTTGGCCTGCGCGGCCTGCTCGGTCATCTGACCGGCGACGGGCGCGGGCCCCATGTCCGAGGCCTTCGGCTGCGCGGCAGGCGCGTCGCCGGACGGACCGGGATCGTCGAGCTCGATGGCCTGCGCTCCACCGCCCGCCGGAGGCTTCGCCGCGGGCTTCGCCGCGGGCGCCTTGGGCTTCGGCTTCTGCGCCATCGCTGGCGAGGTCGCGAGCGAGACCGAGAGCATGCACGTTGCCGATGCGATCAGGAGCTTGCGCAATAGAGAGAGACGCATCCTGTGATTCCTCTTCTTCGTGATGAGGGCCCCCACGTCTTTCGTGGGGAGGAACTGCCTGCTTCGCGACGTAGAGCGCGAAGCGAGAGAGCCGGTGGTGCTGCTGCGACGAAGCGCGGTGACGACGCGCCGTTCAGGCGACGCGAACGAGAGACGGTGAAGCGCCGTGTTTCCACGGAAGAGCTCGGCGAAAAGTCGAACGTTTTAGCAAAGATATTCCCCGCGGGCGGCGAGATGGTACGGAGGCCGTCGAGATTTTGTCAAGCCGGATTCCAGCCACGCCCCCGCGACACGCGGCGGCGCGCCGCCGGGCGAAGAGGGACGGTGCTTGCCGGGCGGCGGGCCGCGCGCCCTCGGAGCACGTCCGAGGAACACGAAGAGAACCCCCGACACGAGCGGGTCATTGGATCGAGATGGCCGCACGCTAGTCCACCAAGGCCGCGGGGGGGAGGCGTGTTGGGACGGGACGCGATCGAGACGACGGCGAGCGCAACGGAGACCGCGAGGGCCGATCCACCGTCGTCGCGCGTCGGCCGCGACGGAATCCCCCCTCCCCCGGCCATCGGAAGACGTGGCCGCGACGGGCGCCGCGAGGCGATGACGGCTCGGTTTGGCGCCGGGCGCGCGTGCCCCAGTGCACGGCCGCCAGTCAGCCGCTGGAATCATGACCGACGGAGAAACCTATGCTTGACGCTCTCGCTGCGAAAACAGTACCGTCCCGCACGATGACGCGCGACGCTATGGTCAAGTCCGCCTCTCGACCGCTCGGGCCCTTCGGCCGCATCGTTCGCCCGCTGGCGACCGCGGCGGTGCTCGGGGGCACGCTCCTCTTCGTGGCCGGTCCCGGCTGCGCCGACGAGGGCATCGGCGATCCGTGCACTCCGGAGCAGGAGTACAACCCGGACTTCCTCGGCTTCGACGAGAAGGAAGTCAACGTCGAGTCGAAGAGCTTCCAGTGCCGCACGCGACTCTGTCTCGTGAATCACTTCCGCGGCCGCGTCTCGTGTCCTTACGGACAGGGCCCCGGCGGTGAGGCGCCGGCCGGCGGCGCGAACTGCAAGATCCCCGGAACCGAGACGCCGATCGAAGGCGCGAAGGATCCGAACACGAACGACTTCGTCGACACGCGCAAGAAGTCGAGCGTCTCCGCTCAGTGCGTCGACCGCGCGACCGACAAGGCCGTCTACTGCTCGTGCCGCTGCGCCGACATCAACGGCCAGCGCCCGAGCGACCAGACGTTCTGCGACTGCCCGGACGGCTTCCAGTGCGAGCGCCTCGTGACCTCGATCGGCCAGGGCAACGAGGGCCTCACGGGCTCGTACTGCATCAAGACGAACACGAAGTACGATCCGACGACGGCCTGCACCCAGGGCGAGTGCGACCTGAACGACAAGACGCGTAACTGCAACTGACGCGCGCCGGACGGCGACGGAGACGCGGTGGCCCCCCAGGCCGCCGCGTTTTTGCTTTGTTCGGCCGCGACGCGGGCTCGCTCGAACGACGGCGCGCAACTCCGCCGGCGCGTGGCCGAACGTGCCCTCGTGGAGCTCCATCGCACCGCGATCGGCCGGAGCGCCGAGGACCGCGCCGCCGAGCATGTCGTCCGCGAGGGCTTCCGCGTCCTCTGGCGCAACGTGCGGATCGGACCGCTCGAGATCGATCTCGTTGCGAAGAAGGACGACCTCGTGATCATCGCCGAGGTGCGCTCGCGCGGCGCGGGCGCGTTCGCCGGTCCCCTCGCGAGCGTCACGTGGACGAAGCGCAAGATGCTCCTCCGCGCCGCGCGCGGACTCTGGCGGGGCCGGCTGAAGAAGATGCCGGACGTCCAGCGTGTCCGCATCGACGTGATCGCCATCACGTCGTCGCCCGACGGGCCGCCGCGCATCGAGTGGATCCGCGGCGCCGTCACCGAGGACATGCGCTGAAGGCCGCGCGAGCGCCGGCGCGCCCGAAAGCGCGAACGGCGGCGAGGGTCGCCTCGCCGCCGTTCCGTGTCGTCGCTTCCGCCTCGCCGGCGCCGAGCCTACTTCTCGAGCGCCGCCTTCATCTCGTCGCGGACCTTGCCGATCTTCGCGATCGCGGCGTCGCTCGCGCCCGTCTCCTTCGCTTCCTTCATCGCGGCCTCGAGCTCCTCGACCTCGCCGGCCTGACGCGCCTTGAGCTTCTCGACCATCGCCGCGAAGACCTCGAAGAAGTCCTGCAGCTCGTCGCCCTTACGGAGCTTGCCCTGGAAGTTCAGCTTCCCGTCCCCGACCTGCCGGAGCAGCATCTTCATCTTGTAGATCGGGCCGACGACCTTGTGCGTGAAGTAGATGCCGAGGAGACCGATGAGCGCGACGAGGAGCGTGAGGCCCGCGACGAGCGAGAGCATCATCGTCTGCTGCTGGCTCTTCGTCTTCGCGGCCTGCGCCTCGAGCGCGGCGTGCTTCTCTTGGAGCTGCTTGTCGAGCTCGTCGGCGCTCTTCGTGAAGGTCGCCGCGAGCTCGGGCGAGTCGGCGTACTGATCGTTGATCTGCATCTTCACGAGGTCGGAGTTCTTCTGACTCTCGCTGATGAGCGCGTCGCCCTGCGCGATGACCTTGTGGCTCTGCTCGGTGACCTCGCGGCTCGTCTGGTAGAGGAACACGCCCATCAACGCGCTGATCGCCAGCGCCACGAAGATGATGCGGCCCGTCCATTTGAGCTGGAACTTGGCGTCGAGAAGGTAGTTCTTGATGCTCCGCTTGTACTTGGGAGCAGCGGCGGGAGCGGGCTGTGCAGACGTGGTCATAGAAACCTCATCGACGGCGCGAAGACACGAGTCGGAGTCTTGCCGAGAGAAATACAAATCATAGGAAAGCGCTCGCGTTTTGGGCGAATTGTTCGCTCGCCAAGCCCGCCGCGAGCTCGAGCAGCCGGTCCTCGGAGGCCTTGTCGCCGCTCGAGACCCCCTGCGCGGTCAGCGTCTTGTCGATGTTCCCGAGCAGCGACTTGTTCGGGTAGTTGAAGACGCCGATCTTCACCTTCACGCGGAGGTTGCCGTCGGCGTAGTCGAACCGATCGACCGCGAGCGCGAGGTAGAAGCCCTTCATCTTCCTCGACCGCATCACGTCGCGCGCCTTGTCCGGCGACTCGGTCGTGGGCGCGAGCTGGACGACGCCGGCGGCCTCGAGCTTCTGGCGGACGGAGGCGAGGACGATCCGCTCGACCTCGGTCTGCGCGCGTCCGGTCTGGTTCGCGACGGTCGAGAGCGAGATGTAGTACTTGGCGTTCGGGTTCTCCTTGGCCTGCTCGCCGCCGCCTCCGCCGCCGCCGTCGCCGCTCGACGCGATCGCCTCGATGGCGCGCGTGACGGCGATCTTCACCGCCTCGTTCGACTCGACGCGCTCGCGGTTCCGCAGGCACTCGAGCGAGCGGCTGCGGCTGAGGCGCTTCAGCGCGACGGCCGCGGCCTGGCGGACGACGTCCTCGCGATCGCCGAGACCGCCGCAGAGCGGGTCGACGGCGCCGTCTTCGTTCGACGCGCCGAGCGCGAGCGCGGCGCTCGTGCGAACGCGCGGGTCGCCGTCCCTCATCTTCTCCGAGAGGAAGCGCAGACGCGCCTCGTCGGCGCGCGCGACGCCGGGCGCGAGCACGATGAGCGCCGCGACGAGGAGCGAGGCGAGGAGAACGCCGCGCTCGAGGAGCGCGCGTCCCGCCCCTTGCAGGCCCACGCGTCTACGGGTCAAGAGCCCCGCCCACACTCCGCAAACGTTATCACGCATTGACCACGCCTCCGGAACCGCTTTTCGTTAGCCTCGAGGGGTCGGCCGAGAGGCCAGAAAGATCGACGGGCTCCCAAGCCAAATAGTCACCGCGAGCTCTCATCTGTTCCGCGCCCATTCGGGGGACAGACCCTGGTTCCAACGAGCCAGCGTATCGAACCCAGAACCTTCGCAACACGTGATCTTCCACGCCTCGAACCGATCGCTCCCACGCTTGCCGATCACGGCGCTCGTCGGGATCGTCTTCATCCTGGCGTCGCTGTGGCATGCGCCGCGCGCCGACGCGGCGCCGCTGAGGGTGCGGGTGCGCGGAGCGGCGAAGCTGAGCGCACGGGCGTCGCGCCACGTGGCTCCGGTCGACGTGCGCGGAGCGGCCGAAGGCGGGAGCCCGCCCGCGCCCGGCACGAACGAGCTGCTCCTCAGCGGCTCGCTCACCGACGACGCCGGCGAGCCGCTGGCGCTCCAGCGGGTCGTCATCCGCGTCACGAAGGAGGCCGACCCGCACGACGCGAGGACCGCGGCGGGCATCGCCGGAGCGCGCGGGTGCGATAGAGCCGCAGATCCGACTCCAGGCGCCCCATCTGGAGCACGTCGGGGACCGACGGCGTGGGGCGTCGCCGTCTCCGGTCCCACCGACGCCCCCGAGGTCACCGCGACCACCGACGAGGAGGGGCGCTTCTGCTTTCGGGCGCGGCTCGATCCCGATCGTTACAAGGCGAACCTCGTCTACACCCCGCCCGCGACGCAGGCGCTCGTCGACGGCATCGAGCGCGAGATCGCGTTCGATCTCTCGCGCCGCGGCCTCGCCCTCCGCTTCGATCCGACGCCGAGGGTCGTCCAGCTCGACACGCCGCAGGCGACCATCGAGGCGGTCGCGATCGTCGACGACGACGGCGACCCACGCGTCGCGCCTGCGCTCGGCCTCGTCCTCGGCAACGAGAAGGAGGAGCTGGCGCGCGCCGTGACCGACGCCGCCGGCCGCGCGCGCTTCGTCCTCCCCGGCGCCAAGCTCGGCGCTCCGGGGCCCGGCGAGCTGCGCGTCTCGTTCGCCGGAGACGGCGAGACCGCGCGCGCCTCGCACAGCGAAGACGTCGAGCGCCACGTGAAGGTCGTCGTGAAGGTCCCCGCGGCCGACCGAGGCGCGCTCGAAGCGGCGGTGCCCGAGGACGGGATCGCGTTGCTCGCCGAGGTCCACTCGACCCTCGACGCTCCGGACGCCGGCGGTGAAGCGCTCGGTCCCCTCTCCGAGGGATCCGTCGAGGCGCGCATCGGCGACGTGGTCGTCGGCGCGGCGCCCGTCGAGCGCGGGATCGCGCGGCTCCTCTTGACGTTCACAGCCCAGGGCAGCGAGGCGCTCGTCCGCCTCCGCTACGTCCCCGCGTCGCCGTGGTACGAGCCGCTCGGCGAGCCGGTCGTCCGCTTGCCGATCCGCGGTCCCAGCCTCTGGTCGAAGGCGCCGATCCTCCTCGCGGGGCTCGCCGTCCTCGCGTTCTTCCTCGTCGGACGCGTCTCGGGGCAGAAGAGCAAGCCGGAGCCGGCCCCCGCGAAGGCGAACGGCGAAGCGCGCGACGCGAAGCCGGGCGTCGCGCTCGTGCGTCCCGCCGAGCGCGGCGCGGAGGGCTGGACCGGGCGGGTCGTCGACACGCACGAGGGCACGCCCGTCGGCCGCGCGCGCGTCTGGATCGAGCGCGGCACGTTCGAGGGCCGCGCGGTGCTCACGAGCGTCGAGACCGACGCCGACGGGCGCTTCACCCTCCCGGGGATCGGCGCGGTCGCCGGCGACGAGAGCCTGGGCGCCGAGGGGCGCCTCCACGCGCGGCTCTCGCAGGACCTCCCTCCGCCGGGCGAGATCGCGATCGCGCTCGCGCAGCGCCGGCGCGCGATGCTCGCTCGGCTCGTGACGTGGGCGCGACGACGGGGGCCGCCGTTCGACACGCGGCCCGAGCCGACGCCGGGCCACGTCCGGAGGGCCGCGGCGGCCGAGCGGGCGACCGCCCGATGGGCCGAGGCGGTCGAGCGCGCGGCGTTCGGGCCGGGCGACGTCGACGCGCGCGCGGAGCAAGAGGTCGACCAGCTCGCTCCCGAGGACGGGCCAGAGCCGGCGAGAGCCCCGAACGACGCCCGCCCGCGCCCCCGCGACCGCTGAGGCGAGGCCGCCGAGGCCTCCTCCACGGAAGAGCCTCTCCGGGCCGAACCCTGCGCCCCGAGCCCGCGGACGCCACGCACGCCGCCCACCGGCGCGGGGTCGAGCAGGTCCGATCGGTCGAGCGGCGTTGACGCGGCGTGGTCCCGCTCCTTATAAGAGGCGACCCTCGATGGACAACCTGCCTATCGTCATCGGCGTCGTCGTCGTGGTCGCGCTGCTCGCCTACTTCCTCTTCTTCCGGAAGAAGGCGCTGCCGGAGCCCGCTCCGAGGCGGCCGGAAGCGACGCCCGCGCCCGCACCGACGCCGAAGGCTCCGGCGCTCGAGGAGAAGCCCAAGGTCAAGGCTCCCGCCGCTCCGGCGCCCGAGGTCGAGGCTCCGGCCGAGGCCGAGGCTCCCGCGGAGGCCGAGTCCGCCCCCGAGATCGTCGCGCCGTCCGCCGAGCCCCCGCCGGTGGTGTCGAAGAAGGACGTCGCCGGCCTCCGCAAGGGCCTCGCGGCGACCCGCGGCGGCTTCATGGCGCGTCTCAAAGCGCTTTTCACGGGCAAGAAAGAGATCGACCCGGCCATCCTCGAACAGCTGGAGGAGGTCATGCTCACGAGCGACGTCGGCGTGAAGACCACGCAGGCGATCCTCGAGCGCCTGCGCGATCGGATGAACAAGAGCGAGCTCGCCGACACCGACGCCGTCTGGGCCGCGCTCCGGGCGGAGGCCACGCGCATCCTCTCGCTCCCCGCCCCCGCGGCGAAGCAGGGCCGAAAGCCGCTCGTGGTGCTCATGGTGGGCGTGAACGGGGTCGGAAAGACGACGACCATCGGCAAGCTCGCCACGAAGTGGAACGCCGACGGAAAGAACGTCATGCTCGCGGCGGGCGACACCTTCCGCGCGGCCGCCGTGCAGCAGCTCGAGGTCTGGGGCAAGCGCGTCGGGGCCGAGGTCGTGAAGGGCAAAGAGGGCGCGGATCCGGGCGCCGTCGCCTTCGAGGCCACCAAGAAGTCCGTCGACGCGCAGGCCGACATCCTCCTCGTCGACACGGCCGGTCGCCTTCACACGAAGGTGAACCTGATGGACGAGATCAAGAAGGTCAAAAAGACCATCGGCAAGGCGCTCGACGGCGCCCCGCACGAGACGCTCCTCGTGATCGACGCGACGACCGGACAGAACGCGCTCACGCAGGCGGCCCTCTTCAAGGAGGCCCTCGAGCTGACCGGGCTGATCCTGACCAAGCTCGATGGCACCGCCAAGGGCGGCGTCGTCCTCGGTGTCTGCGACGAGCTCAAGGTCCCGGTCCGTTACATCGGCCTCGGCGAGCGCGCCGAGGACCTCCGCGAGTTCGTCGCCGCCGACTTCGTCGAGGCGCTCTTCGGTAAGGACGACGACGAGGCCGCCGCGGCCTGATCCGGGAATGTGCAGGATGCACGAAGGCACGCTTAGACTGGCAGTGCACCGCTCGTGTGACGTCACACGAGCGTCGTCTCGAAGGCGTCACGCCAAGGCTTCGTAGTCGCCTCGAACGAAGCTTCTGCCGAAGCTTCGACCGCGGGTGAGAGGTACTTGGGGATCTCCCCCAAATTGAGATTGCTCGGCTAAAAAGATCCGTGTTATCGTGCCGCGCAACTCTGCAGTACCCCTGATTCCTCAATTTTTCTCACGTGTTGCAGGCCCGAATGTTCATGCGGCCAGGATGTGGAAGGGGTTCTTGATGAAGCACGCTCGATGCTGGCTCCTCGCGGTGGTGGCCCTGTTGCTGCTGCCACAGGCTGCATTTGCGCAGCCGAAGAAGCCCGCTGGAGGCGGCAAGCCTCCTCCCACAGCACCCGCTCCGGCACCCGCCGGCGGCGACATCGAAATCGACGACCCGAACACGCCGGCTCCCGAGGAGCCGACGGAGCCCCCGCCGCCCAGCGGCGACACTGGGGGTGGTGGCGGGATCTGCGAGATCGATCCCACAGCCTGCCCCAAGCAGGGTGACATCAAGAAGCTGGCGGAACGCCCGGTCAAGGCCGACGTCTACGCCGTGCAGCAGATCTACGCGCTGCGCCGTGGCCGCTTCGAGATCAACCCGTACTGGAGCCAGAGCCTCAACGACCAGTTCGTGAGCCACCCGGGCCCCGGCCTCGCGGTGAACTACTACCTCACGAACGTCCTCGCGGTCGGCGTGAACGGCACCTACTACCAGCCGTTCAACTCGGACGCGGACTTCAACTTCGAGAACCGCCGCGCGACGCGTATCGCCGTCCCGCTGACGGAGTACCTCGGCGGCTACGCGGTGAACTTCACGTACGTCCCGATGTACGGCAAGTTCTCGGGCTTCAGCCAGTTCATCTTCCACTACGACGGTTACCTCGTCGGCGGCGTCGGCGGCCTCTTCACGCGCCCCATCCCCGTCATCGATCCGGACAACCGCAAGTTCGACTTCGAGCACCGCATCGCCTTCAACCTGGGCTTCGGGCTCCGCATCTTCCTGAACCGCTGGTTCGCGGTGACCGGCGAGATCCGCAACTACATCTACGTCGAGCACCTCGAGAACACCGAGGTCGCGGCCAACCAGGCAGCGGCGCAGAACCCCAATGACCCGGCGTCGCCTTGGATCAAGGAGAAGCCGCTGACCGTCAACGTCCAGGCCCAGGTCGGCATCAGCATGTTCTTGCCGTTCAGCTGGGAATACAGGTTGCCCAAGTGATCTCCTCGAACCGGCACCAAGGACGAACCATGAAGCAAAGCTTCAAGCTCGCTCTGGCGGCAGCGGCACTCGCGACCGGCGTTGCCGCCGCGCCCGAGACCGCCCACGCTCAGGAGATCCAGATCACGGGCCCGCTCGCGGGCGCGCCCGCGGTGCGCAAGCTCCGCCTCTATCGTGAGGGCCGCGCAGAGCTCGCGCTCGGCGGCGGCTTCACGCTCCTCGACGAGTACAAGCGCACGATCTTCATCTCGGGTCGGCTCCAGTACAACGTCTTCGACTGGCTCGGCATCGGCGTGTTCGGCGGCTTCTCCCCGGAGGCGCTGAGCCTGAACACCGACCTCACCGACCGCATCGAGTCGACGCCCGCGCCGCGTAACCAGCGCACGGCGGTCAACCTCCCCGGCACGGTCGGACAGCCGAAGTACGAGGCGCAGACCGGCAAGCTCGGGTGGATGGCGACGCCGCAGGTCACCTTCAGCCCCTTCCGCGGCAAGCTGGCCCTCTTCCAGAAGCTCTTCGTCGACACCGACCTCTACCTCCACGGCGGCGTCGCGTTCGTCGGCGTGAAGGAGCGCGGCGACTGCGGCGGGCCGGGCAAGCCGTGCACCGCGGCCGCGAGCTTCCAGCAGGTCGACCGCGTCGCCGTGGCGCCGTCGTTCGGCCTCGGGCTCACGCTCTACCCGTCGAACTTCGTGAGCATCAACTTCGAGTACCGCGCCTTCCCGTTCTCGTGGAACCGCGGCGGCTTCGACTCGCGAGGCAGCGGCCCGGACGCGTCCTTCCCGGACAACCGGATCGACTCCGAGGACCGCACGTTCAAGTTCAACCAGATGATCTTCGTCGCGGCCGGCTTCCACTTGCCGACCTCGCCGAAGGTCAGCGAATAGCCTCGAACCGCCTCCCTCGAGGCGTGGCAAGCTGGCGCGGCCGCAAACCTGCGGGCGCGCCAGTGTGCTGTTGAGGCTCGGGACGCGGGCCCGTAACGTGTAGGTGCGCGGACCTTCCGCATCCGCGACGCCGCGATGTCCGAGACGCTCTCGCATACCCGACGCGAAGACCTCTCCGCGAAGGAGACGGCGACGCTCGGCCGCCCGGCGCTCTACGTCGTGCTCGAGGGTGAGCGCGCGCTCGAAGGCGGTCTCCGCGCGCCGCTCGACGGCATCGACGAGCTCAGGATCGGGCGCGGGACGACGCGCTCGTTCCGGGTGGAGGGCGATCGCACGGCGACGCTCGAGATCCCCGACCCGCGCATGTCGAGCAAGCACGCTCGGCTGATCCGCGAGCGCGCGCGCGCCTCGAGCGACGGCGACGGCGAGGCGACGGGCTGGCTCCTCGAGGACGTCGGCTCGACGAACGGCTCCTTCGTCGAGGGTAAGCGCGCGACGCAGGCGCTCCTCGACGAGCCGACGATCATCACGCTCGGCGCGACGTGTCTCCTGTTCGATCCCGAGGAGGCGGTGCCCGAGGGCGTGAAGAACGAGGCGGTCGACGCGGCCTCGCTCCGCTCGCGCCCGCGCGGGACCGCGACGCTCGTGCCGGTGGTCGAGCACACGATGCCGCGGCTCGTTCGCGTCGCGATGTCGAAGCTCTCGGTGCTCTTGCTCGGCGAGAGCGGCGCCGGCAAGGAGGTCCTCGCGCGGACGATCCACCAGCTCTCGGGGCGCCAGGGCCCGTTCGTCGCGATCAACTGCGGCGCGCTCGCGCCGACGCTCGTCGAGAGCCAGCTCTTCGGCCACGTGCGGGGCGCCTTCTCCGGCGCGGCGCGCGACGAGCCCGGCCTCGTCCGGGCGTCGTCGGGCGGGACGCTCTTCCTCGACGAGATCGGCGAGCTCCCGCCGAGCGCGCAGGCCACCCTCCTCCGCGTCCTGCAGGAGAAGGAAGTGCTCCCCGTCGGCGGGACGAAGCCCGTCCCGGTCGATCTCCGCGTCGTCTCGGCGACCCTCAAGCCGATCGACGGGAGCGAGGCGACGAGCTTCCGCCCCGACCTCTACGCGCGCATCTCGGCGTTCGTGCACCGGCTCACGCCGCTCCGCGAACGTCGCGGGGACATCGGCCTGCTCATCGCCGATCTGCTGCCCCGGCTCGCGCCGGAGCGCGCCGAGAGGATCCGCTTCGCGCCCGACCTCGCGACCGCGCTCGGCTCGCACGCCTTCCCGCTGAACGTGCGCGAGCTCGAGCACCTCTTGTCGGTCGCGCTCGTGACCTCGACCGAGGATCTGCTCCGGCGAGAGAGCGTCGGCGAGGCGCTCCGCCCGACACGCGAGCGCGCCGCGAGCGAGACCGACGCGCGCGAGTCACGCCGCGACGCGCGCGAGGCGCTCCCCGCCAGCGCCCCTGCCCGCTCGGCGCAGCCGCGCGCGCTGACCGAAGAAGAGCTGAAGCTCAAAGAAGAGCTCACGCGCGCGCTCACGACCACGCGCGGGAACGTCAGCGAGATCGCGCGCGCGATGGGCAAGACGCGCATGCAGATCCACCGCTGGATGAAGCGCTTCGGCCTCGATCCCGAGTCGTTCCGCGGCTGACGGCCGTCGCGCTCGGCGGCGTCACGCGGGTCGCGCGTGGACGGGCGAGGCGCTCAGCGCTTCGTCACGAGGCCGGAGCCGTCGACGCCGAACTGCGGCGGCAGCACCTTGCGGACGGCGTCGCGCTGGTCCTCGGGGACCTCCCAGCTCAGGGCGGCGAGGCCGTCGGCGACCTTGCTGCGGACGCGGACGCTCTCTTCGTCGAGCAAGAGCGTGAGCAGCGGGCCGAGCGACTGCGCGTCCTTCTGAGCGAGCGTCGCCGTCACGGCGTTGAAGCGCGCCGGCTCGTTGACGTCCTCGAGGAACGGCTCGACCGCCTCACGGATCTCCGGGCGCACGTGGTCGCCGAGCTCCTCGAGGAGCTGCAGCTTCGGGTCGATGAACTTGGCGTACTCGGTGTCCCACTTCGCGAGCCAGACGATGAGCTCCTCGATGAGCTCGTCCTCCTCGAGCGTCTCCTTGAGGATGCGCATCGGCCAGCGGAGGCTCTCGGCCTTCGCGGCGAACGCGCGGACGGGCTCGATCGCGTCCTTGCCGGCCTTGAGGATGCCGTCGAACGCGAGCTCCTTCTCTTCCTGGTCGGTGATCGACGGCTCGATGGCGAAGGTGAAGCGCTTCAGCAGGGCCTCGACCGCGTCGGCCGTCGCGAGCTTCGACAGCTCCTGGATCGCCTCCTGCCGGTCGTAGGCTTGCGCCCGCTTGCTGCCCGCGGCCTCGGCCCATTTCGCCGCGGCGTTCGACTTCTTCTTGGTGTCGTCGCCCTTGCCGTTGCTCTTGAAGAAGTCGAATAGGCCCATCGTGAGGTGCTTAACCTAAGGCTAGTCTTGCGAGTTTCAACCGATCGACGGCGACAATGATCGCCGCGACGAAGCCCGAGCCGTCAGAGCGGCACTGCCAGGAGGACGACCTCGCGGCCGTTCACCTGGACTTGATAGCGAACCGGCCGACCGTGCTTGGTCGCGGCCTCCTGCTCCATGCCCTGAATGCGGCTCCGGAAGGCCGCGTCCGTGATGTGGTCGACCTGCTCGCCGAGCGAGCGCTTCGCGGCCATGTATTCGCTGTAGAGCCGCGCGTAGTACTGCTCCGCCGGCTCCTGCGCGAGCGCGGGAGCGCCGCCGCCGCCGGCGGGAGCACCGCCGCCGCTGCGGTCGACCGAGTAGGCGTCGCCGAAGGCGGCCGCGCTGGGCGCCTTCGAGACGCGGCCCTGCTCGTCGGTGTTGTCCTCCTCGACGCCCATGAGCTGGTTCAGGAGCTGGTCGATGCGGAACGCGAGGCCGCCGAGCTCGGCGTGATCGAGCTCGAAGCGCTTGTCGCTCTGGCCGTTGAGGATCGCGAGGAGGCCTTCTTCGAGGACGGCGATCGGCCGCGAGATGTACGTCCCGAGGAACCAGCCGCCGGCCACGACCAGGATGAGGCCGAGCGCCATCGCGCCGAGGATCGAGAACGCCGCGCCGTTGGCGCCTTCGAGGAGCGACGTCGGCGCGACCGCGACGACCGCGGTCTTCTTCTCGCCGAAGCCGTCGAGCGGGGCCGCTGCGAAGAGGACGTCGTCCTTGCCGCCGCCGATGACGGTGCCCGTCGTGACGGCGTTCTTCACGTCGCCCGAGGCCTCCTTGACGGCCTTCTTCACGTCTTCGGTCGTCTGCGTGTTGGCGAGGACGTCGCCCGTCTCGTTCACCAGGAGGACGCCGCGCCCGCCGGAGGCCTCGGTCACGCGCGCGAGCGCGTCGTTCAACGCGACCCCGATGACGAGCATCATGGTGCGGTCGTTCTCGTCGCGCACCGGCGCGTACGAGGCGATGTACTGGTCGGCGCGCTTCGTGTCGGTCCAGACGTCCGAGCCCGGGGCCGTCTTGGCGAGGGCCTCCTTGAACGCCGGGTACGTCGCCGAGACGTCGTCGCCGCGCCCGAGGTCCGAGCCATTTCGTCCGAGGATCTTCCCGTTGCCATCCACGACCGCGACGATCGACGGCTTGGCGCCCAGCGCCGCCGGGGCCGCGTTCGCGATCTGGTCGGAGAGCTGACGGGCGGCGTCGCCGCGCGCGTCGGGCGTCGCCTTCGTGAGCAGCGCGCGCGTCGCCGGCTCGGCGGCCTTCGCCGAGAGCCATCGTTCCGCGCGGAGCCCGTCGAGTTGGAGCTTGGCCGCGACACCGACGGCGTCGCGCTGCGCGCTTCTCTTGAGCTGATCGGTGCTGCTCGTCGCCAGCGACAGCTGCGTCTTCACGATCGCGAAGGCAAGCAGCCCCACGATGAGGACGATCACGGCGTTGACTGCGATGATCTTGTTTCGCATTCCGCCTCAGAGCGTGTTGGTGCGAGGGGGCACGTCGCCCACTCGTCCTCCGGCCGAAGGCTCCCCTTCGCGGCTGGAGACTGCTCGTTCCTTCGCGAGACGCTATCATCCGCCCTCGGCCTCCAGCAACCCATGACTGACGCCCTTCTCCTGTCGGACCCCCGGTTTTTCCAGCACCGCTCGAGCGCCTACCACCCCGAGCGGCCCGAGCGTCTCGACGCAGCGCATGCCGCCGTGGAGCGCGCTCGAAGCTCGGCCGGGCTCGTGTTCGCCCCCGTCGAGCCCCGCGCCGCGACCGAGGAGGAGCTCTCCCGCGTCCACGATCCCCGATTCCTGAAGGAGATCTCGAAGCTCCGCGGCCAGGAGGGCTACATCGACGCGGACACCTTCGTCGGCCCGGAGAGCGTCGCCGTGGCCGAGCTGGCCGCGGGCGGGACGGTCGCGCTGACGGACGCGATCCTCGACGGGGCCGTCAAGCGGGGCGTCGCGCTCGTCCGGCCGCCCGGCCACCACGCCCGCCCCGGCCAGGCGATGGGCTTCTGCCTCTACAACAACGTGGCGATCGCCGCCGCCCACGCGCGCGCGCGCGGGCTCGAGCGCGTCGCGATCGTCGACTGGGACGTCCACCACGGCAACGGCACCCAGGAGACGTTCTACGCCGATCCGCACGTGCTCTACGCGTCGACGCACCAGTTCCCGTTTTATCCGGGCACCGGCGCCGTGCTCGAGACGGGCGCGCGCGACGGCACGGGCTACACGATCAACGTGCCCCTCACCGCGGGCGGCGGCGACGGCGTCTACCGCGGGACCTTCGAGCGGATCCTCCTGCCCGCGCTCGAGCAGTACCGGCCGGAGCTCGTGATCGTGAGCGCCGGCTTCGACGCCTCCGCGCGCGATCCGCTCGCGGAGATGGCGCTCTCCGCGGACGCGTTCGGCTGGATGGCGCGCGCGCTCCGCCGGGTCGCGGACGCGTCCGCCGGCGGCCGGATCCTCCTCGCGCTCGAGGGCGGCTACGACCTCATCGCCCTCGAGGCGGGGCTGCTCGCGGCGATGCGGGGAATGCTCGAGGGCACCGCCGTGGAGATCGCGCGCGACGTCGACCACGAGGACCTCGCGCGGGCGAGCCGCGTCGCGCGCGAGACCTGGCGCGCCGTCGACTCGGGCTGACGCGATGCGCTGGTCACTCGCGCGACCGGCCGACAGTTCATCACACGAGCGAGCAGGCCGGACCGGCCGGACCGCTAACCCGTGGATTCCACGCCGCGATGCGTCTCCGTCTCGTTACGCACGCGTTGCCCTCCCACCGCATGCAGACGCCCGCGAATGGAGTAGGCTGAAGCTCGGGAGGGGAACACATGGCAAAGAAAGCGACGCGCCTGAAATCAGGCTCACGCATACGTACGTTCTCGGCGTTGATCGAGGCCGTCCGCGACGGAGAGCTCTCGCTCATCCTCGTGCCGGAGAACCGGCGACTGCGGCTGCGGGCGAGCCTCGTGCTTCAGCTGCTCCTCGCGCCGTGCTTCGCCGAGCAGCGCGGTGAGGTCTTCGAGTTCACGATGAACGAGGAAGAGATCGTGAACGTCGTCCCGGCGAGCAGCAGCGGCCAGGACGACTGACGCTCGCGCTGGAGCGTGGGCTCACGCGCTCGTGCGTGGGCTCACGCGCTGGAGCGTGGGCTCACGCGCTCGGCTGGGCCTCGCGCTCGGCGAGGACCTCGCGCTCGCGCCGTCGCGGCAGAGGCGCGAGCCACCGAACGGCCCGTTCGCTCGGGGCGAAGGCCCCGAGCGACGTCTCAGGTGGGGTGACCGACGGGGTTCGAACCCGCGACAACCGGAACCACAATCCAGCGCTCTACCAGCTGAGCTACGGCCACCGTGAGAGAGGGCGAACCATACCGCTGCCCCTTGGACTTGCAAGGGGAATTCCCGCGCTGCCCGCCAGCGCGGCCTCGACGGGCCCCTTCCGGACGGCGCGCCGCCCTCGGAAGCCCGTCGGGAAGGGCCGACAGATCGCGCGCCCCGCGGCGGCGCGCGATCCGCGTCTCCTGCACCCGATTGCAGTGATCGCGCGCTTCGAGCGCGTCGCAGGACTTTACGATTCGCGACGCATTGGTGACGATGGGCGCAGGTATCTTCCATGCGCTTCTTCTCTCGCGCGCTCGCGCGCATCTTCCTCGCCACCTTCGTCTCGATCTCGCTCTCCGGCTGCGTGGAGAGCTTCCCCGAAGTCGTCGCGCTCGCCGCGGGCGCCGACCACGTCGAGGTCGTGAGCGATCCTCCGAACGCCGACGTCTACGAGCCGGTAGGCGGCGTCCACGCGCGCGTCGCGGGGACCGAGGTCAGCTCCGCGGTGCGGGAAGCGAAGAACGAGCTTCGCAACCAGGCCGCAGAGAGGGGCGCCACGTTCGTCTCGATCGACGAGATCAGCTCGCGCGCATCGTGGGACCTCCGCGGCCGCACGATCGTCTCGATGTCGGGCACCGCCTACCGCGCGAAGTGACGCGGCGAGCGGGCGAGCGCGCCGAGGTAAGAGCGACTAGAGCTCCGCGCCCTTGTCGAAGTCGGCGCGGATGACCTGACGGACCTTCACGGCCTCGGACTTCGCGTCCGTGAGGACGCCGATCTCGCGGTTGCGCTCGAGCGCGGTGGCCGTCATGTTCTGCGAGCCGACGAACGTGATCGACTCGTCGACGACGATCGCCTTCGCGTGCATGTCGGGGCTCGAGAGCCCGCGGAGCGGGACGCCGTACTGCTTGAGCTTCGCGACCGCCGCGGTCTGGTTCGGCGTGTTGAGCGTCTGCGCGTCGACGACCACGCGGACGTCCACCTTGGCCTGGTGCGCGAGGACGATCGCGTCGACGACCGTGGTGTCGCTGAGCGACTGCGCCTCGACGTCGAGCGACGTCGTCGCCGAGTCGATGAGCTGCTTGATGTGCGAGCGGGCCGGGTGGAGCGTGTTCGCGCCGGCGGGGGAGATCACGAGCTTGCTCGGGACGTTCACGGCCTTGTTCGTGAAGTCGGCCTGGAAGATCTTCTCGAGATCGGCCAGGTCCTCGGCGTCGGTGTCGGTCGCGATGTACTCGCGGTTCGTCGTCGGGCTCGTGTACGTCAGGTTCATCGTCATGATGAACGCCTTCTCCGAGTCGACGAGGATCGTCTTGGCGTGGGTGAACGTGTAGCCGTCCGGCGCCCACACGACCTCGACGCCGCGGCCCTTCAGCGTGTCGAACGCCCCTTGGTTCTGGTTGCCCCCGGTCGGGAAGTTCCGGTTGAGGACGACCTTCACGTCCTTGCCTGCCTGCTTCAAGTCACCGAGCGCGCGGATGACCTCGTTGCTGGTCAGGAGGTACATCGTCATGTGCACGCTCTGCTTCGCGCCGCGGATCGCGGCGAGGAGCGCGGCGCCGGCGTCGGTCGGCTGCACCTGGATCGTGACGCCGCTGCTCATCGCGAGCGGGACGGCGTCCGGATCGGGGGCGCGGCCGCCGTCGAGCGCCGGCGCGTCCGGATCCGCGCCGTCCTCGACGGACGTGCCCGGACCGCCGGACGTCGACGGCGCCACCGACGCGGGCGTCAGCTCGGCGCTGCTGCACGCCGCGGCGATCGCGAGGGCGAGGGTCGCGACGAGCCCCCGGAGAGGGCGCCCCTCGGAGCGCACCGCAAGGGGAATCAGGGAACCGAACCACCAGCGCGCAGGCACGGCGGCTACCATGGCTCACCGAGGCCGATCGGGCCACCCGTTTCTGCCATTCTTTCACGTCTCTCCTGGCCGACACGATGCCCATCGCGCACGCCGAAGACCACGTCGACAAGCGCCTCTCCGCGCGGGAGCGGCTCGAACCCGAGGCGATCGCGCGCCTGCGATCGGAGGCGGCGCTGCTCGCGCTCCTCTCGGACCTCGGCGTCACCCCGCGCCTGCTCGCGAGCGGCGAGGACGAGCTCGGCCCCTGGCACCGGATCGAGCGGGTCCGCGTTCCGACGCTGTCGGATCGCCTCGCGCGCGCCCCCGGACCGCTCGCGACGGCGTGGATCGAGCGCGCGGTCCGCGCGACGCTGGGCGCGCTCGCGTCGCTCCACGAGGCGGCCGACACGCGCGGACCGCTGCTCGTCGTCCACGCCGATCTCAGCCCCGCCAACGTCGCGATCGACGACGCGGCCACGCGGGCGGTCCTCCTCGACCTCGATCTCGCGTGGTGGCGTGACGGGCCGAGCCGGCTCGACGGCGCGTTTCGAGGGACGATCGCCTACGTGGCTCCCGAGGTCGCGCGCGGCGAGCCGCCGACCGCCGCGAGCGATCTGTTCGCGCTCGCGGCCACGCTGCTGCACGGCGTCAACGGGGTGCCGCCGCGCGACGGGCCGAGCTTCGCGGCGCTCCTGGCTGCGGCCGCGGAGGCCCCGCTGCTCGACGAGGCCGCGCGCGGGCGTCTCGCGGCGAAGGGCCCCGGCCACGCCGCGCTCGCGGCGTGCCTCGCGCACGATCCGGCGCATCGGCCGGCCTCGGCCCGTGCGGCGCTCGCGGTCCTCGACGGCTGAGGGCTCCTCCGCGGCTGAGGGCTCCTCGGCGGCTGGGCGCCGCCCGCCGGCGCGTGCCGTCCTCGTCGGCTGGCGGGACCGCGGAGCAACTGTGCTAGATCGGCGTCATGTCCGCGTCGGGAAATCCTCTTGGGCTCCGTGCCGATACCCTCGCCATTCACGCCGGTCAGGATCCGGATCCGATCTCCGGCGCCGTGATGACGCCGATCGTGCTCGCGAGCACGTTCGCCCAGGACGGCCCGGGCGTCTTCAAGGGCCCCTACGACTACTCGCGCGCGGGCAACCCGACGCGCACCGCGCTCGAGCAGTGCCTCGCGGCGCTCGAGGGCGCGAAGCACGGCGTCGCGTTCGGCAGCGGCTGCGCGGCGACGACCGCGCTCCTCTTGACGTTGAAGAGCGGCGACCACGTGCTCGTCGGCGACGACGTCTACGGCGGGACCTTCCGCATCTTCGACAAGGTCATGAAGCAGTTCGGCCTCGACGCGACCTTCATGGACCTGAGCGATCCGGTGAAGGTCCGCGAGGCGATCCGGCCGAACACGCGGATGCTCTGGCTCGAGACGCCGTCGAACCCGATGCTCAAGATCTTCGACATCGCCGCGCTCGCCGAGGTCGCGAAGAAGGCCAACGTGACCGTCGCCGTCGACAACACGTTCGCGACGCCGATGCTCCAGCGCCCGCTCGATCTCGGCGCGACCGTCGCCGTCCACTCGACGACCAAGTACCTGAACGGGCACTCCGACGTCGTCGGCGGCGCCGCCCTCACGAGCGACGACGAGCTCGGCGAGAAGCTCCACTTCATCCAGAAGTCGGTCGGGGGCGTCCAGAGCCCGTTCGACAGCTACATGGTGCTCCGTGGGCTGAAGACCCTCGGCGTACGGATGCGCCAGCACGTCCAGAGCGCCGGCGTGCTCGTCGACTACCTCACGCGACACGGGCTCGTGACGCGGGTGTTCTACCCGGGGCTCGAGAGCCACCCTGGCCACGCGGTAGCCGCCCGTCAGATGAAGGGCTTCGGCGGGATGATCAGCATCGATCTCCGCGTCGGCGACAAGGGGACCGCCCCGTCGGCCGCGTTCCTGAAGGCGCTCCGCGTGTTCACCTGCGCCGAGAGCCTCGGCGGGGTCGAGTCGCTCGCCGAGCTGCCGGCCATCATGACGCACGCGAGCCTCACCCCCGAGGCGCGCCGCGCGCTCGGGATCGGCGACGGCCTGGTCCGCCTGAGCGTCGGCCTCGAGGACGTCGAGGACCTCAAAGAAGACCTCGAGCGCGGCTTCCGGGCGATGGAAGCAGCGCTTTAGGGCCATCCGGCCAGTAAATGTTACGCTGGTTCCTGTAGGCTCCTTTCTTCACCACCGGAGAACTCCGATGTTCCGACGCCACCACGCGATCGTCGCCACGCTCTGCCTCCCCACCATCGGTCTGCTCAGCGCGGGCTGCGACGATGACGAGAAGGCCACCCCGCAGATCATCTTCGATGGTCGGCTCGAGCGCGGCACCGGCAACGACTGCAAGGACGTCGGCGGCCTGTTCGAGATCGGCAGCTTCGGCAACCAGGCGCTCGAGGAGAAGCAGGCGTCGCGGCCGATCAAGGACGGCGAGGCCTTCGATCAGGGCACCGTCTCGGTGAGCTGCTCGGTCACGTCCGCGGGCGGCGACGAGTTCAACGTCGTGGGCTCCGTCGGCCTCTCCGGCGCCACCGGCGGCCTCTTCCGCATCGACGGCAAGTTCAAGGCGACCGGCGAGCAGACCGGCATCCACGCCATCTTCTCGAGCCGCAAGAGCGCCAACACCTACGAGCAGCTCGATCGCGCCTGCATCGTCCGCTACACGACGGCGTTCCAGGGCGTCGCCGCGGGCCGCGTCTGGGGCGAGATCACCTGCCCGAAGGCAGAGAACACCGGCGCGCAGACGTCGTGCGCCGCGATCGCCCAGTTCCGCTTCGAGAACTGCGGCCAGTAACCGGAGCGCCGGCCCCGTCGCCGACCCGGCTCGGGTCGCGCGACGGGTCGAGACACCGTCAGTTCTCGTCCTTGACCGGACCGGGGCCGTCCATCGCCGCGAGCAGGCCTTCGACCTCGATACGCGTCTCGAGCTCGGGGTTCGCGCGGAGGAACGCCTCGAGGTGCCGGCGCGCCGCGACGTTGTCGCCGCGCGCGAGGTACGCGAGGCCGAGCGCGTAGAGGGCGTCGCCGTCGGTCGGCGCCTGCTCGAGCGCGGCCAGGCCCTCCGAGACTGCGTCGCGCGTCTCGCCGAGCTTGCGGAGCACGTGGACCAGGGCGACGCGCGCGCCGAGGTGCTCCGGCGCGAGGCGGAGCGCTGCGCGGTAGGCGTCGCGCGACGGCTGGAGCTCGCCGACCTCGTAGAGCGCCTGACCGAGGAAGAAGAACGCGTAGGGGTTCTCGGGGTCGTCGCGGATGACGTCACGGAGCGCCTCGAGCGCCTCGCGGAAGCGCTCCTCGTGGAGCAGCTCGGTTGCGTCCTCGACGGCTGCCCAGTGCGCGGCGTCGCGATCCATCGCATCGCGAGCTAGCATGCCGCCCGGTCGACCGCCAATGCCTCGGCTCTTCGCCTCGATCACGGACCGCGGCCGCGGGGGATCGCTCGTCGCGGTCGCGCTCGCGTGCGCGGCCGGCGCGGTCTTCTGGGTGCCGGCGCGCGAGGTCGGCCGCGGCTGGTTCCCGGCTCCGCTCGACGACGTCTACATCCACTTCGACTTCGCGCGCTCGCTCGCTCAGGGTCATCCGTTCGAGTGGATCCCGGGTCAGGGTTACTCCTCGGGCGAGACGTCGCCGCTCTACGCCGCGGTCCTCGCCGTCGGCTGGCTCTTCGGTCTTCGCGGCCGCGCGCTCGGCGTCTGGGCCGCGATCGTCGCCGTGCTCTCCGTCGCCTCGCTGCTCGGGAGCGTGCGGCGGCTCTTGCGTCCGTGTCCGGCGTGGCTCGCGTGGCCGCTCGCGCTCCTCCCGCTGTCGATCGGCGTCGTCGACTGGGCCCTCTTCAGCGGCATGGAGGTCGCCCTCTTCGCCGCCGCGCTCGGACGCGCGCTCGAGGCGCTCGGGCGGACGCGCGACGGCGGGCGGGGAGGACCGACGCGCGAGGCGCTGCAGTGGAGGCTCGGCGGGTGGGGCGCCGCGCTCGTCCTGCTCCGACCGGAGGCCGCGGTCATCGTCGCCGTGCTCGCGATC
>JAHBWC010000054.1 GCA_019637225.1 Labilithrix sp.
GCGTACAGATCGATCGCGATGTCGGCGGCGCGCTTCTGCGTGTACTGCATCTCGGCGATGTTCTTGCCGTGCCGGCGGAGCGCCTGGTCGACGCTCCGCGCGAGGTGCTGCGCGTAGGTGATGACCACCGCCGCCTCGCGCGAGAGGATCGGATGAACGCGCATGAGCCGATCGCGCATGAGGACGCTCCGCGCCTTCCGGAGCGCCAGATCGCTGAGGAGCCCGAACCCCTTGATCGGCTCGCGCATCGCCTTCGACATGTCGTCGAGCAGGCCCGAGCCGGACAGCGCGAGCCCGGGGCCTTGCATCCCGGAGAGCGCGATGAAACAGCGCAGGATCTCGTTGGTCCCCTCGAACACCATCGTCGCGCGGGCGTCGCGGATCATCCGCTCCCAAGGCTCTCTGCGCGTGTAGCCGAGCGCGCCTGCGATCTGCGCCGACTCGTTGGCGACGCGCCAGAGCGTCTCCGAGCCGAACACTTTGCAGATCGCGCTCTCGACCGAAAAATCCGTCCGCCCGGCGTCGAAGAGGCCGGTCGTCAGGTACGTCATGCTCTCGAGGGCGAAGATGTCGGCCGACATCGTCGCGATCTTGTCCTTCACGAGCGGGAACTCGGCGATGCTCCGGCCGAACGTCTTGCGCTCCGTGGCGCGTTCGACCGCGAGGCGGAGCAGCCGCTTCGACGATCCGACGCAGCTCGAAGCGAGGGCGAGGCGTGCCGTCGTCAGCACCTCCATCGCCACCTTGAAGCCGCGGCCGACGTCGCCGAGGACCTGCGTAGCCGGCACGCGCAGCGAGGAGAGCGTGAGGTTCGTCGTCGACGCCCCGCGCATGCCGAGCGTCGGCTCGTCCGCTCCGCTCGAGACGCCCGCGCCTCGCTCGACGACGAACGCCGTGAGGCGGGGCTTGGCGCCGTCCTCGGCCGGCGACGTGCGCGCGAAGACGGTGAACAGGTCGGCCACGCCGCCGTTCGTGACCCAGATCTTCTCGCCGTTGATGACGTAGCTGTCGCCGTCGCGATCGGCGCGCGTCAGGATCGAGCCTGCGTCGCTCCCCGCGCCGACCTCGACCAGCGCGAAGGCCGCGAGCGTCTCGCCGCGCGCGCAGCGAGGCAGGTACTTCGCCTTGAGCTCCTCGGTCCCGAAGTAGAGGACCGCGGCGAGGCCGAGGGACTGGTGGGCGCTGACCGTCAGCGCCAGCGAGCCGTCCAGCGCGGCGAGCTCCTGCACGACGCGCGCGTAGGCGGTGAGCCCGAAGCCCGAGCCGCCGTGGGCCTTCGGGACGAGGAGCCCGAAGAGGCCGAGCTCGCGCAGGCCCGCGAGGACCTCGAGGGGGATCTTCTCTTCGCGATCGATGCGCGCCGCGTCGACGTGCCGGGTCGCGAAGCGACGGAGACCGTCGAGGACGCCGTTGACCTCGTCGATCTCGGTGCGCGAGGGCTCGGGGTACGGGAAGATCAGCCCTTCGGCCGGGGACCCGACGAACAGGCTCTTCGCGAAGGATTCGTCACCCGTGGCCGAGGCGGTCGGCATCGGGACCGAGCCGGGGCTCGAGGGCGGCAGCACGGGACGCGACGGCATTCTCGTTAGAATCGCACAAAGCGGGGCGATCCCGCGCGCTGCTCTGACGCGCCTGAGCTCTTCCGGCTCCTGCCGGCGTCGCGCGTCGCGCGTCTTGGCGCGCCTCTCCCGACCTGTCCGGGCGGACGCCCTGGGCCGCGCTCGCCCAGCCGGTGGGTGGCGTGGGGGGAGCGCCGGGGCGGCCCCGATTACCAATGTGGCCTGAAGGGTTGCCCGTCGGCGCACGTCTTGCTACGGGTTCATGTTGGTCATGACGCGAAGCTCGAGATTCGCTGGCGTCGTGAGAGGGGCCGTGGCTCGCCGCGGTGCAGCCCTGATGGGGATCTGCAACGTCACGCCCGACTCCTTCAGCGACGGCGGCCGCTTCTTCGATGGCGATGCCGCACGTGCCCGCGTGGACGAGCTCATCGCGGCGGGCGCCGACATCATCGACGTCGGCGGCGAATCGACGCGTCCCGGCAGCAAGGCCGTTCCGGCGCGCGAGCAGCTCGCCCGCGTCCTGCCTGTCATCCAGCACGCCGCGGAGCGCGGCGCGTGCGTCTCGATCGACACCACCAGCGCCGAGGTCGCGGCCGCGTGCCTCGACGTCGGGGCGCATGCGGTCAACGACGTCTCGCTCCTGTCCGACCCGGACCTTGCGCGCGTCGTGGCCGGGAGCGGCGGCTGCCTCGTCCTCTCGCACGCGCGCGCGCCTCAGGAGCAGATGAGCGGCTTTGGGGAGTGGCCGCTCGGCGCCTACGACGACGTCGTCGTGGACGTGGTCGCCGAGTGGGAGCGCGCCGCAGCTCGAGCGATCGAGCTCGGGGTGCCGCGGTCCTCGCTCGTCATGGATCCCGGGCTCGGCTTCTCGAAGGCGTCGCGCCACAGCTTCGAGCTCCTCCGTCGCGCAGGTCAGCTCGTCGCGGCCGTCGCGGCGAACGGCGAGGTGCCGGTGCTCTTCGGCGCGAGTCGCAAGTCGTTCCTCACGCTGGTCGATCCGCAGAGGCCCCATGCCTCGACGCACGAGCCCGGCGCTTCGAAGACGGCGCCCGCCGATCGCGAAGGCGCGTCGATCGCAGCGGCGCTCCACGCGGTGCGCGCCGGCGTCCACATCCTCCGGGTCCACGACGTCCGCGCCACGCGGCAGGCCATCGACATGGAGATCGTCCTCGGGACTCCCCGGAGGAAGATCTGATGCTCGAGGGTCTCCGCTACCTCTTCGCGGCGCGTCCGGGCCTCCAGATCCTCGTAGACGTCGCAGACCTCCTCATCGTCACCTACGTCGTCTACCGCGCGCTGCTCGTCCTCCGGGGCACGCGCGCGATGCAGATGGGCACCGGGCTCGGCGTCATCTTCCTCGTCTACGTCGTGGCGAAGTGGGCGGGGCTCGTCACCCTCTTCAACCTCCTCTCGTCGCTCCTCTCCTCGGTCATCCTCATCGTCGTCGTCGTCTTCCAGAACGACATCCGTCGCGGCCTGATGCGCGTCGGTTCACGCGCGTTCTTCTCGGGGATGGCGCGCCAGCAGGAGACGCGCGTGATCGACGAGGTGGTCGGGGCGGCGACCGAGCTCGCGCGTCACCGCATCGGCGCGCTCATCTGCTTCGAGCAGGACGCCAACCTCGACGAGTTCGTCGTCGGGCAGGGGACGACCGTCGACGCGCAGGTCCAGCGCGAGCTGCTCGTCAGCATGTTCATCCCGGAGAGCCTGAACAAGCTGCACGACGGCGCGGTCGTCATCCGCAACCTCCGCGTCGCCAAGGCCGGCGTCTTCTTCCCGATGCCGGACCTCAAGCTCCTCGACAAGTCGCTCGGCTCGCGCCACCGCGCGGCGCTCGGCATCACGGAGGAGACGGACGCCGTCGTCGTCGTCGTCTCGGAGGAGCGCGGAACGATCAGCTTCTGCTTCAACGGCAACATCGTGCCGAACCTCGACGGCGCCTCGCTCAAGCAGGCTCTCCTCGGTCTCTTCGGCCAGCGCGCGCGCGCGAAGAAGAAGGGCGCCAAGGGGCGGAGCTCGCTCACGCCGACCACCGGCTCGTTCCGGATCACGCTCCCGCCGCAGGCCCCCACGCTCGGCGACCAGCGCGACAAGAGCGGCTCGTTCAACGTCGACATGCGCGAGGCCGGGCGCCGCCCGTCGATCATCCCGCTGCCGGAGGACTCGGTGCCGGCGCAGCGCATCACCGACCCCAAGGCGACGCGGCCGATGCAGCCGTCGCCCACGCTCGCCACCCCGCTGCCGACCTCGGTGCCGATGCCGTCGATCGCGACACCGCTTCCGACTCCGGTCCCGATGCAGCGGAGCTCGTCCACGCCCACGCCGAAGGACGGGAGTGACTGAGCTGGATTGATTCGTCGTTTGGATTGATTGGACCGAGGGACCAAAGCGCCATGTGGGACCGCATCAAGGCGATGCTCACGGAGAACCTGAACCTGAAGCTCCTGAGCTTCGCGTTCGCGCTCGTCCTCTACTCGCTCGTGCACGGCGGGCAGGACGCGCGCGGATCGATCTCCGTCGATCTCGAGGTGAACCTGCCGCCCGAGAGCGGCGACAAGGTCTTCATCGGGACGATCCCGCGCGACGTCCGCATCTTCGTGCGCGGCTCCGCGCAGACGATCGACAACCTGCGCGGCGGCGCCGTCCACATGATCCTCGATCTGACGAGCTCGCCCGATCGCGTCGTCTTCAGCGACAAGATGGTGCGTCTGCCGGAGGGCGTGAGGGTCGAGATCGAGCAGTTCGAGCCGCCGTCGATCGATCTCAAGTGGGAACAGCGCGTCACGCGCGACGTGCCCGTGCAGGTGAGCGTCGTCGGCGCGCCGGCCGACGGCTACGTCGTGAAGGGGCCGCTCGTCGCCGATCCGAAGACCGTCAAGGTGCGCGGTCCGCAGAGCGACGTCATGGTCCTCCAGCACGTGCGCGCCGAGGCGTTCGACGTCCGCACGCTCACCGCCGAGGGTCAGTACCCGAGGCAGCTCGCGATCGAGCGGCCGAACCCGCGGCTCCGGGTCGACCCTCAGAGCGTCATCGTCACGGCGGAGATCGCGCGCGAGGTCTCCGAGCAGCGCTTCCAGAAGCTGCCGGTCGTGGTCGTCGGCGCGCCCAAGGGCAAGACGATGCCCGCCGAGGTCGACGTGCGTCTCGTCTGCCCACCCGAGATCGGGCGGAGCTTGAGGGCGGAGCAGATCGTCCCGCAGGTCGAGGTCACGTCGAAGGAGCCGTCGGGGACAATGTCGCTGCCCGTCGTCGTCCGGATAGACAAGTGCGAGGCGTACACGACGCCGCCCTCGGTCGCCGCGCGCTGGGCGCCCTAACGCTCCGTTCGCGCAGCGCGCACGCGCGCCGACGCTCGCGCGAGGAACGGCGAGCGCAAGGTCATCCGTTGCGGCGCGTCGAGGTGGCTACGCGACGATCCATCTCGCGCGCTTCGCGGCGTCGAGGAGGCCTCCGCGCTTGATCGATCGCGCCGAGGATGGGAACTTTGATCGCCGATGGCTGAGGAGCTGCCAATCCTCGTCGCGGCGGTCACCGACGAGAAGGGGCGCGAGCTCGAGGAAGCTTCGCGCCTCGGTCGCACCATGTGGGTCCCGCTCGAGCGGGAGCCCGCGCGACCTGGCCCACACCGGCTCGAGGTCTACACCGCGTCGTCGGACGCGCCGCTCCGTCTGCTGGCCGAGCCCCTCGGAACGACGAGCGAGCACGGCTCTGCGCTCCGGCTCTATCCGTGGGAGGAGAGCGCGCCCGAGACGGCCGCGCCGCTGCCTGCCCCGCCCGCGGCAGCGACCGATCCGTTCGTCGGGCGCGCGATCGCCGGCGGGCGCTTCGAGATCCTCTCGCGTCTCGGCGAGGGCAGCATCGGCGCGGTCTACAGCGCGCGCCACACGGGCCTCGGCAACCTCGTGGCCGTGAAGGTCCTCCACATGGCCTTCCAGCAGGACGTCGAGTTCTGCCGGCGCTTCTACGCCGAGGCGCTCGCGCTCTCCCGGCTCGACCACGCGAACCTCGTCCACATCTACGACTTCGGCCAGGAGCCCGACGGGCTGCTCTACCTCTCGATGGCGTTCGTCGAAGGCGTCACCCTCCGCGCGATGCAGCGGAGCGAGCGGACGTTCGAGGTGCCCCGCATCGTCTCGTTGATGCTGGAGGTCTCCGCGGGGCTCGGGCACGCGCACGGCCGCGGCCTGATTCATCGCGACGTGAAACCCGACAACGTCATGGTCGTCACGAAGGAGGACGACGACGGCCACCGCGTCGAGCGGGTCAAGGTCCTCGATTTCGGCTTCGCCGTGCCTCCGAGCGTCTCGGGCGCGGTCGCGCAGCGCCTCGCGGGGACCCCGGTCTACATGTCCCCGGAGCAGTGCCTCGGCGAGGAGCTCGACGCGCGAAGCGACGTCTACGCGTGCGGCATCATGATGTACGAGCTCGCGACGGGGACGGTCCCGTTCCTCGCGCGCGACGCCGAGTCGATCCGTCGGATGCACGTCTCGATGCCCGCTCCGCCGGTCGCGGCCACGCGCCCCGACGTCGATCCGCGCTTCGACGCGCTCGTCCGCCGCGCGCTCGCGAAGTCGCGCGCCGATCGCCACCCGAGCATGCAGGAGTTCCGCGCCGAGCTGAAGAGCCTCCTCACGCCCGCGGGGGCGCCGCCTCCGTTGAGCGTGCGCGACGGCGGGAGTCGTCCGTCGATGCCCGTGGTGGCGACGGTCCCTCCTCCGCCGTCGAGCCGACCGTCGACCGCGGACTGGCTCGAGGATCGCGCCGCGGGTTACGCGCGGTTCATGGACGTCGCCCGCACGACTCCCGCCGTGGAAGAGCTCACGAAGGACCCGCACGGGTGGCTCGGCGATCTCGTCCGCGAACGCGACCGGCGCGCGTTCATCCAGCGGCTCGCGGAGCTCGACGGCGCGGTGCGCGTCCTCGCGCAGCGCGGGGACGCGGCGACGCTCCTGCGCGTGTCCGTCATCGTGTCGGGGCTCGCCGATCGCGTGCGGAGCGACGAAGCCGCTCGGGACGCGCTCGCCGGGGTCGCGAGGCTCTTCGTCGATCCGGAGCTGCTCGGACCGATCGCGGAGCGCGTCCTCACGCAGCAGGACGAAGGGAGCGCGGCCGCCGAGCTCATCGCCGGCGCGCGCGTCGCCGGGGCGTACGCGCTCTACGGCGCCCGAACGCGGCTCGCGGTCGACCCGCGCGCGCGCATCGCCTTCGTGACCACGATGAAGTCGCTCGGCGACTCGGCGGCGCCGGTGCTCCGCGCGGCGCTCGCGCGGCTCTTCGAGCAGGCGACGAGCGGACAGCATCGCGCGGCGACCGAGCTCGCCGAGGACCTCCTCTTCGGCGTGCCGCGGGCGGACGACGAGGTCATCGGGCAGCTCGTCATGAAGTTCGCGTCGTCGCCGGTGGCGAGCCTCTGTCGCGCCGCCGCGCGCGCCTCGACGCGCGTCTGGGGCGAGCGAGCGCGTCCGCTCTTGCTCCACCTCGTCCAGCACGAGGACGACGGCGTCTGCGTCGCGGCGATCGTCGGGCTCCGCGAGATCGACGCGGTCGATCTCGAGGCCGTCGCGATCATCGGCGCGCAGGTCGCCGCCGGGCGCGTTCGGACACGACAGCTGCACGCGGCGATCGCCGGGGCGCTCCAGGCGGCTTCCTCGAGCGCGTCGGCGGAGGCCGCCGCCCTCCTCCAGCGACTCGGCGGGAGCTGACGGCGAGCCGACCGCGAGAGCGCGCCACCCATTCCTGTCGCGATGGGCAACCCGAGATGAGATCGGGCACGGGCACGGGCACGTGGGAGACGAGAGTCAGACCTCGACCTTGCCGGTGCGCTCGCTCACCTCGGAGGAGGGAGCCGCGCCGCGCGCGCGTCGCTCGTCGCGCTCGACCCGACCGTCGCGGAGCGTGACCACGCGAGGCATGCCGGCGGCGAGCGCCGCGTTGTGCGTGACGATCACGATGGTCGTCTTGCGCTGCTCGTTCACCGTGTAAAAAAGCTGGTGGATCTGCTCGCTCGTGCGCGAGTCGAGGTTGCCCGTGGGCTCGTCGGCGAGGAGCAGCTTCGGCTCGAGGACGAGCGCGCGCGCGAGCGCGACGCGCTGCTGCTCGCCGCCCGAGAGCTCGCCCGGCCGGTGGAGGACGCGCTCCTTGAGGCCCACCTCTTCGAGCAGCGCTCGGGCGCGGCCCTCCATGTCGCGGCGCGAGCGGCCCTGGATGAGGCCGGGCATGACGACGTTCTCGAGCGCGCTGAACTCGGGCAAGAGGTGATGGAACTGGAAGACGAAGCCGATCGTCCGGTTCCGGAGCGCCGCGAGACGTGCGCCCGAGAGCTCGGTGAGCTCGGCGTCGTCGATCTTGAGCGAGCCGGACGTGATGACGTCGAGCGTGCCGATGCAGTGGAGGAGCGTGGACTTTCCGGCGCCGGACTGCCCGACGATGCCGACCATCTCCCCCTCGTCGATCGTGAGGTCGATCCCGCGGAGGACGTCGAGCGTCCGCCCCATGTGCTGGAAGGACTTCTTCACGTCTCGGGCGACGACGACTGGACGAGCCATGATTCGTGCCCCTTCTAGCACACGAGCCTACCGGCCTGTTTCCCTTCGCGCGCGTTTCGCTCCGTGAGCGGGGCCGGGCCGCCCGAGCGCGTCTTCGAGGCGCCCTGCCCCAACGGTGAAGGACAGCCACAGGGGCAGACGGGCCGCTCGGGGCCGCCACGCTACGGATCCCGCGAGGTTCGGGCGTCGTCGCGAGGCCCGCCGCCCGGCCGAGCTCCTGCAATAGTGGTGCGCCGAAGGAGCCCCGATGCCGTCCGAGAGCCACTACTTGAGCGTCGCCGCCGTCACCCATCTCGGCCGTGTCCGCGAGAAGAACGAGGACGCGTTCGTGGTCGCCGACCTGACCGGAGGCGCCCTCCTCGAGGAGCGCTCCCACGCGCGCTTCGACGTCGGCGAGCGCGGCCTGCTCCTCGCCGTCTCGGACGGGATGGGCGGCGCTCAGGCGGGGGAGGTGGCGAGCGCCCTCGTCGTCGAGACGATCACGCGCGAGATCGCCGAGGCTCCGCTCGAGACGCCGCGTGACGCGGCGCTGATCGAGGCCGTCCAGCGCGCGCACGACGCGGTCCGGGTCCACGGAGAGCGCGTCCAGGCGCGCATGGGCGCGACGCTCACGGCCGTGTTCGTCCGCGCGGGACGCGCGTACATCGCGGAGGTCGGTGACTCGCGCGCTTACCTCCTCCGAGGCGGCGAGATCGCGCAGGTCACACACGACCAGAGCATGGTGCAGCTCCTCGTCGACAGCGGGATCATGAAGCCCGAGGACGCGCGCGAGTCGCCGATGCGCAACGTCATCCTCCAGGCGATGGGGCATCAGCCCGACATCAAGGTCGCTCTCGGGAGGATGGAGCTGCGCGATCGCGACTGCCTCATCCTCTGCTCCGACGGCCTCACCGGACACGTGAGCGACGTCGAGATCAAGGACATCGTCCTCGAGACCAAGCGACCCGAGCTGGCCGCGGCGAGGCTGGTCGATCTCGCGAACGGGCGCGGAGGCAAAGACAACATCACCGTGATCGTCGCGGGCGTGGGCGGGGCCCTCGCGCCTCCGGCGGCCGACGAGCGGCCCGAGGACGCCATCGAGGTCATCCGCGCCTACGAACCGAGGCCGCCGCGATCGCGCTGACGGCGCTCAACGCGGGGGCGCCCACGCCGGCGGGAGGCAGCCGCGGAACAGGAAGTCCTCGGGCGCCGGGGACTCCCTCCGATCGGCCTCGTCGAGGGTGCAGCGCACGAGGCGGCCCGAGCTGAAGGGGACATCGAGCGATCCGAGCAGCGCCTCGGTCGAGGCGTCGACGAGGCTCGCGCGAAGGTGGACGAACCCCCAGTCGCCCAGCACCGGCTCGAAGTACACGAAGCCCGCCTGCGACTCGCCGGGCTCGAGCGTGCCGGTCCGGAGCTCCCTCCGGCGCAGATCGGCGCGCGCCCCGGCGATCGCGTCCGGCGGGACCGACCTGAAGCGCGCCGTCCCCGTCACGAGCTCGAAGCCCGCGCGCGAGACGCCGAGCGGGACGCGCCCGCCGTTGGTGACGCGCACGAACAACGGTGTCGCGCTCTCGCCGAGGTCGAGCGCGGGGCCGGGCCAGCCGGCCGTGCGGGCCTCGACGGTGACGCCGTCCGTGCTCGTCGCCTTCGCCGCGAAGGGGTCGACCCAGCTCGAGGCGATCGACGGCAGCGCGACGAGCGCCCGCGGCGCGCACGCCGCGCACGCCAGCGTGAGCGCGCCGATCGCGAGCGCGCCAGTCGCTCGTGGTCTTCGCGTCGTCTCTCTGCGTTCGAGCTTCGTCATCGAGGATCAGCGCGAGATCTTCGCCTTCATCACCGGCTCGTTGGTCGGGCTGGCGACCGTTCCGCTGGGCTCGGGCGTGACGAGGAGATCGAACCTCTCGTAGGGCGTCACGGTCTTCAGTGAGGCCTTGCGGTCCTTCCCGACGACCAGCGCCCCGACGTTCTGCGGAGGCAAGTCCTCGGTGAGCGGCTTCGTCCAGACGACGTAGGTGGTCGCGTTGTTCGCGACCGCCTGGGGCGGAGCCATGTACTCGACCTCGATGTTGACCTCGGTGTTCTTGTTGGCCGTGCGTCGCGTCTCCACCTCGCCCTGCGCGGCAGGGTTCTTCGGTGTCGTCGTCAGCGCCGTCGTCTGCGTTCCGGTGCAGGCGGCCAGCGCGACGACGAGGACGGTCGTGGCGAGGAGTGGGGTGCGTGAGGCGATTCGCATGCGGAGCGACGCATGCAATCGAGGCGCCCGCGACGCGAGGGCTCATGCGCGCGGCGGCTCGGGTTCATCGGGCTCATCGCGACGGGACACCTGGCTCGGCGGGCGCCGGCTCATGCGCCGCGGGCTCACGCGTCGGCGGGAGGAGCGGCGGTGGCTCGCGCGTGGCGACGTCCGCGGCCATGAGCCCGACGAGGATCGCGAGCAGCCCGCCCGCGGCGGCGAGCGTCAGCTTCATCGAGAGGCTCTCGCTGACGAGCTCCATGAAGAACATCACGACGAGCGCGGCCTTCGCCGCGGCGATCGCGAGCGCGACGAGCAGCGACGCCGCGCCCAGGTGCGCGTAGGAGAGCGCGAAGCTCGCCGCCCAGAGCACGAACAGCGCGACGGCGGTGCGCGAGACGGTCCGCGGTACGGTGAACGAGCTCATGCGAGGTAGAACAAGGGCCAGAGGAAGATCCAGATGACGTCGACGAGGTGCCAGTAGATGGCGCCGACCTCGAGGCGGTAGGCGGTCTCACGCCCGAGCCTGCCACGCACGATCGCGTGGAGGAGCACGCCGAGGACGCCCGCGCCGATCGTGACGTGCAGCGCGTGGAGCGCCGTCATCCCGAAGTAGAGCGTCCAGAACGCGGCGAGGCCGCGGATGGGGTGGAGCGTGAAGTAGTGGCCGACCCCACCGGGGTAGATCCCCTCGTCGAAGTGCTTTCCGTATTCGATGCCCTTGATGACGAGGAACGTGAGCCCGAGCGCGATGGTGCCGCCGACGAGCCGCGCCGCGAGCTTCGCGTCGCCCCGTCGCAGCGCGTGCACCGCACACGCGACGAGCGTGCTGCTGAGGAGGAGCACGGCGGTGTTGACCGAGCCGAGGACCTTCGTGTTGTGCGCGACGCCGGCCCTGAACGCGTGCGAAAACTGCACCTGGTAGGTCAGAAAGAGCGCGAACGCCGCGCCGAACAGGAGCACCTCGGTCGCGAGGAAGACCCACATGCCGAGCCGGGCGGCGTGGGCCTGACGCTCGAGGCTCTCGAAGTGCTCGGCGTGCTCGACGCTCCGCGCGGCCGTCATGGCGCCTCGTCCGGGAGGGGCTGGGTGTAGTCGTAGGGCCCGATCTCGAACGGCGGCGTACGTGTGAAGTTGTGCTTCGGTGGAGGCGAGGCGGTGCGCCACTCGAAGGAGCGCGAGCCCCACGGGTTCGGTCCGGCCTCGGGACCCCAGCGGAGCGACCAGAGGAAGTAGATCGCGGTGCTCATCAGGCCCACGGCGAGCACCCACGAGCCGACGGTCGAGACGACGTGGAGCACCTGGAACTCCGCCGGGTAGTTGAAGTAGCGCCGCGGCATCCCGGCGTTGCCGAGCAAGAACTGCGGGAAGAACGTGACGAAGAACCCGGCGAAGACGAGCGCCGCCGAGAGCATCCCGAGCCGCTCGGGGTAGAGGCGGCCGGTCATCTTCGGGAACCAGTAGTGGAGGCCGGCGAGGAACGCCGTGAGCGTGCCGCCCACCATGATGAAGTGAAAGTGCGCGACGATGAAGTACGTGTCGTGCCAGTGGACGTCGAGGCTCATCGCCGCGGTGGCCACGCCGGTCATCCCTCCGAAGACGAAGAGGAAGAGGAACGCGAAGATGTAGAGGAGCGGCGTCTTCAGGGCGATCGCGCCGCGCTTCAGCGTCCAGGTCCAGTTGAACACCTTGATCGCCGAGAACACCGCGACGAGCATCGAGAGGACGCCGAAGGCGCCGGCGTCGAACGTGCTCATCCCCGCGACGAACATGTGGTGACCCCACGTGAGGAACCCGACGAACGCGATCCCGAGCGACGAGTAGGCGATCGCCTTGTACGAGTACGGGTTCTTCCGCGCGTAGGTCGCGACGACCTCGCTCACCACGCCCATCCCCGGCAGCACCATGATGTAGACGGCGGGGTGCGAGTAGAACCAGAAGAGGTGCTGGTAGAGCACCGGATCGCCGCCGCGTGAGGGATCGAACAGGCCCCAGCCGAGCGCGTTGTCGACGACGACGAAGAGCAGCACCATGCCGAGGACCGGCGTGGCGAGGACCTGGATGATGCTCGTCGCGTAGATCGACCACACGAACAGCGGCATCTGCATCCAGCCGACGCCCTCGGCGCGCATCGTGTGCGTCGTCACGATGAAGTTCAGCCCTGTGAGGATCGTCGAGAACCCAACGATGAATACGCCGAGGAGCGCGAGCGGCACCGCGGTCGGGCTGAGCGCGCTGTAGGGCGGGTAGAACGTCCAGCCCGTGTCGATCCCCCCGACGAACGTCGACAGGAGCACGAGGACGGCGCCGACGATGAAGACGTACCAGCTGAGGAGGTTGAGGCGCGGAAACGCGACGTCCTTCGCGCCGAGCATCATCGGCAGCATGAAGTTGCCGAACGCGGACGGGATCGACGGGATCAAGAAGAGCCACACCATGATCACGCCGTGCAGCGTGAACATGCGGTTGTAGGTCATCGCGCTCATCACCGTCGGGTCGGGCGTGAGGTGCTCGAGGCGGATCGCCATCGCGAAGAAGCCCCCGAGCGCCATCGTCGCGAGCAGCGTCCCGAGGTAGAGGACGCCGATGCGCTTGTGGTCGGTGGTGAGGAGCCACGACCGGAGCGTCGTCTCGGTGTCGAGGTAGCTCGCGTGCGCGGCGCTTCGGGGGGCGCCCGGCGGCGCGGCATGGGTCAACGGCAGGGTCGTCACGGCGGGGCCCCTCCTTCCTTCACGGCCGTCACGTCGAGCCGCGGAAGCGCGATCCCCGACGGCGGGGCGGGCGCGTCGCGGAGCGAGCGGATCAGCTCGACGAGCGCCGCGACCTCGCCGGCGCTGAGCGCGCCGCGGTAGGACGGCATCATCTGGCGATAGCCGGCGACGACGTCGGCGTTCGGCTCCATCATCGAGCGCGTCAGGTACGCGTCGTCGGCGACGACGCGCCTGCCGTCCTCGAGGGTGACCTCGGAGCCGTAGAGGCGCGCCCAGGTCGGGCCGATGTGCTTCTGCCCGTCGAGCGTGTGGCAGGCGACGCACTGGCGACGCTCCGCGACGGCGCGACCCTCTGCGACGAGGTTGCCCTCGCCGCAGGCGCCGGGGAGGCGGCAGGGGGGCGCGCCCGCGAGCTTGGCGTCGCCGGCGCGCTTCCACCGCGCGTACTCGTCGGCCTCGAGCACGCGCACCTCTCCGCGCATCGCGGAGTGGCTGACGCCGCAGTACTCGGCGCACCAGATCGGGTACGTGCCGGCCTCCTTCGCCTCGAACCAGAGCGTGGTGTAGCGCCCTGGGAGGACGTCCTGCTTCACGCGGAAGCCCGGCACGTAGAAGCTGTGAATGACGTCGCGCGAGATCATCACCAGCTTGATCGGGCGCCCGAGCGGGACGGTGAGGACGTCGTTCGAGACGCGCCCGTCGGCGTAGGCGAACTTCCACATCCACTGCTTCGCGTCGACGTAGACGATGTCCGCGTCGCTCGGCGGATCGCGCACGTCGACGTACTGGCGGAAGCCGATGACCCACCAGAGCAGGAACGTCCCAAGGATGCCCGCGATGATGAACGCCTCGCCCCGGCGTGTCGCCGTCACGCGCTCGGTGAGCTGATCGTCTCGCTTGCGGTGGTAGCGGATTGTGAACCACGCGGCCGTCGCGAAGACGTACGTGGACATCAGCATCGTCACACCGATGACGAAGCCGTGGAGGAGATCGATGCTGTCGGCGATCGTCGAGCCTCCGCGCGGGAGCGCCAGGATCATGCGGAGCGTCTCCATCAGCGCGCCTCCTCGCTCCCGCGCGCGTCGTCGGGCCGTCGCGGCGCGAGCGGGCGATCCGGCGGGAGCGGGTGCGCGACGAGGAGGTCGATCGCCTCGTCGATCGGGATCTGCGCGACGCCGGCGTCGCGATCGACCCACCCGAAGCGATGGAGGTCGGCCTCCTGACGGAGCCGGAGATCGAGCCCCCGCCGCGTGTCGAGGATCGGCGTCTGCTCGAGCATGCCGATCTCCTCCGGTGCGGCGGTCGGCGCGGCGCGCGGACTCACGGGCTCTTCGCGCCAGCTCGCCAGGAGCACCCACGCCGTGACGAGCGCGCCGGACATGACGACGATGCTGGCGACGGTGACGCGCGCGATCGCGCGTCGATCGACGGCGTCCGGCGCCTGCCGGCCCGCCGGCTCGGGCGTGAGCGGCGCGCTCATGGCGATCGGTACCTCAGCGCGTCTCGCCGGACGCGGTCGAGCGCGGCGTCTTCGGGCGACGCCGGCGCGGATCCTCGGGCGTAGACGAGGTGCGCGCCGTAGGCCCACGCGAGGGCGAAGACGCAGACGAACGGCGCGGCGTCGGCGATCGCGAGCTCTGCGCCTGCCGCGGGGATGACGAGCCAGGCGAAGTCGAGCGCGCTCATCACGACGAGCCAGCACCCGAGCGCCGCGAGGAAGATGGGCGAGCGCTTCAGCGAGCGCGAGAGGAGCAGGACGAAGGGCAGGACGAACCGCCCGAGCACGAGCAGGACGTCGACGGCGCGCCACGAGCCGCGCGAGCGCGTCCAGTAGAACGCGACTTCGGCCGGGAGGTTCGCGATCCAGACGAGCAGGAGCTGGAAGAACGCGATGTACGTCCACAGGATGACCGCCATCAGCGTCAGGCGGCCGACGGCGTGGAAGTGGTCCGCGGTCTCCCCGTCGGTGAGCCCCCGCCGCGACGCCGTCCACGACGCGATCGCGAGGACCGCCAGCGCGGAGAGGAGCCCGGAGGTGAAGACGTACACGCCGAAGACGTTCGACACCCAGCCGGGCTGGAGCGACATGAGCCAGTCGAACGCCGCGAACGTGAGCGTGAACGCGACCACCGGGAGGCCGGCCGCCGAGAGGGTCCGCTCGCGGGCCGCGTTCTCCGCGGTCGGTCGGCTCGCGTACGCGGCGTCGGCGCGGCGGAGGAGGACGGCGAGCGCAGTCCACGTCGCGAGGTATGCGAGCGACCGCGCGAGGAAGAACCGCGGATGGTTCCACGTTTGCTGATGCTCGATCGCGCGGTGCACGCGCTCGGGGAGGTCCGGCGGCGGCGATGCCCACGGGTAGACGAGCGCGAGCGAGCCGGCGATGGGCAGGAAGAAGAGCGTCAGGAGCGGGGTCGTCCCGGCGGCGGCGACGAAGACGCGCCGGAGCACGCGCCACCAGCGGGCGCCCGTGACGTGGAGCACCATCACGAGGAGCATGGCGCCGAGGGCGGTGGCGAGGACGAACGCGTACGCCGCGATCCACGCGAGCAGCGCGCGGCGCGGGTCGAAGAGCGCGTAGACGAGCGTGAGCGCGCCGGCGGCGAGGCCGAGCCCGAGCGGGACGAGGACGCCTCTCCTCATCGGCCCGCGGATCATCGGGCCTCCCGGACGACGCGATCGCGGAGCGCGGGGGGCAGCTCGTCGAGGCGCGCGCGGCGGCTGAGCTGGAGCGCCTGCACGTACGCGACCACCGCCCAGCGCTCGTCGCGCGGCAGCATGTCGGCGTAGCCCGGCATGAGCCCGTAGCCGGCCGTCGCGTAGACGAACAGCTCCTCGCGCGAGCGGGCGAGGTTGTCGGGATCGAGGAGCGAAGGGGGCGCGCGGAGCGACATCTTCGTCGCGACGACGGTGTCACCGTCCCCGGTCACGCCGTGGCACACGGCGCACGTCGCCTCGAAGCGCCGCTGCCCGAGGAGCAGGAGCTCGCGTGTGACGGGCGGCGGCGGCGCGTCGGTGTCGTCGTCGACGGGCACCGAGCCGCGGGGCGGGACGCGCATGACCTTCCCGTCGGAGAAGGCGCGGGTCGCTCCGTACGGATCGGCGCGCCGCTGGGTCTGCATCCGGGCGAGCGTCGGGTCCGGCGCCTGCCACGCCTGGCGGTCGTCGCAGCCGTCCGCCGCGAGGCAGAGGACACCGACCGCGACGAGGCGCTTCACGCGCGGCCCTCCGGCAGGCGGGCACGCGTCACGACGGCCCCGAGGCGGGCGAGCTCGCCGTCGAGGAGATCGAGCGCCTCGTCGAGGACGTCGGCGTCGTCGTCGTAAGCGTCGCCGATGAGGATCCAGAATCGGTCGAGGCTCGTGCGCTCGAAGCCGGGCAGATCGAACAGCGGATCGTGAAGGCGCGGCAGCCGCGACCCGACGAGCACGGCGGCGAACGCGGTGAGCGCCGCGAGGAGCACCGTCGTCTCGAAGACGATCAGCATGTCGGTCGGGAGCGAGCTCTTCGGACGCCCGCCGACGTCGATCGGGTAGTCGACGGCGTTGGTCCACCACTGAACGAGGAGCGCGAGCGCGGCGCCGCTCAGGCCGGCGAAGAAGACGAGGTACGGGAGCCTCGTCCGCCGGACGCCGAGCACGTCCTCGAGCTCCGGGATCGGGAACGGGGTGAACGCCTCGACGCGTCTGTAGCCGAGCGCGCGGACCGAGCGCGCTGCCTGGACGGCGCGCTCGGGGGAGTCGAGCTCGGCGATGATGACGTCACGCACGGGCGCCGTCCTCCCTCTCGACCGCGATGCGGTGCTTCAGCTCCTTCAGCTCGGCGATCGGGATGAACGGGACGAACCGGAGGAACAGGAGGAACAGGAAGAGGAAGAACGCGATCGTCCCGAACAGGAGCGTGCCGTCGATCACCGTCGGCCGGTAGACGCGCCACGACGAAGGCAGAAAGTCGCGCGCCTGCGAGGTGACGATCAGCATGAATCGCTCGGCCCACATGCCGACCTGGACGAAGAGCGAAGCGATCCACAGGACGGCCGCGCTCCTCCGCGCGCGGCGCCACCAGAACAGCTGCGGCGTCACGCAGTTGCAGGCGATGACCGTCCAGTACACGAACGCGTACGGCCCGAACGGCCGCATCACCAGCGTCGTGTACATCTCGAAGCGGTCGCCCGAATACCAGGCCGACCAGGCCTCGATGACGTAGCTGTAGATGACGATCCAGCCCGTCACGAGCAGCATCTTCGCCATGCTGTCGAGGTGGCGTGTCGTGATGACGTGCTCGACGCGGTAGAGCCGGCGCGCCGGGATCATCAGCGTGAGCACCATGGCGAACCCGGAGTAGATGGCGCCTGCGACGAAGTACGGCGGGAAGACGAGCGAGTGCCACCCAGGGAGGTTCGCGATGGCGAAGTCGCTCGAGACGATGCTGTGCACCGAGACGACCAGCGGCGTCGCGATCCCGCCGAGCAGCCCGTAGCCGATCCGCCAGCGCTGCCAGTCGTGCGCCGAGCCCCTCCAGCCGAGCGCGAAGATCGCGTAGACGCGGCGGCGCCAGCGCTCGCGCGCGCGGTCGCGGACGACGGCGAGATCGGGGACGAGGCCCAGGTACCAGAAGAGGAGCGAGACGGTGAAGTAGGTCATCACCGCGGCGACGTCCCAGGTGAGGGCGCTCCTGAACTGCGGCCACACCTTCATCGTGTTCGGGTAGGGGATGAGCCAGTAGAAGAACCACGGCCGCCCCATGTGGAGGAGGGGGAAGAGGCCGGCCTGCATGACCGCGAAGAGCGTCATCGCCTCGGCGAAGCGATTGATCGACGTCCGCCACTGCTGCTCGAGCAGCAGGAGGAAGGCGGAGATGAACGTGCCCGCGTGACCGATCCCGATCCACCAGACGAAGTTCGTGATCCCGAACGCCCACGCGACCGGGATGTTGTTGCCCCAGACGCCGATGCCCGTCGTGACCGTGTACGCGATCGCCGCGAAGAGCACGAGCGAGCCGAGGAACGTCACGACGAGCGCGGGTCGCATCCAGCGCGGCGGCTGGAGCACCTTGTCGAGGAGCTCGTCGGTGAGCTCCATGTGCGATCCCTCGTGCTCGAGGACCGGAGGATCCACGTCCGCGCGTGCGCGGGGCGGGACGGACGCGGCGGCGCTCACGGGAGCTCCGGGTTCGGGTTCTTGATCCGCGCGAGGTACCGGACGCGCGGCTCGGTCGCGAGCTCGTCGAGCACGGCGTACGCCCGGTCGTCGCCGCGAAGGCGCGTCACCTCGGCGGCCGCGTCGGAGAGGTCGCCGAACACGATCGCGCGCGAGGGACAGGTCTGCTGGCACGCGGTCTCCGGCGGCTTCGTCGCGCGCCCCTGGCGCTCGCGGATGTCGTGCTCGCGAAGGCGCTGGACGCAGAACGTGCACTTTTCCATCACGCCGCGCTGGCGAACGGTGACGTCGGGGTTGTGCGCGAGCTCCCTCGTCGCGTCCTCGCCGCGGTGGAAGTCGAACCAGTTGAAGCGACGCACCTTGTACGGGCAGTTGTTCGAGCAGAACCGCGTCCCGACGCAGCGGTTGTAGACCATCTCGTTCAGACCGTCGTCGGAGTGGACGGTGGCGTTGACCGGGCACACGTACTCGCACGGCGCCATCTCGCAGTGCTGGCAGAGCATCGGCTGGGGGGCGATCTCCGGCGCTTCCGGGGCGCCGACGAAGTAGGTGTCGATCCGCAGCCAGTGCATCGCGCGGCCGAGGAACACCGCGTCCGGACCCACCGTCGGCACGTTGTTCTCTGCCTGGCACGCGACGACGCAAGCGCCGCAGCCCGTGCAGCGCGTGAGGTCGATCGCCATTCCCCACTGGTGGGTGCCGGCGCGCGGGCTCTTGTCGTAGAGCGTGAGGCGGCGCTTCGTCGTGGCGGCGTCGTGTCGCGCGCCGGCGCGGCGATGCTCCTCGAGCGTCGCGTGGTGGAGGATGTCTTCGTCACGTCCCTCGAGGTGGTGGTGTCTCTGCGTGAGCGCGAGATCGTGGCGCCTGCCGGTCTTGTGGAGATCGACGCTGATCGGCGAGAGGGCCGTGCCGGCCGCAAGCGCGAACGCGTTGGCGCCGCGCCCGTGCGCGAGCGTCGCGCCGCGCGAGCGACCCCACCCGAGCGTGAGGCCGATCGTGTCGGTGGCCTGACCGGGCACGACGAGCGCGGGCGCGTTCACGATCTCGCCCGAGGCCCGGAGCTCGAGCTCGTCGCCGGTCTCGATTCCGAGCATGTCGGCGGTCTCGGTCGAGAGCGTCGCCGCGTTCGTCCACGTGAGGTTCGTGACGGGGGCGGGGAGCTCGAGCAGCCAGGCGTTCGACGCGAACCGACCGTCGTAGACGCGCGGGTCGGGTCGGATGACGAGCTCGATCGCCGGCGGAGGCGCCGGGGCGGTGCGGGCGAGGCGCTTGGCGAGCCCGGCCCAATCCACGCGCGCCTCGATCGGATCGATCGCGGTGCCCTCGACGATCCCGAGCTTGAGCGCGCGTCGCCAGCGCTGCTCGAAGTCCCTGGTGGCGCCGGGCGGGAGGTCGTCGTGGAAGTGAGCGCGGACGAGATCGTAGGGGGTCTTCCTGGCGATCATGCCGCGCGCGCGGTCGGCGCCGGAGAAGAGCGAGAGCACCTCGAGCGCCGTCCGCCCGCCGAACAGCGGGTCGATGAGCGGCTGGACGATCGACGTGGTCCCGTCGAAGGCGCGTGTGTCGCCCCACGACTCGAGCGCGTGCGCCTCGGGGATCATGAACGTGCACCGGGCGGAGGTCTCGTCCTCGTGCAGGCCGAGGTACGCGGTCTGACGGGCCCGGCCGAGCAGCTCGGTGAAGGCCTGGTCGGCGGGCGAGGCGTACGTCACGTTCGTCCCGCAGATGACGAGCGTGTCGACCGCGCCCGCGTCGAGCGCGCTCGCGAGCATGGCGGTGTCGTGCGCCATGTCGCCGGCGGCGACGATCGGCGAGGGAGCGAGCGTCACCGTCGCGCCGAGGTTGTCGAGGGCGGCGTTGATCGCGTGCGCGAGCGCGTGGACCTCCGGCGGCTGGGCGTGGCCGGCGATGACGACGGAGCGGCCGCGGTGCGCGGCGAGGTCCCGCGCGGCCGCTTCGATGAAGGCGCGATGCGGTTCGGCCGGCGCGGCCAGCGCCGCCGGCACGCCGGCGGGGAGATTCGGCAGGCCGACCGCGCTCGCGAGCGCTGCCGCGATCGCGAGGACCTCGCCTGCGCGCACGCGGAGCCGGTGGTCGGCCGCCGCGCCGGTCACGGTGTAGAGCGCTTCGACCGAGTAGAGGCGAATCATCGCGTCGAGCGTGCTCCGCCGATCGGCGAACGCGCGGGCGAGCCTGAGGCGCGCGGGACCGGTGGTGAGGAAGTCGGCGTCGAGCGCCACGACGACGTCGGCGCGCTCGAGCGCGAGCCTCGGCTCGAGGACTCGCCCGAACGCGATGAGCGCGCCTTCCCACTGGTTCTGCGGCATCAACGGCGAGTGGAAGGAGACGACGGCGCGAGGGAGGCGCGCTCGCACGTCGGCGAGGACCGCGGCGATCGCCGGCGACGACGTCGGCTCGAGCAGGAAGTGGAGCCCGTCGCCGGCGGCCGAGGTCCACGTGCCTTCCGTCAGCGCTTCCTCGAGCCGTGACCAGGCCACGACCGAGCCCCGCTCCGTCACGGCGCGCGCCCGTGTCGGATCGTAGAGCGAGAGCACCGAGGCCTGCTCGAAGGCGCCCGCCGCGCCGAGGCTCGCGGGGTGCCGCGGGTTGCCCTCGACCTTCGTGGGGCGCCCCTCGTGGCTCTCGACGAGGAGGCCGAGCGCGTAGCCTTCGAGGGTCGAGGCCGTCGCGTAGAAGCGGGGAACGCCGGGCGTGACCTCGGGCGGCTGGACGACGTAGGGAATGATCTCGTCTCTCGGCGCGCGCGTGCACGCGCCGAGGCCCGCGAGCGCGATCGCCGCGCCCATCCGCGCGATGAAGTCGCGGCGCGCGATCGGATCGCGCGCGTCTTCGAGCGCGACCGCCAGGTCCGCCGCGCGCCGGCTGCGGGGATCGTCCTCGTCCGGAGGCGAAGGCGCCGCGAGGTGGTCCTTGGCCGTCATCGGTGGCACCCGGAGCACTCGACGATCGACCGGACGCCGAGGCTCGCGCGGAGCTCCCGTCCGAGCTCCTCCTGGGGCCGATCCGGCGTCCATTCCATGTCGGTGACCTTGTCGAGCGGCCGGAGGTGCTCCTCCGGCGCTCGGTGGCACTCGAGGCACCACCGCATCGTCAGCGGCCGGGCCTGGTAGACCTGCCCCATCCGGTCGATCCGCCCATGACAGGTCACGCACCCGACGCCCTTGTTCACGTGTGCGGAGTGGTCGAAGAACACGAAGTCGGGCAGCGCGTTCACGCGCTTCCAGCGGATCGGCTCGTTCGCGAAGTAGCTGCGTCGCACCTCGGCGAGCTCGGGGCTCGTGGTCCAGATCTGCGAGTGGCAGTTCACGCAGACGGAGGTCGCGGGGATCCCGGCCTTCGAGGAGCGCGCCGCCCCGCCGTGACAGTACTCGCACGTGATCCCGTCGTCGCGGACGTGGTGGCGGTGATCGAATTTGATCGGCTGGTCCGGAGGCTCGCCCTGTCCCGTCGCGTAGGGTGTGCGGGCCCACGCGATCAGCGCGGCGGGCGTGCCTACGATCGCAGCGGCCGCGCCGCCGATCGCGAGCCAGTAGATCTGGTTGGCGTAGGCAGGGAAGAGGTTCACGCGGAGGTCCGCGGCGCCGTGCATCCGGCGAGCCACGACACGGCCGCGGAACCCCGCGATCGACGTCGCCGCGACGGACGCGGGTGTAGCGACTCGACCCGGTGCGTGCGCGGGCGCACACGCGGCCGCCAGACGCCGCGCCGCGCGCGCGTCCGGACGTCGCGGTGTGGCGCGGCGCGCGGGGTTCTTCGCCCGCGTCGGATGCGGCGTCTCGCGCAGCGACGTCGGCGCGGATCAGGTGGCGCTTCGATGCGGCGCCGCGGCCTGCTCGTGCTGCCCCAGCGTCGACGCGGAGTTGATCACGGCGACGTGCGAGAAGGCCTGGGGGAAGTTGCCGACGAGCCGCTTCCGGTCGAGGTCGTACTCCTCCGACAGGAGCCCGACGTCGTTGGCCACGCCGAGGACGCGCTCGAACATGGCCCGAGCCTCGTCGCGCCGGCCCGTCAGCGCGAGCGCGTCGACGAGCCAGAACGAGCACGCGATGAACGCGCCCTCGCGTCCGGGCAGCCCGTCGACGTTGTCCTCCTCGTGCGTCGTGTAGCGGAGCACGAAGCCGTCGCGGATGAGCTCCCGCTCGACGGCGGCGATCGTACCGACGATGCGCGGATCGTCGGGCGGCAAGAAGCCGAGGACCGGCAGGAGGAGCAAGCTCGCGTCGATCGCCTTCACGCCGTAGCTCTGCGTGAAGCTCCCGATCGACGCGTCGTACCCCTTCCGGCAGACGTCGTCGTGGATCTCGGCGCGGACCTTGCGCCACCGATCGACCGGCCCCTCGAGCCCGTGTTGCTCGACGGCCTTCACGAGCCGATCGAGCCCGACCCAGGCCATCACCTTCGAGTGGACGAAATGACGGCGAGGGCTGCGCACCTCCCAGAGCCCGTGATCGGGCTCCGTCCATCGCGACTCGAGCCAGTCGCCGATCGCCCGCTGCACCGCCCAGGCGGTGCGGTCGCTCCTGAGGCCCATGCGACGGCTCTGGTGGAGCGTGTCGAGCACCTCGCCGTAGACGTCGAGCTGGAGCTGGCGAGACGCGCGGTTGCCGACGCGGACCGGCGCCGAGCGTTCGTAGCCGGGGAGCCAGCCGAGCGGGAGCTCGTCGAGGCGACGCTCGCCGGCCGGCCCGTAGACCGTCTGGAGCTTGCCGGGATCGCCAGCGACGGCGCGGAGGAGCCAGTCGCGCCACGCGGCGGCTTCTTCGGTGTATCCTGCATGCATGAGGGCGTAGAGGGCGAACGTCGCGTCGCGGAGCCAGCAGTAGCGGTAGTCCCAGTTGCGCGGTCCGCCGATCTGCTCCGGGAGCGAGGTCGTCCCCGCCGCGACGATCCCGCCGGTCGGCGCGTACGTCAGCGCCTTGAGCGTCACGAGCGAGCGGACGACGGGCTCCCGGTACGGGCCGCGCACGCGGTGCCGGATCGCCCACGAGTGCCACCAGCTCCTGGTCTCGTCGACGGCGTGGAGCGCGTCGACCGGCGGGGGCGGCGGCTCGTGCGAAGGGTGCCACGTGAGGACGAACGGCACGCGATCGCCGGCGCGGACGGTGAACTCCGCGACCGTCTTCATGCCCTCGCCGTGCGTCTTGACGGGCGTCGCCAGGACGAGCGCGTCGGGGCCTGCGATCGCGAGGAGGCGACCGTCGAGCTTCCTGACCCACGGCACCACGTTGCCGTAGTCGAAGCGGATCACGAGCTCGAGGCGCATCCGGACCGCCCCGGAGACGCCCTCGACGACGCGCACGACGTCGGGGTGGTTGCCGCGGATCGGCATCGCGTCGACGACGCGTGCGGTGCCGTCGCTCGTGTGAAACTCGGTCTCGAGGACCAGCGAGTCGCCGCGATAGCGCCGCTCGACGCGCGACGGCCCCACCGGGTGGAGAGCGAAGCGTCCGTGGTCCGGGGTCCCAAGCAGTGCGGCGAAGCACGCGCCCGAGTCGAAGCGCGGAAGACAGAGCCAGTCGATCGAGCCGTCTCGCCCGACGAGCGCGACCGACTGGGTGTCGCCGATGACCGCGTAGTCTTCGATGTTCACGATCGCGCCTGCTCGACCCTCCGCTCGAGCTCGCGCCCGGAGCGCACGGAGATGGCCGGTAGGGCGGCTCGAGCAAGGACCGGGCCCGTGAGGGCATCGTGGGCGGACCGGTACGCGCGCGACGGCACCGCGATTGCTCGTGTGCGGGCGCTCGCATCGGACGGCAGAGCAGGAGGGAAGAGATGGCGAAGCTGGACGTTGAAGCGGTCGACCTCGGGAAGCTCGTCGACGTCGTGCATCGAACCACCGAGGCTCCGCTCGCCGGCGCCCTCGTGGGCCGCTCGCTCCTGCGGGACATCGTCGCGACCCACCTCGAATGCTCGATGCTCGAGGCCGAGGAGCTCGTCGACACGATGGTCTCGCGCGGCTTCGCGCGGCTCGAGCGCGATCCCGAGGGCCGTGAGGTGTGGAGGCTCGGCCGAGAGGCGTGAGTCCGCACCACGCGGGCGTGAACCTTGCGACGCGCATGCGTCCCATGCGACCGCGAGCGGAACGGCGCGTCGTCCTTGTTGGAAGCCGGCGATGACGACGGTGGCCGCGCCCCACGCCGGAGCGGGCTCGAGCGATCGCGCCGAGCCCGCGACCTTCACGATCGAGCGATCGCCGGGCGCCGTGCGGCTCTCGGGGACGTTTCGCACGACCGAGGCGGCGCGCGCCTGGCAGGAGCTCCACGCCGCGGTCGCATCGGCAGGGAGCGGTGAGCTCGTGCTCGACCTCTCGGACGTGAAGCGGATGGACGGGGGCGTGATCGCCCTCGTCGTCGCCGCGCGCGCCGAGCTCGCGACCCAGGGCGTGACCGCGCGGATCGTCTCGACGCCGGAGCACCTGCGGCCCCTCTTCGAGCTCTATCGTGGGATGGAGCGCCCCGCCGAGCGCGTGCGTCGCCCGTCGCTAGGCGGCCTCGAGACGGTCGGTGACGCCGCCCTCCGATGGGCGTCCGAGCTCCGCGACGCGGTCCACTTCTTCTCCGCGGTCGCCGCCGCGTTCGTCCGCGTCGTCCGGCGGCCGCGGAGCGCGCACCTGAAGGAGCTCCCCTGGCTGGTCGAGCGCGCGGGGTTCGACGCGCTTCCGATCGTGGTCCTCATCTCGCTCCTCGTCGGCTTCGTCATGGGCTACCAGTCCGCCCGACAGCTCGAGCGCTTCGGCGCCAACGTGTACGTCGCCGACCTCGTCGGGATCTCGATCACGCGAGAGCTGGCGCCGCTGATGACGGCGATCATCGTCGTCGGTCGCTCGGGCGCCGGCTTCGCCGCCGAGATCGGCACGATGAAGGTGAGCGACGAGATCGACGCGTTGCGCGTGATGGGGCTCCAGCCGATCGCCAGGCTGGTCATTCCGCGCCTCGTCGCGCTGGCGCTCGTCCTCCCGGTGCTCGCGCTCGTCTCCGACGTCGTCGGGATCGCGGGTGGACTCTTCGTCGCGGTGGTGAGCCTCGACGTGACCGCGCACGCCTACCTCCTCGAGACGCGGCGCGCGCTCGTCGGCTGGGACGTGTGGCAGGGGCTCATCAAGAGCGCGCCGTTCGGGGTGACCATCGCGCTCATCGCGTGCCAGCAGGGCTTCGCGGCGTCGGGCGGCGCCGAGAGCGTCGGGCGGCGGACGACGACCACGGTCGTCAGCTGCCTCTTCACGCTCGTCCTCCTCGACGCCGCGTTCACCTTCACCCTGCGGATGCTCGGCAAATGAGCGCGGCCGCGCGAGAGCTGGGTGAGGGTCGCGAGCGGCTCCTCGAGGTGCGCGGGCTCACGATCGGATGGGGGAGCAAGGTGCTCCAGACGGACCTGACGTTCTCCGTCGACCGCGGCGAGGTCTTCGCGATCCTCGGCCGGAGCGGCGCGGGCAAGTCGACGCTGCTCCGCTTCCTGGTCGGCCTCGAAGAGCCGACCGCCGGACACGTCGAGATCGCCGGCCACGGGCCCGTCGACCTGACCGCCGGCCTGCCGCCGTTCGGCGTCATGTTCCAGGCCGGCGCGCTCTTCGGCTCGATGACCGTCGGCGAGAACGTCGGGCTCGCCCTCGACGAATGGACGGATCTGCCGCCGGTGGCGACGGCCGCGATCGCCCGGACCAAGCTCGCGCTCGTCGGCCTCGAGGGGGCTTTCGACAAGCTCCCGTCCGAGCTCTCCGGCGGCATGATCAAGCGGGCGGCGATCGCCCGCGCGCTCGCCCTCGATCCCGAGCTCGTCTTCCTGGACGAGCCGTCGGCCGGCCTCGACCCGATCACCGCGAGGGAGATCGACGGCCTCATTCGCGCGCTCAACGAGGGGCTCGGTCTCACGTGTGTCGTCGTCACGCACGAGCTCGAGAGCGTCTTCGCGGTGGCCGACCGGTGCATCGTCCTCGGCGACCACGGCGGAGGGATCGTGGCGGAGGGCGACCCGCGCGAGCTGCGCGAGAGCACCGACCCGCGCGTGCGCGAGTTCTTCAACCGGCGGCCCCGGAGCTGACGATGGCGACCACCGCGAGCCGCTTCAAGGTCGGGCTCTTCATCGTCGTCGGGCTCGTCGCGCTCGTGGCGATCGCGATCGCCCTTGGCATGCACCTCTTCCGGAAGAACACGGCCGAGTTCCGGACCTACTTCGACGAGTCGGTGCAGGGCCTCGACGTCGGCGCGCCCGTGAAGTTCCGAGGCGTCACGGTGGGGGTGGTGAGCGCGATCGACATCGCGCCCGACCGCCGGCACATCGAGGTGGTCGAGGACCTCGAGGTCGACGAGCTCCGCCGCCTCGGCTTCCTCGGCGGGGGTGAAAAACCGCCCGGCGAGCTGCGCGCGCAGATCTCGCCCGTCGGGATCACGGGGGTGAAGTACCTCGCGCTCGACTTCTTCGACCCACGGACGACGCTGCCGCCCGAGCTCCCCTTCAAGCCGCCGGCCAACTACATCCCGGCCGCGCCGAGCGTGGTCAAGAGCCTCGAGGACGCCGCGATGCGCGCGATCGAGCGGCTCCCGGCCATCACCGACGCCGTGGTGGCGGCGATGTCGCGCCTCGATCGGATGATGGCCGCGCTCGAGAAGGACGAGGTCGCCGAGAAGGCCGCGTCGGCGCTGGCGCGCGCCGATCGCGTCCTCGCGGGGCTCGAGCGCGCGGGCATCCCGGCGCGCTCCGCGCGGATGCTCGACGATCTCCACGACGCGGCGCTCCGCGTGAACGCCCTGCTCGATCGCCTCGACGGTGACGGCGGCCTCGTCGCGTCGGCGAGCCGCGCCGCGGAGGCCGTCTCCGACGTCGGCCGGAGCACCAAGCGAACCTCGCGCGAGCTCGAGACGACGATGCGCGGGATCCGCGAGGCCGCCGAGGCGGTCACCGAGCTCGCCGAGGCGCTCGAGCGCGACCCCGACATGCTCCTGAAGGGACGCGCCAAGGCGAAGACGCCCTGACGCGTCGACGCGTCACTCGTAGCGCAGGCCGTCGACCGGCCTGAGCCGCGACGCGGCGTACGCCGGATAGACGGTGGAGAGCGTGCAGATCGTGAGCGCGGCCGCCGCGACGGTGAGAAAGTCCCAGCCGTTCACGCTGATGGGCAGGCGGTCGATGTAATAGACCTCGGGATCGAGGCGGAGGCCGAACCATTTCAGCCCGGTGCACATCGCGAGCCCGGTCACGACGCCGAACACGGTGCCGATGCCGCCGATGATCATGCCCTCGATCATGAAGGTGCGGAGGATCGAGCCGTCGCTCGCGCCGATCGCCTTCAGGATGGCGATCTCCTTGCCCTTCTCCGTCACCATCAGGAGCAGCGTGCAGACGATGCAGAAGCTCGCGACGAGGATCGCGACCGAGAGGATGATGAACGTCGCGAAGCGCTCGAGCTTGAGCGCGCTGAAGAGGTTCTTGTTGATCTCGCGCCAGTCGCGGATGCGCAGCTCGGGGCGGTTCACCGCCGAGACGACCGCGGGGGCGATCAAGTCGGCGCCCTCGGCGTCGTCGACCTTGATGTCGATCGCGCTGATGTTCTCGCCGGTCGCGAAGTACTCCTGCGCCTGGTCGAGCATCGTGTAGACGCTCATCGCGTCGTACTCGTACATGCCGCTGTAGAAGATCGCGGCGACCCGGAAGCGCTTCGTCCGCGGCATGATCCCCATCGGGCCGAGATCGCCGAGGGGCGAGACGAGCATCACCTCGTCGCCGACGTAGACGTGGAGCGTCTTCGCCAGCTCGCGGCCCAGGATGATTCCAGGCCGATCCGGCTTCGTGATGATGACGGCGCGCACCTCGGGATCGATGTCGTCCTCCAGCGCGGGGAGCTCCGAGCCCTTGTAGTACTGCTCGCCGCCGGGGCCGATGCCGATGACCTCGTTCGCCGGGAGCTTCGTCAAGAGCTCCGGGTGGACGAGGTAGTCCATCTTGCCGACCTCGATGTTGTGCTTGAGGTCGATGACGTCGTTGATGCTCTTCGGATCGATGCCGGTCACGACGACGCCCGCGAGGTTCGACGCGCTCGACGCCATGACCTCGCCGTGCACGACTGGCGTGGCGCCGGTGACGCCCCGGATCTTGCGGACGGCGTCGAGCGTCTGCTCGTAGTCGCCCCAGGGGGTGGCCGCGGTCGTGTCGATGACGATGTGGGCGTTGTTGCCGAGGATCTTCCGCTTCAGGTCCTGGCTGAAGCCGCCCATGACGCTGACGACGCTCGAGAGAGCGCACGAAGAGATCGCGACGCCGCAGATCGACAGCACGCTGATGACCGTGAGAAAGCCGCTCTTCTGCGAGCGCACGTGGCGCGCGGCGACGAACGACGTGAACCGCCGGCCCTCGAGCCGGTCGAGCAGGTACGGCAACAGCAGCGCGAGGACGACGATGACGACCGCCACCGACGACAAGATCGCCGCGGCGCGGATCGCCGTGTCCTGGATCGACCACGCCGTGCCGCGCATCGTCGGCAGGCCCTTCACCCAGAGGACGAGCGCGCCGGCGACGAGCCCGAGCGCGAGCAGCGTGACCTTGAGGAACGTGCGGATCGAGCGGCTCGCGAAATCGGCCGGGTACCAGGGCAGCTCGTTTCGGCCCGTCGCGCGGACGTAGCCGTAGGCCAGGCCGAGCCAGATGAACGCCTGCGCCAGGACGCCCACGAGCGGCGCCGCGATGAGCAGCGCGATCGGCGCGAGCGCGATGAGGTAGAGGAAGATGGTCCCGAGGTACTGCTTCGAGCTCCGCCAGCTCTTCCGCATCGCCACGACGAACGACGCCTCGTCGTCCACCATGAAGAAGGGCGCCCAGCCGAAGGAGACGAGGTAGGCCGCGGCGATGAAGAGCGGCGGTACGATGCCGGCGAGCTCCCAGATGCCGTGGTTCTCGGGCTCGCCCTGGAGCCGCGCGACGAGCGCGGGCACGCCGATGACGAGGGCGGGCAGGATCGCCACGCAGAGCAAGAAGACGAGCTGCCACGCGAGCACCTTGGGCGCGCGGCGGAACGCTCGGCGGAAGCGTCCCTTCGGCACGCGCTCGTCGCGAACGCCCGCGAGCGCGGCCTCGGAGAGCAGCGAGAGCGCGACGGACGAGGTCAGGAGCGCGGCGAGGAGGGTGACCACGACCGCCGCGACCAGGACCGCCGGCGTGACCGGCGCCGGCGGCGCGACGCCGAACGGGCTCGCGGTCGACGGAGCGCCGAGGAGCGCCTTGAGGCCGTAGGTCGTGAGGACGGCGGCGGAGGGGCCGCCCGAGAGCAGGCCACCGATGGCCGTCACCAGGAGGAGCGGGATGGTCAACGAAAGGAAATGGCCGCGGACGGCGCGCATCCCCACGCCGATCGCTTCGCCGATGCTCCACGGCTGATCGACGTCTTCGGTCGACCAGCGCCCGGACGGCGGAGGCTTGCCGCCCGCCCCGCCCGCGTCCGCGGGCCCCTCGGTCTCTTGCTTGGACATCAGCCGGCGGTTTCTTTGCGGAGGAGCGGGAAGAGGATGACGTCGCGGATCGAAGGGGCGTTGGTGAGCATCATGACGAGGCGATCGATTCCCATCCCGAACCCCGCCGCCGGCGGCATCCCCTGCTCGAGCGCGCGGATGTAGTCCTCGTCGTAATCCATCGTCTCCTCGGCTCCCGCTGCCTTCTTCCGCACCTGCTCGCGGAAGCGCTCGGCCTGGTCGTCCGGATCGTTGAGCTCGCTGAACGCGTTGCAGAGCTCGCGTCCGTGGACGAAGAGCTCGAAGCGGTCAACCAGATCGGGGCGCGCGTCATTCCGGCGCGCGAGCGGCGACGTCTCGAACGGGTAGTCCTTCACGAACACCGGGAGGCTCCGCTTGCCGTCCGCGGCCTTGTAGTCCTCGGTGAGGAATGGCTCGGAGAGGTACTCGTAGAGGGCGAACAGGCGCTCGCCGTCGTTGTCGCACTTCATCCAGCCCTTGCGGAGGTTGCCCCAGTCGATCGCCTTCGCGCGCGGCGAGCTCTTCGACCACTCCTTCATGCTGCCGCCGAAGTCGCCGAGGCTCGTGAGCAGGGCGACGAGACCCGCGCCGCCCTGGTCGGCGACGGCGGCTTCCCACGCGGCGACCTTGGTCGCGCGGGCGGCGCTCGCGACGGCGTCGTTCATCGGGACGCGGGCGAACGGCTCCTGGAACGTGAACGGACGCTCGGCGCTCCAGCGCGCGTGCGGCTCGGGCATCGCGCGGGCGAGCTCGGCGTCGATGGCGCGGAGCATCGTCTCCGTGAAGTCCATCAGGTCGGCGTAGGTCGCGTATGCCCAGTAGTACTCGAGCATCGTGAACTCCGGGTTGTGCCGGGTCGAGACGCCCTCGTTGCGGTAGCAGCGGCCGATCTCGTAGACGCGCTCGAGGCCGCCGACGAGGAGGCGCTTCAGGTAGAGCTCCGGCGCGATGCGCATGAAGAGCGGCATGTCGAGCGCGTTGTGGTGCGTGTGGAACGGACGCGCCACGGCGCCGCCGATCAGCGTGTGCATCGTCGGCGTCTCGACCTCGAGGAAGCCGACGTCGTCGAATACCTTCCGCGTCGCCCGCACGATGTGGCTCCGCGCGCGGAACACCTCGGCGACGTTCGGGTTGGCGATGAGGTCGACGTAGCGCTGGCGGTAGCGCGTCTCGACGTCCGTGAGCCCGTGCCACTTCTCCGGCGGCGGCCGGAGCGCCTTCGTGAGGATGCGCACCCGCGACGGCTCGATCGACAGCTCGCCGCGCTTGCTCGCGGTGAGGTTGCCCTCCGCCTCGACGATGTCGCCGAGGTCGATCTCCTCGAGGCGCGCGTACGGCTCGCCCATGCTCGCTTCGCTCACGAGGAGCTGGAGCTCGCCGGTGCGATCGCGCAGGCGGAGGAACGAGAGGCCGCCGGTCGAGCGGAACGCGATCACGCGGCCGCGCACGTGGTAGCGCGCGTCCTTGGTCGCCGCCTTGACGCGGTCTTCGGCGTACTTGCCGTCGTCGCCGCGCGCGCTCTCGGCCTGGGCGCGGAGCTCCGCGATGTCGACGGTGGCGCCGCCCGCTCGCGGGACGACGTCGTTGGCGAACGGGTTCTCACCGCGAGCGCGGAGCTTGTCGGCCTTGGTGCGGCGAGACGCGATGAGCGCGTCCTCTGCAGACGAGCTGCTCTCTCCGGCTGCGGCTCCCGAGGGTGACTGCGGACGTGCGTCGGACATGGCCCGGCGGCGTTTAGCGCGGGCTCGTGGCGACGTAAAGCGTCGACAATTTGGGCGTTCTCTCGCTCTTCCCGAGCCGCGCACGGCTCGGGTCGACCGGCGCCGGCCGCCTACTGGACCGCGCCGCGGGTCCAGGAGCCGTCGAGCGGGCGCGTGCTGCTCCACACGTCGGTCCGCACCGCGCCGTAGGCCGGATCGCCGAACACGTTCATCGCGCCGCGGCGAGCGGGGCCGTCGTCCCGCGGGATGAGCCGCGCGTCGCCGAACACTTCGCGCACGGTCCAGTCGCCCGACGTGTCGTCGTTCGTCGAGACGCGCGGCGTCGGCGAGATGGCGTCGTGCATGAAGCCGAAGACGAGGTTGCCCGAGCTCTCGGCGAGCGTGACGACGCTCGAGCCCTTCGCGCCGACGTTCACGCCGTCGCGTCCGGCCTTCGAGAAGACGACGTTGTTCATGAGCGTCCAGCGGATCCGGCCGCCGCCGGCGCCGGCGGCACCCGCGATGCCGTCGGTCTCGCTGTAGACGGTGTTGTTGGTGGCGACGACGTCGAGATCGGCGGCGCCGCTCGAGAACCCGACGCCGCGGATCGCGCGGAGGCCCTGGGCTTCGTCGCCGTGCGCCTCGATGAGGTTGTTCGTCAAGGTGACCCGCGCCGCCCCGCGGCCGTCCGCCGGCGCTCCGCCGACCGCCTCGGCCGAGAGCACGCCGCGCCCGCGATCGACGCAGATGCGGTTGCTCGAGAGGCGCGCCTCTCCGCCGATCGAGCCCGCGCCGCTGTAGGCGACGCCGCGGACGTCGAGGCTCGGCGAGCTCGAGACGCCTTCGCCGCGGACGTAGACGTCGTTGCAGAGGAGGCGCGTGCGGTGACCCTCGGGCGGCGCGGCGGCGATCGCGTGCAGCGAGTGCTGGTTGGCCGTGGCGCGCCAGGCGATCTCGACGTAGTTCCGGAGGAACGTCCCGCCGGAGATGCGGTGCCGCGTCTCGACGAGCGGCGCGCCGGTCTCGCTCGCGCCGCGGGTGACGAGCCGGAAGCCGCCCCAGATGGCGTGGTCGTGGGCGAGCGAGAGCGCGCCGACGAAGACCGTCCGGTGCGCGTCCGGATCCCACGACGCGAAGGTCGCGTCGAAGCCGCCCTTGATGACGAGCTCGCGATCGACGTGGACGACGGCGCTCGTGTACTGGCCGGCGGCGACGCGGATGGTGCTGAACCGAGCGGCGGCCTTCACGGCGTGGAAGAGCGTCGCCCACGCGCGCTCGGGCGCGGTTCCGTCGCTCGCGTCGCTCCCGCTCGGGCTGACGTAGTAGACGGGGCCCGCTTCGGGGATCGCGCAAGGCAGCGACGCGGGCGGCGGGAACGATTGAGAACAATTCGATCCGATCTCCGCGGCCAGGTCTTCCGGCGCCGCGACCGCCCGGTCTTCGGCTGGGGAAACTCCGACCCCGGTCGGCCCGCCTGCGCCCTCGAACGGCACGACCTCGTCGGCCGGCGCCCCGAGTACCGCGGACATCGGGCGTTTTTCGAGCGTCGCGTCGTCGTCCGAGCGCGCCGAGGCGCACGCCGTCGAGGCCAGCATCGTCGCACCGAGGAGGAGGGGGAGGAGCGTCTTGGCGTTCATGGATGAGGGCTTCAGCAACGGCGGTGCCACGCGGGCGGAGGCGGCGCGAGCGGTCGCCGCGCACGACACGCGCGGGAAACGAGGGCGGCGCGTCAGGCTCGGCGCCGCCCACCCTCCGGGGTCGCTGGATGTGCGCAGCGGGCCTGCGTCTCCCGCTCGAGACACGCGCAGGTGCATTTCCAGCATTAGCACCGAGTCCAGCCCCTGACCCCGACCGCGCCGGATCTCAGGCAGTCTCGAATGCTTTGCGCGACCCTCACGAGCATCGGCACGATGTGTTCGATCACCTGCTTGCCGGCACAGTGATCGGCCTCGCTTAGGATCCGGAGTCGGAGGCAGCTCGAGGTGATGGCCATCGCGTCGGTCCACCGATCGCTGCGGCCGAGGGCTCGGACGTGAAGGACGTGCTCGCCAGTGTGGGTCTTCCTGCGCGCGCCCGGTCGCTTCATGCGGGCGCCGACGAGGCTCATGCAAGTGGCCTCCACGTTGCGGCGCCAAATCGGCCGCTGTTCGCGGCGAGGGCTCGCGTAGTCCATCCAGGCGGGCGTTAGTCGTGAGGTCGGTGATCGCCTCGCGGAGGGGCGACTCTCGCCGACGCGCACGTGGTCGCGCCCCGAGTCGTTCAGCTCTTGAAGGGTCGCGGCGCGCGCCTGCTGCGATTCAGGAGTGCCAGCTTCCAGCGGGAGGGCTGGCTCGTCGTCTCCTCCCTCTTCGCGTCGAGCACGTTCGCGGCGGCCGTCAGGCCCTCGACGGCATGCCAGAAGTCGGTGAGCCGATGGATGACCATGCCGCGGAAGGAGTCTGCGTCGAACGCTTCGTTGAGCAGGTTCCACATCTCGGGTGCGCCGTCGCAGAGCAGCGTCATGGTCAGCCCGCGACGCTTCTTGCAGCAGGGCGAAGACGTCGCTCGCCAGGCCCTTGCAGAGCGCGTACGGATCTCTAAGGGCGTCGTGCCATACTGGATCTGTGGACCGCTTCGTCGGTCGCCTTCGGCGCGGCAGGGGGCGTCTACACCACGACCGGAAGCAGTCGAGGGCTCGCGCCACCGCGCGCACCGTCACGCGCTCGCCGGCGCAGTTCCGAGCGCCACCACGTGAGCGTGCGCTCCAGGATCCCGTGCCTGCGCGCGATGCTGCGCGCGTCTCCCTCGCTTCGAGCTCGGCAGCCCGCTCCGACCACCACTCCGCCGTGTGGCTCATGCCGGCAGTAGAGCCCGCCCTCTGCACCCGCGCACGGCGTGCTCGCTCGTGGGGTTACCGTGATCAAGCTCCTCGAGGCGCTCCGCCCACCACGTCGCTTCGTGTGCCTCGCCACGCGTGGCACTCAACACGAGAGCGCCCCCTTCCACACGGCGTCCGTCGCAGTACGGGTACGACAAGAAGGCCGACGAGCACCTCCGCGAGGTCCTCCCCGACCGCCGGAAGCAGCCAACGCTGCTCACCCCGTCTGCCCTCGCCATCCTCGATGGGTAGCTCTGCGCGACTCACCGAGAGCTACCGCTCAGGTCGACGCCGGGCCGGCTACCCTGCCACCTTCGTCCGCTGAGGGCTGCGAGCCATGGTGACTGTCGTCACGGCGGCCACCGTTCGGCATCCATCCAACGGATCCAAGTACGGGCGCGAAGGCCCCACCATCGCCGACGAGAATATCGCGCAGCTGGTGGGCCACGGCATCGTTACCTGCCGCGGCAAGGAAAAATAGGACCGCCAGTCGCAAGCTCAAGTTTGACGACTTGCTCGCACTCGCAGCGAGCTTCTTAAATGAAGGTTTCTCGTCTCCGGAATAGAGATGAGCCGCTGCGCCGAGCAGGAGTACGACTCCGGCGATCTCCTCTTCGCCAGGAGCAATCGTGCCTTTCACGATCTTGTCCAGCTGGCGCGAGTCAAACTTGCGTGTCCGAAAAGCCGGAAGCGCTGCGTGAATCAGCATCTCGATCCACCCTGCAGTTCGAGAAGCACCGATCCCTCGAACAATCAATTCAGCCACAATCTTGGAAACTTGTCGGTCGGCCAACACTGCATCCCAAGCTCGAGCAGGTTCGCCATCATGAAGGCACGACAGAAGTGCGGACGAGAGAGGCCCTAGCTCGTTGAGCTCAACCGACTTGAGTAGCCTTCGAGAGCGCAGTCTCGCTGAGGATTGACGTCCAATCCCGCGTCGGTCGCGGGGGAATACATTGAACCACGATGAGCGTGGCGCGTGGCGCACGGAATTGGACACGAATGCCGGAACTATGTGGTCGAACCCCCAAAGCATCCGGATGTTCCGAGCCAAATCGAAAAAAGGCCCGGGAGCAGGTTCAGCGAGCAAAGACGCAAGTAGTGAACGAAAGGCATGATTGGCGGCGTGAAGTGGAGAGGAGGCCATCGAGCCACCGATTGCACATGCGGCAGCGATGTTCGTAAGCGGTTGCATTAGTGCAAGATCGATCGACATATCAACAATAGATGTGGTTGTCAGTGAGGGATCTGGTTCGCGCATCAAGGCCGCAACCCAGCTGTCGGAGTGGAGCTGTGGCTGCGTTTCGAACGCCGCAGCTGCGTCCGAACAGACCGCAAGTACGGCGAAGCCGACCCGCCTCGCTTCCGAGGAGGTCATCGTCGCGCATAGTTCGCGCGATTCGGAAACCACGGTCGTCGTGTACTCCGGTTGTCGTCGAAGCAGTGAGCGCACGCGAGAAGTCGCCCGCGCATAATCCTCGAACTTCCGGATACCGATTGCTGCTCGGAGGAATGCCCGAAGAATTGGTCCAGCAGCGACCTTGGCCTGCTCGACTCGATCGACAAGCAAGCCCAGCAGGAGCGTTGCTCGCTCGGGAGTGCATAACCCCTCACACTGCTTCAGTAGATGCTGAATGAGCACCGCCTTACTCTCGTCTGAGCGAAGCGAGGCGACAAGAAGGCGCACCGTCTCATTCCATCGGTCGAGACCAGTCACGCTTTCAATATGACGCCAAAGAGACTCCGCGCCCCCGCTTTCCGAGATTGTCAGAACATGAGACGAGGTCAGATACTCTTGAAACGTCATATGCACGAAGCTGTACTGGCCATCGCCCACTTCGACGAGCAATCCAGCTTTGCTCCTGACGAAGCGCAAGAACGAATCGGCGGCGACCTCTGCGTCGAAGCTGGGCTCGTGGCCGGATTCGAGCCGGATGTGCCCCTCCAAGTACGTCGCCACCTCCGCGTGGGTGACAATCGCGCGAGACATAGAGCCACTGCCGACGCTGCGCTGCTGCATCCAGTATGCGATACCCTCAATTCGGCCTCGATTCCACCTCTCTACTCGCGATCGAGCAACGCCGTCCGCCTGGTCCTTGTATTTCCATGTATGCCATGTGTTGAGCAGTGTCTCGGTGCATTTCTGATAGAGCACAACGCGCTCATCAGGAAGAACCGCGTCAATACGGTGAACGAGCGCAATAATCGTGAGCAACAGCGGGTTGCGAGCAAGATCACGGATTGATTCATGATCAGGATCCCGGATGACTTGAACTAGACTTTGAATGCTAGTATCTCGGTCGCTCTTCGACGGCTCACGAGCAACGTACCAGTCATTCACAAATTGGACGATCTCGGGAAGGCTCAATTTCGAAAGCTTGTGATGGGCGAAATCGCGCGGGAATCTAATTTCAGCGTCATACCCAACAATACGAGACGTTACTATGCACGTGTTGCCAGGGTACGTCTCAAGTAACGCGACGATTCGATCCCGGACGATCTCCTTAAAGGACGAATCTGGAAGTTCATCGAGCCCGTCAAAGCACAGGAGGGCGCGACCGCTCTCAAGATAAAAATGAAAAAAGTCCGAGTCAGCGGATTGAAGACTGAAGTCGGCCTGTGTCGATTGGATAATGTGGTCTAGTAGAGAAGTTTCGATGTTAGACTTTAGTGCATCGGCGTAGCGCCTCAGGACAATGAGGACTGGCAGCCGAGCAGGCGCTGGTTCAATCTTGAACCTTTCCTGAAGGCTCCTTGTTTGGCCGGCCAGAGCAAGAAAGCGTAGTAGTGTCGATTTGCCGGAACCAGGGTCGCCAAGGATTACGTGGCGTCCGCCATTTGACAGAATTGTCGACGGGTTGACACGCGATAGTCCATCTGGATTGTCGTCAGAGTGTTCGGTTATGAGCTGCAGTGGTATGTATATGTGCTCCATTGGTATGTCGCGTGCCGTCTCGGGCTTGTATACGGACATGCCAACGAATTTTATGTTTCGATACTTTGCATTTAGGTTGGAGTCGTATTTCTTGCGGATGTCACGCAGCTCTTTGCGTGCGCTGGCCCCGCCGGGCACTAGCTCAGGGTAGTAGTAGAGGCAGATCCTTGGGAATTTTATGAATAGTGCCTGTAAAGCTTTGTGGCCCCAATGATCGATGGTGATATCGCTCGCTGCGGCCTGAGCGCGGAGTGACTGCCACCACGTTACGTCGCCGCCTGCCCTCTTCGATGTTTCTGTGAGGTCTTCCGGAGTGACCAAGACCCAGCGCGTCAATCGCGACTCTTTCTTGTGAGCGATGGCCTTGACGAGAGCAGCCCGAATCTCCGTGCGGTGCTTGGCTGAAAACGGACTTGGGAAGAACTTGTACTGGAAACCGGTTGTTCCGACGGCACGCGTCGCAAAACTATCGAGTCCGGCATAATCGCCAGCCGCATCGTTTAGGAGCGTGAGACTCTCCGCTTGCTCGTGCGCTACGTGGAAGAGGAGGAGATCGATGATGTGGGCGAACTCCTTGCCTCCAACGGCCCCCTTTGGAAGGAGTTCGTGGAGGGTCTTTACCTGTGCAATGCGCGGCATGATTGCACGATAACGCCATGTTTGGCGATTGTGCAATACCTAAACGCGTCCATAGGTCTATGCTCGGAGGGAGGGGGGACCTGAAGGTGCTAAGCTGAGGGAGCCTCAAATTCTTACAAGATCCCAAGCGCTTTGGACGAGGACATCGTGCCCCGGACGATCTTGTCGAAGGCGGTCATCCGCGACTCGAACTAGTTGTCGCGCATGATCGTGAGTTGTCGATACCCGGGAAGTTCCCTGCCAGAAGGGCGAGTGAGTTCGGTGCTTGTGGGTGCTGGACTTCAGCGTGCTATCGAGGCCTGAAGCTTCGCTTGCGCCACCGAGGAGGGGGAGTTCGCGCGTGCGCGATCGCAAAGAGCGTAAAGAGGAAGAGGAGGCGATCGCGGCGGTCGGTCCGCCGGATATGCGTGGCCTTGAGCCCGACGCCGAACCGAATGTCCTTCGCGTCGCGGAACGTTTCGTCGATGGTGAAGCGGCGACCGTACAGCTTCACCGCCTCCGATGCCGTGCTCGCGCTGAGCGCGTTGGGCGAGGCACCTCGCGTCCTTCATGTTCCGGTTTGCCTTGCGGATCATGGACACTCGACGATCTGCGGATGGCATGGCGCGCTCGCAGGGATCGCGAAACCGCTCGTGTCGGCAATGCGCGAGGACGCCTTCGCACAACCGTATCGAATGCGGCTGGCAGGACTTGCATGCGAACGTCACCCGCAACCACCGCTGCAAGACCATGCCCAGCTGCGCGCTAACACGTGGCGATGTCTTAACGGCTACCGATGGCGTCGTGACGGCGTGACGCCATCGGCGGTCCGCCTGCCCGCCTGATGGCTATTCGAGAATCACGAGCGGTGGGTTTTTTGTCTTGCGTCGGAGAGTGAATGATGTATCGCCACGAACCCTGTCGCTCGCCGGGCTCATTGAAGTCCGTGCGTTGGAGGGCGTCCGAGCCTCTATGATTCGGCTCGAGCCCAGTGAAGCTGCCTCTCATCGGTCGTGATGACGCCGCCGCCGCGGTGCGCGCCCTCGTGGTGCAGAACCCGGTCGTCTTCGTCTATGGCGTCGCCGGGGTGGGCAAGACCGCGCTGGTTCGCGCGGCGCTCGCGGCGGCCGCCGAGGCGCGTGAGGTGCCGGCCGTCGTCCACGTGTCGCTCGAGGGGGTGACCGAGGCGCGCGAGGTGCTCGATCGCACGGCGCGCACGATGGGCGTTCCCCGGCCGGAGCGCGGCGCGCGCGAGGAAGAGGAGCTGGTGCGGCTCCTCGCGAACACGCCCGCCACCGTGGTCTTCGACGACGTCGACACCGACTCGCCGAAGAAGCTCGTGCCGCTCGTCGCGCGCTTCGCGGCGCAGCACCTGTCGTCGCGGATCGTGCTCGTGTCGCGACGCTTCGTGAGCGCGAAGGAGGTCGGCTTCCGCGCCCCGGCGTTCGCGGTCGAGCCGCTCGGCGAAGAGGCGGCGATCGAGGTCGTGCGCGCGATCGAGGCGGCGCGAGGGCGCTCGCTCGCCGCCGACATCGCCGCGGCCACCGGCGGCAACCCGATGCTCATCCACCTGGCGCTCGCGGGGGACGTGCTCGGCGCGCGCGTGTCGATCGATCCGACCGAGGCGCTCCGGCAGGCCATCGAGGCGCGCCGCGGAGGCGCCGAGGGCGCGGTGCTGGCGCTCCTCGCGGCGGCGGGCTCGGCCCTCGACGAAGCGGAGGTCACGCGCGCGCTCGGGAAGGGCGCGGAGGCGGCGATCGACGAGCTCCGCAAGCACCTCATCGTCGTGCGCGAGGGCAGGCGCGTCTCGATCTCGGCGCCGGCCGCGGCGCTCGCGCGCGGGGCGCTCGGCGATCCCAAGCCGGCGACCTGGAAGGCGCTCGCGCGCCTCGGCGATCGCGTGCTCGCGGCCTCGCCCAACGACGACGCGGCCCTGCTCGTCGCGGCGCGCGCGCGCGTCGAGCAAGGCGATGCCGCCGGCGCGCTCCTCCTCTTGAAGCAGCACCCGATCGCGCGGGCTGCCGCGGATCCGGGGCGGCTCGAGAAGATCCTTCGCGACGTCGGGGCGCGGAGCGCCGGCGATCGGCTCGACGCGCTCCGCCTGCTCGCGCGCGAGCAGCTCCGCGCCGCCGACTACGAGGCCGCGCGGCGGACGCTCGACGATCTGCCGCGGCCGCGCACGCGCGAGGACGCCGAGCGCGCGGCGTTGCTCCGCGCGGAGTGCCACGTGCGCGCGGGCGAGCCCGAGGCGGCGCAGCGGGCGATCGACGAGCTCGTCCCGGTTCGTGGCGGCGCGCAGCCCGGGCCTGCGCTCGCGCTGACGCAGGCTCAGCTCGCGATCCTCCGCGGCGAGCTCGCCGAGGCGCGCAGGGTCGCCGAGCGCCTCGCCCCGGCGACCGCGCGCTCGGCGACGCTCGAGGCGCGTCGCGCCGTCGAGATCGCGGCGAGCTGGCTCTACGAGGAGCGCTACGAGCGCACGCACGAGTGGATCACACGCGCGCGCGCGGCCCAGCGGGCGGCCGGCGTCCCGCTCGAGCCGGTCATCACGATCCTCGACGTCCACGCGCTCCTCGGCCTCGGCCTCGTGGATCGAGCCGACGAGGTGGTCGCCCGCGAGGCGCGCGGCCGTCCGATCGGGCCCATGCTCGAGGTCGCGCTCCTCGTGCGCCGAGGCGAGGCGCGGAGAGCGCTCGAGGTCGGCGACGCGGCCATCTCGGCGCTCGGCCGGCGCGCGGACCTCTTGTTCCGGTCGGTCGTCGCGCGCGATCTGGCGCGCGCGGCCATGGCGATCGGCGACCTCTCGCGCGCGACGCGGATGCTGCGCCTCACCGAGGCAGGCGCCGACGAGCCCGGCCTCGCCACGCTCCGGCCCATCTGCGACGCGGAGGCCGCGCGGCTCGCGCTGGCGAAGGGCGAGCCGGCGCGCGCGATCGAGAGGATCGATCGCGCGCACGGAGCGATCGGCGGCTCGCCGTTCATCGCGATCGATCGCGACGTCATCCATGGGCTCCCCCCGAGGGTCGACGCGCACGATCCGCCGGTCGCGCGCGCCTACGCGTCGCTGCGGGGCGCCGAGGGGGCCGTGGCCGCCGGGGCGCTCGACGACGCCGTTCGCCTCGCCGAGTCCGCCGCGCAGTTCTACGTCGAGGCGTCCCTCCACCACGAAGCCGCGCGCGCCCAGCTCGCGCTCGCGGAGGCGCTCGCGAGGCTCGCCATCAAGGACGTCGCGAAGGACCACGCGTCCCGCGGCGACGTCACGAAGGACCGCGGGTCTCGCGGCGACGTCACGAAGGACCGCGCGTCCCGCGGCGACGTCACGAAGGACCGCGCGTCTCGCGGCGACGTCGCGAAGGACGGCGCGTCCGCAAAGAAGCGCGCGGCGAAGGCCGGCGACGAGCGCCCGGAAGCGGCGCGCGCCGAGCTGTTCGTCCGCGCGGAGCGGACGCTCGACAGCTGCGTCGCCGTCGCGGCGCCTCGCGGCTACGCGCCGATCCTGGTGGGCGCGTCCCTCGTCCGCGCGGCGATCTGCGAAGCGCGAGGCGATCTCGACGCCGCGGCCTCGGCGCTCGGCGACGCGCTCCGCGTCGCGGGGGACGGCGCGGACGCGACGCTCGTGCTCGCCGCGCGTCGCGTCGGAGCGATCCCGGCGTTCGAGGCGCGCGCCCGTCCGGCGTCGCGTGGTCCGTGGGCGCCCGTCGTCGAGCGTCTCGGCCTCGCCCGTCCGGCCGACGTCATCTGGCGGATCGGCGCGCGCGCCTGGCTCCGGGCCTCCGGCGATCCTCCGCCGGAGAAGGTCGCGTGCGCGGTCGACGTCGACGCGCGGAAGGTCCGCGCGGACGACAGCCGTTCGCTCACGCTCCCGGAGCAGCGCGTCGCGCTCTTGTGCGCGCTCGCCGAGGCTGGCGACGACGGCGCCACGCTCGAGGACCTCTTCGCGCGCGTGTGGAAGGGCACGTTCCACCCGCTGCGCCACCGCAACGCGGTCTACGTCGCGCTCGCCCGGCTGAAGGACAGCCTCAAGCCCTTCTCGCACGACGTGACCATCGCGCACGACGGCGAGCGTTACCGCCTCGCGGGCGGCGCGCCCGTCGGCGTACGGCGGCGCATCGACTTCGGCCGCCCGAGCTGATCTCCTCCGGCCGCCGATCGCGCCGGAGCGCCGGACCGGTGTTGAGATCGCGGCGACGTCCCGCGTATCCTCGGCCGGATGTGGAGAGGTGGCGCGCGGCTCGTGGTCGGCTGGAGCCTGGCGCTCGGTTGGGCGGGGTGCGCGTCCGAGGCGGATCCTGCCGACGAGGCTCCGCCCGGTCAGGACGGGCCCGACACGAAGGCCCCCGACGATCCGCTCGATCCCGACGACAAGCCTCCGACGCCGGGTCCCACCGCGACGTGCACGATGGCCACGGACGTCGCGCTCACCGTCGAGGAGCAGCGGCTCGCGAACCGCCTGCCCGGCAAGACCGTCGCGTTCGCCGAGGAGCTCCTCGCGGGCACCGGCTTCGACGTCTTCGAGCGTGACTTCGCCGCCGAGCTCTGCACGAACGGGAAGGCCGGCGCCGCCAGCGTCGACGAGACGAAGGCGCTCGTGACCGCCGCGGGCAAGCGCCTTTGGCGCGCCGCGGTCGACCGGGTCCAGGGCAAGAAGACGATGGGCACGCTGCCGGCGGGCGACGACCGGATGCTCTACTGGGCCCGCCTCACGATGACGAAGACGCTCCGCGCCTTTCGTCCGTCGTTCGCGGTCTCCGAGGCCCAGCGCGAGGCGCTCGCCTGGGAGCTCGAGCGCGCGTCGCGTGGCCAGTACGACATCGCGCTGCCCGCCGGAGCCGACTACGTGCGCGTCATCGTCAGCGGCTTCGACCCCTTCACGCTGGGCACGCCGGGAGGGCAGAGCGTGAACATCCGCATCGGCAACCCGTCGGGCGCCGCGGCGCTCGCGTACGACGGGCTCGAGGTGCCCTTGCCGAACGGCAAGAAGGCGCGCTTCGAGGCCTATGTCTTGCCGGTCAACTACGGACCGTTCGAGCGCGGCATGCAGGAGGACACGCTCGGCCCGTGGTTCAAGGCCGGCCCGTCGCGCGTCGACGTGGCGGTGACGATGAGCCAGGGCGGCGCCTACGAGTTCACGCTCGAGGAGTGGAACGGCCGCTACCACGGAGGCTTCGAGGGCAACGACGACATCGCGACGTGCAAGGGCGCCGGCGGCGCGCCGCCGCTCGCGAGCACGCCCGGCTGCAACATCCTGCCTCCGTCGCGCTGGGTCGGCTACGAGAGCATCCCCTGGTCGCGCGAGCAGCCGCCGCAGTTCGTCGAGAGCACGCTGCCGATCGCGCCGATGCTCGCGGCCAACACCGGGAGCCAGGTCCCGAGGCCGCCCGGATCGGGCGCGTCCAGCGGCAACGCCTTCGACGTGGTGTGGGGCTACGAGTACACGTACTTCCCCGACTGCGCGTCGTCCGCCACGCAGTCGTTTTCGCCCGCGCCTTCACCGACGTTCCCGCCGGCCGTCGCGCCCGTCGCGCCGCCGGCGACCGCGTGCGCGCGGATCGGCAGCGGCGGCGACTACCTCTCGAACGAGAGCGCGTACCGCGCCACGCTCCTGCGCGACGCGCTCGGGCTCAGCATCCCGGTGGGCCACATCCACGTGCCCGTGATGACGCGCTTCGACGCCGGCAACGACAGCCTCGTCACCGACGCGAGGTTCGAGGCCTACCGCGCCGCCATCGTCGCTCAAGGCCGCCTCCTGCTCGAAGCGGTCGTGAAGTCGCTGTAGCGGACGGGTCAGCGCCGGAAGCGATCGGTCGCGCTGACGAGCTCGTGGACGGTGCCCGGCTCGCTCGCCGCGTGGCCGGCGTCCGGCACGAGGTGGAGGTCGGCCTCCGGCCACGCCACGTGGAGGTCCCACGCGCTCTTCGCCGGGCACACCACGTCGTAGCGGCCCTGCACGATCACGCCCGGGATCTTGCGCAGCTTCTCGACGTTGGCCGGCGCGAGCAGCTCGCGTCCGCCGGTCAGCCAGCCGTCGTTGACGAAGTAGTGGCACTCGATGCGCGCGAAGGCGAGGGCGAAGTCGTCGCCCGCCGTCCGCGCGATGAGCTCCGCGTTCGGGATGAGGCAGCTCGTGCGCCCCTCCCACACGCTCCACACCTTCGCCGCCGCGCGCTGCACGGCGGGGTCCGACGACGTCAGACGCGCGTAGTACGCGCGAAGCAGATCGCCGCGCTCCGCCGCCGGGATGTGCGTGAGGTAGTCGTGCCACGCGTCCGGGAACAGCCAGCTCGCTCCGTCCTGGTAAAACCAGCGGATCTCCTCGCGGCGGAGGAGGAAGATCCCACGGAGAACGAGCTCGGTGACGCGGCTCGGATGCGTCTCGGCGTAGGCGAGGGCGAGGGTGCTGCCCCACGAGCCGCCGAAGACCTGCCACCGCTCGATCGCGAGGTGCTCGCGGAGCCTCTCGATGTCGGCGACGAGGTCCCACGTCGTGTTGTCCTCGAGCGACGCGAACGGCGTCGAGCGCCCGCAGCCGCGCTGATCGAACAGGACGATGCGGTACGCCTTCGGATCGAAGTAGCGCCGGTGCTTCGGCTCGGTGCCGCCGCCGGGCCCGCCGTGGAGGAACACCACCGGCTTGCCGTTCGGGTTGCCGCTCTCCTCGAAGTAGAGGTCGTGACCGCCGCCGACCTGGAGACGACCCGTGCGGTAGGGCTCGATGTCGGGGTAGAGGACGCGCTGCTCGGTGGCCATGTGCGCGATTTAGCACGTCCACGGGGACCTCGGGGGCGAGCGGCGAGGCGTGCGGACCGATCGCCGTCGCCGCGGTCTCCGGGCGGGCCAGGTTGCCGCGCCGCTCGGCGTCCGCGATCGCAGCGAGCGTGGGCAGCGCGCCCGAGCGCCGGCGTCCTCGTCCGGAGACGAGTCGTGTACCCTCGGCCCATGGCCATCGTCACGAGGCGCACGTTCCTCGGCGGCTCCGCGATCGCGACGCTCACGACGGGGGGATGCAAGAGCCCACGTCCGGCGCTTCCGGCCGCACCTCGCCAGGCGGTGACCACGGAGGACGTCCTCGCGCAGGCGCTCGAGTCGGCGAAGAAGGCCGGCGCCACCTACGCCGACGCGCGCATCGTCCGCCGTCGCACCGAGCGCATCGCGACGCGCGAAGACCACGTCGTCTCCGTCGCCTCCGGCGAGACCTACGGCATCGGGGTGCGCGTCATCGCCGCCGGAGCGTGGGGCTTCGCGTCGAGCCCGGTCGTGTCGGGCGCCGCCGCGGACGAGGCCGCGCGAAGAGCCGTGGCGATCGCGAGGGCCGCGGCGCCCGCGCTGAAGCGCCCCGTCGAGCTCGCCCCCGCGCCCGTCGCGAAGGGCAAGTGGCACACGAAGATGGAGATCGATCCGTTCGCCGTGCCGCTCGCCGACAAGGCGGAGTACCTCCTGTCGCTCTGGCCGCTCGTGAAGGACGTCGCGCTCGTGAAGTTCGCGACCGGCGCGATCGAGTCGCTCGGCGAGCACAAGCTGTTCGCGTCGAGCGAGGGCGCGCTCGTCGAGCAGACGCAGGTGCGCATCTGGCCGTCGTTCTCCGTGACGGCGGTCGACGCCGGACAGTTCGAGTCGCGGGACGCGGAGGTCCCGCCGATGCAGGCGGGCTGGGAGTACGTCACGAGCTCCTCGCTCAAGCGCGACGCGCGGCGCGTCGCCGAGGACGCCGTCAAGAAGCTGAAGAGCCCGTCGGTGACGCCGGGCAAGCGCGACCTCATCCTCGCCCCGAGCAACCTCTGGCTCACGATCCACGAGTCCGTCGGTCATCCCACCGAGCTCGATCGCGTGTTCGGCCTCGAGGCGAACTTCGCCGGGACGTCGTTCGCCACGCCCGAGAGCCTCGGCAAGCTCCGCTACGGCGCGGACATCGTCACGCTCTACGCCGACAAGACCGTGCCGGGGGGGCTCGCGACCGCGGCCTGGGACGACGAGGGCGTCGCCACGCAGCGCTGGGATCTCGTCAAGGACGGCCTCCTCGTCGGCTTCCAGACCACGCGCGATCAGGCGGGCTGGATCGGCGAGAAAGCGTCGCGCGGGACCTCGTACGCGCAGGACCACGCGTCGGTCGCGTTCCAGCGAATGCCGAACGTGTCGCTCGCGCCGTCGCCGAAGGACACGACGCTCGAGGACATCATCGCGGCCACCGACGACGGCGTGCTCGTCACCGGCAACGGCTCCTGGTCGATCGATCACCAGCGCTATAACTTCCAGTTCTCCGGCCAGACCTTCCACGAGGTGAAGGGCGGCAAGATCACGCGCGCGGTCCGAGACCTCGCGTACCAGTCGAACTCGCTCGAGTTCTGGAGCTCGTGCGACATGGTCGGCGGCGCGAAGTCCTGGGAGCTCCACGGGACCTTGTGGGACGGCAAGGGCGAGCCGATGCAGTCGAACGCCGTCAGTCACGGCTGTCCGCCCGCGCGCTTTCGCAAGGTCGACATCCTCAACGTCAACACGCGCGGCAAGTCGTCCTCCGCGGGCGCCGTGCAGGGAAGGGACGACTGCTGATGGCCGCCGAAGACACGGCAGTCCTCGCGACGCGCGCGCTCGGGATCGCCCTCGACGTGATGAAGCGCGACGGAGAGCCCGACGCCGAGGTGAAGATCGACGTCCGGCGCCGCGCGGCCGCGAACGTGCGCTTCGCGCGCAACGAGCCGACCACGTCGGGCGAATCGGACGAGGTCACGGTGTCCGCGTGGGTCGCGCTCGGCCAGCGCAACGCGTCGACGTGGGTGAACCAGACCGACGACAAGAGCATCGCGGAGCTCGCCGGGCGCGCGCTCGCGATGGCGAAGCTCTCGCCTGCGGACCCCGAGAAGATGCCGCTCCTCGGGCCGCAGACGTACGCGCCGGTGCCGAGCGCGTTCGACGACGGGCTCGCGGCGATGGGGCCGAAGGAGCGCGCGGCGATCGCCGCACGCGCGGTCGCGCGCGGAGACCAGGCGAAGGTGCGGATCGCGGGGTTCTTCGAGCGCGAGATCGAAGAGGCCGTCACGCAGAACAGCGAGGGCCTCATCGCGCGGCACCGCGAGACCGCCGCGCAGTACACGGTGACGGCCCGCACCCTCGACGGGGCCGGCTCCGGCTGGGGCGGCCGCGAGGCCTTCCGCGCCGGCGATCTCGAGGACGAGGTGCTCGCGAGCACGGCGATCGACAAGGCGATCCGCTCCGCCGGCGCGAAGGCGCTGCCGCCCGGCAAGTACACGGTCGTCCTCGAGCCGCAGGCGGTCTTCGAGATGATGGCGTTCCTCGTCGGTCAGATGAACCAGCGCCTCGCCGACGAGGGCCGCTCGTTCTTCGCCGGGAAGGTCGGGCAGAAGCTCTTCGCCGACTTCGTCTCGCTCAGGAGCGATCCGGCCGACCCGCTGACGCCCGGCGCGCCGTTCGACTCCGAGGGCCTCGCGCTCGCGAGCCTCCCCTGGATCATCGACGGGCGCGTGAACAAGCTCGCGGTCTCGCGCTGGTGGGCCAAGAAGAAGGGCCTCGAGCCGACCGGCCGTCACTCGGTCTTCCACCTGAGCGGCGGGACCGCCGAGAGCGTCGACGCGCTCGTGCGCGGGACCAAGCGCGGTCTGCTCGTCACGCGCTTTTGGTATAACCGCATGCTCGAGCCGCAGACGGTGACCATCACGGGCCTGACGCGCGACGGCGTCTTCGCGATCGAAGACGGCAAGGTCACGGGCCCGGTCGCGAACTTCCGCTACAACGAGTCGCCCGTCACCGTGCTCAAGAACGTCGACGCGATGACGCGGGCGACGACGCGGGCGGTCGCCTACGGCGGAGCGTGGCACGTCCCCGCGCTCCGCACGCACGAGTTCACGATGGCGTCGCCGTCGGCCGCCGTCTGACCGCTCGGGCCCGCGTCAGGACGGCGACCAGCCGAAGCGCGCGCGGACGTCGTGCATCGCCTGCGTGTGCGCGCCGTCCGCGTGGCGCACGACGAACGGCGGCTCTTCGACGCTCGGCTCCTCGCCGAGGCGGCACGCGAAGAGCGAGAACAGCGGCGTCAGCCCCGCGCGCGGGACGACGTCGCGATGCGCGACGACCGCGAAGCCCTCGTCCGTCGCCGCGCGGAGGGCGCGCTCCTTCTGCGCCCACGGAAAGCAGAACACGAAGAGGCCGTCGGGCTCGAGGTGTCGCTTCGCCGCGCGCGCGTAGTCCCGGACGTCGCCGCGGAGCTCGAAGCGCGCGTGCGCCTTCTGCGAGTCCGCAGGCAGGACGCCGGCGCCGACGTCGAAGTACGGCGGGCTCCCCGTGACGAGAGGGAAGCGCTCCGTCACGAGCGTCGGGTCGCGCAGATCGCCGTGGATCGCCGTCACGCGCTCCTCCACGCCGTTCGCGCGGAGGTTCTCGCGGAGGAGGCGGAAGCTCACGTCCTGGGCCTCGATGCAGGTGAGGCGCGTCGCCGGCGGCATCCCGGACAGGACGAGCAGGCCGACGGTCCCGATGCCGGTGCCGAGGTCGAGGTGCCGCTCGATCGGCCGCTCGACGAGCGGACGCTTCTCGAGCGCGTACCAGCCGGTCAACAGATCGTCCGTCGAGTGACGGTGTCCCTTCTTGCGCTGGAAGATGCGGAACGTGGCGGTCAGCCCGTCGACGGTGACGGGCTCGCCGAGCTCGGCCTCGAGCTCTCGCCGGCGCGTCTCGAGCTCGTCGGGGGAAGAGGTCATGGGGCGCTTGGGGGGCGAGGGGGGCCGCCGGAGCGGCGAGGGGAGTCGAGGGCGGGCGCGATCAGAAGAGGTCGGGGGTGCGGCCGGGGAACGTCACGGTCTCGCCGATCGCCGGGAGCTCGAACGGGACGATCGCCTTGCCCTTCCACTGGCGAAACAGGTAGCTCGACTCGAGGTCGTTCGCGAACACGAAAGATGCCTCGTCGGGGACGCCGTCGTCCATCGCGTGCGTGACGGTGATCGTGACGTCGCTGAGGGCGACCGTGGAGCCGGCCGGCATCGGAGGCTTCAGGCCGCGAAAGAGGAGCTCCGTGCCCGTGCGGTAGAAGCCTCCCTCCTCGTGGACGACGAAGGTGCGCTCGCCGGTGCGCGACACCCGCACGTCGCGCAGGTTGCCCGTCATCATGAGCATGCGCTCCGGCGGGGCGCGCCCCTCCTCGAGGTGCGTGATGATGAAGTAGTACGCGAAGGAGGTGTCGGGCGCGTTGACGAGCACGACGCGCTTGTCGACGGCGGAGCCGTCGGCGGGGATCCCGGTCGCGAGGTCGCGGATGATCCCGTCGAGGATGACGATGCTGTAGGAGCCGAAGAGGAAGAGGAACGGCGCGAGCACGAGGTGACCGAGCCACGTCCAGGCGGCGTAAGCCCGGACGACGCGCGCGGTTCGGCCCGTGGCGTTCGCCGCCCACGGAGCCTTCTCGAGCGCGCCCGCGCACGTCATCGCGAGCAGCGCCACGAGGCCGAAGCCGGAGAGGAAGAGTAGGCGGCTCGACGGGAAGGTCGCCGAGCTCGGGACGACGGCGAGCACGCTGGCGCACGCGAAGAAGCGCGACGTTCGGCGCACGCGCGCGTCCTCGGCGCGGAACATGCGAACGACGACGCGGCTCGCCCACACGAGCACGGCCACGGCCAGCGCCACGAGCACGACCTTCCCGGCCGACGTGGCGAACGGGTAGCTGTCGGGCATCGGCGCGCCGAGCTCGGCGCCGAGCAGGAGCGGGACGTGCGCGCCGAGGCCCCCGAGGAAGCCGAGCGGGTCGCGCGTCGGGTCCGTGTAGACGCCGGACCCGCGCGCGCCGAAGTTTCCCGCGCGGTAGACGACGACCCACATGACGGCGATTGCGGCGGCGGGCGCGAGCGACTTGAGGCGCGCGGCGCGCGGCCGATCGTCGAGGAAGAGCGCGTGCGCGCCGAGGTATGCGAACGTCGCGACGGCGCTCTCGCCCGCGGACAGCGCGAGGCCGAGGGAGGCCGCGGCGGCGAACGGGAACACGCCGGGGCGCTCTCTCCGAGCGCCCGTGTCGTGCAAGAGCAGCGCGCCGAGCGCGAACGTCGACACGATGAGCGTGTTGCGGTTCGCGATCCATCCGACGGGCAGCCCGTGCGTATGGTCGATCGCGTAGAAGAGCGTCGCGATGCCGGCCGCGAGGGGCGAAAACGCTCCGAGCCAGCGCCGGTAGAGCCGCGAGGCGAGCCAGATCACGAGCGCGTACCAGGCGATCGACTGCGCGTGCATGACCCACGGGGTCGTCGGCCACAGCGTGTAGTCGAGCGCGTGGGTCAGCGACGCGAGCGGGCGGAAGAGCGCGATGCGGAGGCCGGGGGGCATCCACCAGGGCGCGAAGCCGCTCTCGAGGAGGCGTGCACTCTCGTCGGGGGCGCCGCTCGCGAACGTGAACAGAGAGAGCGGATTGCTGGCCGTCGGGTTCCAACGCGTGTCGTGCTGGGTCATCGCCCGGTGCCAGAGATCGTCGGCGACGAGCCGAATCCGAAGCGTGGGGAGCGAGAGCACGCACGCGATGAGCACCGCGACGGCCGGGAACCGAGGAGACGAGAGCCAGGTCTTCAAGCGGGAGGCGAGCACGCGGTGCGCCGATCGTATTCCCTCGCGCCCGCGAGTCACCAGCGTGACTTCCGTCTTCGGTCGTCTCCGAGGCCGCGTCCGGAGGTTCGCCCGTGTGTGCGGACGAGCACACGAGCGGTCGCCTGGCATCGATCCTGCCGCGACCGAGTCGCTTCTTTTTGCGAAGCATCGCTTGCTCCGCGCGACATCGCCGGCAACACTGGAGGGGCAAAAGCGAAGCAGGAGGTCGTCATGTCGAACCCGAAGCACCGACCCTTTCGTCGCGACAGCGGCGACGCTTTTCTTCCCGATCCGGCGAGCGGCACCTTCATTTCCGTGCCCGACGCCGAATCGGTGGCCGAGGAGTTCATCGCTTCCGTCACCTCCGCGGACTACGTCCTCGAGGAGGCTCGCAACGAGCTGTCGATCGACGAGATCGGCGGTCCTTTCGTCGAGGACGACGAGCTCGAGCTCACCGACTGACGGGCGGCTCGCGGATCGGGAGCACGCGGCATCTTGAGTCGCCTGCTCCCTTTCCCGAGGCGTGCGCGCGTGGAGTGCCTTAACCTGCTCGCGTGAGGCGTCCGAAGGGAGCGGTGGGGCCGGGGCTCTCGGCCGTGCTCGCGCTCCTGCTCGCGCCCTCGATCGCGCGCGGCGACGAGCCGCTCCCGCCGCTGCCCGCCGATGCGCCGCCCGCGTCGGCTCCCGGCGTGCCCCCGTCGCTCTCCGCCCCGACGCCGCCTCCGGGCCCGTCGCCGTCGGCGAAGCCGCTGCCGCTCGAGCTCACGCCTCCGGCGCCCGCGCCGGCGCCGCGCGGTCGCGGCGTCTGGCGCTCGTTCCGCGCGGGAGCCGATCTCGTCCACAGCGTCCCGACCGCCGCCATCCTCGACGGTGCCTGGTCGATCTCGCTGCACGTCAACACGGAGCTCACGAACCGCACCTGGTCGAAGCCGTACCCGACCGGGAGCATCGGTCAGTACTCGACCCGCATCCTCTACGGCGGCTCGTGGACGCTGATGCTCGGCCTCGAGAGCCTCGCGGTCGTCCTCGCGTCGAAGGGCAACTTCGACTGGATCGGCGACGCGTCCTACCGCACCGACTGGGTGCTCCCCGTCGATCTGCCGGCCTGCTCCAAGGTCGGCGAGCACGGCGGCTGCGGGCTCGGCGTCGGCGGCTTCTCGTTTCTCCAGCTACGTCCGCGGGGCTCGCGCTGGTGGTACGAGGCGGGCGGCGGGTGGATCCAGCAGCGCGTCCTCAACGACGCGCTCCGCACCGTCGCCGAGTCGTCGTGGGTGCTCACGCCGATCTCGGTGTTGCGCGAGCTCCGGACCGATCTCGACAGCGACCTCGCGCTTCGCGTCTTCGCCGGGCCCGGCATCTATTTCGGGATGCACACGGCGCACCTCCACCCGACGCGGCGCGGGATGGACGTCTACACCGACGTGCCGTGGACGCAGATGTATCCGCTCGACGCCGGCATCGGCCCCGGCGGGCGCGTCGAGGCGCGCGTCATCGTGAAGCAGCACTTCCTGCTGGAGGGCGAGGTCCTGATGGCGCCGTTCCTCCTCGGCGGTCCGACGCGGCAGGTCTCGAGCGACGTGGCGCCGCTCGACTTCGAGCGCGAAGGGATGTCGGTCTGGCGCAAGGTCGGGCTCGGGATCGGCTGGGACGATCCCAGGGTGCTCCCCTTCAAGGCGACGCTCGCGTTCTTCGCCGCCGAGCTCTCCGATCGCCCCGTCGAGCGGATCGGCTACCGTGGCGGCATGCTCCGCTTCGACATTCCGCTCCGCGTGCCGGGGAACGACTGATGACGACGCTCGCGATCGCGCCCGTCACCGCCCCGGACGCCCGGCCGAGCAAGTGGCTCGTGTTCCTCCACGGCATCCTCGGCTCCGGCGCGAACTGGCGCACCTTCGCCCGTCAGATCGTCGCGGCGAAGCCGGCCTGGGGCGCGCTCCTCGTCGACCTCCGCCTCCACGGCGACTCGCAGGGATTCGCGCCGCCGCACACGATCGAGGCCGCCGCGCGTGACATCGTCCTCGCGGTCCCGAACGTCGCCGCCGTCGGCGGGGCGCCGGTGCGCGCGGTGCTCGGGCACAGCTTCGGCGGGAAGGTCGGCATCGAGCTCGCGCGCCAGCTCGCGGACGCGCCGAACGGTCCGGTCGACGAGCTCATCGTCGTCGACTCGACGCCCGGCGCGCGGCCCGACTTCCGCGGCTCGTCGGGCGTGCGCCACATCGTCGAGCTGTTGACGGAGCTCCCCGAGGCGTTCCCGGACCGCAACGCGTTCACCGCGTGGGCGGAGGAGCGCGGCGTCAGCCGGCCGACGGCGATGTGGCTCGCGATGAACGTGCGCCCGGTGCCGAACACGACGCGCTTCGAGTTCCGCCTCGACGTTCCGTCGATCCGCGGGATGATGGACGACTACTTCGCGCGCGACCTCTGGCCCGTCCTCGAGGCTCCGCCGGGTCACATGAAGACCCGCCTCGTCGCGGGCGGCGACTCCGAGGTCCTCGACGCGGCCGACCTCGCGCGCGGCCGCGCGCTCGAGTCCGTCACCGTCGACGTGATCCCGAACGCGGGGCACTGGGTCCACGTCGACGCGCCCGACGCGCTCCGCGAGCTCGTGCTGGGCTGGCTCGACGGCTGAGCGTTCGCTGCTCGGGATCGGCGCGTGGAGGGGCAGCGGAAAAAAGGGCTATAGTCCCGCCCGATGAGCGCCTCCTTCCAGTACGAAGACCTCCTCCCGATCGGCCAGGACGAGACGCCTTACCGGCGCGTGACGGGCGACTTCGTGTCGACCTTCGAGGCGCAAGGGAAGACCTTCTTGAAGGTCGAGACCGAGGCGCTCACGATGCTCACCGAGCAAGCGATGCGCGACATCGCGCACCTGCTCCGGCCGGGGCACCTCGCCCAGCTCCGCAAGATCCTCGACGACGGCGAGGCGTCGCCGAACGACAAGTTCGTCGCGCTCGACCTCCTGCGCAACGCGAACATCGCCGCGGGCGGCGTCCTGCCGATGTGCCAGGACACCGGCACCGCGATCGTCATGGGCAAGAAGGGCCAGTACGTCTTCACCGGCGGCGGCGACGAGGCGGCCATCGCGCGCGGCGTGTTCGACACGTACCGCTCGGCGAACCTGCGCTACTCGCAGATGGCGCCGCTCGACATGTACGCGGAGAAGAACACCGGCAATAACCTCCCGGCGCAGATCGAGATCTTCGCGACCGACGGCGACGCCTACAAGTTCCTCTTCATGGCGAAGGGCGGCGGCTCGGCCAACAAGAGCTACCTCTTCCAGGAGACGAAGGCGCTCCTCAACCCGAAGAGCCTGCTCGAGTTCGTCGAGCAGAAGCTCCTCGGCCTCGGCACCGCCGCGTGCCCGCCCTACCACCTGGCCGTCGTGATCGGCGGCACCTCCGCGGAGCACACGCTCAAGACCGCGAAGCTCGCGTCGGCGCGCTACCTCGACACGCTCCCGACGACCGGCAGCGAGCTCGGTCGCGGCTTCCGCGACGTCGAGGTCGAGCAGAAGATCCTCGAGCTCGCGCAGCGGACCGGCATCGGCGCGCAGTTCGGCGGCAAGTACTTCTGCCACGACGTCCGCGTGATCCGCCTGCCGCGCCACGGCGCCTCGTGCCCGGTGGCGATCGCCGTCTCGTGCTCGGCGGACCGCCAGGCGCTCGGCAAGATCACGAAGGAGGGCGTCTTCCTCGAGCAGCTCGAGCAAGACCCGGCGAGGTACCTGCCCGACACGACGCACGAGGACCTCGGCGGTGACGTGGTGAAGGTCGACCTCGGCAAGCCCATGTCCGAGGTCCGCGCGCTGCTCTCGAAGCACCCGATCAAGACGCGCCTCTCGCTCACGGGCCCGATGATCGTCGCGCGCGACATCGCGCACGCGAAGCTGAAGGAGCGGCTCGACGCGGGGCAGGGGGTGCCGTCGTACCTGCGCGACTTCGCCGTCTACTACGCCGGACCGGCGAAGACGCCCGAGGGCTACGCGTCGGGCTCGTTCGGCCCGACGACCGCAGGGCGCATGGACGCGTACGTCGATCAGTTCCAGGCTGCGGGCGGCAGCCTCGTCATGCTCGCGAAGGGCAATCGCTCTTCGCAGGTGACCGAAGCGTGCAAGAAGCACGGCGGCTTCTATCTGGGGTCGATCGGCGGTCCCGCGGCGAGGCTCGCGAGGGACTGCATCAAGAAGGTCGAGGTCCTCGAGTACCCCGAGCTCGGGATGGAGGCCGTGTGGAAGATCGACGTCGTCGACTTCCCCGCCTTCATCGTCGTCGACGACAAGGGCAACGACTTCTTCGCCGGGCTGACGGGGCCGGGCGCGGCCAAGCGCTCGCTGCCGGTGAAGTGACCCTGTCAAATCACGCCGCGGGGAGAGCCTGCGCACGGCTGCGACATCATGTAACGCCCGTGTAACGGGCGCGTTCGAGGCCCTCCGATAGCTTCATGAGCTGGAGGCCCTCGATGAGCGTTTCGCGCAAGAGCTTGGTCATGCTGTTCACCGCGATCCTCGGCGGTGCCGCGATGCTCGTCGCCTGCGGTGACGAGGACACCCCGAGCGACGGCTCGTCGTCGGGCTCGTCGGGCAGCTCGGGCTCGTCGGGCAGCTCGGGCTCGTCGGGCAGCTCGGGCTCGTCGGGCAGCTCGGGCTCGAGCGGCGACAACGGCACGGACGCCGGAGGGGAGGCCGCGGCCGGCGACACCGACAAGGCGAACGGCGAGAAGTGCGACGGCGACGAGAACTGCAAGAGCGGTCACTGCTTCAAGGGCGGCACCGGCGGCGGAGGCGGCAGCACCGAGGGCGTCTGCACGGTCGCGTGCACGATGCCCCAGGAGAACGATCCAGTGTGCGACGACCCTGCGTTCACCGGGAAGTGCAACGGCAGGGGCTTCTGCCAGGTGAAGAACTGATCGCGTCGCCGCGCGCAGCGAGCGCGCGGCGGTCGTGCGCGCGCGCTCGTCGCTGTGACCGAAGAGCCTCGCGCTCCCGGTCGCGTACCCTCGACGTCCCTCCCGCGGGCGCGCGCGACGCGTCGCGCGCCACGGAACGGCGCTTGAATGGCGCCTCCGCGTGGCCGCGTCCGCGCTCGAAGAAGCCGAGGAGTCCCCGCCCTTCGCGGAGAAGTACGACGTCGAGCGCGTGATCGGGCGTGGCGGGATGGGCACCGTGTTCGAGGCACGTCACCTGCGTCTGGGGCACCGCGTCGCGATCAAGGTCCTCGGCGAAGACCTCCGCCGCCACCCCGAGCTCGTGGCGCGGTTCGAGCGCGAGGCGCGCGCCGCCGGAGCGCTCTCGAGCCCGCACGCCGTGAAGGTGTTCGACATCGACCAGACCGACGACGGTACGCCCTTCATGGTGATGGAGCTGCTCACGGGACGAGACCTGGAGCACCTCGTGCAGCACGACGGCGCGCAGCCGATCGGCGCGTCGGCGCGCTGGATCATCGAGGCGTGCGACGCGATCGCCGAGGCGCATCGCCTCGGGATCGTCCATCGCGACATCAAGCCGTCGAACCTCTTTCTCTCTCGTGACACCGGATCGATCAAGGTGCTCGACTTCGGCATCGCGAAGCGGGTCGCGGCGAAGGAGGCCTCGATCACGCTCGGCGTCGAGCCGCTCGGCACCCCGCAGTACATGTCGCCCGAGCAGGTCCGCTGCGCGAAGGACGTCGACGCGCGCTCCGACATCTGGTCGCTCGGCGTCACGCTCTACGAGATCGTGTGCGCTCGGCCGCCCTTCGATCACGACGTGCCTCAGGCGTGCATCGCAGCGATCGTCGCCGATCCGATCCCCGATCCGCGGGCGTTTCGCCCGGACCTCCCCGGCGAGCTCGCTGCGATCCTCATGCGGGCGCTCGCGAAGGATCCGGCGGAACGGTTCCAGTCCGTCGACGAGCTCGTCCTCGCCCTCGCGCCGTTCGCCGAGGCGTCTCCGACCGATCGCTCGTGGCGCGTCATCGACTCCGCGCGTCGCGCGGTGGCGGCGACGCGCACGACGGTCGCGCGCCACGTCGTCCTCGAGGCCGCGAGGCGCGAGAGCCCGGACGGGCCGGCGCTCCGGTCCGAGGAGACGGTCCCGCCCGCGGTCTCGCGCGCGCGCCGCGAGGCGACGCGCGGGAAGGGCAGCCGCTCTCGCCTCGCGCTCGTGGGGGCGGCCGTGCTCGGGCTCGCCTCGCTCGTCGCGACCCCGCGCTGCGTCGGCGCGCGCCTCGAGGCCCTGTCGTCGCCGATCGTCGCCGCGCCCCCGCACGCCGGCGAAGGTCTCGCGAACGCGGCGACGCTCACCGCGCCCGCGGCTCCCGCTCCGTCGATCGGCGAGCAAGAGCTGGCGCCGCCGGAGGCCTCGGAGCTCGGCCCGTGGCG
>JAHBWC010000055.1 GCA_019637225.1 Labilithrix sp.
GAGGCGCGAGCCAGGGTCGGCGTCGACGTGGAACACGACGAGCTCGCCCACGCCGAGCGCGCGGTACCGGTCGAGCTTCTCCTCGAAGGTCCACCGCTCGGGCGAGTCGCTCGGCGAGAGGATCTCGAAGGCGAGCTCCGGCGCGCCCCTCCTCCACGACTTCCACGAGTCGAACGCGTGCTGCGGCACGTCGAGCTTCACGGCGCCGTCGGGGGCGAGCTTGCGGTCGGGGTTCGCCGCGTCGAAGTAGACGAACGCGTCGCACGAGACCGTGTGCGCGTCGCCCGCGGCGGCGCGCAAGATCTCGTAGAGCGCCTTGCACATGAGAAAGTGTCGACCGCTCTGGCCCATCCGCTGGGACTCCGGCTCGCTCTCGGGGAAGTCGAGCGGCACGACGGGCCGGACATGCTGGAGCGAGCGAGCGCGCAGCGAGGTCACGGACGGGAGTCTAGCGCGAGACGGTCGTGCAGCCACGGAGCGTTCCGGAGCACAGCCCATGCCCGGAGCGCGACCGTGATCTCGCCGGGTTTTCCGGGGGAGCGCCGCTAGCCCACGCCAGATCGCACCGGCCTGGGGCCAGCGACGAGCGACTTGGCGCGTCGCGTCCGCTACCCCCTAGGCTACGATCCTCCGCGATGACGAGGCCCAAGCTCGCGCCGCTCGTCGCCTGCGCGATCGTCGCCTGCGGTGGTGCTCCGACGACGGGCGCGAGCCCCGGCGCTCCGTCGAGTGGCGACACGGTCGAAGAGCGGGTGATCGTCGAGAGGCAGGCGGACGGCACGGTCAAGAAGACGACGATCCGCACGACCCGGCGAACGGTCCCAGCGTCGCCTCCACCCGCACGCCCCGCCGATCCCTTCCCGTCCGATCCGCTCGTCAAATACAACGTCGAGCGCGTCAACGCCTACCGCGCGAAGAAGGGACTCCCCGCGCTCCTCTACGACGCGAAGATCAGCGCGTTCGCGCGGCGCGGCTCCGAGCAGCTCTCGCGCGATCACACCCCGCACGCGCACTTCGCCGCGAACGCGCAGGGCGCGCCTGGCTTCGGCTCGCGCGCCGCCGAGAACCAGGGCGATCCGAGCGGCGTGCCCGCGCTCGACGCCGACGCGCGACGGAGCGGTCAGAAGCAGATCGACATCATGCTCAAGCTGATGATGGATGAAGGGCCGGGTGGCGGGCACTACGACAACATGATGAACGCGCACTTCCGCCGCATCGGCATCGGCCTCTTCTATGCGAGCGGAAAACTCTACATGACGAACGATTTCTCCGACTGAGACGCGTCACGCGAGCCGCGGGTTGCGCCGTCCTTCGCGCACCTCGCGCAGCCACCGGCGCACTCCGGAGCGCGCGCGCAGAGATGAAGCGCGGATGAGACGCAACGCTCGACGCGTGGCGTCGCGCGCCTCGCGCACGCGACATCCGGACGATCCTCGATTGAGGCTTGCGAAGGACGGCCCGGCTGTGAATCCTCGTACGTCGAACAGGCGAGCCTCCGTCTCCACGGAGCTCGCCGGAGACACGACGCCACGGGACGGAGGCTCGAGCCATGGTGGTAGGCACGCTCGCTTGCGGTCAGTGTGGAGCAGGGCTCGCCCCGCCCGATGCTTCCGGCAGCTCGGCGTGCGTCTACTGCGGAGCCAAGCACCACGCGGAGCGCTCGAGCGAGGTCCGCCCGGCGGCACGCGTCGACCGACCGAGCTGGCGCGACTGCGAGGACGCCGCGCGGATTCCGCTGACGGAAGACGCCGTGCTCGATCTCGTGAGGCAGCATTTCGCCGACGTGGATTCCATCCTCGTCTGCCCGCATCTCCCGCCTGCCGACGAGCGCGCCGCGCGCCACGCGCACGTCGACCACCTCCCGCCGCACGAGCGCATCCTCGCGCTCTACGAGACGAGCTCGCTCGGTGCCGCAGGCCACGAGGGCCTCCTCGTGACGTCGAGGCGCCTCTGCTGGAAGAACCCCGGCGAGCCCGCCCGCTCCATCGAGTGGCGCGACGTCGATCCCGATCGCCTCTACGTCGACTCCTATCGGCTCTGCCTCGGCGACGACGTCATCGTGATCGCAGCGCCCGAGGTCCAGGACGCGTGCGCCGACGCCTTTCACGTCCTCGCGCTGTCCGGACTTCCGCCGGAGCCCGGATCGTGGAGCCACGGTGCGCTCTCGGGCGATCTCCGCGCCCCGACCGAGCCCGCGACGCCACACGGCGACGCGGCACACAGCGGCCTCTTGCCTCGGTCCAACGCGGAGCGCGCGCTCGGCGGGGGCCCGCTCCCGCTCGACGATCTCGAGCTCGACGACGACGTCGCCAGGCGCCGGGACACGACGCCGCCCCCGCCCCACACGACGTCGTACTTCGCGTACGCGTCGCACGCGCAGGCGCAGGCGCCCGACTGCTCCTGCTGGCGCTGCTACACGCCGCTCTACGAGAGCACGCCGGAGTGCGCGTTCTGCGGAGCGACGCCCACACGCGCCGGCTGGCTTCGCACCGGCTGACGATCGGGCTACCCTCGCCCGCCCTGCCACGAGGAGGAGTCGGCGGATGAACACGGTGGAAAGCGGTGCGGCCAATCCGTACCTCGAAGGTCCGTATGCGCCCGTGACCGACGAGATCGTCGCGCACGACCTCGAGGTCGTGACGGGCGCGATCCCCGAAGACCTCGCCGGCACGTTCGTCCGCAACGGGGCGAACCCGAGGCTCCCGCCGAAGGGCCGCTACCACTGGTTCGACGGCGACGGGATGATCCACGGCGTCGCGATCTCCGGCGGCAAGGCGAGCTACCGCAATCGCTTCGTCCGCACGTCCGCGCTCACCGCCGAGCTCGAGGCGGGTGAGCCGCTCTGGACCGGAATCCTCGAGCCGGTCGACCTCCGGAACCCGCGCGGCCCCTTCAAGAACACCGCAAACACCGATCTCGTCTTCCACGCGGGCAAGCTCCTCGCCCTTTGGTGGCAGAGCGGCATCCCGTACGAGATCCGCCTGCCCGATCTCGAGACGTGCGGCGAGGAGCGCTTCGGCAAGGACCACCGCGCCGGCATCTCCGCGCACCCGAAGGTCGATCCGCGCACCGGCGAGATGATGTTCATGACGTTCGGGATGCGCGCGCCGTACCTCTCGTACGGCGTCATCGACGCGAGGGGCGAGCTCGCGCACTACGTCCCGATCGAGAGCGTCCCCGGACCGCGCTACCAGCACGACATCGCGATCACCGAGCGCTTCACCATCCTCATGGATCTGCCGATGTACGCCGATCCGGAGATGCTGAAGGTCGGCAAGAGCCGCGTCCGCTTCTACCGGGACAAGCCGGCGCGCTTCGGCCTCGTCCCGCGCCATGGCGCCGACGTCCGCTGGTTCGAGGCCGCGGCGTGTTACGTGTATCATACCATCAACGCGTGGGAGGAGCGGAACGCCGCCGGCGAGGACGAGGTCGTCATGGTCGGCTGCCGCATCGCCGACCCGCTGATGGGCGATCCGGCGAACCCCAAGCTCTCGCACGAAGTCCCGTCGATCGGCCTCCAGCGCCTCGAGCCCTACCTCCACGAGTGGCGCATGAACCTCGCCACCGGAAAGCTCACCGAGCGGCGCCTCGGCGACATGCTCGTCGAGTTCCCGCGGATGGATAACCGCCTCCTCGGCGTCAAATCCCGCTACAGCTACAACCCGAAGGTCGCGCACGCGCCCACGGTCGTCTTCGAGGGTCTCGCGAAGCACGACTTCGAGCGCGGCACCGACGTCGTCGCCCTCTACCCCGAGGGCTGGTCCGGCGGCGAGGCCGTCGTGTGCCCGCGCGAGGGCAGCACCGGAGAGGATGACGCCTACGTCCTCACGTTCGCGCTCGAGCACGCGACGGGCAGGAGCGAGCTCTGGATCTGGTCCGCGAAGGACTTCGGCGCGCCCATCGCGCGGGTGAAGATCCCCGCGCGGGTCCCCGCCGGCTACCACGCATGGTGGGTGCCTTCGTCCGCCACGGCTTCGAAGAAGGGTACGGTGATCTCGTGAGCGCTCTCTACGTCCTCGGCGGCTTCCAGACGGACTACGCACGCCACTTCACCCGCGAGAAGAAGACGATCGCCGACCTGATGAAGGAGACGATCCAGGGCGGGCTCGAGGCGACGAGCCTCGAGCCTTCGGAGATCGGAACCGCGCACGTCGCGAACTTCGTCGGTGAGCTCTTCTGCCACCAGGCCAACCTCGGCGGCCTCGTCGTCGAGGCCGACCACCGGTTCGACGGCATCCCGACGTCGCGGCACGAGGGCGCCTGCGCGGCGGGCTCGCTCGCCGTCCTCGCCGCGAGCGCGGACATCGAGTCGGGCCGCTACGACACGGCGATGGTGGTCGGCGCCGAGATCCTCCGCGCGTTCAGCGCGTTCGAGGCGCAGCACAAGCTCGGCGTCGCCGCGTGGGTGCCGCGCGAGACCGAGGGCGTGAAGTACCCGTGGCCCGACCTCTTCGCGAAGATCGGCGATGCCTACGCGGAGCGGTGGGGGCTCGATCGCGCGCACACGACGTGGCTCGCCCGGAACGCGTTCGCGAACGCCAAGCGCAGCCCGAACGCGCAGACGCGCGGCTGGACGTTCGAGGAGCGCTCCTTCGCCGAAGACGACGAGGTCAACCCGTCGCTCGCCGGGCGCATCCGCCGGCAGGACTGCAGCCAGGTCACCGACGGCGGAACGTGCGTGTTCCTCGCGAGCGAGAAGTTCGCGCGCGAGTACGCGAAGCGGCGCGGGATCGGGCTCGAGGCCCTCGCTCGCCTCGAGGGCTGGGGCCACCGCACGACGCGGATGGCGCTCGCCGACAAGCTCGCCGCGAGCAAGGGGCAGGAGTACCTCTTCCCCCACGTGCGCGGGACGATCGCCGACGCGCTCGGCCGCGCGGGCACGACCATCGAGGGCATCGACGTCATCGAGACCCACGACTGCTTCACGACGACGGCGTACATGGCGATCGATCACTTCGGCCTCACACCGCCGGGAGAGTCGTGGCGCGCCATCGAGGACGGCGTGCTCGCCTTCGACGGAAAGAAGCCGCTGAATCCGACCGGCGGCCTCATCGGGACCGGCCACCCCGTCGGCGCGACCGGCGTGCGCATGGTCCTCGACGGCTGGAAGCAGGTCACCGGCAGGGCCGGCGACGCGCAGGTGCCGAACGCGCGCCGCGTCGCGACGCTGAACCTCGGCGGGAGCGCGACCACGAGCGTGAGCTTCGTCGTCGGGCGCGGACAGGGCTGAGCGGTGACCGCCCGCGAAGCCTGGGTCTTCGACGCCGTACGCACGCCGCGCGGCACGCTCAAGAAGGACGGCGGCGCGCTCTCGAGCGTGAAGCCGGTGCGCCTCGTGGGCGTCCTCCTCGAAGCGCTCGCAGGACGCGGCGTCGATCCCGCGCGCGTCGACGACGTGATCCTCGGCTGCTCGACTCAGGTCGGCGATCAGGGCGCGAACGTCGCGAAGGCCGCGCTGCTCGTGGCCGGCTGGCCCGAGGCGCTCCCGGCGCAGACGGTGAACCGCCTCTGCATCTCCGGGCTCGAGGCGGTCGCCACCGCCGCGGCGAAGGTCGCGAGCGGGCAGTGCGACGTCGCCCTCGCAGGCGGCGTCGAGTCGATGTCGCGCGTGCCGATGATGGCGGACAAGGGCGCGTGGTTCGCCGATCCGGAGGTCGCGATGGCCTCGCGCTTCGTCCACATGGGCGTGTCCGCCGACGTCATCGCGACCCTCGACGGGCGCTCCCGCGAGGAGCTCGACGGGGTCGCCGTCGCGTCGCACGCACGCGCGGCCGCGGCAGCCCGCGCGGGGCACGCCGGACGCTCCGTCGTCGCCGTCCGCGGCGCGGACGGGAGCGTCGTCCTCGAGGCCGACGACGGCGTCCGGGAGGAGACGTCGCTCGCGAAGCTCGCCGCGCTCCCGCCGGCCTTCGTCGACTTCGGGGCCGCGAGCTCCGCCGTGGTCCGCGCGCGGTACCCCGAGCTCGGCGACGTGACACACCTCCACACGGTGGCGACGTCTCCTCGGCCCGCCGACGGCGCGTCGCTCGTCGTCGTCGCGACGCTCGAAGCGGGGCGCGCGATGGGCCTCGAACCGCGCGCTCGCGTCGCGAGCTACGCCGCGCTCTCGAGCGAGCCGGTCGCCATGCTCACCGGGCCGGCCGCGGCCGCGCGACGCGCCCTCGACCGCGCCGGTCGGAAGCCGGCGGACGTCGCGGTCTTCGAGCACAACGAGTCGTTCGCGGCGACGTGCCTTCGCTTCCAAGCCGACCTCGACGTCGATCCGGCGCGCGTCAACCCGCTCGGCGGCGCGATCGCGCTCGGCCACCCGCTCGGCGCGACGGGCGGCATGCTCATCGGCACGCTCGTCGACGAGCTCGTGCGTCGAGACGAGCCTACGGGCGTCGTCGCGATGTGCGCGGGCGCGGGCCTCGCGGCGGCGATGGTGCTCGAGCGCCGCTAAGGCGTCGCCCTACGCGACGTCGTCGCCGACTCGAGCGGCTCGCAGCGAGATCACGAAGCGCCCGCCGGGTCCTGGCGACACACGGACGTCTCCGCCGTACGAGCGCGCGAGCTCACGCGCGATCGTGAGGCCGAGCCCCGTCCCTTCGGGATCCTGATTGCGCGCCCCGCGGGCGAACGGCTCGAACACGCGCTCGACGTCGTCGGCGTCGATGCCCGGCCCCTCGTCGGTCACGGAGATCTCGATCCCCTCGTCCGACGGCTCGACACCCACGCGCACGCGCCCCGCACGCGGCGAGAAGCGAACCGCGTTCTCCAGAACGTTCCGGAGGAGGCGCGCGAGGCCGCGGCGATCGCCGAGGACGACGCCGGAGATCGGCTCCTTCATGATGAACACGTCACGGAGGCGGCCGACGGGGGCGACGTCGGCGACGGCGTCGGCGAGCGGCTCGGCGACGTCGACGCGCGAGCTCTCGGTCGCCGCCTTCACGCGCGCGAGCTGCAGGAGATCCTCGGCGAGGTTGCTCAGGCGCCGCGCCGAGTCGAGCGCGCCGCGGAGCGCGCTCTCGTAGTCGCTGCGATCGCCGCCCGTCTGGAGCGCGTGCTCGAGCTCGATTCGGAGGGACGTCAGCGGCGTCCGGAGCTCGTGCGAGGCGTGCGAGATGAAGCGATCCTGCATCGCGTTGAGGCCGACGAGGCGCTCGATCATCGCGTTCAGGTCTCCGGCGAGCTGGCGGAGGTCGCGGTCGGACGATCGAAACGCGACGCGCGCGCTCGTGTCGCCGCTCGCCACCCGCCGCGCGACGCTGCCGACGAGCGAGTGCTCGCGCGTCAGGTGCGTCGCCACGCCGAAGGCGACGATCGCCGCCCAGAGGCAGCCGACCGCGAACGCGATCGACATGGCTCGAGCGAGGATGCGCGCGTCGTCCTCGAGGTCCGCGCGCGGCGTGGCGAGCAAGACCCGCATGCTCGTCCCTGCGACCTCGACGACCACGCCGCGCATGGGCTCTCCCGCGTGTTGGAAGTCGAAGCCCTTCTCGAACGGGACGAGACGCGGCATCGGCGGGACGGCGTCGGTGGTGAGGTTCGGCGTCGTGGAGACGGGGCGACCGTTCAGCGTGTAGATCACGCCGTACTTCGGGAGCGGACCGACCGCGTTCGCCGACGGTCCCGGGCCGTCCGTGAAGTCGAGCGAGCCCGTCGCCGCCTCGCTCGCCTCGCGCCGCGCGACCTCGAGGAGCGCGTCGTCGAGCTGACGACGCTGCGAGGCGACGAAGCGCTCCCAGACGATGCCGAAGGCCGCTCCCATCGTGATCGCGGTGAGCGCGAGCACCATGAGCGCCGTGCGTACGCGAAAGCTCATCCTGAGGTCTCCACGAGCACGCGGTAGCCGTGACCGCGAACGGTCTCGATCACCCCGGCGTCCTCGCCCAGCTTGTCGCGAAGGCGGCTCACGTGCACCTCGACGACGTTCGGCACCACCTCCCCTGCGTCCCAGACGTTCTCGACGAGCTCCGCCTTGCTCACCGTCGCGCCCGCTCGACGCGCGAGGTACGCGAGGAGGTCGAATTCGCGCCCCGTCAGCTCGAGGAGACGCTCGCGCACGAAGGCGTTACGGCGTCCGATGTCGAAATGCAGCGGCCCGACGTCGAACGCCATGATCCGCGGTCCCCGCCGCAGCAGCGCCCGAAGCCTCGCGAGCAGCTCCTCCATGTCGAAGGGCTTCGTGAGGTAGTCGTCGGCGCCGAGATCGAGCGCGTGAACGCGGTCCTTCGTCTCCGACTTTGCGGTGAGCATGAGGATCGGGCCCTCGAAGTCCGCCCGCCGCAGGCTCGTGCAGACGTCGAGGCCGTCTCCGTCAGGCAGCATCCGGTCGACGACCGCGAGATCGACGTCTCCACCCCCGATCGCGCACGCCTGCGCGGCGTCCGCCGCGAGCGTCACGGTATAGCCGCTCGTCCCGAGCACCCGCGCGAGGAGCGGGCCGAGCTTCGGGTCGTCCTCGACGAGCAAGAGGCGCACGCCGCCATTGTAGAGCGTGGATCGCCTTCGAACCTTACGACTACGTAAGGAAAACTCAGCCAGCCTCGAGTACCCTGCCCTCGTGACGTCGAAGCGGTCTCTGCCCACGCGCGCGGTCGCGGTCGGGCTCGGCTTGACGCTGCTGGTCGGCGGCGTCGGGCTCTACAAGGCGAAGAGCACCAAGCAGAGCGCTGGTGTCGAGGTGACGCGCGACGTCCCCTACATGGAGGGCAACACCATCGTGTTCTCGCCCGCCTTCCGCGAGCGCGCCGCGATCGCGTTCGCCAAGGCGGAGCGCGTCCCCTTCAAGCCGATGGTCCGCGTCGTCGGCACGGTCTCGTTCAACCCGAGCTACGTCGCGGCCGTCGGCACGCGCCTCCGCGGCACCGTACGGCGCACGTTCAAGTACGAGGGTGACCGGGTGGCGGCGAACGAGGCGCTCGCCGAGGTCGAGAGCGCCGAGCTCGGCGAAGCTCAGGCGACGATCGCCCAAGCCGAGGCGTCGCAGAAGGCGGCCGAGATGCACGCGCGCCGCGAGCAGGACCTGCTCGACAAGGGCCTGACCACCGCGCGCGAGGCCGAAGTGGCGAACAGCGAGCTCGCCTCCTCCCGCGCCGGCCTCCAGGCGGCGCAGCAGCGGGTGAAGTCGCTCGGCGGCAACGGTGCGTTCGGCCTCTTCGTCCTGCGAACGCCCATCGGCGGACACATCGTCGAGCACCACATCTCGCCCGGCCAGTCGGTCGACAGCAACGTCGTCGGGTACAAGGTCGCCGACCTCGAGCACCTCTGGATCGAGCTGTCGGTCTTCGAGCGCGACATCGGCTCGGTCCACGTCGGAGACGACGTCGAGGTCGCGCCGCTCGCGCAGCCCGATCAGACGATCGCAGGCCGCGTCGCCCACGTCGGAGAGGTCATCGACCCCACGACGCGGAGCACGCAGGTGCGCGTCACGGTCGACCACCCGAAGTACCACCTGCGTGTCGGGCAGTCCGTGCAGGCGACCATCCGCAGCGCCGCCGCCGAGCGCGAAGCGCTGCTCATCCCGCAGAGCGCAGTCATCTACATCGACGGCAAGCCCACCGTGTTCGTCGCCGACGGCGACACACGCGCGCGCGCGGTCACCGTCCGACTCGGCGGCACGGACGGGACGCGCCACGAGATCCTCGAGGGCGTCGAGCCAGGCCAGCTCGTCGCCTCCGCCGGCGTTTTCGCGCTCAAGAGCGAGCTCTTTCGCTGAGGCAGCATGCTCGAGTCGCTCGTCGCCGTCTCCATCCGGGCCCGCAAGGTCGTCGCCACGCTGCTCGTGGTCATCCTCGCGCTCGGCGTGATCGCGGCGCAGAAGCTCCCGATCGACGCGCTCCCCGACGTCTCGAGCGTGCAGGTCGACATCCTCACCAAGTGCGGCGGCCTCTCGCCGGTCGAGGTCGAGCGCACCGTCACCGTCCCGATCGAGAAGGCGCTCAACGGCGTCCCGCGGAGCGCGCAGCTTCGCAGCGTGTCGCGCTTCGGCCTCTCGTCGGTCACGGTCGTCTTCGAGGACGGCACCGACCTCTGGTGGGCCCGGCAGATGATCCTCGAGCGGATCCGCCAGGTGCAGGGCGACCTCCCCCCCTCGGCGACGATCCCCGAGCTCGCGCCGCCGTCGACCGGCCTCGGAACGATCTACAAGTTCGTCGTCCGCTCCGAGCAGCACTCGCCGATGCAGCTCCGCACGATGCTCGACTGGGAGATCGGCCCGCGCCTGCGCAGCGTCCCCGGCGTCGTCGAGGTCAACCCCTTCGGCGGCGAGCTCAAGCAGTATCAGGTGCAGATCGATCCGCAGCGCCTCCGCGCTCGCGGGCTCGCGCTGAACGACGTCGTTCAGGCGCTCTCGACCTCGAGCCTCAACGTCGGAGGCGGCTACGTCGAGCGAGGCGGAGAGTCCTTCACCATCCGCGGGCACGGCATGGTCCACGGTGAAGAGGAGATCGGCGACGTCGTCATCCGGAGCTCGAAGGGCGGGCCGTCGGTGCTCGTGCGCCACGTCGCCGACGTCCAGATCGGCGCTGCGCTCCGCTACGGCGTCGTCACGCTCGACGGCGAGCGCGAGGCCGTGTCGGGCCTCGTCATGATGCTGGCGCGGTCGAACAGCCGCGACGTCATCTACGCCGTCAAGGCGCGGATGGAGGAGATCAAGAAGGTCCTCCCGCCGGGCGTCACCATCGACGTCATCTACGACCGCGCCGACTTCGTCGAGCGCACGCTCTCCACGGTCGCGACCAACCTGGCCGAGGGCCTCCTCATCGTCACGATCGTCCTCACGGTCATGCTCGGCACGATCCGCGGCGCCCTGGTCACCGCCCTCGGCATCCCGACGTCGATGGCCATCGCCCTCTTCGGAATGCACCTCTTCGGTGTGACCGGCGACCTGATGAGCCTCGGCGCGATCGACTTCGGCTTCCTCGTCGACGGCCCCATCGTCGTGCTCGAGGCCGTGATCGCGGCGACCGCCGGCAAGAAGCTCGTCGGCAAGGCGCGCGCGCGCGCCTACGGCGACGCCGCGAAGATCATCGTCAAGCCGGTCGCCTTCGCGGTCGCGATCATCATGCTCGTCTACATCCCGCTCCTCACGCTCGAGGGCGTCGAGGGCAAGATGTTCCGACCGATGGCGGTCACGATGGCGTGCGCGCTCTTCGGGGCGCTCGTCTACTCGGTCTGCTTCTTTCCCGCGCTGCTCGTCCTCGCCGTCGGCCCCGCCAAGGACCACGGCCCGAAGTGGCTCGAGCGGATCGCGCACGGCTACGAGGAGCTCGTCCCGAAGGTCATCGCGCTCCGCTGGCCGCTGCTCGGGCTCGGCCTGTTCGCGCTCGGGGGCGTCGGCTTCCTCTTCTCCAACGCCGGCGCCGAGTTCGTCCCGCGCATCTTCGAGGGCGACTGCGTGCTCGCGATGCAGCGAGCCCCGAGCGTGTCGCTCGAGGAGGCGCGCCGTCTCGACCTCCTCGCGGAGAAGGTCGTCCTCTCCTTCCCGGAGGCGGCGAAGGCGCTCGGCCAGAGCGGCCGCGCCGAGATGGCGCTCGACGCCGTCGGCAACAACAACACCGACATCCTCGTCCCGCTGAAGCCTCGCAAGGGATGGACCAGCGCTCGCGACTTCGAGGAGCTGAGCACGAAGCTCAAGGACAAGATCGAGACGCAGGTGCCGTCCACGTTCGTCTCGGTCTCGCAGCCGATCGAGGACCTCACCAACCAGCTCATCGCCGGCTCCCGCGCCGACGTGTCGATCAAGATCATCGGAGCCGATCTCGACAAGCTCGTCGACCTCTCGAACCACCTCGGCGACATCGTCCGCGACATCCGCGGGACGGGCGACCTCAAGATCGAGCGGCTCCTGGGCCAGCCGAGCATCACCGCCACGGCCGATCGCGCGCGCATGGCCCGCTACGGCGTGAAGGTCCAGCACGCGTTCGACGTCCTCGCCGCCTCGCGTGAAGGCGTCAACGTCGGTCAGGTCTACGAGGAAGAGCGCCGCTTCGATCTCCGCGTCTTCGTCCCACCTCCCGAGCCGAACGCCGAGGGCCTCGCCGACCTCTTCGTGGAGACCGAGCGCGGCGACACCGTCCCGCTCGCCGAGGTCGTGACGTTCGACGAGGGCGACGGCCCGTCGGTCGTGAAGCGCCTCGACCGCGAGCGCCTCATTCGCGTCGACGTGAACCTCCGCGGCCGCGACCTCGTCTCCTGGGTCGAGGAGGCGAAGGCGAAGGTCGCCAAGTCCGCGAACCTCCCGTCGGGCTACCGGGTGGAGTGGGGCGGCCAGTTCGAGAACTTCGAGCGCGCGTCGGCGCGGCTCGCGATCGTCATCCCGGCCGTCGTCGCGGTCATCCTCGGGATGCTCTTCTTGATGTTCCGGAGCTTCAGGCCGGCGTGCGCCGTGTTCCTCCTCGTCCCGTTCGCCGCCACAGGCGGAATGATCGGCCTGCTCGCGCGCGGCATGCCGTTCAGCTTGCCCGCGGCCGTCGGCTTCATCGCGCTCGGCGGCGTGTCGGTGCTGAACGGCGTCGTGATCACGACGGCCACGCGTCAGTCGATGCTGCAGGGCCTCGGGCTCGAAGCGGCGGTCGCCAAGGGCTCGGCGAGCTCGATCCGCGCCGTGCTGACCACCGCCGCCGTCGCCGGCCTCGGGTTCCTCCCGATGGCGCTCTCGACGAGCGCGGGCTCCGAGGTCCAGCGGCCGCTCGCCACCGTCGTCATCGTCGGCATCTTCTTCAGCACGGCGCTCACGCTCCTCGTGCTGCCCGGCCTCCTGGCGACGCTGCTCCGGGGATGGTCCGTCACCGAGCCGGTGGAGGCCGACGACGGCGAGCCGCTCCCCGCGGCCGTCGCGGGCGAGTGAGCGCCGGCGCTCGCACGACGACGCGGACGAGACGCCGCGCGCCTGTCAGGATTTCGAGGGCGTCTTCTTCGCCGACGCGGTCTTCGCCGCCGACGTCTTCTTCTTCGCGGACGCGGTCTTCGCCGACGGCGCGGTCTTCGCGGGCGCCGTCTTCTTCGCCGCCGACGCCTTCTTCGCCGGCGCCGTCTTCTTCGCCGCCGAGGTCTTCGCTGCCGACGTCTTCTTCTTCGCGGGCGCCGTCTTCTTCGCCGCCGTCTCCTCCACTGGAGCCGCCGGCGCCTTCGTGGCCGACGCCTTCTTCGCGGGAGCCTTCTTCGCCGGCGCGCCCGGAGCCGCGGCTCGCGCGGGCGTCTTCTTCGGGGACGCGGCTTCGGCCACTCGGCGCGTCGAGGGCGACGGCCTCTTCTCCGTCGGCGGCTCCGACGCGGCCTCCGGAGCGCCCTCCGGCGGCGCCGCGAGCGTCTCCGGCTCGAGCGACGGCTCCGCCTCCTCGAGCTCCGCCTCCTCGAGCGCCGGCGCCGCGAGCGCCGCCTGGATCGCGCTCCGCGCGCGACGGTCCTTCATCTCCACCGTCGAGTACGCGATCGCCCCGACGAGCTCGCTCGTCCCCGCGCGAAAAATGGAGCCCGCGTCGCCCGCATAGAGGAGCACGTCGAAGAGCGCCGCGTTCGCGCCGCCGGCCTCCGCGAGGACGCGGTGCTCGAGCGTACCGGCGAACGATCCCTCGACCTCGTCGTCGAGGCGCTCCTCGGCCGCGAGCTCGCGCCCGTCCCAAGCCTTGCCGGCGAGCCGGAGCTGCTCCTCGGCGACCTCGCCGAGGTCGAAGATGTCGGCGTCCTTGACGACGGAGATCGTCCGGAGGCGGAGCGCGCGCGGCGGCAGGCCGTGCGCGCGGCGGGTCGCCTCGTCGAGGCGCTCGAGATCGGGCGCCGGCCCCGTGGATGCGGCGAGCGCGTCACGCACGACGTCCGGAGGCAACGCGTCGAGCTCCTCGAAGGCCTCGAAGACCTCTTCGCTCGAGAGCCGATCGAACGACGCGACGATCGCCTGCGCGCGGGTCGCATCCCCGCTCGCCTCCCCCGCCGCAGCGCGCGAAGCCGACTCGTCGGCGAGCGCGAGCTGGAGTTGACGTGGATCGGCCACGGCGGCGACGTTCCGCGCGGCCTCGGCCTTCTCGTTCACGGTTCGTCTGGGCACGCGGTCCTCTAGAGCGCCCTGACGGTGCATCTTCTCTGCCACCTCGGGCTCATCGAGCGCGCACGCTAGCAGGAATGCCCGGCGTTGCGTGGCGCATCGTGATGCGACGAGGTTTCCGCCCGAATCGCGCCCGCCTCAGAGTCGCGGCGAGAGCTTCGCCATCACGCAGCCCCACTCGTCGCCGAGCGTGCACCCCTTCTCGAGGAGCTGCCGCCCCTCGTCTCTCCTGCCAACGCTCACCGCGATGAGGCCGATGCCGGTGCAGTCGCGCGCGATCCCGTTTTCGCACGTCGCCTTCCACACGTTCATCTCGCCGTTGGCGCGCGCGACGTCGAATGTCTGGCTGGGGTCGATGTACCCGCGGACGAGCGCGCAGCCGACGGTGTCGCCCTTGGCGCAGGCGGTCTTGTAGAGCGCGACCGCCTTCGCGTCGTCACGGGCGACCCCCTTGCCCACGTGGAACATCGCGCCGAGCTGCGTGCAGGTCGTGTCGTCGAGCTTGCACGCCTTCAAGTAGGCCTGGAGGCTCGCCTGGAGGTTCTTCGGCGTCCCCGCGCCGAACTCGAGCATGTAGCCGAGGTTCGAGCAGCCCGTGCCGTTGTCGCCGTCGCAGGCGCGCTTGAAGAGCCCCGTCGCCGTGGGGAGATCCTTGTCGAAGCCCTGCCCGCCGAGCGCGAGCAGGCCGAGATCGCTGCAGGCGCCGTGCGCCCCGCCCTTGCATCCCTTCGAGAGCGCCTGCGCGGCCAGCTTCGTGTCGCGCGGAACGCCCATGCCGATGAGGAGCATCGTGCCCACCCACTGGCACCCCTCCGCGTCGCCCGCGTCGCAGCCCTTCGCGTACGACTCCGCGGCCTCCTTGTGGTTCTTCTGCGTCCCGACGCCGTGCTCGAGGTAGTTCCCGAGGAGCGTGCAGCCCGCGGCGTCACCCCGCTTGCAGGCCATCATGGCGAGCGGCGGTCCCTGCTCGGCGGACTGCGGAGCGCCTTCGCCCTTGACCACCATGAGCGAGAGCTTCGCGCAGCTCTTCGCGTTCCCCGCCTTGCACTGGTCGAGGCATTGCCGGCCGTTGCCGTAGGTGCACTCGATGTCCTTCGACGCGAGGCTCGCCTGCGCGCGGGTGCACTTGCCCTCGACCATCACGAGGCCGGACGGGCAGACGTCGGCGAGCTCGGGGTCGCGCGCTCGCGCGGCCGTGAGCGTGACGTCCTTCGTCGCCGCGATCGGGAGCAGCTCGACGCGGATGAGCGCGCCGCACTGCTTCGGAGCGGTGGGGCTGTCGGGCGCCGCGCTCGAGCAATCGGCCAGCTGACCGTCGACGGTTCGGATCATCGAGCTCGACGCCATGCCGCCGCCCATGCCCGCGCCGAAGATCTCCGCGACCGCTCGCATCCTCGTGCGGTCGCCCTTGTCCACCGCGAAGGCGCCGACCGTCGCCCCGCGGACGACGTGCGTGGCGCCGGCGCACTGACCGACGAGGTCCTCGCTGCCGACGCTGCGCCAGGTCGTCCGCAGCTTGCCGATCATCACCATCGCGATGTCGAGCGTCGCGCCTTTCTCGAGCTCTCCGCCGAGCTTCGCGGCGAGGCCGATGCCGCCGAGCGGCAGGTTCGCTCGGAGGTCGTCGGCCGACTCGAGGCGCACGACGCGCTCGCGCCGCGTCATTCCCATGAAGCCGTAGGTCCCGTCGACGTGGCAGTCACGAAGGAGGCGGAAGCCCTGCTTGTCGTAGCCCACCACGACGAGGCCGTCGCGCATCGAGACCTCGAGGTCGCCGCGCTGCTCCGGCTGCCAGTCGACGATCATCGGCTCGAGATTGCCGGTGATGAACTCGGGCGACGGCGCGATCGGGGTCGGCCCCGGCGGCGGCAGGTCGGGACGGCAGGACGCGGCCGAGCCAAGGAGCGCGAGAACCATCGCGGCGTTCGCCGCGCGCACCGTCACCTTCATGAAACCTCACCCCTGCGTGATCGCCGATCGAGGCACCGGCACGAAGATCGAGCTCCTCGTGAACCTTCGAGGGTGCACGACGACCGAGGCTCGCGGCAAGGGAGAACGGGCGCTACCGCACGTTCATGCGATCGCGATCCCGATCTGCTTTCGGAGCTTCGCGTACCGGTCGGACACGACGAAGCTCATCAGGTCGTCCATTTTCTCGTCGAGCGACGCGGCCTTGTCGGCCTTGGCCTCGAGCGCGAGGACGGCGTGGGCCGCGCGGAGATCGTTCGCGAGCAAGAGCCCCGCCCGCGCGACCGTGCGGTCGGTCGCGACGGTCCAGCGCTGGAGGTTCGTCCGTCCGCCCTCCTCGACGAACCGGAGGAAGTGCCCGCGGAGCCGATCGACCGCGGCGGGCTCGAGGATCGGCTCGATCGCCTTCGCGATCGGGACGACCAGCTGCTTCACCTGCGCGCTCAACGGCAGGCCGGGGTTTCCGATCGACAGCGCGGCGAGGAAGATGTCCTCGAGCCCGCGCGCCGACGGGACGAGCATCTTGACGAAGTGCTCCTCGCGGTAGTTGGCGAGGTGACGGCCCGCGATGAACGCGAGCTCCGCGGCCGAGCGGCCCGAGAGCGCCTCGGCGCCGATGCGCGACGCCGGAGGGACGCCGGGGACCATCTCGACGAAGCCCGCGTAGTCGGGGTCGGCGAAGAGCGCCGGCGAGTGCATCCCGAGGATCGCCGAGGCCCAGTGGAAGCAGCGCACCGCCTGCACCGTCGTCGTGGCGGGATCCTGCTTCCGCGCGGGGTCGAGCTTGATGAGCTGCTTGTCGCGACGCATCGCCGACAGGCGTCCGATGAGCACCGCCGAGACGACGACGGAGAAGATCTCGCCCACGAGCGGCTCCTCCTCCGGGTGGAAGAGGAGGCGCTTCCACGCCTCCTGCGTGACCGACGCGGACGGCCGGATGAGCGCCGCCTCGCGGTGCCTGTTCCACAGCTCCTGCTCCTCGGCGTTCGCGGCGGCGAGGTAAGCGAGGACCTGCGCCACGCACCACTGCCGGTCGGCGTCACCAGCCTTCTTGTAGAGGCGGAAGAGCGCGTGCAGCGAGTCGACGTCGCGCGGATCGTGCCGAACGCGTCGCGCCAGCTCGGCGGGGTCGTCGTCGGGCAGCGCGGCCCTCGGCGCGGCGACGTCGGAGAAGTCGACCTCGACGCTCACGTGCGCGCGGGCGTCCTCGAGCTCGCCCTCGAGCGTGGCGATCCGTTCCTCGAGGAACCGGATGCGGCGCTCCAGCGCGAGCGTGCGCTGATCGGTCGCGATCTCGAGCGGCGCGATCGTCGCGGGCGGCGGCTCGTCGACGAACGACAGGTCCTTGATGACGATGCGATGCCGCGCCTCGTAGGCCGCCTGGAGCGCCTGCTCGAGCTTTCGGAGGCGCGCGCGGTCGAGGCCGAGGTTGTCGGCCATCTTGTCGAGGCGGCTCCGCTCCTCCTGCGTGATGATCCCGTCCTCGATCACCTCGGCGAACAGCTCCTCGTACATCGCTTCGAGCTTGCCGTGGCGCATGTTGCCGCCGATTTCGCCGACCTCGAACGATGCCTGGTGCGTGAACGTGGCTTCTGTCTCGCTCATACCGACCTGCCCCTTTTCGCTCGCGTCCCGCCCGCCGTCGGGATCGCGCGTCCCATAGTCCCCCGCATCGGGGCGGCAAACAACGGCGGACGTGCGATCGAGCTGGTTCGACCGCCCCGAAATTCGATACGCTCGTGTCGTCGGCGGCTTCGGCGCGCTCCGTTCGCTTCCCCGTCTTCGCGCTCTTCCATGAGTCACGAATCGATCGACGACCTGTACGCGCGGTGGCAGTCGAACCCGGACGCCGCGGAGACCGTGGCGCTCTGCGAGGCGCTGCGCGGAGGTCGTCGCCCGGACCTCGTCGAGATCGTCGGGAGCCACGCGTCGCGCCAGCTCGACGTCCGCGCGCTCCTCGCGGCAGCGCGCATGTACAGCGACTCGGGCCGGCTCGACGATGCCCAGAGCGTGCTGCTGGCCGCCGGGCGGCTCGCGCCTCGCGACGGCGACGTCTACCGCTGGCTCGGCGAGGTCTTGCTCCGTCGCGGCGACGCCGAGCGCGCGGAGAAGGTCCTCGAGAAGGCGCTCCAGTTCGGCGCCGACAACGGGACGCGGCCGCTGCTCGAGCGCGCGCGCGCCCTCGTCCCGACGCAGCGCGCGTCGGGCGCCGTCGCCGTCGCCGAGGCGGTCGCGCGCGGGGCCACCACGCCTCGCGAGCCGCCGCGGAGCCCGCCCCTACGCGACGTGAAGGGAATCCCGGCCCCTCCAGGCACGGGCCGGCAGGAGCACAAGCGCCTCGTCCCCGCGGAGTCGGACGAAGACATCGAGACGCAGATCCGCAAGAACGACGACGTCCGCGCGGCGATCGAGGCCGCGCTCGCTCCGGCGACCGACGCGCGCCCGGCTCCGATGCCGGCCGCCGGACGCCCACCTCCTTCGGTGAAGCCGCCGCCGATGGCGCTGCCTCCGCCGTCCGTGCCCCCGCCGCCGATGGGACCTCCCGGCCGGAACATGCCGCCGCTCCCGCCGCCGGACTCGCTCGTCTTCACGACGCCGACGCGCGGCATCGGCTTCGACATCGCGCCCGCTCCGCACGGCCGCGCGGCGGAGGGCGGCTCGCGCTCGAACGACATCGACGCGATCCTCGGGACCAACGACAACGTCGCGCCGGCCTCGTTCGACGGGCGCTCGGCGCCCCTCGCCAGCGCGTCGACCGCGGCGTTCGGCGGTCCCTCGGGCCCCGACTCCGCGCTGCCGCTCGCGGCCGCGAGCCCGTTCGGGCACGCCGGCCGGCACGTCGAGCCGCCGGTGAATCCTCTGCTGCTCCAGGCGCTCGCGCGGCCCGCGCCCCAGGTGGGCGGCGCGGCGATCCCCGAGGCGCGCGACGTCCTCGACGCGCTGCAGATCGCAGGCGTCTACGAGCCCGACGGCGCGGTCGCGCCGCAGGCGTTCACGTGGGCGAAGCCCGAGGGCGTCCGTCGCCTCTTCAGCACGGTGACGTTGATCGCGCTCGCCGTCGTGCTCGTCGGCGGCGGCGTCGGTACGTACTTCTACGTCAACGACAAGCGCGCGAAGCAGCACGTCGAGGCCGAAGCGCTGCTCGCGAAGGTCGACAAGGATCTCCAGGCGAGCGACGCCAAGCTCCTCGAACCGGCCGAGAAGGCGATATCGACGGCGTTCGAGCTCGAGTCGCGCTCCACGCACGCCGCGCTGACCTGGCTCCGCGAGCGCGCGCTCGTCGGACTGCTCAAGGGCGGCGCGGATCTCGCCTTCGAGGACGGATCGCAGCGCGCGAAGGTCGTCGGCGTCGAGGAGAAGAAGATCGCGTTCGCCTACGTCTCGTCGTTCCTCTTCCAGGGCGACACCGCCGGCGCCGCCGCGACGGTCGCGAAGTGGGACTCGGCCGCGCAAGACGACGCGTGGTTCCAGCTCCTGGCGGGGGCGACGTTCGAGCGCGCCGGCGACCCGCGCGCGCTCGAGCGCTACAGCGCGGCGGTGAAGCTCGATCCCGAGCTCATCGTGGCGCAGGTCCTCGTCACGCGCGCGATGGCCGTCGACGGCGACCCTCACCGCGCCGGCGAGCTCGCGAAGGAGTTCCGGCTCCGCTACCCCACCCGCCCCGAGGGCGCCGCGCTCGTCGCGCTCGCGTGGACGCGCGATCCTCTCCGCGGCGACGAGCCTCCCGAGATCAAGGAGGTCACCGAGAAGGGCGACGCGCTGCCGAGCGCGCTCCGCTCCGTGCCGCACGCTGCGCGCGCGGTCCTCGCCCTGCGCGCGGCCTCGCAGGACCCGCGCGCGGTCGACGAGGCGAAGCCCGCGCTGCAGAAGGGCCTCGAGGTCGCCGACACTCCGGGGATCGCGGCGTGGCTCGGGAGCATCGCGCTCGTGACCGGCGACGAGGGCCTCGCGCGGAAGGCCGCGCTCACCGCCGTGTCGTTCTCCGCCGTCTATCCGCCCGCGCGCGTGCTCGCCGCGCGCGTCGCGCTCCTCGGCGCGCGCCTCGACGAGGCGCTCAAGGCGGCCGAGGACCTCCCGCCGAGCTCGGCCGACGTCGCGATCGTCACGGCGGCCGTCTCCTACGAGAAGCTCGACGGCGAGCGGATGGCGCGCTCGTTCGACGCCGTCCCCGACGAGTCGAAGAGGCTCCCCTTCGCCGCACCGCTGACGCGCGGGCAGGCGCTCCTCGCCGGCAACCTCGGCGTCCTCAACGGCGACAAGGTGAAGGAGATGGCGAGCGACGACTCGCCGTGGGCCGATCTCGTCGCGATGGACTGGGCGCTCGACGCCGGCGACCTCGAGCTCGCGAAGAAGGTGGCCGAGCAGTGGCGCGGCGAGCCTCGTTCGATGCGCGCCGTCCGCCTCGCCCGCCTCGCCCGCTACGAGGGCAAGCTCGAGGAGGCCGACACGCTGAGCCGCGTCGCGCTCGAGAGCGGCACCGTCACGATGCGCGTCCTCACCGAGCGCGTCTTCACCCTCGTCGCCTTGAAGCGCGACGCCGACGCGCTCGCGCTCTTCAAGAGCTACCCCAACGTCGGCGGACCGCTCGCGAAGTGGCTCCGCGCCTACGCGACCGCCGCGCACGGCAAGGTCGACGAGGCCCGCGCGATCGTCTCGCAGGAGGACCCGCCTCCGGCCGCCGCCGCGATGCCCGCGCGGCTCATCGCCGCGTCGGCGTACGCCGTGATGCGGGACACCCGCCACGGCAACGAGTACGTGAAGCCGATCGCGCAGGCCGGCTTCGCCAACCCCGACGTCGTCTTCGCCGCCGAGAAGCTCGGCGCCGGCAAGGTCGTCCGCCGCGCGAAGTGACGCGGCCCGGCCGAACGGCCAGGCACGCGCCGATCAGCGGAACGGCTGCTGCGGGCGCCCCGGCCCTCCGTGCCCGCCCTTCGCGTTCGCCTGCTCGATCATGTTCTTCAGCTCCTCGGCCTCGGTCGACTGATTGAGCGCCTGCTCGAGCGTGATGAACCGCCGCAGGTACAGGTTCAGGAGCGACTGGTTGAGGGTCATCATCCCGTACTTCTCCTGACCGACCTGCATCGAGCCGTAGATCTGATGGATCTTGTTCTCGCGGATCAGGTTACGGATCGCCACGTTCGGGACCATGATCTCCATCGCCAGGCAGCGCCCCGGCGCCCCGGCGCGCGGCAAGAGCTGCTGGGTGACCACGCCCTGGAGCACGAACGACAGCTTGTTCCGGATCTGGTCCTGCTGGTGCGGCGGGAAGACGTCGATGATTCGGTTGATCGTCGACACCGCCGTGTTCGTGTGGAGCGTGGCGAAGACGAGGTGACCGGTCTCGGCGATGGTCAGCGCCGCCTCGATGGTCTCGAGGTCTCGCATTTCGCCGACGAGGACGACGTCCGGGTCCTGACGGAGGACGTAGCGGAGCGCCCCCTTGAACGACTGCGTGTCCTGACCGATCTCGCGCTGGTTCACGACCGCCAGCTTGTGCGGATGGAGGTACTCGATCGGGTCCTCGACCGTGAGGATGTGGACGCGCTGCTCGCTGTTGATCTTGTCGATGATCGACGCGAGCGTCGTCGACTTGCCCGAGCCCGTCGGACCGGTGACGAGCACGAGGCCGCTCGGCTTGTTCGAGATCTCCGCGATGACCGTCGGCAGTCCGAGCTCCTCGAACGAGAGGATCTTGAACGGAATGGTTCGAATCGCCCCGGCGACCGCGCCGCGCTGGAGGTAGACGTTGGCGCGGAAACGCGAGAGGTTCTTCACGCCGAAGGAGAGATCGAGCTCGCTCTCCTTCTCGAAGTGAATCTTCTGCTCCTCGGTCATGATCGAGTAGCAGAGCTGCTTCGTGTCGACCGGCGTGAGCGGCGGGAGCTTGAGCGGGATGACCTCGCCGTCGATGCGAAGCAGCGGCGGCGCGCCCGCGGTGATGTGCATATCGCTCGCGCCCTTCTCCACCATCGCCTTCAGGAGCTGGTGGAGATTCACCCGAACGTCACCGCCTTGCGCCATCGCGTCGCCCTTCCTGCTCCCTCTCCGCGGAGGGGGCCACAGATGAATTTTGCATCATCAGGCTAACAGGCTCCTCCGCTACAACGCGAACAGATGGCGCAATCCGCCGCCCGCCGCGGCCTCGGCGCTCGGTCTTCCATCCTGATCGATTCACCGCGCGGCGTACGGACGAGCTCAGGCGTTCCCCCGAGCTCGCCCCGTCCGGCCCCTCGTCGGCGCGGCGCGCCGGGTCCTCAGTCGCTCATCGTGACGCGGAGGATCTCTTCGGTCGTCGTGACGCCGTCGAGCACCTTGCCGATGCCGGCCATGCGCAGGGTGACCATGCCCTGCTTGATCGCCGCGGCCTTGAGGTCCGCCGTCGACGAGCCCTGGAGGACCATCTCCTTCAGCGTGTCGCTGAAGCGCATGACCTCGTAGAGCGCCACGCGCCCCTTGTAGCCGGTGCCGTTGCACGTACGGCATCCGAAGCCCTTCACGAGGCGCCCCTGCGCGATGTTCACCTGCTCGGGCGTGAACCCGAGCTCTTCGAGCGCCTGCGGCTCGATCTGGATCGGCTGGCGGCAGTCGACGCAGACCTTGCGCGCGAGGCGCTGGGCGAGGACGAGGTTGACCGACGCCGTGATGAGGAACGGCTCGACGCCCATGTTGAGGAGGCGTGAAATCGTCGCAGGCGCGTCGTTCGTGTGGAGCGTCGAGAGCACGAGGTGGCCCGTGAGCGCCGCCTTGACCGCGATCTCCGCGGTCTCGAAGTCGCGGATCTCGCCGACCATGATGATGTCGGGGTCCTGACGGAGGAAGGCTCGAAGGGCCATCGCGAAGTTCAGGCCGATCTCGTCGTGCATCTGCACCTGGTTGATGCCGGCGAGGTTGTACTCGACGGGATCTTCCGCGGTGCTGATGTTCGAGACGATCTTGTTGAGCTCGCTGAGCGCCGAGTAGAGCGTCGTCGTCTTGCCGGATCCGGTCGGACCCGTGACGAGCACCATGCCCCAGGGCTGACGGATCGCCCAGAGGAAGTCCTCGAGGGGTTTGTTGTCGAACCCGAGCTTCGTCATGTCGAGCTGCAGGTTCCCCTTGTCGAGGAGGCGCATGACGATCTTCTCGCCCCAGAGCGTCGGCAGGACGCTCACGCGGAAGTCCATCTCGCGGCCCTTGCCGAGCTTCAGCTTGATGCGTCCGTCCTGCGGGAGGCGCCGCTCGGCGATGTCGAGCTGGCTCATGATCTTGAGACGGCTCGCGATGGCGTTCTTCAACTTGAGCGGCGGCGTCATCTCCTCGACGAGGACGCCGTCGACGCGGTAACGCACGCGGAGCTTCTTCTCGTACGGCTCGATGTGGATGTCGCTCGCGCCCTTCTTGATGGCGTTGAGCAGGATCATGTTCACGAGGCGGACGACGGGCGCGTCCTCGCTCGCTTTCTCGAGCTCGAGGACGTTCAGCTCCTCGTCGTCGCCGGTGAACTCGATCTCCGACTCGTCGAAGCCGGCCATGACCTCGTCGTACGAGGGGCCCGCCGAGTAGTAGCGCTCGACCGCGTTCGCGATCGACGTCTCGCTCGCGATGACGGGCTCGATGTTGTAGCCGGTGAGGAACTTGAGATCGTCGATCGCGTGGAGGTTCGTCGGATCCGCCATCGCGACGATGAGCGAGCTGCCCGCGCGCGAGACCGGGATGACGCGGTGCTTCTCGCACTGCTCCTTCGAGACGAGCTTCAGGATCTCGGCGTCGATCTCGTACTCGTCGAGGTTGATCGTCGGGACGCGGTACTGCTGCGAGAGAAAATTGGTGATCTCCTGATCGCTGATGAACCCGAGCCGCGCGAGCGTGTAGCCCAAGTTCTGGCCGGAACGATTCTGTTCGTCCTGAGCCTGCCTCAGCTGCGCGAGCGAGATCAGCTTCTCGCGGACGAGCAGCTCACCGAGCCTGTTGGTGTTCGACATCGAATCCCAAGCGTCGGTGATGCGAAAAAATTCGTCAACGACTCCCTGAAGCGGCTGGCCCCGCCCGCGCGGCGTTCGGTCCTCGGCGCCTGCGCACATTCACCGACCCGACGGCGCGCGGCGGCTTCGACCGCGGCTCCGGGGCGGGCCGGGCGGCGCGGGCGTCCGCGGCTCGCCCCGCTGGAGTAGAGTGTCGAGGCCGCGAGGCGGGTCCGGAACGCTGCGAATGGCCTTCTACGACAAGTGGTTCGGCAAGGGACGGGTGGCCGCGCAGGCCCGCGCCGCCGAGCTGCGCGGCGACCTGATCAAGGCCGCCGAGCTGTTCGGCGAGGCGGGCGACACGCTGGAGGCCGCGCGGATCATGCTCGTCCGCGGCGACGCCGAGAGCGACGCGCGCGCGCGCCTCCAGCTCCTCACGCAGGCCGCGAAGCTCGCGCCCGAGGGCACCGACACCAACAAGACGGCGCGCCTGAAGCGCGCCGAGCTCCTCCTGGCGCTCGCCGGCGACGCGGCCGTCAGCGCGGTCGCGCGCCACGAGGTGAGCGAGGCGGCGCGGGACCTCGAGGCGATCGGCGAGCCGCTCAAGGCCGCCGAGGCCTTCGCGCGCGCCGGCGACAAGGAGGGCGAGGCGCGCGCGCTCCAGGCCGCAGGCGACGTCGAGCGGCTCGAGTTCCTCCTGTCGACCGAGCAGCACAAGGAGCGCGTGTCTCGATCGCGCGACGAGCGGACGAAGGACGTCGACGTGATGATCGAGTCGGGCAGGCGACGCGAGGCGCTCGAGGTGCTCGACGAGCTGCTCGCCGGGACGCCCGACGACGCCCCGCTCCGTGAGCGCGCGAACGGCCTCCGCGCCCGCCGCGCGCTCGCGCCGATCGTCGCCGTCGAGGCCCGCGGCGCCGACGAGCACCAAAGGTTCGTGCTCGTCACGGGCGACGAGGTCATCGTCGGACGCACCGACGGCGCCATCACGGTGCCCTCGAACGCGGTCAGCCGGCAGCACCTCCGGATCTCGCGCGAGGGCGAGACGGTCGTCGTCCGCGATCTCGACAGCCGCAACGGCACGCAGCTCCGCGGGATCAACCTCGGCGGCGCGCTGCCGGTCGGCGACGGCATCGAGCTCAGGCTCGGCAAGGAGGTGCCGCTGCGCGTCGCGCCGAGCAAGCGCCTCGAGGGCGCCGTCGAGATCGACGTGTCGGGCGAGAAGTACTACGCGTGCCTCGGGCCGGCGCGTACGCCCGTCGCCGGGCTCGACCTCGTCGCCGGCCCCGACGGCTGGCTCGAGCTCGCGTCGCGAGGGGTCCGCGCGTTCGCCCGCGACGTCGAGCTCGTCCCGCGCGCGACGCTCCTCGTCGGCGACGCGATCTCGACCACACGCGGGGGCGCGCCGGTCCTCCGTATCCTCGGCAAGTGACAGATGAGCTTCTGGGATCGCTTCAGGAAGAACGCGCCGCCCGCCGCCAGCGGACCCGACACGAGCAGCGTCTCCCCCGACGCCGCGATCGTCGAGCCCGCGCCTCTGCCGAAGGAGCTCGAGCGCCTGCTCCGCGTCGGGCTCCCCGGCGGACCGACGGACGCCGAGGCGATCGCGGCGTTCGCCGCGCTCCGCGGGACCCCGGACGAGGCGCGCGCGGTCGAGGAGCTCGCGCGCTCGGCGCAGATGCAGAAGCTCCCCGACCCGCTGCTCCTCGCGCTCGGCGCCACCCTGCTCGATCGTGGCGAGCCCGACGGCGCCGCGCGCGTGCTCGCCACCGCGACGTGCTCGCCCGCGCTCGTCATGCTCGCGGACCTCGCCGAGCGTCGCGGCGAGATCCCGACGGCGCTCTCGCTCATCGAGCGCGTCCTCTTGCGCGATCTCGACCACCCCGGCGCGCGCGAGCGGCATCGGCGTTGGCGCGCGCGGCTCGGGTTCGATCTCGAGCAGAAGCCGATCATCACCGGCGCCACCGTGATGGCGCGCGAGCCGGACGCGCCGTTCGATCTCCTGCGCGAGGTCGGGCGCGGCGGCGCGGCCGCCGTGTACCAGGCCGTCGACCGCGAGCTCGGCCGACACGTCGCGCTCAAGGTCTATCACCAGCCCGAGCGCGATCGGAGCCAGCTCGGGCACGAGGCGCGCGTCGCCGTCATGCTCGAAGGCGCCGGCATCGTGCGCGTGTTCGATCTCGATCCCGATCACGGATGGATCGCGCTCGAGTGGGCGCCGGGCGGCGCGCTCCGCGAGCAGATCCGCGGGCGCGACCTCGGGCGGCTCTTGCCGCTCGAGCGCTGGGCGCTCCCGCTCGCGGCCGCCCTCGCGCGCGTCCACGCCGCGGGCTGGATCCATCACGACGTGAAGCCCGCGAACGTCATCCTCTCGCGGACCAACGCCGCCATCCTGACCGACTTCGGCACCGCGCGGCGCGTCGGCGAGCCGAGCCCGCCGGGCAGCCTCGGCTACGTGTCGCCCGAGCGCATGAAGGGGCGGCCGGGCGATCCGCGCGACGACGTCTACGGCTTCGGCCGGATCCTCGAGGACGCCCTCGCCGCCGTCGGCGACGAGCAGGCGATCGCGCGCTACCGGCCCTTCGCGACGGCGTGCACGGGACCGGACGAAGGGCGCCCCGCCGACGGGCGCGCGCTCGTCACGAGGATGCGCGTCGAGCTCGGCGCCTGAGCGCGACCGCCTGAAGCGCCGAGCGGCGGAGGCACGGGCGCCACGGCGGACGCCCCTCCAGCATCGAACGATCGCCTCGGCTCGACCATCGGCCGAGGATCCGTTATAACGGACGCGCTGTCTCTAGCGCCAACCGGGCCACGCCCGAGAAACTGCGGAACTCGACCGATGCCGACGACCTACACCGATCTCATCGCCAGCGTCCGACGCGACACGAAGGAGGTCTCGCTCGACGAGCTGAAGCGGCGTCTCGACGCGAAGGAGCCGTACACGCTGCTCGACGTCCGCGAGAAGGAGGAGTTCCGCGCGGGCTTCATCCCCGGCGCCATCTCGATCCCGCGCGGCTTCCTCGAGATCCAGGTCGAGGGCCGCGTCCCCGACAAGGCGACGAAGATCGTCGCCTACTGCGCGGGCGGCACGCGCTCGGCGCTGGCGGCCAAGACGCTCGCCGAGCTCGGCTACACGAACGTCGAGACGGCGAACCCCGGCTTCGTCCGCTGGAAGGACCTCGGCTACCCGATGGATACGCCGCCGCAGCTCACCGACGCGCAGCGCGATCGCTACTCGCGTCACCTCCTCTTGCCCGAGGTCGGCGAGGCGGGACAGGCGAAGCTGCTCAAGAGCAAGGTGCTGATGATCGGCGCCGGCGGCCTCGGCTCCCCCGCGGGCCTCTACCTCGCCGCGGCGGGCATCGGCACGCTCGGCCTCGTCGACGCCGACGTCGTCGACGCGTCGAACCTCCAGCGGCAGGTCCTCCACGCGACGAGCCGCGTCGGTCAGCCGAAGGTCGAGAGCGCCGAGAAGGTCCTCAAGGACCTGAACCCCGACGTGAAGGTCGTCGGCTACCGCGAGCGCCTCGACAGCTCGAACGTCGAGCGCCTCTTCTCCGATTACGACGTCATCGTCGACGGCACCGACAACTTCCCGACGCGCTACCTCGTCAACGACGCGAGCGTCTGGATGGGCAAGCCCGTGGTCCACGGCTCGATCTTCCGCTTCGACGGCCAGCTCACGACGTTCGTCCCGGAGAAGGCGGCGTCGAAGCTCGGCATCGACGCCGGCCCCTGCTACCGCTGCCTCTACCCCGAGCCGCCTCCGCCGCACCTCGCGCCGAGCTGCCAGGAGGCCGGCGTGCTCGGCATCCTCCCCGGAGTCATCGGGCTCCTTCAGGCGACCGAGACCGTGAAGCTGCTCCTGAACCGCGGCGACGCGCTCGTCGGACGGCTCCTCACGTACGACAGCCTGAAGATGAAGTTCCGCGAGCTCCGCCTCCGCCGCGCGCCGGACTGCCCGGTCTGCGGACCGAAGCCGTCGATCACGAGCTACATCGACTACGAAGGCTTCTGCGCGCTCCCGAGCTGATCGCGCGAGCACGCGCTCGCGCGATCGAGCGCGCGCCCCGCTCCTTTCAGTAGATCGAGACGTTGCCGCGGTCCTTCGTCACGCACTGCCCGTCCTTCGGGTTGCCGACGGTGCGGATGATCTGCTCCGCCTCCGGCGCCACGCGCGCGCCGGCCATCTCGCTCTCGACCATGCGGACGAGCGCGCCGTCGAACTTCGTCACGTGGTAGCAGGGGATGTGCGGCTCGGCGTGCGAGTTGCCGATGCCCGAGTCGTCCGTGAGGAAGATGTAGCGGCCTCCGGTGATCTGCGCGGCCGTGCGCATCGTGAACTCGGTCCGATCGTCGGCGCCGCTCGCCGCGACCGGGTAGATGTGGACGTCCTTCGCCGCGGCGGCGTCGATCGACGCCTTGACCGACGCCTCGTCACCGATGTGATGAGGCGCGTCCGCCACCCAGAACGTCATGCGCGAGACGGCGCCCGTGCGCCACGAGAGCTTCATCACCTGGTCGAGCCCCGCGGCGACCGCCTCGGGGTAGTCGCCGCCGCCGCCGACCGTCTGCGCGGCGAGGTTCGCGCGGAACTCCTCGAGCCCCTTGAAGTCGAACCAGCGCGTCAGGTACGCGTCCGCCTTGTCCTTGTAGAGCACGAGACCGTAGCGCGGCGTCGTCTGCGGGAACTTCGTCTTGATCGTCTGCGCGATGCCGTCGATCTCGTTCTGCAGGTAGCTGAGCTCGTCGCCCATGCTGCCGGTCGTGTCGATCAGGAAGGTGACGTCGAGCTCGGTCGATCCCGTGCGCTGCGCCCACTTCTGCTTCGCCGCGGCGCGCTCCGCCGCCGAGAACGACGGCAGGCCCGTGAGCGCCGGCGCGCTGAGGTCGACGTACTTCGTGAAGAAGTCGAAGTTCAGGTTGTCGTCCCAGACGCCCGCCGTGAGGAGACCGCTCTGAGGCGGCGCCTCCGCGCCGGGCGCGCTCGACCCCGAGCTCGCCCCCGCGCCGTCGCCGCTCGACGAGCCGCCGGACGGTGCGCCGAGACCGGAGCCCGGCGCCGGAGACGCGTCGGCGCCACCGCGCGTCTCCGCGCCCGAGAAGCTCGCGCTGTCCTCCGCGCTGCACGCGCCGAGCGCCATCACCGAGCACACCACCGAGGCCATCCAGATCCGCTTCATCGCATCTCCTCCGAACAGGACGAGGACGCGTTTTGCGAACGTCGTGCCGAGAGCGGATCCGGGCCTCGCGCCGACGGGCGAGCGCCTCTTCTGCCGCAAAAGACGCACGCGCGCGCTCCGTCGAAACGAAGCGCGCGCGCTCGGGGATGATCCCGGTGTCGCGAGGCCGGGCCTACCGCGACGCGAGGATCAGGAGGCCGTCGATCGCCGCGCGCCGCGCCGGCCGCACGGCCGGAGTCGCGCAGCCTGTGCCAGGCGTGACGCGGCGATCAGGGCGGCTCACCTCTCCGCTTCGGCGGGGTGATCGTCGGAGTCGATGTCGCCGTCGTTCCAGCGGCCGGCGCCTTCGTTCGGGCGTCGCGCGCGGAGGAGGCTCGCGCCTTCCTCGGCGAGGTCCTCGAACGAGCGCTGCGTCGTCGCGCTGGCGCGGTGCAGGTGTCGCTCGGCGGGCGACGGCGCGGCGGGAGGCGGCCAGACCGGGACGTACCGCGGCGTCTCGCCGGGGCCGCTCGCGTCGATCCAGCTCACGTGGCCGGCGCCCGAGTCACGGACGTCGATGTGGACGAACGAGCTGTTCGGGTAGAAGCCGCAGCCGGTATCCGCGAGCGTCTTGCAGAACGTGACCACGTCCTCGTTGCGCGCGCCCTCGACGCGGAAGTCGATCGCGCGACCGGTGGCGTGCATGCTCCCGACCGACGCCGGCCGGTAGCCGGAGATGACGGCGAGCTTGGCGGGCGCGCCCGGCTTGCTGAAGTGATCGACGACCGCCTGGATGCGCCCGACGAGGCGGGGATCGACGCGGCGGACGCCGTGCGCGAGCTCCGGGCCCGGCTTCTTCGCGAGCTCGGCGATCGGCGCGGTGGGACGCGCCGCCCCGCCGGGCCGGATGAGGATCGAGAGGCGCTCGGCCGCGAGAGGCGCGATCGTGCCGTCGCACTTCGTCAGCTCGAAGCGCTCGATCTCGGGACCGCGGACGATCTCGACGGGCTCCTTCGTGCACGCGGGCTTCGAGGCGGGGAGCGCGGCGTTCTTCGCCGCCTTGCTGTCGCGCGCCTCGGCCGCGGGCGCCTCTCGATCGTCGGGCGAGGCGGTGCTGCGGCCGCGAATACGCGCGACGAGATCGGCGATCTCCTCGTCGCGCGCGCGTTCGCCGTCGTCGCTGGGCTCGGCCTTCTTCGGAGCGGCCTTGCGCGCGCCCTTCTCGGCGCCGCCCTTGCTCGGCTTGGCGGCGTTCGGATTCGGGAGCCGCGGCATGTCCTCGACACGCGAGGCGCTGCTCGCCTTGACGGTCGTGAGCTTCGGGTGCGCCTTGCCGTGCGCGGCGGGCGCGGCGGGCGCCTTCATCGACGCGGCGACGAGCACGCCGCTCTCGACCTTCGGCTCCCGGTGGCCGGCGCCGGCGAGGTCGACGTTGTGCGCGTGGTGGACCACGTTCTTGATCGCGGCGCCGTCCTTCTTGCCCGCCTTCACGCGGACCATCGGCGCCTTGTCGCCCTTGTCGATCTTGTCGGCCTTCGCCGCCTTGACGGTCTTGTCCCCCTTCTCGACCTTGTGCTTGACGACCTTCGCATGCGACGCCTTCCCGTGGTGCGCCGGCTTGGCCATGACGCTGAGCGGGGCAATCGCGATCGCGAGTGCAACGAGCGAAGAAACGACGGGCTTCATGGGAATCCTCCTCGGGTCAGGTCCGCTCTCCGGAGCTGCCCGCGCGGGTGCGAGTGCCGCGTGAAGGGTAAGGTCGTACAATCTGCGACATCGGCCAAACAAACGACGATTCTTTTTTCGGCGCCGGACGAGTGCGCGTTAGACAGGCCAAGCGATGACGCCGGGACAATTCGAAGAGCGGCTGCGCGAGCTCGTGACGAGGCACGCGCAGACGACCGCGAACACCGGCTGCCTCGCGTGCGAGCGCTGCGAGCGCTGCACCGACTCCACGTTCCTGAAGGACTGCCGGAACGTCGCGCGGTCGCACTACTGCACGAGCTCGACCGACTGCGCCGACTGCACGCACTCGAGCGAGCTCCGAGGCTGCGTGGCCTGTTCGCACTGCGAGCGTTGCGAGCGCTGCACCAGCTCGGCCTACCTCGTCCGCTCCGTCGACTGCAGCGGCTGCACCTACTGCTTCGGCTGCGTGGGCCTCTCGAAGAAGGACTTCCACATCCTCAACGAACCGTACGAGCGGCAGGAGTACTTCGCGAAGGTCGCCGAGCTCCGCCGCGCGCTCCGGATCTGAGCCATGCGCGCCGTCGTTCAGCGGGTGTCGTGGGCGAAGGTCGAGGTCGACGGCGAGGTCACCGGCGCGATCGAGCGCGGGCTGCTCGTCTACCTCGGCGCGGGCAAGGGCGACGGCGACGCCGAGCGGGCCTGGCTCCTCGCGAAGGTGCTCGGCCTCCGCATCTTCGAGGGCGACGACGGCAAGGGAAAGATGGACCGCAGCGTCGTCGACGTCGGCGGCGCGCTCCTCGTCGTCAGCCAGTTCACCCTCTACGGCGACGTCACCAAGGGCCGCCGGCCGAGCTTCGACGGCGCGATGCCGCCGGAGGAGGCCGAGCGCGCGTACGACGCGTTCGTCCGCGACGCGCGGGCCGAGGGCGTCCGCGTGGAGACGGGCCGCTTCCGCGCGGACATGAAGGTCTCGAGCTTGAACGACGGACCGGTGACGATCTGGATCGACACCGCGAGATCCAGGTAAGACCTAGCCGTGACCGAGGAGAGCCCGAAGAAGGACGAGCCGGAGGCCGAGGCGCCCGCGACCGCCGACGCCGACGCGCCCACCGGCGCCGAAGCGACCGCCGCGACCGCGGACGCGACCGCCGACGCGACCGCGACCGCCGACGCCGACGCCGACGCGACCGCCGACGTGCCCGCCGACGTGCCCGCCGACGCTGACGCCGACGCGCTCGCCGCGCTCGGCGATCGCGACGCCGTCTTCGAGGCGCTCTGGAAGCGCGCCCTCGAAGCGTGGGACGACGACAAGCCCCACGCGGCGCTGCTCGAGCACGCGCTCAAGAGCGACAAGCTCCCCGATCTCGCCGGGCGCTACCGCGCGCTCGAGTCCGACCCCGACAAGAGCGCGCGCGCGCGCAAGAAGATCGACGGCATCGTCGTCGCCGCCACGCAGATGCTGATGGCCACGAAGACCCCGCCGCGCACGAAGACGCCGTGGCAGTGGTCGGCCGGAGCGGCCCTGACGTTCGCGATCGTGTGCGCCTGGCTCTTCTACCAGCTCTTCGTCCCGCACCGCTGACCGCCGCCCCCGCGAAGCACAGCGCTCAAGGACGTCCCCCACCGGCGCGCGAGAGCGCCTGCGCGAGCGAGAGCGCCTCGATCATCCCGCGCGGATCCGCCGTCCCCTTCCCGGCCCGGTCGTACGCCGTCCCGTGATCGACGCTCGTGCGGACGATCGGCAACCCGAGCGACACGTTCACCGCCTCGCCGAACCCGAGCAGCTTCATCGGGATCGTCGCCTGGTCGTGGTACATCGCCACCACGCCGGCGTAGGTCCCCGTCGCCGCGAGGCGGAACGCGGTCTCCGCGGGCACGGGCCCCACGATCGGGACGTTCACCCCGCCCTGGGCGAGCCGCTTCCGCGCTCGCGCGATGCCCGGCGCGATCGCGCGGCGCTCCTCGGTCCCGAGGAGCCCGCCCTCGCCGGCGTGCGGGTTCAGCGCGGCGACCGCGAGGTGCCCCGTCGATCCGAGCTCGGAGATGAAGCGAGCGGTCCAGTAGATCGCGCGCGCGACCTCGCCCGGAGTGATGGCGCGCGCGACGTCGGCGAGCGCGAGGTGCGTCGTGACGAGCGAGGTCGTCAGGCGATCGGTCCAGAACGCCATCGTCACCTCGGGCGAGGCGAGCCGGCGCGCGAGGTGCTCGGTGTGGCCGCGGAACGCGCGCGCGCTCTTCGCGCCCGAGCGCGCGATCGCGTCCTTCGACACGGGGCCCGTGACGAGCGCGTCGGCGATCCCCGCCGTCACGAGGTCCGCCGCGGCGTCGATCCACGCGAGCTGCGCGGCGCCCCCGGCGCGGCTCGGCCTTCCGGGAGCGCGGTCGGCGGCGCCGAGCGGCGACGTCGGCTCGAAGACGACGAGCGCGTCGTCGCGCGCGCCGCTGAACGCCGCGGCCGGATCGTCGACGCGCACGAGGCGCTTCGGCTCGATGCCGCGCGCTCGCGCCGCGGCGCGCAGCGCGCCGAGATCGCCGACGAGCATCACCCGCGCGCGCGACTGAGCCGCGGCCGCGACGGCGACCTCGGGCCCGACACCGCTCGGACATCCGACGCTCACGGCCAGACGCGGCGGCTTCGGCGTCGCGGCCTTCTTCTTCGCCTCGGCCGCGTTGAACGCGGCTCTAAGCTGGTTCTTCAGCCATTTCATCGTTCCCCCGGTGTGCGAAGCTTGTACCCCGCGCCGCGCAGCGTCTCGAGCGGAAGCGCATCAGCGAGCTTCATCCGCAAGCGACGCACGTGGATGTCCACGGTGCGCGGGCCCCCTTCATAACGTGCGCCCCACACGCGCGCCAGGAGCGTCTCGCGCGAGAACACGCGACCGCGGTTCTGGGCGAGGAACGACAGGAGCGCGAACTCCTTCGCCGTGAGCACGACGCTGCGCCCGTCGACGAGCACCTCGTGCGCCGCGCGGTCGATGACGAGGTGGCCGACCTTGACGCGCTCCTCGGTCGAGAACTCGCTCTTTTGCCACTCGAGACGGCGGATCCGCGCGTAGAGCTCGACGGGCGAGCACGGCGTCACGATGAAGTCGTCGAAGCCGCTCGACGGATCCACCCGCGCGATCTGGCGCGGCGGCACCGCGATGATCGCCGGCGTGCTCACGAGCTCGTCGGTCTTGCGGACGGCCCGGAGCGCCGCGACCGCGAGATCGGGCCGCTCGCCCGCCTCGATCACGATCGCGCGCGCGCGCGCCCCCTCCTGGTCGAAGAGACCCGTGCCCTCCTCCCAGAGGTCGAGCGTGCGAACGTCCGCGCCGAGCGTCCGGAGGAGCGTGGCTGCACCCTCCTCTGCCTCGAGGTCCGGGCCGTGACCGATCACGACGACGAAGGCGGGCACGAGCCTCCGATTATCACGAACCGGCGCGGCGCCGCAGCCGATCAGACCTTGGTGCCGCCGACCGTGATCGAGCTGATCTTGATCGTCGGGCAGCCGACGCCGACGGGGACGCTCTGCCCGTCCTTCCCGCAGGTCCAGATCCCGTCGGAGGTCTCGACGTCGTGGCCGAGCATCGACACCTTCCGGAGGACGTCGGGGCCGTTGCCGATCAGGTTCACGCCCTTGAGCGGCGCGGTGATCTTCCCGTCCTCGACGAGGTAGCTCTCGGTCAGCGAGAAGACGAAGTCGCCGTTCGAGATGTCGACCTGACCACCGCCGAAGCGCTTCGCGAAGACGCCGCGCTTGACGCTCTTCAGGATCTCCTCGGGATCGTGCGGGCCGGCGACGAGGATCGTGTTCGTCATCCGGGGCATCGGCGCGCACGCGAAGCTCTCGCGGCGGCCGTTGCCGCTCGGCCCGAGCTGGTAGTGCTTCGCGCTCAGCCGGTCGTGCATGTAGCCGACGAGCTTGCCGTTCTCGATCAGCGTGCTCGACCGCGGCTCGTAGCCCTCGTCGTCGACGTTGATCGAGCCGCGCGACATGAGCAGCGTGGCGTCGTCGACCACGGTGCAGAGCTCGCTCGCGACGAGGTTGCCGACCTGACCGGCGTAGTTGCTCGTGCCCTTGCGGTTGAAGTCCGCCTCGAGCCCGTGGCCGACGGCCTCGTGGAGGAGGATGCCGCTGTCGCCGGGCGCGAGCACGACCTCCATCTGGCCGGCCGGCGCCTCCTGGGCGTCGAGCATCGTGATCGCCTGCGCCGCGGCCTGCGTCGCGTGCCACTCGGGCGATTTGCCGTCGAAGTAGCCGATGGTCGTGCGACCGCCGCCGCCGGACGAGCCCTCCTGGCGCTTGCCGTCCTGCTCGACGATCACGCGGATGCCGAAGCGCATGAGCGGCTGCACGTCGCGCGCGAGGCGCCCGTCGCTCGTGACGACGAGGATCTCGCGGATCTCCTCGGCGAACGAGCACTCCACCTTGAGGACGCGCTTGTCGTAGGCGTGCGCCGCGGCCGCGGCGCGCTCGAGCAGCTTGCGCTTGTCCATCCCCGGGACGTCGAGCGTGACCTTGTCGAGCTCGTAGCGGCTCGGCAGCGGGCGGAGGGTGATCGGCTCGGGCTTCGGCGATCCGCCGCCCGAGGCGATCGACGCGGCCGTCTCGGCGGCGCGCTTCATCGCGTCCCAGTCGAGGCGCTCGGTGTACGCGTAGCCGGTCGCGTCGGCCTGCTGAGCTCGCACGCCCAGGCCCATCGACACGCCGCGCGAGGCGCTCTTCAGGATCCCCTCGTCGTAGACGAAGCCCCCGGCCGCCCGGTACTCGAAGAAGAGGTCGGCGTAGTCGGCCCCGCGCGAGAGCGCGACCGCAAGGAGCTTCTCCGCGAGCTGCACGTCCACTTCGCTCGCGCCGCCCGGACCAAAGGGAGCTTTGTAGAGTGCCGACTGCGTGGCCATCGCGCCAAGGTAGCCGTGAATGCAGCGCTCTTCCAGCGGGGCCGTCCCAGGCGCGATCGCGCGTGCTCGAGCTGGCGAAGCGAGGACGCGCGCGGGGCGGAGCACCGCGCGCGCTCCTCGGCCACCGGCCGGCACGCTGGAGACACGAGCGGGACGCGGTCGTCTCCGGCGCCGGAGCGAACGCGGCCGCCGCGACTCGAGGGCTCACGGTCGCGCTTATTGTCATCGAATGATTGAACCAATCGATTGCCTGACGTCCGCGCGCCCCGCAGGTTTGCGCGGCGGCGCCAGCCGCGTAACGACGTTCTCACCCCCTGTCCTCTCCGACGGCGCTCTGCGGGGCCCGCACCCGGTCGGCGGTCGGCGCGGACCGAGCCCCCGGTGACGCGCCCGACCGCGCCTCGGCGTTCACGCGCAAGTAGGCAACCTGTCAGAAGTAACGCTATTCTCAGTCACCACCGGATGCGTCTCGCACCGTCGATGTTCCTGCGTGCGCCCTTGACTCTCCCAACCACCCCCTTGGATTGCAGACTGCAACACCCGGAAGCCCGACACGGTCGGCGCCTCCGTGCGAGGAGCCCTCGTCGACGTGGCGATTAATCGCGACAAGGTGCTCGAGGCCGCCCAGAAGTACGTCGAGAAGAAGAAATACGACAAGGCGGTCGCAGAGCTCAGGAAGCTGGTCGAGGCAGATCCGAACGACGCTCGGACGCTGCTCAAGATCGGTGACCTCCAGGCCAAGCAAGGCGTCTACGCCGACGCGATCAACACCTACGAGTCGGTAGGGAAGCTCTATTCACACCAGGGCTTCGCGCTCAAGGCGATCGCCGTCTACAAGCAGATCCGCGAGATCATCGCGAAGCACGTCCCGCAGCTCGAGGAGCGCTACGGGCACATCGCGCCGAAGCTCGCCGAGCTCTATCAGCAGCTCGGACTCACGAGCGACGCGCTCGCCGCCCTCGACGAGGTCGCGACGCGCCTCCAGCGGCAGCAGAAGGACCAAGAAGCGATCGACGTGTTCCGGAGGATCGTCGAGCTCGATCCGACGAACCCTCTCCCGCACCTCCGCCTCGCCGAGGCGCTCTCGCGCGTGAAGGACATCGAGGGCGCGGTCTACGAGTTCAAGACCGCCGCCTCGCAGCTCTCCGGCATCGGCCGGCGCGACGACGCGCTCAAGGTGCTCGAGCGCCTCCTGCATCACAAGGCCGATCCCGAGCAGGCGAGGCTCTGCGCCGAGCTCTATCTCGCGCGGAGCCAGCCGCAGGACGGCATGCAGGCGCTCGCGAAGCTGCAGATCTGCTTCCAGGCGAACCCGCGCGACTTCGACACGCTCTCGCTCCTCGCGCGGGCGTTCAACGCGATCGGCCAGGGCGCCAAGGCGATCGAGGTCCAGAAGGAGATGGCGCGCGTCGCGCGCGACACCGGCAAGACGGACCTCTTCCGCGAGATCCTCGAGCGGCTGATGCGGGTCGCGCCGCACGACGAGGGCGTGCGCCGCCTCGCCCAGCAGACCGGCTCCGTCCAGGCCGCGCCGCCGTACGGCTCGGCGGCGATGGCCGACGCGCCGGCAGAGGAGGAGCCCGCGCGGCAGGCGCAGCAAGGCTACCCGCAGCAGCCGCCGGCGGTCTGGGGGCAGCAGCAGCCTCCGCAGCCGTACGGCGGCGCGCGACCGAACACGCAGCCGCTCCAGCGCCCGCGCACCGACGCGTTCCAGCAGCCACCGCCCATCCCGCAGCAAGCCCCCGTCGAGGAGGTCGAAGAGGCCTACGACGAGGAGGTCGAGGAGCTCGTCGAAGAGGCCGAGGTCGTCGAGGAGGCCGAAGAGGCCGACGCCTACGCCGAGGTCAGCTACGGCGAAGAGGCCGAGTACGTCGAGGGCGGCGAGTACGTCGAGGGCGGCGAAGACGCCTACGGCGAGCAGCAGCCGCAGCAGGGTTACGGCGCGGCCTACCCGCAGGGCGGCTACGGCGAGGCAGAGGCCTACGTCGAGGGCGGCGAGGAGTACGCGACGGCCGACGGCGGCGGCGCCGTCACGCACGAAGAGGTCGAGCAGGAGCTCGAGGCCACGTCGGAGGACGCTGCCGAGATCGTCGCCAAGACGCTCGCCGACGCGAACGCGTTCCGCCGCGTGCGCCTCTACGCGAAGGCGCTCGAGACGCTCCGCGCGGGCCTCGAGGTCGATCCGCGCTCGATGGATCTCCACGAGGTCCACCGCGACGTGCTCATCGAGTCGGGTCAAACCGAAGAAGCCGTGCTGGCGATGCTCGACATCGCGAGCCTCTACGTCGACGCGCTCGACGGCGAGTCCGCGGCGCGCGCCCTTCAAGACGTCCTCGCCTTCGATCCGACGAACGCTCGCGCGATCGAGATGCTCCAGGAGCTCGGCTACGAGATCGTCGACGAGAACGAGGAGGGCGGCGAAGCGCAGGAGGTCGAGGCCGACGGCGCCTACGGCGAAGCCGCCGAGCACGACGCGCGGCTCCCCTCGTACGACCTCGAAGAGATGGGACCGGCGGACGTCTCGTCGCAGTACGCCGACGATCGCCAGATCCACATCGGCCGCGGCGGCTCGCACGCGCCCGGCGCGTACGGCGACGCGGACCTCGCCGGCGGCGACTCGCTCCCGAGCTTCCCGCTCGACGAGCCCGACGCGTACGCGGAGGCCGCCTATGCCGACGCGGAGGAGCACATCCCGTCGGTGCAGCCGGCGCACCACGGCCGCGCGGCCGCCGAAGACGACCTCGCCCCGCCCGCGGCGTTCGGCCGGGCGCCGTCGGCCGCGCCGGGCCGCGTCTCCGCGAGGCCCTCGATCGGCGCCGCGTCGAGCCGCGAGCTCGAGGACGCGCTCGACGAGGCCGAGTTCTTCTGCTCGCGCGGCCTCTTCGACGACGCCCGCGCCATCATCACCGAGCAGCTCGGCAAGCACCCGAACAACCCGCTGCTCCGCGAGCGGCTCGCCGAGGTCGACGCGCAGGAAGCGCAGCGCGGCAGCGGCGCGCGCGAGAAGCCTCGCCAGGAAGACAACGCGTTCGACCTCGGCTCGTCGCTCGACGCGCTCGAGAGCCTCGACTACGCGAACATGCAGCCCGCCGAGGGCCACGCGAACGGCGACGAGCAGATCGACGTCGAAGAGGTCTTCGCGAAGTTCAAGGAAGGCGTCGCGAAGCAGATCAGCGTCGAGGACTCCGACTCGCACTACAACCTGGGCATCGCCTACAAGGAGATGCTCCTGCTCGACGACGCGATCCGCGAGTTCGACGTCGCGGCGCGCGACCCGAAGCACGAGTGCGTCTGCCGCTCGATGATCGGCATGATCCAGCTCGAGCGCGGCAACATCAACGAGGCGATCGACGCGTTCCTCCTCGGCCTCAACGCGTCGATCAAGGACCCCTCGCAAGAGACGGTGCTCTGCTTCGAGATCGGCGCCGCCTACGAGGCGAAGAAGATGAACAAGGACGCGCTGTCCTACTACCAGAAGGCGATGCGGCGCGACCCGAACTACCGTGACGTTCAGGAGCGCGTGCGACGCCTCTCGAAGGCCGAGCCGAAGCAGAACGTGCGGCAGGCGGCCGTCGGCGCCGACGACGAGTTCGATCGCGCGTTCGACGATCTCCTGAGCAAGGCTTGAACCGGCGCGCCCACGGCGCGCCGCACCGACTCAGGAGCCGAGAATGCCCGACGATCGCGAGAGTCGCTACGACAGCACCGACGAGGTCAGCCCCGCCGACGTGCTCCGCTTCTGGCTCGGACCGGACGGCTCCCCGCCGCTCGCCAACGCGACGAAGTGGTACAAGAAAGACGACGCGTTCGACCGCGAGATCGCCGATCGCTTCGGCGACACCCTCGAGCTCGCCGCGCGCGGCGGGCTCGACGGCTGGAAGACGACCCCGCGCGGTCGGCTCGCCCTCGTCATCGTGCTCGATCAGTTCTCGCGCAACGTCTACCGCGGAGGACCGCGCTCGTTCGCGCAGGACGCTCGCGCGTGCGACCTCACGCTCGCGGCGATCGCCGGCGGCGACGAAGCTTCGCTCACCATCGTCGAGCGCTGGTTCCTCTACATGCCGCTGATGCACGCCGAGGACGCCGACCTCCAGCGCCAGTGCGTGTCCGCCTTCGAGCGCCTCGAGCGCGACGCGCCGGAGGACCTCGCGAAGTCCGTCGCCAACAGCCTCGACTACGCGAAGCGCCACGCCGTGATCGTCGAGCGCTTCGGCCGCTTCCCGCACCGCAACGCCATCCTCGGCCGCTCCTCGACGCCCGAGGAGCTCGAGTTCCTGAAGCAGCCCGGCTCTTCGTTCTGAAGAGCCGGACGCTCCCCGCACGCGACGTCGCGATCGCGCACGGGGAGCGCGAGCTCCGGCTCAGAACGGGATGCCGGCCGAGGCGAGCGGCGCCTCGCGCGGCGCGGGGACGTACGCGCCGTTCGAGTGCGAGCGGCTGCTGCCGAAGCACAGCTCGTCGACGATCACCTCCGTGCGGTAGTGCGTCTGCCCCTCCTTCTCGTAGCTGCTCGTCCGGAGGTGGCCGGTGACCATCACGCGCGAGCCCTTGTGGAGGTGCTTCGCGAGCGCCTCCGCGCGGGGCCCGAACATGGTCAGCGTGTGCCACTCCGTCCGCTTCTCTCGTTCGTTGTTCTCCTTGTTCTTCCACGAGTGGTCGGTGGCCAGGCGCATCTTCAGCACCGGGCCCACCGCGCTCGTCTTCAGCTCCGGATCGGCGCCGAGGTTTCCAAACAGAGTCACCAGATTCAGACCATCGCTCATGGGCGCGTCCTCAGCACGCGACGCGCCAGCGACGTGCGCGTGCGATCTCGCGCAGATCGGAGCGAGCGCACGTGGCCCGCGCCGGCTCGGGCCGGCCCCCGGCCAGCGATCGACGCCGGCGCGCGGGCGGTGCCCCGGCGTCGGACCGAGATCCGCATTTCTCCGCGGGTCACGCCTTCGCGCGGTCACCCGTCGGGGAACGGCTCCGGCTCGACGTCCGACTCGAGCCAGTCCTCGTCGACCTCGATGAGATCGTCCTCGCCGACGACGGCGGTCGAGGAGTCGCGGCGCGGCTCGAAGCCTCGCGCCGCGATGAGCCTCGGCTCCGAGCGCCGGGGAGGTACGGCGCGCGGGAGCGGCTCGAGCCCCTCCTCGGGATCGATCTCCCCGCGCGCGATCGCGATGAGCCGCGCGTCCACCTTCTCCATCCGCCTCGTTCGGCGTGTGGCGTAGGCCGACTCCGCGGAGCCCCGCGCGAATCGTCGCGCCGCCTCCTCTTCCCGCAGTTCCTCGAATTCCCAACCCAGCTCGGCTACCGGGATCGCCTTCTTCGCCTCTCGCATCGGTGTAGGTCCCTCTGAGGACAGAACGGCCATGTCCGCCCGCCGTTGAGGGGGGACGAGCCGAACGCGCCGCAGCCCCGCGAGGTGGGCCCCGCGCACCCCCACCAGGAACGCCCCGCGCGCGATCGCCGGCGCTCAGACGTAGCCGCGGGCCTGGAGCTCGTAGAGCCGCGCGTACGTCCGGGACGCCGCGACGAGCTCGGCGTGCGTGCCGTCCTCGGCGATCGCGCCGTCTTCGACGACGAGGATGCGATCGGCCATCCGCACCGTGGGGAAGCGGTGGGAGATGATGATCGTCGTCCGATCCTTCGTCAGCGCCTGGAAGCGTTCGAACACGGCGTGCTCGGCCTCGGCGTCGAGCGCCGCGGTCGGCTCGTCGAGCACGAGAATGTCGGCCTCTTCACGCATGAAGCCGCGGGCGAGCGCGATCTTCTGCCATTGGCCGCCCGAGAGCTCGGCGCCGTCCTGGAACCATCGCCCGAGCGGCGTCTCGAGGCCCTCGGCGAGGCCGACGAGCACCGGCTCCGCGCCGCCCTGGCTCGCGGCGCGGACGATGCGCGGCTCGTCGGCCAGGTGATCGACCGAGCCGACCCCGACGTTCTCGCGAAACTTGAGCTGGTACTGGTTGAAGTCCTGGAAGACGACGCCGAAGCGCGCGAGCAGGGCGTCGCGATCCCAGTCGCGGAGGTCCTTGCCGTCGAGGAGGACGCGCCCCTCGGTCGGCTCGTAGAGGCGGCTCACCAGCTTGATCAGCGTCGTCTTGCCGGCGCCGTTCTGGCCCACGATCGCGACGCTCTGGCCCTCGGGGATGAAGAGGTCCACGTGCCGGAGGACCCACTTCTTCTGGCCGGGGTAGCGGAAGCTCACGTCGTCGAGGCGGATGCCCCGCTCGGCCGCGGAGAGCGGCGGGAGGGCGCGCGGCGGCCGCGGCGCGACGGACGCGCCCTCGGCACGCGGCGCCGCGTCGAGGTCCGCGTCGAGGTACGCGAAGAGGTTCGACATGTAGAGGTTGTGCTCGTAGATGTTGCCGATCCCGCCGAGGATCGACTGGAACGACTGCTGGCCGCTCCGGAAGGCGAGCACGTACATCGTCATGTTGCCGAGCGTGAGCCGCCCGAGCGCCGCGAGGACCGCCATCGACGCGTACGCGCCGTAGAACGCGAGCGTCGCGAGGAGCGAGAGCACGTACGTGACGATCGTACGGCGCACCATGAGCCTCGAGTCCTCGCGGTGGAAGCGCTCCGCGAGCTCCTTGTAGCGGCCGAGGAAGAGCGGGCCGAGCCCGAAGAGCTTCATCTCCTTGGCGTGCTTGTCGTTGGCGAGGATGTACTCGAGGTACGTGAGGCGCCGCGCGTCGGGCGAGCGCCAGTTGCGCATACGGAAGCCCTGCTTCGAGTACTTCATCTCGGCGATGGTCGCGGGGATCGTCGCGAGCATCAGCGCGAGCACGACCCACGCGTTGAAGCGGACGAGCAGCGCGGCGTAGCCGGCGAGCGTGAGCGCGGACTGGACGAGCGAGAATGTCTCCGAGACGAGCGACAGGGGGCGCGACGACGCCTCGCGCCGTGCGCGCGTGAGCCGGTCGTAGAACTCCGGGTCCTCGAAGTGCCGGAGCTCGAGCCGCTGGGCGCGCTCGAGGATCGCGATGTTGATGTCGTTGCCGAGCCGTGAGCCGAGCACGCTCCGGACGAGCGAGCCCATCCGGTTCACGCTCGCCTGCGCGACGACGAGGGCGAGCTCCACCGCGACCCACTCGAGCGTGTCGTCGCGTGAGCCGGCGACGACCGAGTCGACGATGCGCTTGCCGGCGAGCGCGATCGCGGGCCCGAGGAGCGCGCCGAGGATCGCGATCGCGCCGAACGAGGCGGTGAGCGGCGCCGACGCCTTCCACACGAGCCCGAGCGCGCGACGGATGAAGCGGCTGCTCTCCCGGAGCGCGGCGCCGAGCGGCTGCTTCGGGGGTTCCTTCGACGGGGTGAGGGGCGGTGGGCGCACGGGACGGAGAGGACTTTCGGCCGCGCGAAGCGCGCGGGGGCGATCGGGCGTACTGGATGAGATGTCCTATACGTCGGCGCGGGGTCGACCTCGACCTCAGCCTTCGCCGCAGCGGAGGAGGCCCTCCGGTCCGAAGACCTCCGCCTTCAGGACGGAGCGCCCGAGCAGCATGCGGGCGCACTCCTGGACGCCCTCCGGGATCGCCGGGTGCGGGTGGACGCACTCGTCGATGTCCGTGAGCGTCGCGCCCACGTGGATGAGGAACGCGATGCCCTGGATCGTGCTCGACGCCTGCGGCCCGACGACGCGCAGGCCGAGGATCTTCTCCGAGTCCCTCGCGGCGAGGAGCTTCACGAAGCCGCGCGTCGAGCGCATCGCGACGTTGCGGCTCACGAGGCGGTTGTCGACCACGCCAACGCGGTAAGGGATGCCGAGCTCGCGCGCGCGCGTCTCGTTCAGGCCGACGCTGGCGACCTCCGGGCGGAGGAACATGATCGCGCTGAGCGCGTCGTAGTGGATCGGGTGCGGCGACAGGCCGAACATCTTCTCGGCCGCGTAGCGCCCCTCGAGCTCCGCGACGTTGACGAGCGCGAGGTCCATCGTGACGTCGCCCGCCGCCCAGATGTGCGGCGCGGTCGACTGCGTCTCCTTCGCGACGATGCTGCCTCGCTCGACCTTGACGCCCACGGCCTCGAGCCCGAGGCCCTGGATGTTCGGGACGCGCCCGATCGAGACGAGCGCCTTGGCGACGTTGATCGTCTCGCTCTGTCCGTCGGCGTTCGTGATGACGTACTCGACGCGCCCGTTCACGACCTTCAGGCTCTCGAGCTTCGACGAGCGATGGATCGTGACGCCGGAGGCCTCGAAGCTCGACGCAACCTCCTCGGCGACGTCCTCGTCCTCGAACGGGAGGATCCGCGGCTGCCGGTCGATGATGTGGATCTTCGTCCGCCCGAAGTTGGCGAACATCGTCGCGTACTCGCAGCCGATGACGCCGGCACCGACGATCACCATGCTCTCGGGGAAGCTCGACCACGACTCGATCTGATCGCTCGTGACGACGGCGTCGCCGTCGATCGCGATGCCGTCGGGGACCCGCGGGCACGATCCGGTGGCGACGAGGAAGTTCTTCGCCACGACCTCCTCGCGCGTCCCATCGCTCCTCGTCACCTCGACCGTGGTCGGAGACGCGAAGCGCGCCTCGCCTCGGACGAGCGTCACGACCCCGCCGCGCGGCGAGGGCTTCGAGAGCACCTCGAGCTGGCGGACGAGGAGCGCGCGCCGCTCCGCCACCGCGGTCCGGACCGACTCGATCACGGAGGCGTAGCTCACCTCGACGCCGCCCGGCGCGCGGTAGCCGCGATCGGTGAGCTTCGCGATCGAGTAGTCGTTCGACAGGTGCCACATCGTCTTCGACGACAGCGCACCCGAGTGGATCCCCGCGCCGCCGATGCGGTCGCGCTCGACGAGGAGGACGCGCTTGCCGAGGTCGTGCGCGCGCATCGCGGCGGCATAGCCGGCCGGGCCGGCTCCGAGCACGCACAGGTCCCATGCGCTCGTCATCGCTTCTTCTCCTCCTGCAATCGAGCTCCGTGTCGCGAGGTCGGCGACAGGATAGACGCGGCCTCGGCTGCTAGGATAGCTCGCCGTGTCCCTCGCCTCCTCAGCTCCGGCGCCTGCGTCGCTCGACGATCCGGCGTTCTCGGGCGATCCGGCGTGGCGCGTGACGCGCGCGCTGCGCGACGGGACGCTCGTGGTCGTGCGCCCGGTGACGCCGGACGATCGCGAAGAGCTCCGGCGCGGCTTCCTCGAGCTCTCGCCGGAGTCGCTCTACTTCCGCTTCCTCCACGTCGGCGCGATCCCGACCGACGATCTGCTCACGTACCTCACGTCGGTCGACCAGAAGGACCACGTCGCGATCGGCGCGACGCTGGAGTCGCCCGATCTGAAGACCGAGCGCGGCGTCGGCATCGCGCGCTTCGTCCGGCTCGAGGGCGTGGAAAACACCGCCGAGGCCGCGATCACGGTCGTCGACGACATGCATCGCCGTGGGGTCGCGACGGTGCTCCTCCGCGAGCTGCTCCGCGCCGCGAAGGTCCGCGGGATCCAGACGCTCCGCGCCGAGGTCCTCGCCGACAACGACACGATGCGCGCAATCCTCGAGCGCGCCGGCGCGGCCCGCGTGCTCGCCGAGTCGGGCGAAGGCACGATCGCGTACGATCTGACGATCGGCGACGAGCGACAGGCGGAGAAGGAGCCCTCGCTCTTCGAGGTCCTCCGCGGCGCCGCCGAGACGATGGCGCTCCGTTTCCGCCGCTGACCCGGGCGTAGCTCGGACCGAAGGAGCTACGCCCGCCGCTGTCGCTGGCTCTCAGCGCCGCTTGCGGCGAAGGCTCGCGAGCGCGAGGAGCCCGAACACGACCGAGGCGGCGCCGGAGCCCGCGCTGCGGGGCGCGCTCGCGCACATACCGGAGCTCGGGGGCGGCTCGACCTTCGGCGCGCGGCAGACCATCGACTCGCCCTCGGCGGTGCAGACCTCGCCTTCGACGCTGCACGTCTCGGTCGTCGAGCAGTCCTCGGCGCACGTCGCGGCGCCGGCGGCGTCGGGATCGGCCAGGCAGAGCGCCGAGCGGCACTCGTCGCCGCTCTCGCACGCAGCCTTCGGCTTGAGCTTACGCGGGTCCGGACCGCCCTCGACCCACGGCTCCGCCTCGGCGAGCTCGTAGCCCTTCATGAGGAGATCCTTGAACGGCGCGATCTTCGTGTAGAGGTTGCGGCCGTTGATGCAGCCGGCCGCCGGGTCGCGGCTGTCCTGACCGCCCTCGGCGTTGCCGCCGCGCGAGACGACGCCGACGACGGCGTTGGTCTCCTGCGCGATCGCCGGCCCGCCGCTGTCGCCGGAGCAGATCGACTCGCCGACCTCGAACTCGTTCGGCGGCACGCCGCCCTGCTTCTTGTCCGGGCCGACGTTGGTGATCTTGACGTTCTTGCGCTGCTGGCGCTGCTCGGGCTGCGGGGTGTCCTCGGTGACTCCCCAGCCGACCGCGGTGATGAGCTCGCCGACCTCGACGTCGCCGTCGAGACGTACGGGCGCGATCTGCGCGTTCTCGACATCCTTCTCGAGCACGACGAGCGCGATGTCGCGGTTGCAGAGGTTCGTCCCGCCGTCGTCGAGGATCTTCTTGCCTCGCCCCGCCGGCGTGACCTGCCCGCGGCCGAACTCCGGGCGGTCCTTGCCCGTGAACACGTACATCGTGTTCGCCTTGTGGTTCTTGCGAACCGCACCTGCCGCGATGGGCGTGCCGTCCGCCCTGCATGCCGCGTAGCGATCGGTGTCGCCGACGCAGTGGCGAGCCGTGAGCACGAGGCGCGGCGCGAGGAGCGTCCCGGTGCACTGGCCGAAGCCGCCGCTCGCCGGATCGTAGTGCACGAGGAGCACGACGGCGTCCTGCGACGAGTCCGACGGCTTGCCGTTGATGACGGCGCTCGCCGCGGTGCCCACTCGCTCGTCGATCTCCCCCGAGGTCGACGAAGAACAGGCAGCCAGACAGGCGAAGAGAGAGAGCGTGAGGGCCGGAAGCGCGCGGTTCGCGATCATGCGTCCTTTGCGTTGGGGGGCAGCGGGGGCGTCGAAGCTCGGCAAGCGCGAGCGCGCGAACCAAACCCCTTGTCCGGTCAGGCGGCAAGGTCGAATCGCGCGCGGAGACGGAACGCGGACGCCCGTGGCGTAGCACGAGGGCCCCCTCCATCAAGCGCGAAACGACAGCATTCTCGCCTGCTTCCGATTGGCCTCAGCGCGCGCAGGATCCAGCGCGGCGGTAGAAGGAGCGCCACGCCGGATCGAGCCACGTCGAGCCGATCGCACCGTCCTCGCCGGAGCCCGGCGCCGCGCCTCTCCGCGGGCGGACCGCGCCGCGGGCGGTCAGAAGCCCGCGCGGCGGATGGCCTTGTAGCCGGAGAACGAGCGCGCGTTGTACACGCACCCGTAGGCGCAGCCGCGGCACTCGAAGACGGTGGGCGAGCCCCAGCCGTCGCCCTTCTCGTAGATCACGACGTGACCGGAGCTTCCGGTCCGCTGGACGAGCGCGTCGCCGGCGCGGAGCGCGCCCCGCGAGACGATCGACCAGAGGCCGGCGCGGCTCGCGTTGAAGTCGGCCGTGCTGTACGGGTGCGAGTTGACCGAGAGCGTCTTGTTCCCGTACTGCCACGCCTTCGCGACGAGGCCGGAGCAGTCAGCGCCGTACTTGCCGGAGTGCGTGCACGACGGGCAGCTGCCCTTGCACGAGCCCTTCGTGCTCGCGGTCGGACCCGAGGCGAGCCACGCGCCGCCACCCCAGTAGTACGAGAAGCCCATCGCCGCCTTGGCGCGCGCGATCGTGTTCGCGGGCGAGGCCGGTCCGTCGATGTTGACCGGACCGCTGCTGTTGCCGGTGCCCGTGTCGGCGACGGGCGTGAGGTAGTTCGCGTGCGCGAAGCCGGAGACCCCGTTGTACGTGACGTTGTAGAAGCCGCTCGAGAGCGTCCCGGAGACGAGGGCCACCGTCGTCCCGGAGGGGATGACCGCGAGGATCGCCGCGCCCGTGCTCGCGGTCTTGCGGAGGTTCACGTTCGCGGTGGCGCGCGCCTTGGTCGACGCCGCCATGATCATCGACGCCTCCGGGAGCGCGGGGACCGAGTCGTCCGCGCCGATCATCGGACCGTCTTGGAGGTCGTCTCCCACATCTCCGTCGAAGTCGTCCCCCGGATCGAGGTCTGCACCCATCGTATCGCCGGTGCTGCTGCCTTCTGCGGTGGACTCTGACGTCGGCGCACAGCCTGCAGCAATGGCAACGGAGAAACCGGCGATGATGGCAACGAGGAGCGAACGCATGACCACAGGCTTGAGCAAGGGCCGAACCAGATCGCGAGGACATCTCGCGGGCTCCGATAGACGCACGCAGGCTGAAACTTTGCCGCGTTCGGCGGTGTTTCTTCCTTCCTCGTCCTACACCCTGCGAAATCATGGTCGCGTCGCGTCACGATCATCCTCGCGCCGGTTCGCGCTACGCTCGCGAGGACCGACGTGGTGAAGACGCGTACCAGGCTGCTCGCGATCATGGTGGCCATTGCTGCGTTGGCAGCGGTGGTCTGGGTAGGGATCTCGCGCGATTCCTCACCTGTGTCTTCGACGCCGCAACCGAGCGCGAACGTCGCTGACGAAACGCCTCAAGCCGACACGAGGACATCCGCGCCCACGCCACTTATCGAAGACGCAGCGGCGTGGGCCGCCGCGCTCGAAGGAGAGGACGCGAGCGTCGTCGTCGCGGCGCGATGGGGATCGGGCAAGGGACAGCTCGGACGATCGCGCCCGCAAGAAGGCAACCCCGAGGGCCCGATGAGCTTCGTGCGCGCAGGCGACGATCTGCTCGTCCTCGATCAGGTGAACGCACGCGTCGCGCGGTACGACGCGAAGGGCAACCTCCGCGGGACGTTCGACACGACGGAGACGACGCAGGACATCGCGGTCGCCAAGGACGGCACCGTCGTCCTGCTCGATCGGCTCGTCGACAAGACGGTGCGCCTCGTCGACAAGGACGGCCGCGCGATCGGGACGCTCCCGCTGCCCGAAGACCGCGTCGGCGATCCGGGGCTCGTCACCGGCGTCTTCGTCGACGGCAAGGACGTCTACGTCGAGAAGGAGCACGGCGCGCTCACGCGCATCGGCTCGGTCGACGGGAGCCCGGCCGATCCGGCGCTCCTCACCGGACGGCCGAGCAAGGACGGCTCGCTCCTCCTCATGGCCGCGCTCGCCCCGCCCCAGAGCGTCGTCACGCTCAACGCGTTCGATCGCAAGCTCGGCTCGCTCCGCTTCGCCCGCGCGATCCAGTTCCCGCGGCCTCTGCGGCAGGTCATGCTCCTCGACACCGACATGCGCGGGACGATCTACCTCGGCGTCCTCGGCGGCAACCCGCAGATGGTCCACATCGCGTGCCTCGATCCGGGCGACGGTCACGCGCTCGGGCGCGTCGCCGTGCCCACGAGCGAGACGCCGGAGGAGTCGTTCCGCGATTTTTCCGTCGGAGACGACGGCACGATCGTCCTGTCGCTCCGGACCGAAGACGGCATCGAGTACCGCAGCGCGCGCTGCCCCTGAACATCGCCTCGCGCCGGCGTCAGGCTCCGCGCGGACGCCGCCGTCAGGCTCCGCGCGGGCGGCGGCGTCAGGCCCCGCGCGGGCGCCCGAGTGCCCACGTGGCGGCCCGCGCGATCGCGCGCGCGGCGCGGACACGCTTGCTCGTCGGCCGGGCGGCGGCTTCGCCTCCAGACGCGAAGGCGTCGAGCCACGCCTCCGCCGGCTCGCGCGCGAGGACGCCGCCGAGATCGAACAGCGTGAGCTTCTCGCAGCCCGCCGCCCTCGCGACGGCGACGTCCTCGGCGAGCTCGGACGGATCGCGGTAGGTCGGCTCGTCCTCGAACGCGCCCGTCCCGACGCAGCCGAGCGAAATCCCGGCCGTGTCGCCCCAGCGCCGGACCGCGCGCGCCGTCGCCGCCGCGAGGAGCGCCGTGACGTCGCGGCGGCGAAGCGTGCGTCGCGACCAGCCCTCGAGGATCGACGTGTACATCATCACGCTGACGTGGCCGGCGCCGAGCGCGTCGACCGGCGTGCCGAGGAGCGACTGCCACGCCTGACCGCCGGGGCGATCGAGCGCGACGAGCGGCCACACCGCCGTCGACGTCGCGATCCCGCGCGCGTGGATGTCGGCGACCACGCGGGCGAGCGCGCGCGACGCCGCGTCGAACGCCGGAGCGCCGGAGCGCGCGAGCCCCGAGGCGAGGCCGGCGAGCCCCGCGGACGACGACGACTCGCGGCTCCCCACCGCCGCAAGGGCGCGCGCTTGCGCGAACGGCGGCTCGAGATCGAAGAGGACGTCGCGCGGCGGAGCTCCCGCCGCCTCGAGGGCGTCGCACACGGAGAGCGCCAGGCGGCTCCACTGCGGCGCGTTGTGCACGCTCGCCCACCGGCCCTCGTCGTCGGGGAGCATCGGCCAGATCGACAGCGGCACGCCGCCGTCGCGGAGCGCCTGCGCGACGCGCGGGAGCTCGGGTTCGTCCCACGGCCGCACCGCGAGCACCAGCTCGAGCCCGTAGCGCGCGAGCAGGGCGATCGTGCGGGGGCGGACGAGGTCCGCGTAGGGGAGCGTCTCGCTGTAGACGCGGCGAGTCTCCATCGACGTACGTCTACATGATAGCGCCACCCGAGCGTATGCTCGCACGCGAGACGTCCCTGGGCGTCGCGAAGGGAGCTCGAGCGTGAAGGTCCTCTACGGAGTCGTGGGCGAAGGCATGGGCCACGCGATGCGCTCGCGGGTGATCCTCGAGCACCTGATCGCGCAGGAGCACGACGTCGAGATCATGGCGTCGGGGCGCGCGGTCGATTTTCTCTCGAAGCGCTTCGAGGGCGTCAACCGCATCCACGGCCTCCACATGATCTACGAGGAGAACCGCGTCCGGCCGATGAAGACGCTCTGGTCGAACGTGACGACCGGCGCCGTCGGCCTGCCGAAGAACCTCGCGGCGTACTTCGAGCTGATCTCGAGCTTCCGCCCCGAGGCCGTCATCAGCGACTTCGAGTCGTGGACGTACCTCTACGGCAAGACGCATCGCCTGCCGGTGCTCTCGGTCGACAACATGCAGATCATCAACCGCTGCACGATGCCGCCCGAGGTCCTCGCCGGGCACCAGGCCGAGTTTCAGCTCACCAAGGCGTTCATCAAGAGCAAGCTCCCCTTCTGCGACGAGTACTTCATCACGACGTTCTTCCACCCCGAGGTCCGGAAGGACCGGACGCGCCTCTTCCCGCCCATCCTCCGACCCGAGATCCTCGCGGCGAACCGGCGGAAGGGCGAGCACCTGCTCGTCTACACGACGGGCGAAGGCAACGCGTCGTTCGCCGACACGCTGCGGAAGACCGGCATCGAGTGCCGCATCTACGGCATGCGCCGCGGCCTCGAGCACGAGGTCGTCGAGGGCAACCTCCGCTTCCAGCCCTTCAGCGAGGACAAGTTCATCGACGACCTCGCGTCGTCGCGCGCCGTCATCGCCGGCGGCGGCTTCACGCTGATGGGCGAGGCCGTCTACCTGCGGAAGCCGATGCTCGCCATCCCGCTCGCGCGGCAGTTCGAGCAGGCGCTCAACGCGCGCTACCTCGAGCTCGAGGGCTACGGGTGCCACGCGCTGACGCTCGACGATCCGAAGACGGTGACCGACTTTCTCGCGGCGATCCCGAGCTGCGAGGAGAAGCTCGCCAGCTACGAGCAGGACGGCAACACGAGGATCACGCGCGCGATCGACGAGTGGCTCGACAAGGCCGCCGCCGGCGTGATCTGAGCGCGACGTCCCCGCCCGAGAGCTCGATCGGCAGGCGCGACGGGCGCCCTGCGAGGCGCGCCGACGCAGGGCGCCTTCGCGGCGGGGTCGCGGTAGTCTCGCCCGCATGACCTTCGCTGCTCCGCCCGACCCGATGCCGCCCACTTCGCTCGCCGACGTCGATGCGGCGATCGAAGCGCTCCACGAGAAGCGGCACGCCTGGCGCGCGGTGTCGCTCGAGGAGCGGGCGGCGTTGCTCGATCGCTGCGTCGCCGCCACCGCGGCGGTCGCCGAGAAATGGGCCGACGTCGGCGCTCGCATCAAGGGGATCGCGCCGACCGACGCCCTCGCGGGCGAAGAGTGGCTCGCAGGCGTGATGCCCACGATCCGGAACGCGCGCCTCCTCGCCGAGGCCCTCCGCCGCGACGGCCGGCCCCGCCCCGCAGCGACGCGCACCGGCCCCGACGGGCGCACCGTCGCGCGCGTGTTCCCGTCGACCTTGATGGAGCGCCTGATGTTCGCGGGGATCCACGCCGACGTGTGGATCGAGAAGGGCAAGGCCGCGTCGCAGGGGGCGATCTACCGCGAGCGGAGCCGAGGCGCGGCGTCCGAGCCTCGCGTCTGCCTCGTGCTCGGCGGCGGCAACGTCTCGTCGATCCCGGCGATGGATGCGTTCTACAAGCTCTTCGTCGAGGACGAGCTCGTCCTCCTCAAGATGAACCCGGTCAACGAGGCGCTCGGGCCGGTCCTCGCCGCCGCGCTGGCGCCGCTCGTCGACGCGGGGTGGCTCGCGATCGTCTACGGCGGCGCCGAGGTCGGCGCGCACGCGGCGGCGCACCCGAAGATCGGCTCGCTCCACGTCACCGGATCGGATCGCACCTACGACGCGATCGTCTGGGGAGGCGCGTCACCCGACGAGCGCGCCGGGCGCAAGGCCCGCCGCGAGCGCGCGAACGACAAGCCGTTCAGCGCGGAGCTCGGCTGCGTCACGCCCGTCCTGGTCGTGCCGGGTCCGTGGTCGGACGCGGACCTCCGCTTCCAGGCGCGCCACGTCGCGTCGATGGTGACGCAGAACGCGAGCTTCAACTGCAACGCCGGCAAGGTCGTCGTCGTCGCGAAGCAGTGGCTCCAGAAGGACGCCTTCCTCGCGGCGCTGCGCGAAGAGCTCGCCCGGACCCCGCCGCGGAAGGCGTACTACCCGGGCGCGCGCGAGCGCTACGCCGCGTTCCTCGAGCGCTACCCGCGCGCGGAGGTCGTCGGCAAGACGCCGAGCGACGCGTCCGGGGACGTGGTCCCGTGGACGGTGATCCCGGACGTGTCTGTGAACGACGACTACGCGCTCCGCAACGAGGCCTTCTGCGGGATCGTCGCCGTGCTCGAGCTCGGCGACGCCGAGGCCGCCGGCGCCTCGCCCGCGCGCTTCCTCGAGGACGCGGTGAAGCTCGCCAACGACTCGTGCTGGGGCACGCTCTCGTGTTGCCTCCTCGTACACCCCGCGACCGAGGAGGCGCACGAGCGCGAGCTCGCCGAGGCGATCGACCGGCTCCGCTACGGCGCGATCGGCGTCAACGTGTGGCCGGGCGTGATCTACGGGCTCGTCTCGCCGACGTGGGGCGCGTACCCGGGGCACACGCCGGAGGACATCCAGTCCGGCGCCGGCGTGGTCCACAACACGTGGCTCTTCGATCACCCGGAGAAGTCCGTCGTGAGCGCGCCGTTCCGCATCCGGCCGACGCCGGCGTGGTTCGGCGACCACAAGAACCTGCTCGAGCTCGGCCGGCGCCTCGTCGACTTCGAGGCCGCGCCGTCGTGGGGCCGCTTCGCGAAGGTCGCGCTCGCGGCGCTCAAGGGCTGACGCCGCGCGTCGGCGCCGCTTCTCGCGAGGGCGCGACCGCTCCGGCGCGAGGACACGCCGCGAGGGTGTCCGACATCCCCGACGCTCGCGCGGCGCCTCGGGCCGCGGAGGCCACCACGATTCACAGCCGGAAATTTTGCCCGGAGCGCGCCGCCGAGACAGAGTGAATCATGAACGTGGCCCGAGCAGTCGGCGGGCGCGCAGCGTTGATCCTCGTCACGCTGCTTGCTTGCAACGTCAAATCCAGCGAGCCCCCCGCGCTCGCCTTGCCCGAGCGGCTCGAGGCGCCCCGCGCGGACGTCGCGCCGGCGTCCTCCGCGAGCGCCGCGGACGAGCTCGTCCCGACCGCGCCGCGCGACGTCGAGCGCGTGGTCTTGATCACGCTCGACGGGCTGCGGTGGCAGGAGGTCTTCGCCGGAAGCGGCGTCGAGGGCGCGGCCGAAGGCCCGCCGCTGATGCCGAACCTCCACCGTCTCGTCGCCGAGAGCGGCACGATCCTCGGCGGTCCCGGCTGCGCGCACGACATGCGCGCGAGCGGACCGAACTACGTCTCGTTGCCCGGCTACATGGAGCTGTTCGGCGGTCGGCCGCCGGCGGCGTGCCGGAACAACAAATGCGGTCAGACGGACACCGCGACGGTCCTCGACGAGGTCCGCGCGTCGACGAGCGCCGATCAGGTCGCCGTCTTCTCGTCGTGGAGCAAGTACGCCCGCGCCGTCACCCGGACTCCGCGCTCGTTCGTCGTCTCCTCCGGCGCGAGGACGGCGAACGTCCGCCACCTCGGCGACGACGCCGTGCTCCGGGCGCACCTCGACGAGGGCGCGGCGCACGCCGGCTTCCCCGGCTGGGGCGACTACCGGCCCGACGAGCACACCCGGCGCGCCGCGCTCCGCTACCTCGAGACGGTCCGCCCCCGGCTCCTCGTCGTCGGCCTCGGCGACGCCGACGACTACGGGCACCGCGGCGATCCGAAGGGCTACCGCCGCGCGATCGGCGAGTCCGACGCGTTCATCGCCGACGTCGACCGCGCGGTCTCCGCGATGGATGCCGGCGGCGAGCGGCGCACGACGATCGTCGTGACGACCGATCACGGCCGCGAGCGCTCGCTGCGCCATCACGGCGCCGGCTTCCCCGACTCGGCGCGCGTCTTCGTCGCGGCCTTCGGCGCGGGGATCGCCCGCCGAGGGCCGACGTGCGCGTCGTCACCGCTCCGCCTCGGAGACGTGGCGAGCGTCGTGCGCACGCTCCTCCGCGTCGAGACCGACGCCCCTGACAGCTCGCTCGTCGGCGAGGTCGTCGAGCCTTCGCCTCACGACCGCGCGCGACCGAGCGCTCGCATGCTCGCCGGCGCGAGCTTGTGACCGGCGCTCGGCGTCGAGGCCCCGCCGTCGGCGCCGGCGCTCCCTGCCGTCAGGCCGAGACGACGAGCACGCTCCCGGTCACGGGGCGCTCGAGGGCGCGCCGCGTCGCGTCGCGCGCGGCGCGATAGGCGCGACGCCCCTCGTGGAGGCGGAACGGGCCCGAGCGCGGGAGGCCGTCGATCGCGAACGTGAGCATCCCCGGCCGCGACGGCAGCTCGTTCCTCGTCCGCCACGGCGACTTCGACGCGATGTGGTGGAAGAGGACGCGCGGCTCGCTCTCGGGCATCCCCGCGAGGCCGGGCCGATCGAGGATGCCGCCGTCGAGGTACGCGCGGCCGCCGATGCGAACGGGGTGAAAGAGCACCGGCACCGCGCACGACGCGCAGATCGCGGGCGCCACGTCGCCCGCGTCGATCACGCGCGTCTTTCGCGTGAGGACGTCGAACACCGAGACGGCCGCGGGGACGCGGCACGCCTCGAACCTGCGCGACGCGACGAGCCCTTCCATGCGATCACGGAAGAGCCGTCCGCGGAGGAGGCCGGCGCCGAGGCCGGGGTCCCAGAAGTCGCGACGCTCGAGCCGCTCGAGCTCGCCGGCTAGCCGCGGCGCGTCCACACCGGCGGCCCACGACGCGCCGACGAGCGCGCCCGCGCTCGATCCGGAGACGCGCGCCGGCGCGAGCCCGGCGTCCTCGAGCGCCGTCAGAAAGCCCGTGTGCGCGTAGAACGAGAAGAAGCCGGAGGACATCGTGAGCGCGAACGGCGCGCGCGCGAGCCAATCGGCCAGGGTCGTCGTCTCCTCGAGGGTCATCGGGGCCCATCGTAGCGCGCCCGAGCTCGAGCGGGCCCGCGCGCTCTCGAGGGCCGACCTCGCGCTCACCGGGCGCCCCGGCGCGCGTCCGGCGCGCGCGTGATGCCGCTTTCGGGCCCGGTAGCCCGCGGGTATCCTCCGTCCCCATGGCGAACCGCACCTTCGCGGTCGGGGATATCCACGGCGATCTGACGGCCCTCGAGAAGGCGCTCGGGAAGCTCCCCGCGCTCGACGACAAGGACACGATGATCCTCATGGGCGACTACGTCGATCGCGGCGCCGACAGCGCCAAGGTCGTCGAGTTCGTCCGCCACGAGCTGCCGCGCCGCGTGCCGGGGAAGCTCATCTGCCTCCGCGGCAACCACGAGGACGGCTGGCTCCGCGTCGCCTCGGGCGGGTGGCCGGAGTTCGTGATCCCGCTCGCGAACGGCTGCCTCGCGACGCTCCGCTCCTTCCGGGGCCAGCCCATCCGCGACAGCGAGCTCCCCACGCGCGAGGAGCTCCTCACGATGCAGCAGGGCGACTTTCTCCCCGACGACGTCGTCGATTGGATGAACGCCCTGCCCTACTTCTACGAGGACGAGCACGCGATCTTCGTGCACGCGGGCCTCGTCGAGAAGGACGGCCGGTGGCTCCACCCGGCCGAGACCGACAACCCGACGCAGCTGCTCTGGGTGCGCACGATGCGCTTCTTCGAGGGCTACCGCGGCAAGCGCGTGGTCTGCGGGCACACCGCGACCGAGAACCTCCCGCCGGAGCTCTCGAGCTTCACGCCGGAGGACCCGCTCGACATGTGGGTCGGCGAGAACGTCGTCGTCATCGACACCGGCTGCGGCAAGGGAGGGTTTCTCACGATCCTCGAGCTGCCGGCCATGAAGACGTACGAGTCGCGCTGAGCGATCTCCGGCGAGGACCCTCGGACACCGATGAGCGACGACACGACCAACCCGAAGGCCGGCTACCGCGACAACGCGAGGCCGCCGCCGCTCGAGAAGTTCCCCCCGACCTTCTACTACGCCAATGCGATCGAGCTCTTCGAGCGCATGGCCCACTACGGCTTCTACATCGGCCTCGCGCTCTACCTGAACACGATCGTCGGGATGAGCGACATCGAGGTCGGCATGACGCTCGGCAACTTCCGCTTCGTCGGCTCGCTCGCGCCGATCCCCTGCGG
>JAHBWC010000056.1 GCA_019637225.1 Labilithrix sp.
GCGATGGCCCACGCGCTCGTGAGGATCCGCGAGGCGTCGGCCGTCGGGCTCGGACCGACGGCCGCTCCGTCGCCCGAGCTCTGGCTGTTGCATCCTACACGCGTCTTGACGGTGAACGCCGCAGGCTACCTCCAGGAGCGCGCCGCCGAGCTCCCGGACGGAATCTTCGACGTCGCGCTCGGCGAGCCCCACGCGACGCTCCGGTCGTCGGTCCTCCGCGCGCTCGAGGTGCGCCGCGCCGATCTCCGCCCGCTCCTCGCGTGGCTCGATCAGCGCGACGCGATCTTCGCGACGGTCATCGCCGAGTCCGACGATCCGGACGGCCTGCTCGTCGTCCCGGCCGGCGCGCGCACCGAGGAGCTCACGCTCGAGGAGGTGCGCGCCGCCAAGCTCCTCGCCGACGCGTTCGTCGCCGTCTCCCAGGCGACGAGCGCCAAGGAGCGCCACCTCGGTCGCGAGCGCGAGCTCAGGCAGCGCGTCGACGCGCTCGACGACGAAGCCGCGCGCCTCCGCCACACGATCGAGCTCGAGGTCGGCCGCCACGCGCTCGCGGCGACGCGCCTGGCGCGCCCGGCGACCGTCGGCATCTACTCCGCCCCCGCGCGCATGGCGTACGAAGCGCTCGAGCGACGGATCGCGCAAGAGGCTCCGACCGTGCTCGTCGCCCGCGCGGGCATCGACCCCGTGCCGTACGTCGCGCGGGCTCACCTCTCGGGACCGCGACGGAGCGGTCCCTTCGTCGTCGTCGACGGCACCTCCTCGCGCGAGCACGACGTCGAGCGCTGGATCGACGAGCGGACGAGCCCGCTCGCGCTCGCCGACCGCGGCCTCTTGCTGCTCGTCGACGGCGCCGCGCTCCCGCGCGAGGTGCAGGTCCTCGTCGCGCGCGCGGTCGCCGAGCGCCGATCGCCGTGGGAGCGCGCGTCGGCGCTCGACTTCGCCGTGGCGCTGAGCGCGACAAGGACGCTCGAAGAGCTGACCGATGCCGGTCTCCTCGCGCCCGAGCTCGCTGCGCGCTTCGACGGCGGCGAGCCGATCGTCTTCCCCGGCCTCCGCGACCGCTCCGAGGATCTCCGCGCCATCGTCGCCGATCGGCTCGCGCGCGAGGGCCTCCGCGTGCACGGTCGACCGCTCGGCCTCGACGCCGCAGCCTTCGGGCGCCTCGTCGAGTACGCCTTCGAGGGCGAAGACGCGGAGCTCGCGTCGATCGTCACGCGCCTCGTCTCACGCGCCGAGGGCGACGTGATCCGCGCCGCCGACATCGACGCCCTCGGGCTCGACTTCCCCGCCGAAGAGGCGGAGCCGCCGCGCTGGCCCGAAGGCGCGCGACGTCGCGAGGGGTAACGGGTCAGCGGCTCACGCCGATGCAGCGTTCAAGGAGCGCACGTGGGCGTTGGTTCGAGACTCGAGACCTTTTCGCGAAGCTCCTCCGAGCACGGTTCGAAACCCGGAACCTCCTCCGCGGTCCACCACGAAGGAGTCCAGTAGACCTCCTGCGGCTCGGAGCCGGTGCGAACAAGGCAACCTACCGCAGCATTGGCGGAACAAGCCCCGCCCGATGGGCTCGTTCCTCGGCAGGCAAGCGCCGTTGTCTTCGCATCGAGGCACCCTTTCACCAAGTCCGCCCGTCTTCCCTGACTCGGCGCACAGCACGATGCGCTCGGACCGCACACTCCGTCCTCCAAGGAACACGGAGAGGAAGAATCGGGAACATCGGCTCCGCCATCGCTGAGATCCGGCCACACGCTCTCCGGCTGAGGAGCGGCCGTCGTGCAGGACGGAGCCAGAGCGAACGCAATGCCCACGCCGACCCCATCGAGCAAGCGCCTCATGTCACACCTCCTTCCAACGTCGTCGTCCGCGCCGGCAAGCACCCGCTCCCTCAAGGCAGGCAGAGGCCCAGGCCGAAGCCGAGCGACGTCGAGACGACCCGACACGTCGTTCCAGGCGGACAGTCCTTCGCGTTGGGGTCGGGTGAACAAACCTCGAATTCGCTGGGCGAACACCCCGTCGCGCACGACGACGTCGTCGTCTTGAATTGTGCACACGAGTCCGCGGACGGGCCGAGCGTCCCCTTGGCGCAGCAGTGGTAGCCGGTGCTCGGGCACTGGTCGGTGGCGAAGCAGGCCCACAAGCTGCCGTCGGCGCACGTGCCGGGATCCGACGTGCACGTCGAGGCGCCTCCGACGCAGCACAGCTGCGACTCCGAGCATGTGTTGTAGGCGCCCGGCGACGGGCACTGCAGACGAGTGCTCAGTGGAGGAGCGGTGGGCTGACACGACGACGGGCCATCGGGAGTGGCGTCACCGAGCGCCAGCGCACCATCCGCGACGCCCGAGTCGGACGTCTCCTCTGGCCTCAAGCAAATGAGACCGTCGACGCAGCGCAGCCCCGCTTTGCACTGGCCGTCGCTGAAGCATTTGCCGCCGTTCTCGCCGACCGCGACCGCGCCGCTGTCGGGCGCGATCGGCGTCGCGACCGGATCGTTGCCAACGCACGCCAGGCCGACGGCGACCAGTCCCGTCGACAGGCAGAAGACGAGGGCGCGCACGAGCCGAAGGCTAGCTCATCCTCCGGCCTACCGCGAAAGCCGAGCTCCGGCCGACCCGAGCGTCACTTCGTGCCCGGAGACGTCCTCAGCGGCAGCTGCCGGCGGAGCAGTAGTAGCCTGACGGGCATACGTTTCCGCACGAGCCGCAGTTCCGCGCGTCGCTCTGGAGGTTGACGCACTGCTCGTTGCAGAGCGCCGCGCCAGTCCCGCAGCTCGCGTAGCTGTGCGACTCGGTCGAGCGCGTGATGAGCTCGACCCAGCCCTCCGGCTGGACGACCTGACCGCCCGAGAGCTCGCCGAACGTCTTCTTCCCCTTCTTGACCTCGCGACGCTCGCGCGTGACGGCGATCGAGAGGCTGCCCGAGGTCGACCCTTCGGTGTCGGTGACCTCACGGATGACCGCGCGCGGGAGATCGAAGCTGCCGCTCTTGTCGTCGGCAGGACACTTGGCGGAGCCGCCAGGTCCGCTCGCGCTCACGTAGACGCTGTCCTCGCCCGGCATCCACTCGATCGTGACCGCGCCCGAGCCGAAGACCGTGGAGCGCGAGATGTCGCGGAGCGGTGGGTTCGTCTCGAGGAACGTCGTCGTGGTGAACTTGTCGTCGAACTTCTCGAACCCGGCGGAGGCTCCGCCGGTCGCCTGCACGCGGATCTCGCTCCGGGCCATGAACGGCGCGCCGTTGCCGCTCGGCGTGATGCTGTAGGGCGGGAAGAGGGTGATCGCCTGGGTCGTGCCGTCGAAGGCGATCGCGCCCGCGTCGAAGCGGTCGCGCTTCTTGCAGGCCATGTCGTCGTCGGTCGGGGTCCCGACGACCTTCTTCGAGAAGAAGCACGCCTCGCCGGCTCCGCATGCCTTGGTGCACGTCTGGACGCACTTGGCGGTGCACTCGTCGTCGAACGTGCAGACCTCACCGGCGCCGCAGCCCTGCATGCTGCCCGTCATGCACTTCGGGATCTCGGTCACCTCGCAGACGCCGACCTTCTTCGTGCAAGACTTGGTCAGCTTCGAGTCGGGGACGAACGACGCCGAGATCATCGGGAGCGAGTTGCCGGTGTCCGAGCTCCGGCTCTCGCCGAGCACGATCGTGCCGAGCGCGTGCGGCGGCGCCGTCGCGGGGTCTTCGGGGACCGTGCTGTCGTCGTCGCTCGCGCCAGGCGCCTGATCCGCCGGCAGCTGATCGACCGGCTGGGTCCGCCCAGAGGCGGCGCAAGCGGCGGAAAGGATGATGAAACCGAGACCAAGGAGGTGTGCAGGGCGCATGTCGGACTCTCTCTCTGGTCCGCTCATACGGCGGCCGCACCGAGAGTCTTCCTTCCCGCGTCCCGCGGCCCTCCGCGGCTACTCCGGATCGTTCGAGAAGCTCACGTCGACGACGATGCTCGGCTCGAGCATCGCGTCGAAGATCGCGCTGACCTCGCGCGACGGATCGACCTCGCCGGCCGCGGGCGTCGCGAGCGACGGCCTCACGCGCGCGGCCTCCTCGCGGAGCTGCGCGAACGTCGAGCGCACGGCCTGACGCATGTCCGCGGCCGACGCGAAGCGGTCCTCTTTCTTGAACGCCAGCGCCTTGTCGACGACGCCGACGACCCACATCGGCATGTGCGGCGCGATCACGCCGAGCGAGGGCGCGCGCTCCTTCATGGCGAGGAAGAGGCGATCGGTCGGCGTGCGCCCCTCGTGGATCGGGCGGCCGGTGAGCGCGCGGAACATGACCGCGCCGACGGCGAAGATGTCCGAGCGCGCGTCGACCTGATCGCTCTTGCCCTGCGCCTGCTCGGGCGGCATGTACGAGGCGGTCCCGAGGACGATGCCCGACGCCGTCGGCGCGCCGCCGATACGCGGGTCGCGGAGGCGAGCGAGGCCGAAGTCGAGCACCTTCACGGCGCCCGTCTTGGTGACGTAGAGGTTCCCCGGCTTGATGTCGCGGTGGATGACGTGGCGCGCGTGGAACGCGGAGAGCACGTCGAGCACCTGATCGGCGACGGCGAGGACGTCGGCGAGCGGCAGGATCTCGCCGACGCGCGCCATCCATCCGTCGAGCGACTCGCCCTCGAGCAGCTCCATCACGAGGAAGGGCGCGCCGTCCGGCGTGAGGTCGTCGTCGAGGATGCTGACGGCGCCGGGGTGCTCCACCTGGTTCGCGACGTAGCCTTCCCGGAGGAAGCGCTCGCGGACGTCCGCGTGCGTCGCGATGAAGGGGTGGAGCATCTTGATCGCCACCTTCTTCCCGTTGCGATGCGTCGCCTGGTAGACCGCGGCCATCCCGCCAACGTCGACCAGCCGATCGATGTGCCACTTGTTGTTGAGGGTCTGCCCGACACGCGCGAGCGCGGCTTGACGGGGATCAGACGACTGCATCGTCTTCGAGCATATCAGCCCAGGCCAGCGACGGACAGGGCGACGCACACCACGAGCGTCCCGTATTCGATGGCGACGATCCGCCCCGTCTTCGTCCCGTCCTGGGTCAGGAGGCCGTGGAGGCGGCCGCCGAGGGCGTTGCCCGCGAAGATCGCGGCCGTCACCGCGAGGGTCGGACCGATGAGCTCTCTCGAGAACAGCCCGAGGCCGGCGTAGCCGGCGACGCGCCCGACGTGGGCGGCGACTGCGACGGCGCTCGTCGTGGCGACGAACGTCTTGCCGGTCAGCCCGGCCGAGAGCAGGACCGGCGCGAACAGGATGCCGGCGCCGCCCGACGTCCCCGTCATGGCTCCAACCACCACGCCGGCCGGGACCAGCGCGCGCCGCGGCACGTGAAAACGGACGAGCCCGAGCGCCTTCGCGATCGCGGCCGCGGTCATGACGACGAGGAGCCCGTGGAGCGCCCACGCCGGCGTCACGCCGACGAGCAGGCCGCCGGCGAGCGCGCCGGGGACCGCGCCCGCGATCATCCGCACGGCGACGGGGCGGTCGACGTATTTGCGAAACAAGAGCGCACGGTGGAGGTTGCCGAGGAGCAGCGCCGGCGCCGTGATCGCGAGCGCCTCGTGCGGTCCGATCAGGGCCGAGCACGCGAGGAGCAGCAAGAGGCCGCCGCCCTGCCCGGCGATCGTCGTGAGCACGCCTGCCGCGAGCCCGAGGAGCAGGAACACCAGCGTCATGCCGGGATGATGGGCTCGGCCGTGGCATCATTCCAATCGATTCTCATGATGAAATACATCACATTTTGTTATAGTCACCCGACGAGGATCGCCCGATGCTCGAGCCGCTGCGCCACTTCGCCCTCGTGAGTCAGCACGGAACGTTCACGGCGGCGGCGCGCCACGCGCACGTGACGCAGCCCGCCCTCACCGCCTCGATCCAGCGCCTCGAGGCGCAGATGGGAGCGCGGCTGTTCGATCGCGGCCCCGGCGGCGCGACGCTCACGGCGGCGGGGGCCGCGCTCTTGCCGCGCGCGCGCGCGGCGCTCGCCGCGCTCGAGGAGGGCCGCCGCGCCGTGGCCGAGGTCATGGGCCTCGCCGCGGGATCGGTGCGCATCGGGGCGGGCGCGACCGTGTGCACCTACTACCTGCCGCGCACGCTCGCGCGCTTCCGCGCGCAGCACCCCGCCGTGCAGATCCTCCTCCGCGAGGCGACGCCGGACGACCTCATCGACGCGCTCGAGGCGGGCGATCTCGATCTCGTGATCCTCGCGCGCATCGCCCCGCCGGCGCGACGGCCCGCGCCGCGGACGGGCAAGCGGCCCGAGCGGCGGGACGCGGCGCGGCGGCTCCCTCCCGACCTCCTCCGCGTGGCGCGCTCGGGTCTGGCGCGCGAGAAGTGGCTCGACGACGAGCTCGTCCTCGTCGCGGCGCCCGGCTTGCCGAACGCGGCGGAGGCGCCGCTCGTGACTTTCGCGCACGGGGCGACCACGCGCACGCTCACCGATCAGTACTTCCCCGATCGGCCGATCGCGATGGAGCTCGGCAGCATCGCGGCGGTCAAGGCGAACGCGCGCGCAGGCGTCGGCGTCGCGCTCGTCAGCCGGCGCGCCGTCGACCGCGACATCGCGGTGAAGCAGCTCGAGATCGTCGCGAGCGAGCGGACGCCGATCGCGCGGCCGCTCTACCTCGTGCACCGGGGGCGGGACCGCCTTCCGCCCGCCGCGAGCGAGCTCCGGGGCCTCTTGAAGCAGCGGGCGCCGAGCGTCGGCCGGGACGATGATCCGCGTTGAAGCGCCCGCGACGCCCACATTGGGCTCCATGAAGCGCACTCGAGACGCACGAGTCGGAGCGCGTCGCGGCAGTGTTTGCTAATCGTGTGCTTCATGCGAAGCGGAGCCCGCATCGGGGATCGTTCACGGGGTCGGGGCGTGCGAGGAGCGTTGCGGCTCGCCGTGCTCGCGTCGCTGGCGCTCGGGTGCAGCGCCACACCCAAGGCGGGCTTCGATCGCGAGAGCGGATCGTCGGGCTCGAGCGGCGGCTTCAACTCGAGCGGCGGCTTCGACAGCGACGGCGGCGCGCCGTCGGCCGACGGGTGCACGGCCGCGGCGCGGCTCGTCTACGTCGTCTCGCAGGAAAACGACCTCTACAGCTTCACGCCGAACACGGCGACGTTCCAGTTGATCGGCCGGCTCGAGTGCCCGACGAACGGCCTCGCCACGCCGAACTCGATGGCGGTCGACCGCGAGGGCACGGCGTGGGTGAACTTCAGCGACGGCTCGCTCTTCCGCGTGAGCACGGCGAACGCGAGCTGCTCGGCCACGACCTACCAGCCGAACCAGGCCGGCTTCCTCCGGTTCGGCATGGCGTTCGCGACGAACGGCGACGACTCGACGGACGAGACGCTCTACGTCTCCGGGCTCGACATCCTCGCGGGCGGCGGTCAGGGCCTCGGCAAGATCGATCTCACGACCATGAAGCTCACGATCCTCGGCGACTACTCCGGCAGGCTCGCCGGTGAGGGCGCCGAGCTCACGGGCACGGGCGACGGCCGCCTCTTCGGGTTCTTCACCACGCAGCCGTACGCGACCCTCGCCGAGATCGACAAGGCGCAGGGCGCGACCTCGAACGACACGTCGCTCGACGGCGTGAACACCGGCAACGCGTGGGCGTTCTCGTTCTGGGGCGGGGACTTCTGGTTTTACACCTCCGACGGCGCGAGCCCGTCACGCGTGACGAAGCTCGCGACGAGCGGCGCCGGCGACATCTCGGTCGCGAAGAGCGACGTCGGCGGCTTCCGCATCGTGGGCGCGGGCGTCTCGACGTGCGCCCCCACGACGCCGCCGAAGTGACCGGCATAGGCGGCGAGGAGATCGGGACCGGCGCCACGCACGAGCCAACCTCGACCGCGCCGGCCGAAGCGGGCGCGCTCGCCGGCGAGGTGCGCGCGACCTCGTGTGCTAAGAGCACGCAGGCGTGCGGCGCGCCTCCCTCCTCCTGATCGTCCTCTCGCTCGCCGTGGCCGGCGTCGGCTGTCCGTGCACGCGCGGCGCGGTCAACGCGAGCCCCGAGCTTCGCTGGTGGCTCTTCTCGAACTTCGGCGCGTCGAAGATCTGCCCCGAGATGCTGAAGCGCGGCGTCCCGCTGAAGCTGCCTCAGTTCGGCGCCGCGAGCGTGGGGCGCTTCTTCCCGAGCCAGTGCAACGTCGAGGTCGACGACGCTCGGAAGGCCATCGTGATGACCGCGTCGGGCACCGGCTACGTGATGCTGCCGTTCACGCGGCGCGTCGGCTTCTACGTCGGAATGGGCGTCGAGTACCTCCCCGACTTCCGCCTCGAAGAGGACGCGATGTACGTCTGGGGCAAGTTCAACCGGTTCGTCACGCAGCCCGATCTGCGCATCCTCGGCGTCGAGAACCCGGTCGTGAACCTCGCCACCCAGACGCCGTTCGGGAACGTCGCCACCGTCATCGGCAACGGCCTCGTGGCGAGCGAGATCGGCCGCGGCTTCACCGTCGTTCGCCAGGACGACGGCGACGACTTCGCGCTCGGTCACCTCGATCCGCCGGACAAGCCGAAGCGACACTTCGAGACACGCGAGGGCCGCGTCCTGCTCGCCAGCGACCTCACGAGCGTCTACTCGAGCTCGCGCGAGTTCCTCGGCCCGTTCGAGGTCGCGAGAGACGGCGCCGCGCTCTACTTCCGCGCGCGCGTCGACGGCGCGCCGATCCGCTACGCGGTCGTCGAGCGCTCGGTCGGCGAGCACTGGCGGCGACAGTACGAGACCGCCCAGCCCCTCGCCGCGCCGCCCGGCGCGCTCATCGCCAGCGGCGCCGTCGCGGCAGGCGACGTGAACCTCGGCTTCCCCGTGAACCGCGGCACCTACTACGTCGTGCTCGAGAACACGGCGGCTCCTCCGCTGCTCGGCGGCGCGCTCGGCGAGCAGGTCGCGCAGGTCGCGTACGGCGTCGAGGTCGGCGATCGCAGGTAGCGATCGCGCGACCGCCGTTTCAGAGCGTGTTCTCGGTCGCGCCCATGGCGGCGCGGAGGACCTTGTCGGCCTCGTCGCTGCTGCGGGCCGGCTTCGCCGGCTTGGTCTCGGCGCGCTTCGCCTCCTTGGGCTCGGCGGGCTCGCGGGCCTCACGCTTCGAAGAGGCCTTCGACGGCGCGGCCTCCCTCGGCTCGTCGTTGCCAGCGGACGCGACCTTGTAGCCGTCGTCCTTCTCCTTCGCGGGAGCGCTCACCTTCGCGCTGAGCGACGGATGCCCGCCCGCGGGCCTGCCCCACGACGCGTGCTTGTGAGGCGCCGCCTTCGCGGCCGGCGCTGCCGCCGCCGGAGCCGCGGCCTTCTGGGCCGGCGGCGTGACGACGAGCGAGCCGAACGGCACGCCGCTGTAGTCCTGCGCCGGCGCGGCGCTCGGCGGAGCGGGCTCCTTCGGAGCGACGACGCCGGTGTTCGAGCCGATGACGACGGGCGCGAGCGGCGCGGGCGCCGGCGGCGGCGTCGCGGCAGCCTGGGCCGCCTCTCGATCGGCCTCCGCCGCGTCTTGCTGCGCCGCGAACGCCGCCTCGGCGGCGTTGTCGCGCACGCGCATTCCGATCCCGAAGACCGCGCCGAGGAGCGCGCCCGCGAGGAGGATCATGACGCCCATTCGCGCCGTGGGACGCGAGCGGATGACGACCGTGGGCTGCGCGCGCTGCGGGCCAGTCGCGACGGCGTCGCGCGCCGAGCTCATCGCGACGGGCGAGAGCGAGTGGGGAGCCTGCGGGGTCTGCGCGTAGTGCGCCGGATAGTGGCCGCCGTTGCCGAAGCCGTACGACTCGGGCATCGCCTGGGGCGCCATCGACCGATGGAAGACGGGCGCGCGCGGCGCGCGCGGGATCTCCTGGTAGCTGACGGCCTCGAAGTCACCCGTCCCGAGGGCCAGGGGTTCGGCGGGCATCGGTCGGTTGGAGTAACGGCGCAAGGTGCTCCCTGATGAGAGGTCCCGCACGAGGCGGGAGCCGAGGTCCTTCCAGGTATGCGAATGCCGAGCCAACCCACGGAGGGCGCCGGGGTCATGGACGCCGCCCGTTTTCGGAGGTGAGAACCGGCGTCATGGTGAGCTGACGGGGCCCCTGGGGGTCCATCGATCCACGACCGCTCGCCCTCGGTGGCGCGCCGATCTGCGGCTCGGGAGCCTCGAAGCGCGCCGACGATCCCGCGCCTGTTCAGTGCGGCAGCGGTCGCGGGAACGCCTCGCGGTAGGCGCGCATCGCGGCCCGCTCGTCGATCGCGTGGGACCAGCCCGTGGTCCGCACGAAGGACGAGGCGTCGACGGTGATGGGATAGCGAATGTGCTGGAGCGCGCCACGTGGGAGGCGCGGCAGACCGAAGCGCCCGAGCGCCGCGCCGAGCAACGGTCCCGGGAGCGGGACGTTCGTGCGCCCCGTCTCTTCGATGATGACCGAGAGCGGGACGGGCTGCGGCCCCGCGACGTTGAACACGCCGCGAGGACGCGTCGCGAGCGCGGTGACGAGCGCGCCGATGACGTCCTGTTCGTGCATGAAATGAAACAAGGGGTCGTAGCCGAGGATCGTCGGGACGCGCGCGCCGCGGAGGAACGTCGCGAGCGTCCCGTGCCCGGTCGGGCCGAGCGTGTAGACCATCCGCAGCACGCTCGTCGCGAAGCTCGGGTACCGCCACAGCGCGGAGCCCGCGTAGAGATCGGCGGCGACGAGATCGGCGAGCTGCGGGAACGACGCGAGCCCCATCGGCGGCTCGTCCTCGACGTGGAAGAGCGGCGAATCCGGGGCCGCGCCGTAGTACGTGTGGCGACCGACGAAGACGACGTGCTCCACGCCGTACGCGGCGGAGTGCTCGAAGACCGCGCGCGTGCCGCCGAGGTTGATGCGGTAGCGATCTTCGCTCTGCACGACGAGGTGGGTCACCGTCGCGAGGTGGATGACCGCGTTCGGGCGCACGCGGCGGAAGACGTCCTCCGCGGCGCGCTTGCGGATGTCGAGCTCGTGGACCTCGATGCCGGGCGGCGGATCGCGGAACGGACGGCGATCGATCCCGATGACGTCGTGGCCCTCCGCGAGCAGGCGCTCGGCGAGCATGCGGCCGAGGCGGCCGGCGATTCCGGGGACGAGGACCTTCACGGCTCGCCCCGCCGGCGCTTCTTGCCGATCTCGATGAGGCTCGCGATGCGGTCCTTTACCTTCTCGACGTTCGCGTTCACGACCTCGTCCTCTTCCGAGCCGTTCCCTTCGAAGAACATCGGCTCCGAGTAGTAGACCTCGAGCTTCGCCGGCAGGGGCAGCGCGACGAGCCACGGCGTCACCGGGATGTACGGCACGCCCAGGAGCTTCCCCAGCGTCACCGCGTTCGAGATCGTCGGCACGGCCTCGCCGCCGCCCATGAACGCGAACGGGACGATCGGCGTCTTCATCTTCTGGGCGAGGCGCATGAAGCCGCTGCCGAAGTGCACGAGCGAGTAGCGTTCGCGATAGAGCTTCGCCGTCCCGCGCGTGCCCTCCGGGAAGACCATCAGCATGCGATCGTCGGCGAGAAGGCGCTCGGCGTTCTCGGGCAGGCCCGTCAGGTGCCCGAGCCGGCTCGAGATCTGCGACGCGAACGGGATCCGGTTCAAGAACTTCTCGACCATCCCCTGCGCGACACGCGGCGGCTCCATGTCGAAGAACATCGAGCCGATCACCATGACGCCGTCGAGCGCGAACCCGCCGGAGTGGTTGCCGACGAGCATCACGCGTCCGCGCGCGGGCACGTGCTCGAGGCCGTGCGCCTCGACGGAGAAGTAGCGCCTGTAGAAGAAGCGGAGCGCGGTGAAGTTCGCCGCGAGGTAGTCCTTCGAGATCCCGTACGGATCGATCCCGAGCTCGTTCCACGGCAGCTCGAGGCGATCGACCCGCGCGCGTATTTCGGGATCGATGGGCAGAGGCATTCGCAAGGAGGATCCCTCTCGTCGGGTGGACGGCGCAGGCGCCGGGCGAGCCAGACGCTCGAAGGCGAGCGTATCGGATCCCGCTGCGGCCGGGAGCGACGCGTTTTGGTCGCGGGCCCTCGAACGCGCGGGTTGACGGCCGGCCCGGCGCGCGCGATGACCCCTCGCGATGAACAAGCCCCGCCTCTCCCTCGCCCTCGCCGCGTTCGTCCCCGTCTTCGCCGCGTTCGGCTGCGAGAACAAGTCGGCGCATCCCGAGCCGAAGGTGACCTCGGCCCCGGGCGCCGCGCCTGCGCCCGGCGAGAAGACCGCGGGCCCCCGGCTCGATCGGCTCACGCGCGCCGAGCTGAACCGCCTCGCGCCCGAGCTCGCGCTGCCGCTCTTCTGGACGGAGGACAAGAACAAGGACGGCGCGCTCGATCCGGACGAGCTCGCCGTCTACTGGGGTCTCGAGCGCGGCGCCGCGCTCGAGGAGTACGTGACGAAGGGACCGACGCCCGCGTTCACGCCGAAGATGCTCGAGGCGTACGAGCGCCTCGTGAAGGAGAAGGACGCGACGCCGAAGGACGCGCGGCGCGCCGCCGTGCAGAAGGAGCTCGCGCAGGGCCGCGTCACGCTCGTCGCGACCGATCTGTCGAAGGCCGACGCCGAGGAGCGCCGCTTCGTCGCCGCGATCATGAAGGCCTCGGAGCTCATCGAGGTGCTCTACGCGAAGCAGCAAGCCGTGACGGATCTCGCCGCGAAGGTCCCGGCGGACGACCTCGCGAGCCGCACGCTCTTCTTCCGCGGGCAGGGTCCGAAGTGCGAGGCGCCGCTCACCGAGGGCGATCCCGCGTGCGGCGCGCTCCTCCCGGCCGACATGCCGAAGACGAAGCTCTCCGGCCTCTACCCGGCCGATCTGCTCGCCGCGAACCCGAAGTTCTGCGACGAGCTCCAGAAGAAGAAGGACAAGGCACTGCTCGACCCGTTCACCGCGGTCGTGAAGGGCGACAAGGGCGCGCTCGTCGCCAAGCCGTTCCACGAGGTGTGGCCGGACGAGGTCAAGGCGATCGCGAAGGAGCTCGAGGGCGCGGCCGACGCGCTCGGCAGCCGCGAGCCGGCGCTGAAGGACTACCTCCGCGCGGCGGCGAAGGCCTTCGGAGACGACGCGTGGTGGCCCGCCGACGAGGCGTGGGCGAAGATGGACGCGAAGAACTCGAAGTTTTACCTCCGCATCGCGCCCGACGAGGTCTACGACGAGCCGTGCAGCACGAAGGCGCTCTACCACGTCAGCTTCGGCCTGATTAACCAGGGCTCGCTGAAGTGGCAGCAGAAGCTCGATCCGCTCAAGACGGACATGGAGAAGGCGCTCGCGGCGCTCGCCGGCAAGCCGTACGCGGCGCGCGCGGTGAGCTTCAAGCTCCCCGACTTCGTCGACATCGCGCTCAACGCCGGCGACTCGCGCAAGGCGTTCGGCGCGACGATCGGCCAGTCGCTCCCGAACTTCGGCCCCGTCGCCAACGGCGGGCGCGGCCGCACCGTCGCGATGACGAACTTCTACACGGACCCCGACAGCATCGCGACGTCGAAGGAGCAGGGCGAGTCGCTGTTCTGCAAGGACGCGATGGCGAAGTGGACGAGCGCGCAGGAGCCGCAGCTCATGAGCACCGTCCTCCACGAGGCCGCGCACAACCTCGGCCCGGCGCACCAGTACAAGGCGAACGGGAAGATCGACCGCGAGGCCTTCGGCGGCCCGCTCGCCAGCACGCTCGAGGAGCTCAAGGCCCAGACCGCGGCGCTCTACTTCACCGAGTGGCTCGCCGACCGGAAGGAGATCACGCGCGACGAGGCCGACAAGGCGCACGTGCGCGACATGTTCTGGGCGTTCGGTCACATCTCGCGCGGCATGTACGGCGAGAACAACCACCCGAAGAACTACAGCCAGCTCGCCGCGATCCAGCTCGGCTGGCTGATGAAGACCGGCTCGGTCACCTGGAAGCCCGAAGAGACGGCCGCCAACGGCAAGGACAAGGGCTGCTTCTCGCTCGACCTCGCCAAGATGCCCGCGGCGATCACGTCGCTCATGACCGAGGTCGCGCAGATCAAGGGCCAGGGCAACAAGCCGCGCGCCGACGCCCTCATCAAGGAGCACGTCGGAGCGCCCGGCGAGAAGAGGCCGCTCCACACCGTCATCACCGAGCGCATCACGCGCGCGCCGAAGGCGAGCTTCGTCTACTCGGTGAAGCTCGACTAGAGCGCGCCACCCGTTCCTGTCGCGATTGAGCCGAGACAAGATCGGGCACGGGCACGGGCACGGGCACGGGCACGTGGGAGACGAGAGGGGAGCTCGACGACCGCCGCGTAGTTGCGCAATGTCTTGCCTGGGTCGCGTGCCATGTGCACAGCAAGCCCGCCGCCACAGAACACGACGCGCCTCTCGTCTCCTCTCTCACGTGCCCGTGCCCGTGCCCGTGCCCGCTCTCTCTTCTGATCATCTCGACTGATCATCTCGACCAAAATAGGGACGCCCCCCTAGGACGCGCTCGGCCGAGGCGACCCACGCTAGACTGAGCGCGCGTGAGCGCGCGCGTACCTCATCCTCCGATCGAGCCGCCGGCGACGCGGGTTCGCTTCCCGGATCCGGCGCTCGCGCCGTCGCACGGCGTCGTTGCGGTCGGATGTGACTTCTCGGCAGGCACGTTGCTCCACGCGTACCGAAGCGGGATCTTCCCCTGGCCGCACGGCGAAGACGAAGACGAGCGCGGCGCTCCGCTGGTGCTCTGGTTCTCCCCCGAGCCGCGCTGCGTCTTCTCGCTCGCCGACGAGCCGCGCTGGTCGCGGAGCCTTCGTCGCACCCTCCGGGTCCACCCGTACGACGTCACCGTCGACCAGGACTTCACCGGCGTGATGCGCATGTGCGGCGAGACACGGAAGGGCGCGACGTGGATCATCCCGGAGCTCGAGCGCGGCTACGGCGAGCTTCATCGGCTCGGGTGGGCGCACAGCGTCGAGGTCTGGGAGTCGTCGGGAGACGAGCGCGAGCTCGTCGGCGGCATCTACGGCGTCGCCGTCGGCGGCGTGTTCGCCGGCGAGTCGATGTTCCACACGCGCACGGACACCTCGAAGATCGCGTTCGCCACGCTCGTCGCCAAGCTGCGCGAGGCGGGCTACGTGCTCTTCGACGTGCAGGTCACGAACCCGCACCTCGCCTCGCTCGGGTGCATCGAGATCCCACGACGCGACTACCTCGCTCGGCTCGTCGACGCCCTCGCGCTCGCCCCGCGCTCGCTGAGCTAGGCGCAACGCAGTTGCGCCGGTCCTGGACGGTCAGAAAGCGTGGCGCATACTGCGAGCTTCGTTGAGCCCAAAGTCCGCTGCTCTCGTAAGAAGCCGAAGGCGGGAGCAGCGGACTTTGGGCCCAGCGCAAGTGAGCGCCGCTTTAGCTGCGCGCGCACGTCTCTGCGGACCTTCGGGGGGCCTCGAAGACGTCGCGCGGACGGCGCCGCCACGGCCTTCGGTCCTCATCGATACAAGCGCGGAGCGGACGCAAAAGCGAGCCGTCCGAACAAAAAATTACGCCTCAGCTCGCCGGGCCATCTTCTGCGATCTACGTCTCCGCCCCTCGGAAGCAAGGGAAACTCTTGAACAACCACCGCGTCTCCACGCCGCAACGCCGAGAATTCAAGGGTTGTCGCTCATGTGGTGAAAGCTCCGACTTTGGCCCGAGGCTGTCGAACGTGCCAGACTCCGTGAAGGCACCCGAAATCGGGCGATTCGGCGTGTCGTTGCTGCTCGACGAGAAGTTGCGGACGGCGCGAACGCTCCTCGGCGCCCGAGGGGAACGTCGGCGAAGGAAGATTGCGCGAGTCTCGTGTGTTCAAGGGTCCGCGCGCGACCTTCGAGCTTTCTGCCAGATCAAACTCGCTCATCGAACGTGCATAGAGAACGAGCGGAGCGAGCGGGAAAACGAGAGAGAGCGCCAACGAACCGAGCGAGCGAACCGGAAGAATCCTGCTTAGAGAAGTCGATGGTCTGTCCTCGAGCGTGGTCGTGGACAGGAGCGAGACCAAAGGGCCACGCGGAGCCGATTAGCCTTGAAGAAGTCCGAAGCCCCCAACCTTTCGAAAGCGCCCATCGCGAACATGACGCCGCCGGCGGAAGCCGAAGAAGCGGTCGACATGTACTTCCGCAAGATGGCCCAGGTGTCCCTCCTGACGCGGGAGGGCGAGGTCGTCCTCGCGCGGCGAATCGAAGAGGGCGAGCGGCGGATCATCGAGGCGATCGTCGAGTCCCCCTTCGCGGCCGCGGAGCTCGACCACATCGGGCGGCTCCTCTACAAGGGCCGCCTCAAGGTCCGTGACGTCGTGCGCAACGTCGACGACGAGGACGCGTTCGACGAGGCGACGATGCTGAAGATCGCGCGCCTGCTCGAGCGACCGCTCAAGGAGCTTCACGGACCGAAGGTGAAGAAGCCCGAGCCGAAGGCGAAGCCGCGGCCGAACGCGAAGAAGACCAAGTACGAGCTGGCGCGCGACAACATCGTCTCCGTGCTCGAGGAGCTCCGGCTCGATCGCGGCGTGATCGAGCGCGTCGAGAAGAAGCTCCGGATCGTGCAGCGCGAGATGCCGTCGGCGAAGAAGCTGACGGGCGGCACGCTCGAGACGATCTCGCGCGGTCGCCGCGTGGCGGATCGCGCGAAGGCCGAGCTCGTCGAGGCGAACCTCCGCCTCGTCGTCTCGCTCGCGAAGAAGCACGTCAACCGCGGCCTCCAGCTCCTCGATCTGATCCAGGAAGGCAACATCGGCCTCATGCGCGCGGTCGACAAGTTCGACTACAAGCGCGGCTACAAGTTCTCCACGTACGCGACGTGGTGGGTCCGCCAGTCGATCTCGCGCGCGATCGCCGATCAGGGCCGCACCATCCGCGTGCCCGTGCACATGTACGAGTCGCTCCAGAAGCTCACGCGCATGAGCCGCTCGCTCCTTCAGGAGTACGGCCGCGAGCCCACGCCCGAGGAGCTCTCCGAGTCGACGGGTATCCCCGTCGAGAAGGTCCGCGCGGTGATGAAGATCGCGCGCGAGCCGATCAGCCTCGAGACGCCAGTAGGCAACGACGGCGAGTCGCACGTCGGCGAGTTCATCCCCGACGAGTCGGGCCTCCCGCCGGACGAGGCGTACGCGCAGATGCGCTTCAACGACCAGACGCGCCAGCTCCTCAAGACGCTCACGCCGCGCGAGGAGAAGATCCTGCGCATGCGCTTCGGCATCGACGAGCCGCGCGATCACACGCTCGAAGAGGTCGGCGAGAGCTTCTCGCTCACCCGCGAGCGCATTCGCCAGATCGAGACGAAGGCGCTGCGCAAGCTTCGCCTCCCCTCGCAGCACCGCAAGCTGAAGACGTACATCGGCGGCGGCGGCTGAAGCTCCCCACGCCGCGGGCGGTGCTCGACCTCGCGTGCGCGCCGCGCGGACGCGAGGGCCGGCGCGCCGCTCGCCTCACGGCGTGAGGTCGACGCGCAGATCGTCAAAGTCGATCCGGAAGGCGGCGCCGGGGCTGGCGTAATCGGAGCCGGCGACGATCTTGGGTGCCGACGGGGGATACGAGCGCGCGAGCGGCTTGCGATCGGCCACCACGACGCCGTCGTAGGTGAGGGTCGCGAGCTGGGGCGTGACGGTGTGATCGACCTCGATCGTGAGGACGACCCACCGTCCCGTCACGAGCGCCACCGCGCCGAGCGAACCGTTGTGGGTCATCGTCCCTTGGTCGTTGATCTCCTGCTCCGTCGCCTTCGCCTGCCCTCCCCCGAAGACGAAGTAGACGCCGTTCGACCGTCCGGCGAAGTGGTAGTCGATCGATCCGATGTTGATGTCGCGCATCGGAAGCTCCTCGAGGTAGACGGCGTACTCGAGGCGGACCTTCTTCGCCGTGCCTAGGGTCTTGTGGAGCGCCGCGGACGAGCCGCCGGTCGCAAAGGACGTGCGCATCGCGCTCGTCCCCGAGTGGGCCCGCATCGTCGTCAGCGTGAGGCTGCTGCCGTTCGACACCTTGGGCGGATCCCATTCGCCGGTGGGATCCGTTCGCTCGAACCGATCGCAGAAGGTCGCCCCGGCGCAGAAATCGGCCGACGACCGATCCGACGCGCCGCCGTCGCCGACCGGAGCGTCCTCCTGTCCGTCGGCCGCCGCGGCGTCTTCGACGCTTCGGTCTTCGCTGTCGGCGCTGGTCGACTCGGCCGAGAAGCCCGCGAGATCGGTCGTGAGCGAACAGCCGGCGAGCCAGAGCGACAGCGCGAGCAGCCGGCGGAGTCCCACCCCGAGCATCACCAGAATGTACGCCATGTCGCGGCGCGAGCTCGAGTGTTCTTCCCGAACGCGCCACGGAGGACCTCCGAGCCCGGCGTGCCGACGAATGCTATGGTCCTGCCGTGACCGTTCAGCAGCGCATCGAGATCAAGCTGAGAGACACGCTCGAGCCCTCGCACCTCGAGGTGATCAACGAGAGCCACATGCACAACGTGCCGAAGGGCTCGGAGACGCACTTCAAGGTGGTCGTGGTCTCGGCGCAGTTCGACGGCGTCTCGCCCGTCAAGCGCCACCAGCTCGTCTACGGAGCCCTCGCGGACGAGATGAAGAGCGGCGTCCACGCGCTCGCGATCACCTCACGCAGCCCGGCCGAGTGGAGCGCGAGCCCCGAGGCCAACGCCTCGCCGAAGTGCCTCGGCGGCAACGGCAAGTAGCGCGCAGCGCGAGCGCCAGGCCCGAGGCGCGGGTCGTTACCCCTCAGAGGTTCGAGGCGCCTGCGGAGTGCGTTGTGAACACCCTGCAGTCGGCAGCGTTGTTGTCCGTATCGAGGCCGTCACTCTTCCGGCCCACGGAACCGTTCACCGGCGGCGAGCCTGCGGCGGTCCCCTCGACGTACGCACCGGTGGCGCCACCAAATCCGAGCGCATCGACGAGCGAGCCAGAGTCGTTAATGAGTCCGACCTGCCCCTCCTCCGCCATCTTGCCCGTCGTACCGACGTTCATGCTGACGTCCTTCGGCCCAGCGAACTGTGCGCTGCCTACGACGAGGAACGACTGGGCAGGGATGCTGGCACCGCCGGCGAACGCGTGGAGCGCGGTGTCCGTTGTGCCCATCCTTGACCGATAAACTAGTGTCCAGCCGCCCAGCGAGAGGGCGCAGGAGTTGGGATTGTAGAGTTCGACGAACTCGTGCGCAGCGCTCGCGCCACGCGTCATGATCTCGTTGATCACGACCTTGCCCGTGCAGCCCGGCCCCGCGCCGGAGTCGTCCTCCGGATCCGGGTCCGGATCGCCGCTCGACGAGCCGCCCGCGTCGGTTCCGGGCAAGCGCGTGCCGCCCTCGGCGCCCGCGTCGTCCGCGGGGACGACCCCGCCGCTCACGTCGATGCCGTCCTGCCCCTGGGCACACGCAGCGATGATGCCGAGCGCTGCCGATACGCTCACGCCGAGAAGCGCTCGTCGCGAAACCATGACGTCGTCGTCCGAATCCGAGGTACTTCCGAAGCGTGTCCGGCCGTCAGTTCGACAGCTTGGACGAGCTCGCCTTCTCGGCGGCCTTCAGCGAGCGCTCGCTGGCGCGCTCCCACTGGAGGATGTCCTCGAGCGCGTCGACCATCGCAGCGCCGACACCACGGCCCTCGACCACACGCCGATCACCCGCGACCCCACGCGCGGTGTCCGTCCGGCGTTCGGCCGGCGGCGTACGTCGCTCTGCCTTGCGGCGGTCTCCTGCCTCTTTGCTCGTCGGTTTCATGGAACGTCGCATCCTCCCTATATCGCGCTCAATCTCGGATCGAGCCTAAAAACTAGCGAAGATAAGTGGTGGCGCCAGGGCGCCGGAGAAGAGTCTCGAAGATAGGTCAGAGGAAGTAGTCCTGGATGAGCTCCGAGTCCTTCATCCCAGGCGTCACCGCGTAGGCGGAGAAGTCGGTCACGCCCGAGTCTCGAAGCACAGCCTCGTCGATCGCGAAGTTTCCCGTGTATTCGGAGCTCTTGCGCGTGAGGATCGCGTGGGCCGCGTCGGCCATGATGTCCGGCTTGCGGCTTCCCTGGACGACCATGTCGCCCCCGAGGAGGTTCTCGACGGCGGCGGTCGCGATGACCGTCCGCGGCCAGAGCGCGTTCACCGCGATCTTCTTGTCGCGGAGCTCCTCGTGCATGCCGAGCACGCAGAGGCTCATCCCGTACTTCGCCATCGTGTAGGCGACGTGGGGCGCGAACCATCGCGCCTCCATGTTGAGCGGAGGCGAGATGTTCAGGATGTGCGGGTTCTCGGCCTTCGCGAGGTGCGGGATGCACGCCTGCGAGCACGCGAAGGTGCCGCGCGTGTTGATGCCGTGCATGAGGTCGAAGCGCTTCATGGGCGTCTCGACGGTGCCCGTCAGGCTGATCGCGCTCGCGTTGTTCACGAGGATGTCGATGCCGCCGAAGGTCCGTACGGCCTCGTCGACCGCCGCGCGGATCTGCTCTTCCATCCGCACGTCGACGATGCACGCGAGCGCCTTGCCGCCGGCGGCTTCGATCTCGTCGCGCGCCGTGTAGACGGTGCCCTGGAGCTTCGGGTGGGGCTCGGCCGTCTTCGCCGCGATGACGACGTTCGCGCCGTCGCGGGCCGCGCGGAGCGCGATGGCCTTGCCGATCCCACGGCTGGCCCCGGTGATGAAGAGGGTCTTTCCCTTGAGCGAAGGCATGATGATTCGAAGGACGTGCAAGAACGCGAACGCGTCCGCACTACGAGATGGAACGGGCTTGGTCAATGCGGAAAACGCGAAGGACGGCTCGTTTTCTCGCGGATGGAACGGCAAGTGCTCGTGGCGGGTCAAATCGCGTATCCCACATCTGGAAAGGGCGTGCGCGGCCTCGGTCAGGTGCTAACGAAGCCGGTTCCGGGGTGGGCGCGAGGGCTCGACGCGGGCAGAGCTCGTGTAAGCTCGTCGACGGTTCGGCCGTTGGGCCCGAGGGGTGGTGCGTTCGAGCGGAACGCGCCTGATTATCAGCAGTTTTTCTACGCCGTGCGCAGATCCTGAGCGACCTACGCGCGTCCGAACCGAGCCACTCGACCTCGCCGTCGCGAGGCCCAAGAAAGGATCGACTCGATCATGCGCGCTCTCGTCCTCACGTCCCTCATCGCCCTCGCCGCGGCCTGCGCGCCTCGCGAGAAGATCATCGTCATCAAGGAGCCGGCGAGCGGCACGGACAAGAACGCCCAGCAGCAGGACCCGGACGGCAGCGATCCCGTCGCGACCGACGGCGTGACGCCCGGAAGCGACGAGCCCGACTGGGGCATCAAGGACCCGAGCGACAGCCGCGAGTACGCCCGCGTGATCGACAAGGTCGCCAACATGGTCTCGGACGGCGACCTCCAGTCGCGCGTCGCGCGCCGCAAGATGTCGGTCGTCAACGTGATGTGGGAGGACACCGGACGCGCGCAGGGCTCGTCGCTCGGGCCGAACATCTCCGACCTCACGCTGCAGGTCCGCCGCCGCGACGAGAGCGGGCAGTTCCAGTCGTCGATCATGCCGGTCATCCGGCACCCGAACTTCACGGACAAGACCGGCGACGTCCCGGCCGATCGCTTCTTCGTCCGCGTCGGCAACGAGCAGCGCGCGGGTCAGAGCCTCAAGAGCGTGCCGCTCACCGACGTGCTGAAGAACCTGAAGGGGTTCGCGTCGCGCCCCGAGTCGATCCTCGGCGACGGGAACATGCTCGCGCCGCGCGACTCGCACTTCCTCGTCAGCGCGCAGGCGGTCTTCCTCCCGATCCCGAAGAGCGGCAAGGCGCAGTTCAACCCCGTCCTCTTCAACTACCAGTCCGCGCCCGGCTCTCCGGCGGTGCTGACGATCCTCGTGACGCGCCAGGGCTCGAGCATGCAGGTGATCGAGAACAAGGGCGAAGACGTCACCGCCGCGGGCTGGGGCCAGGAGCTCTACTTCAACAACAACGGCAACCGCGCGGCCTTCACCGCGGAGCGAAAGAGCGACGTCGAGCAGCGCATCGCGGCGCAGGGCGGCCCGAAGACCGAAGACGACAAGAGCGCGCTCCAGAAGGGCGCCGACATCCTCTTCCTCGTGCAGGTGCCGCTGAAGCATCACAACCTCGGGCGCCTCGGCGGATCGCTCCCGAGCCCCGTGGCCAAGGGCGCGTCCGGTGGCGGCCCTTCGAAGCCCGCCGCGGCTCCGGCCGCCGAGTCGGCGGCGGCGGACAAGAAGAGCGACGTCGAGCAGGCGGTGCTCGGTCACGGTCCCAACGTCGGGCCGTACAACGAGGGACGCGGTCTCCGGTTCGAGCGTGACCCGAAGTTCCCGATCCGCATCACCGTGCAGTTCTACAAGGCGACGAGCAACGGCATCGTGAGCGACATCGATCTCGACAGCATCTCGAAGTCGATCGGCAGCGTGTACGAGCACGCCGAGTTCGTCGGCTCGCTCGTCCTCCCCGAGGGCGATCCGCGCCGTCCCACCGCGTGGCAAAAGGTGCCGCGCGAGTGGTTCCCCTGGTGATCGCAGGCTGACCGCGGCGACGCCGCGCGTCCCGACATTTCCGGCGTCCTCTCCAACGCCTCCGCACGCTCGCGCTTCGCCGAGGCACCTCGGTTGCATCGGAGCGATGCGGAGGCATTGCCATGAAGTCCGCCGTCGTCTTTCCCCTTGCCGTCTCTCTCGTCGTCTTGGGCGCGTGCAGCCGTGACCGAGATCGAACGCGCGACGGAGAGCCCGCCACCACCAAGGAGCAATCCGGCGCGAGCACGGAGCACGCGCGGAGGGATCCGAACGATCAGGACAGAGCGGGCGTGGCGACGCTCACGAGCACCTCGTGGGTCGCGAACGCCGCCGCCATCGACCGCATCGTGGCGTCGCGCTGCGCGCGCGAGGTCTCTTGCAGCCACGTCGGACCCGACAAGCACTTCGCGACCGGCGACGTCTGCTCGCGCGAGGTCCGGACGAGGGTGTCCGCCGAGCTGAAGACGAGCGAGTGCCCGAGCGGGATCGACGGGAAGGAGCTCGACGAGTGCCTCGACGCCATCCGGACCGAGAGCTGCACGAACCCGATCGACGCGGTGGGCCGACTCGCGGCGTGCCGAGCGAACGAGCTCTGCGTGAAGATCATGATGCCTCACCGCTGATCGCGGCGCGGCGTCCGGATCCGTCGAGCGCGCCTCAGCGCCCGAACTGGACGCAGCGCTTGCTCAACGTGCCGTGCTCGAAGCCGCGGATCGGGAAGCCGACCGCGTGATCGTAGAGGCTCGCCGCGCCCGCCACGACGAAGAGCGGATCGAGGTGCTCCGACGTCGGGTTGGCGCGGCGCGCGTCCGGCCCCGCTGCGCGCCACGCGAGCAGCTCGTCGAGCTCGGCGTCGGCGAGGAGGTTCGCGACCCACGCGTCGAAGGCGCGCGCGAACGCGGCGGGCGGCGCGTCCCTCTCCGGAGCGAGCTCGAGCGTGTTGTGCGTGATCCCGCCGCTCCCGACGATGAGGTAGCCGCGCGCGGCGAGCGCGCCGATCTTCCGGCCGATGCCGAAGAGCCGCCGCGGCACCGCCCCCGCGACGAGCGACAGCTGGAGGACCGGGATGTCGGCCGCGGGGAACATACGGAGGAGCGGGCTCCAGACGCCGTGGTCCCATCCGCGCTCCGCGCGCTCGACGGGGACGAGCGCGCCGAGCTCGTAGGCGAGCTCCGACGCGCCGGGCGCCGCGTAGGTCGCGCGCTCGAGATCGGCGTGGCGCTCCGCGGCCTCGTACCCGTCGAAGTCGTGGAGCAGCTTCGGGCGCGCCGCCGTCGAGCCGCGGCTGAGCGTGCCCGCCTGCCAGTGGGCGCTGATGACGAGGATCGCGCGCGGACGCGGGAGCTCGCGCCCCCACGCGGCGAGCTCCTCGGCGCTCGCGCCGTCGAGCGCCGACGACGGCGCGCCATGCGACACGAAGATCGGCGGAACGTGGTCTCTGCGCTCGCCGGCGCTCACGGAGCTCACCGCCTTCGGCGGCTGCGAAGCGCGACGACGCCGCCCATCGGCTGAAGCGGGTCCGGATCGAGCGGAGGGAGCGCGAGAACGAGGCGCTCGATGCGCGGGAGGGCGTCCGCCGCGGCGCGCTCGGCGCGGAGCTCGTCGAAGTCGCCGTCGAACACGAGGCAGAGGATGTAGATGCCGGAGAACGACATCGCGAGGACGAAGTTCGTCTCGCGCTCGACGTGCCGGAGGTGACGCCCCTTGTGGAGGCCGTCGAGCGCGGGCAGCCGGCGGACCGCCGCGACCGCGCGACGCGTCGCCTCGCTCTCCTCGGGCAGCGACTCCTCGATCTCGCTCACCACGGCCGCCGACTCCGCGGGCACGGGCGCGCTGTCGCGCCGGCGGGTCGCGCGACCCGAAGACTCGGCCGCGAGGGGCGGCTCGGGGCTGACGTCCTGGAGCGGTCCGCTCTCGTCGTCGACCTGGGACGCGAGCTCGCGATCGGAGACCTCGCGGAGCAGGAGCTCGTTGCGCGCGCGCGGCCGCGCCGGGACGGACGCAGAGCCCCAGACGACGGGCGAGTCGGTGTCGATGACGACGACGTCGATCGCGCGGGCGCGGGCGGCGAGCGCCTTGAGCTCCTCGTGCAGCGAGGTCGACACCGGCGGACGGGCGCGCGTCTTCTCGGACGGGGGCGAGGCCAGCGCGTCGGCGAACGTGTTCGAGAGCATCGCGAGGCGCCGCTCGAGGGCGTCGCGATCCTTCGGCGCCTCGGCGAAGCTCGCGACGACGTGGCGACCGTCGGAGAGGCGGCTGACGAGGACGTTGTCGGCCTCGGGCGGGGCCTCGCCCAGCGCCAGCATGCGCACGTCGTCCGCCTGCAGCTCTCGTTTGGCGAGCGTCACGAACCGCTCGAACACGGGTGAATCGTCGGTCATGCCGGAAGCCGAAGTTTCTAGCACATTTGGGCGGCCGCTGTCCCGGCGGTCCCTCGTCGATCGGGGACCGGATGTCCTCGCCGCGCGGCGGGTCCGCGAGCGGGAGGCACACCTGCCGCTCGCGTGGCGAGCACGCCATGCCGCGGCACACGAAGGCCCTCGCCCGCGTCGCAGCGGACTTGCGACTCCCGCGCCCCCGACGCCTGCCTCCCTGGCGCCGAGCTTCGGCCTTCCTTATCGTACGCCCCGTGGCGGGGTCACTTCCCTCGATCGGAGTGGATGTGCCGACGCTCGTCCGCCGTGGGCCCGCGGGTCGGACCCCGGAGGGGAGCGCCCGCGAGCGCTTCAGGGCCGTCGCCGCGACGGCCACCCTCCTCCTCTTCTCGTATCTCTTCCGCCTGCCGCCGCTGCTCAACGCGCGCTCGACGAACTCCGACGCGGCGGTCGTCGGGCTCCAGGCGATGCACCTCCTTCGGGGCGAGCTGTCGCCGTTCCTCTGGGGGAGCGGCTACCAGACGTCCGCCGACGCGTTCGTCGCCGCGGGCTTCTTCGCGATCGCCGGGCCGACGCCGCTGGCGCTCATGCTCTCGGCGCTCACGCTGCACGTCGCGGCGACGTGGCTGGTCTTCGCGACGATCCGGCGGCGCTTCGATCCGTGGACGTCCCTCGTGCTCGTGCTCCCGCTCGTCTTCGCGCCGAGCTCGATCCACAGCTACGCGCTCTATCCGCCGCGCCAGCTCGCCATCACGCTCGCGACCGCGGCGCTCTGGGCGCTGGACGGCGCCGAGGCGACGGGCGCACGCGCAGAGACGACGGGCGCACGGGCCGAGACGACGGGCGCACGGGCCGAGACGACGGGCGCACGTGTGTGGCTCGGCGTCGGCGGCGCGCTCTACGGTCTCGCGATCTCCGCGGATCCCTACCCGATCGTGCTCGCGCCGATCGTCCTCGGCTTCGGGCTCGTCGTCGCCGGCGGCGACGCGGGGCGGCGCGCTGCGCTCCTCGGAGCGTTCCTCGGGGGCGTCGCGCCCTTCGTGCTGCTCCACGCTTCGGCGGACGCGAAGAGCGGCGTCTTCGGCCTGTCGACCGCCGTCGTCGGCCACAACTGGGACCTCCTCGTGCGCGAGTGCCTGCCGTGGGCGCTCAGCTACAAGGTGTATTCTGCACGCGAAGTCATGGACTATCGCCCGTGGGACGCTCCCGTCCTCGTGCAGGCGGTCCAGATCGCGGGAGCGGTCGTCGTCGCCGGCCTCGTCGGCGTGGGCCTCGGAGCCGGCTCCATCGAGCGACTCCCCCGCCCGGTGCGACGGCTCGGGTTCGCCAGCGCCGCGAGCTGGCCCGTCACGCTCGTCGCGTTCCTGGGTTCGGTCATGGTCATGGACCACTTCTCGATGCGCTACCTCGCGGCGCTCACGCTCATGCTCCCGTTCGCGGTGATGCCCGCGGCGTGGCTCCTCGGCACGAGGCGCTTCGCCGTCGCGATGACGCCGCATCTCGTCGCGTCGGCGCTGTGCGGATGGGTCGGCTACGGCCCGCTCGTGCGCGGTCCGCTTCCGGTGCTCGAGACCCCCGAGCTCCGCGACGATGACGCCCTGCTCGATGTCCTCCGGGCGCGCGGCATCCGGTACGCGCAGGCGGACTACTGGGCCTCCTACCGCCTCACGTTCCTCTTCGGTGAGCGCGTCGTCGTCGTCCCGACGAACGCAGCCGAAGACCGCTACGCGCCCTACCGTCGAGCGTTCGACGACGCTCCGGTGTTCGCGTACGTGTTCGATCGGCGGCGCTCGCGCGAGGACGTCACCGCGAAAGCGGCCGAGCTCTCCCGGACGAACGCGAGCGTGATCGAGACGCAGGTCGGCGGACACACGGTGTTCGTGGTCACGCGGACGAAGCCAGGGGCCGTCGAGCCGTGGCCCCCGTGAACCTCAGCCGAGCCTCGAGCCGAGGCGGCGATCGCGGAGGCTCGACGCGAGAGAGCTCAGTCGGTGCAGGGCACGTCGGCGTACGGGTCCGATCCGCGGTCGGTGCGGACGACCGCGGCCTGGAGGCGGGACTCGCTCGAACGAGCCGCCGCCGCCGCGCGCACACGCGCTTCGCTCGACGCGTCGCGTCCTCCACGGTCGCGCCCACGGGCGACAGGAAGATGACGCGTTGCAGCTTGAGGCTTGGCGGAAAGTGGAAAGCTCATGACGTCGATCATGGAACGCAAAGCGTATGCCCTCATCGGATGAGTGGCCGAATTGTCGGAAATTCCGTCGACGCCCGCGAACCGCGGTACGCAATTCACTGCATAAGGTGTCAATTCCTACACGGGCAGCTGTAGCCGGCAGGACGCAGCTACCATCGCTCGAGTCCTCATGACGCAAGCGACGCCGTCCCGGGCGACGGGCGGCGCGAGGGGCCGATGGCTCACGATCCGAAGAAGCTCGGCAGGTACCGCGACAAGCGCGCCCCCGGCGTCACCAACGAGCCGTTCGGGGACGAGGCCCCGCCAGCAAGACCGCTGGGCTCGGAGGAGCGGCTGGGCTCGTTGGCGCAGCCGAGCCCGTCCGAGACCGGAGCGTTCGTCGTCCACCTCCACGACGCCACCCGGCGTCACTACGACGTGCGGCTCGAGGCGTCGGGCGTCCTCCTCAGCTTCGCCGTGCCGCACGGGCCGAGCCTCGATCCCGCCAAGAAGGTCCTCGCGGTCAAGACGGAGGACCACCCGATCGAGTACCTCGAGTTCGAGGACGTCATCCCCGAGGGTCAGTACGGAGCGGGAGCGATGATCGCCTGGGACCGCGGAGCCGTGACCTACCTCGAGGGCCCCCCGGAGGCCGAGCTCGCGACCGGCAAGCTCCACGTCGAGCTTCGCGGGATGAAGCTCCGCGGGCGCTGGGCGTTCGTGAAGCTCGCGAAGGGCGAGACGGGAAACGAGTGGCTGCTCTTCAAGAAGCAGGACGGCGAAGCCGATGCGTCCCGCGCGATCACGGAGGAGCTGCCGCGGTCCGTGCTCTCGGGGCTCACCGTCGAGGAGCTTCTGCGGCGCGACGAGATCGCACGCACCTACCTCGCGCGCGCGGCGACTCTCGGCGCGAAGACCCGCGCGGCGCTGATCACCGAGCTTTACGATCGCGAACGGTCGCCGCTGGCCGAGCCCGAGGCGCCGGCCGTCGCAGCGACGAGAGCGCCGCGCGGCGCGGCCGCCAAGGCGCCGAAGCGCGCTGCCGCGGAGGCCGCCGCGGCGGCGAAGGCCGGGACCGTCTACGACGCCGCGCTCGACGGCGTGCGCGTGCTCGCGGTGCGCGACGCCGACGCGGTCACGTTGCGCGCGTGGACGGGTGAGACGTCCGAACGCATCGAGGCGTTCTACCCCGATGTGGTGCGCGCGCTCCGCTCACTCGCCGTCGCGCGCGTCGCGTTCGACGGCGAGCTCGTCGCGTTCGACGCGACCGGTCATCCCAACCTGCCTCTCCTCGCGCAGCGCGTCGCGCGGGTGGCGAAGGGCGACGCGCATCGCGCCGTGACCTCGACGCCGGTCGTCCTCGTCGTGAACGACGTCCTCGCGCTGGGCGACCTCGACGTGCGCACGTTGAGCCTCGAGGCGCGCCGCGCCCTCGTCTCCGAGCTCCTCCCGCCGCTCGGCTTCTTGCGCGCCGCGACGCCGCTCGAAGGAGACGAGGCGCATGTCCTCACGACGTGCGCCTCGCTGGGGATCTCGGGCGTGATCGCGAAAGCCAAGGGGTCGCCGTACACCGAGGGCCGCGGCGCGTGGACGCTGCTCTCCACCGGCATCGCGCCGCGCGCAGGCGCCGTCGTCGAACACCGGGCGGGCGATCGACGGGCCGCGCGCCGCGAGGTCGTCGTCTCGAACCGAGACAAGGAGTTCTGGCCGGCCGACCCGAGCGCGGGCCTCCCGCGCTACACGAAGGGCGACCTCGTCGACTATTACGCGAGCGTCGCCGGCGCGCTCGGTCCGTACCTGAAGGACCGCCCCGTCATCCTCGTCCGCTACCCGGACGGGATCGAGGGCAAGAGCTTCTTCCAGTGGAACGTGCCGGTGGGAATGCCGCCATGGATCCGCACGCTGACGCTCGCGCCCGACGACGACGCCGCGCCGACGTCGTCGTCGCCCGCCCGAGGCGCGTCGTCGCAAGGGCACAAGCCTCCGAAGCGCGTCTTCCTCGTCGACGATCCGTCGACGCTCGTCTACATCGCGAACCTCGGCTGCATCCCGCTGCACGTGCTGGCGAGCCGAGCGCCCGACCTCTCGCGCGCCGACTTCTTCACGATCGACTTCGACGTGAAGCAGTCGGAGCTCCGTCACGCGATCACGCTCGCGCGCACGCTCCGCGAGCTGCTCGACGAGATCGGGCTCGTCGGTTACCCGAAGACGTCCGGCCAGACGGGCCTCCACGTGCTCGTGTCGCTCGGCCCGAACCAGAGCTTCGACACGGCGCGCGCGCTCGCGGACCTCCTCGGGCGCCTCCTCGTCGAGCGGCACCCGGACATCGCGACGATGGACCGGATCGTGAACAGGCGCGGCGAGCGCGTCTACGTCGACACCGGACAGACCGGCACCTCGCGCGCGATCGTCGCGCCGTACTCGGTCCGCGCCGTTCCGGGCGCCACGGTCTCGACGCCGCTCTCGTGGGACGAGGTCACGACCGATCTCGATCCGCGGGCGTTCACGATCGCGACGGTGCCGGCGCGGATCGCCGAGCGGGGCGATCTCCTGGCGGGCCTGCTCGGCTCGAGCCCCGACGTCCACGCGGCGGTGGCCAAGCTCGCCGACCTCGTCCCGCGGCGCGTCTGCGGCCCTTCGCGCGGTCGGACATGACGTGACGGGTCGCCCCGACCGAGACGTCCGGGCCGCCACGAACCGGGGGCGCGTCACGCCGGAAATCGGCGGTGTTGTCGCACTACTTGACGCCCCGGACATCCCGCGTCAGTTAGGGCATGCCGTGGCAGCCAGCTATTTCGACGTCGACGGAACGCTCGTCCGGACGAACCTCGTCCACCCGACGCTCTTCTACTTGATGCACCAGCGCACGCCGATGCGCAGCCTGCAGAAGCTCGCGCGCGCGGCGCTCCGCAGCCCCGCGTTCGTCTGGGCAGAGCTGCAGGACCGTCGGATGTTCAACGAGGCGCTCTTCACCTCGTACGAGGGCATCTCGCAGGACCGCCTCCTCCTCCTGGCGGACGACGCGTTCGACTCCGTGCTCAAGAAGGCGATCTACCCGCACGCCCGCGACCTCGTCTCGCGCAGCCGTGACGAGGGCCACGACGTCGTCATCGTCTCGGGCGCGCTCGACTTCCTCATGAAGCGCCTCGCCGACCACCTCGGCGCCACGCACGTCATCGCGAACAAGCTCGAGATCAAGGACGGCTACGCGACGGGGCGCCTGCTCCGTCCCGTCGTCGCCGGTCCCGAGAAGGCGCGGCTCATCCGCGAGCACGCCCGAGCCCACGGCCACGACCTCGACGAGTGCTTCGCGTACTCGGACAGCTACTCGGACGTCCCGATGCTGAGCGTCGTCGGCCATCCGGCCGCGGTGAACCCCGACAGCAAGCTCCAGCGGCTCGCCCGCACGTACGGCTGGCCGGTGCTCTCGCTCGACAAGACCTCGGTCAACTGAGGCGCGAGCCGCCGGGCTCTTTCGCCGTCGCGCCGTCGCGCGCGGTAGGACGCGGGCCGCGCGCCGCTGCGTTTCGGCCCCGCGGGCGCGGGCCGCACGCCGCTGCGTTTCGGCCCCGCGGGCGCGCCCGGACTTACCGTACGCACGTACGGTAAAATCTGGTACACTCGTACGGGTATGAGCTCGAGGAGCCACACGCCGAAGGGTCAGGTCGCGCGGGAGAGGATCCTCCGCGCGGCGGAGCCGCTCATCGCCGCGCGAGGCTTCCACGGCACGAGCATGCGTGACGTCGCTGAAGCGTGCGGGCTCCCGCTCGCCACGGTCGTCTATCACTTCGCCCGAAAAGAGGCGCTGTACGGCGCCGTGCTCGGCGGGATCGCCGAGCAGCTCCTCGGCGCGCTCTCGCCGGGGGGCCCGAGCGGCGCGACCTCGACGCTCGACGCGATGCTCCGCGGGCTCGTCCGCTGGTCCTTGCGCCATCCAGGGCGGGTTCGCCTGCTCGTGAGGGAGCTGCTCGACAACCCCGCACGCGTCTCGCACGCGGCCTCGCTCCCGCTGGCGCCCGTTCTGACGACGCTCGCAGAGGAGGTCCGCGCCGCCGGCCACCCGCAGGCCGAGCTCGCCGTGCTGCACGTCGTCGGCGCCGTGAGCTACGTCGTCACGGCCCGTCCGACCGTGCGGAGGATCGTCGGCGCGGAGCGCGACCGCGAGATGATGGCGACGTACGAGGACGAGGCCGTGGCCTTCGCGCGCCGCGCGATCGGCCCCACGGTCGGTCCGGAGAACGCGCTCGGCACGAAGACCCGCGCGAAGAACGCGCGCCCCCCGAAGGAGCAGCACGATGGATCGACAACGGCAGATCGAGCTCGTCCGGCGCGTCCTCGCCCACGTCGAGGCCAAGACGACGGACACGGCCGAGGCGGCCGAGGCGCTGGACGTGAGCGCGTACTCCGATGAGGCGCGCATCGACCGCGAGATCCAGGTCCTCTTCCGGCGGCTGCCCATCGCGGTAGGTCACGCCTCCGAGCTCGCGCGGCCCGGCGACTTCATCACGCACGACGCCTCGGGCGTTCCGCTGCTCGTCGTGCGCCGCGACGACGGCGGCGTCGACGCCTTCGTCAACGTGTGCCGTCATCGTGGGACGCGCGTCGAGCCCGCGCCCCGCGGCAACAAGCGCGCGTTCTCCTGCCCCTACCACGGCTGGACCTACGGCAAGCGCGGTCAGCTCGTCACCATCCCGCACGAGCGCGGGTTCGCGTGTGTCGACAAGACGACGCGCGGCCTCGTGCGCGTCGCCGCCGGCGAGGCCGCCGGGCTCGTCTTCGTGACACCGTCGCCGCTGTCCCCCGACGAGGACGCGGCGCTCGACGCGCGCGCGTGGCTCGGGCCGCTCGCCGCCGACCTCGAGGGCTTCGGCGTCGCGTCGTCGGTCTCCTACGCGCCGCGCTCGGTGGAGAGAGCGCTGTCGTGGAAGCTCGCGATCGACATCTTCCTCGAGACGTACCACCTGCGCCCGACGCACAAGGAGACGATCTACCCGATGTTCTTCGACAACCTCGGGCTCGTCGATCGCTCCGGCCCGCACCTCCGGAACGTGTTCCCGAAGCGCACGATCAAGGAGCTCGCGCACGTCCCCGAGTCGACGTGGACGCTCCGCGCCCACGCGAACGTCCTCTTCCACCTCTTCCCGAACACCCTCGTCCTCGTGCAGCCCGACCACGCCGCCGTGCTCCACGTCTGGCCGAACGGAGCGGGGCGCGCGACCGTCACCTCCTACCTGCTCGTGCCCGAGCCGCCCGACTCCGAGAAGGCGCGCGGCTACTGGGACGCCAACGCCGCCGTGCTCTACGGCGCCACGGACGAGGACTTCGCGATGGGCGAGTCGATCCAGCGCGGCGTCGCGTCGGGCGCCAACCGTGAGGTCGTCTTCGGCGCGTTCGAGCACGCGCTCGCTCATTTCCACGGCACGATCGCGGAGCGCACGCGCGACGCGTGACGCGAGCGCCACGACGCGATCGCCGAGCGCTCGCGGGCGCCGGGGGACGCTCACGGCCCGGCGACGCGCCACGCAGAGGACGTCAGCGGACGTAGACCTCGAGGAGTCGCGTCGTGAAGGTCCTGGAGTTCTTCGCGAACGTCCAGTCGGGGCGCGTCGGTGTCGGCGACGGACCGATCCCGAGGTCGAGCTCGGGATCGCTCTGGCTCCACCGATTGAACGAGAGGACGGGGCGCTCGCCCACGTGCAGCTGCATCGAGCCGTAGCAGTCCGCCGGCTCGCCGCGATCGTCGGCGTGGTCGAAGCGCCCGTCGCCTCCCTCGCTGTAGCAGTGAGACCAGAACTCCATGTTTCCCGTGGTAGGGACGAGCACGTCCTCCTGGTTGTCCGAGAACGAGCGCACGATCACGTTGGCGATCGGCTCCTGGAAGACCCAGTCGACGGGGACGCCGAGGCGAGAGGCGTCCGGGGTGAACGGGTCGAGCTCGACCCACACCTCTTCGTCGTCGAGGACGAGTCGGTAGGCGACGCGCGTGAAGGCGCCGGCGGTCGACGACGCGTTCTCGGCGTACGGCACGTCGGCGGCCACGTTCCATTTCGCGTCGATCGGGATCTCGAGCCGGAACACCCGCCTGAAGGCGCAGGAAGCTCCCGCGGTCCGGGGAGGGCACGGCGTCGTGCAGGTTGGCCCCGTGAGCCCGGGGCGGCAGAAGACGCCGTCGGCGTCGTTCGCGTCGCTCGTCGCGACGACGGTCGGGCCGTCCGGTGCGCCGGCCTCCTCGGGCGCCGGGTCCGGGGCCTGCGACGCGGCAGAGCTGAAGCCGCCGAGGTCCGTCGCGAGGGAGCACGCGGCGACCGGCAGCAGCCCCGCGACGGTCGCGAAGGTCCACCTGAGACCGCCGGCCATGCTGCAACGCTATCACGACCGACCGGGCCGTCCGCCGCGCGGTCGACGTCGCCGAGCTCAGCCGTGCGGGGCGAGCTCGTCGAGCTCCGGAGGCGGCGGCGCGGTCGGCACCCGGCGCAGACTCCAGACGCCCGAGTCCCGGTCGAAAAAGGACTCGAAGACGGTCTCGTGCTCGTTGGCGTCGGATTCGGCGTCGGCGTCGTCGGCGAACATGGGGCCTCCCGGCGCGCGTCGCGTGCAAGGGGTGCGCCGTCCTCGTGGCGTCGACGTTGCCCGGCGAAGGTCGGGCGACGCCGGCCGACCTGTTCGACGGCGAACAATCCGCGGGCCGCGGTGTTCCGGAGCGAACAATGAGGGGGGCGCGGGCGGCGGAGGTGTCCCCACGGAGTGTTGTGCTTTTACCGCAGTCCTGTAAGACAGGCGCCGATGAGGGCGGCGACTCCCGACGAGCCGACGCTGAGGCCCGCGACGCCGCTCGCGTTCGCGCCGACTCGCCCGCTCACATCCGAGCCCCTGGTCGGCGTAGTGACCGCCTCTTCCGGCGGTTTCATCGTTCCGCTGCCGGAGAAGAGTCAGTTCATCGTCGGTCGCTCGTCGGACTGCGACGTCTCGATCCCGGACGGAGCCGTCTCGCGCCGGCACCTGCGCGTCCACGTCGGAACGGAGCTTGCGATCGAGGACGTCGGAAGCGCCAACGGCACGACGTACGATGCGAAGCCCCTTCGTCCATACGAGCGCACCGTGATCGAGCTCGGTCACCCGGTCAGCCTCGGGGGCGCCACGCTCTTCATCCATGCCGCGCACGGCATCGTCGCCCCCGGCCGCCCTTCGCCCGCGAAGCGCGGGTCGGTCGTGCCCGCCGGCGAGGTGGTCCGCGACGCGAAGCTCCGGCGGATCTACGACCTCTTGCCGACCATCGCGCCGAGTCCGCTCAGCGTCCTCGTCCTCGGCGAGACCGGCGTCGGCAAGGAGGTGTTCGCCGACGCGATCCATCGCGCCTCGGCGCGCGCCGCCGGCCCGTTCTTGAAGCTGAACTGCGCCGCGCTGCCGGAGTCGATCCTCGAGGGAGAGCTGTTCGGTTACGAGCGCGGCGCGTTCAGCGGAGCGGTCACGGCGCGTCCCGGCCTCTTCGAGGCGGCCAACGACGGGACGGTGTTCCTCGACGAGATCGGCGAGCTCACGCTCCCGACGCAGGCGAAGCTCCTGCGCGTCCTCGAGAGCGGCGAGGTCCTGCGCCTCGGGAGCCGCAGCCCGCTCCACGTCGACGTGCGTTTCGTCGCGGCGACCAACAAGGACCTCGCGGCGCTCGTCGCGAGCGGCGCCTTCCGCGCCGACCTCTTCTACCGCCTCGAGGGCGTGCGCGTGGAGATCCCCCCGCTTCGCGATCGCGCCGATGACATCATCGCGCTCGCGGAGTTCTTCGTCGCCCGCCTCGCGAGCCGGATGAACCTCGCCGCGCCTTCGCTCTCGGCCGGCGCCCGTGAGCTCCTTCGCGACTACGCGTGGCCGGGCAACGTGCGCGAGCTCCGCAACGTCGTCGAGCGCGCGGTGGTCATGAATCCGAGAGTGCCGGAGCTCGACGAGAGCCACCTCGTCACCTACGGCGTCACGACCCGTCCGACGCTCGCGCCGGACTCGGGCGTGCAGACCGCGAGCCGCATGCCCGCCGTGGCGCCGGAGACCGACGATCTCCAGAGCGCGCTCGAAACGCTCGAGCGGCGCGCGATCGTCGAGGCGCTCGAGAAGACCGGCGGCAACCAGAGCGCCGCGGCGCGCATGCTCAACATGGGCAGGCACGCGCTCATCGGCCGCCTCGAGACCTACGGGATCTCGAGGCCGCGGAAGAGGAGCTGACCTTGGGGGCGAAGAAGGATCCGGACTCCACGCTGCCGGGCCGCTTCGGGCACGTCGAGCTCGAGCTCGGCCCCGACGCAGGGCAGGCCGTCGTGCCTCCGGTGCGCGGAGCGCGCTCCGAGGACGTCACGCAGGCCTCGGACCGCACGCGCGCCGCGGTCGGCGATCCGCGCGTCGCCGCGATGCGCGAGCTCTACGCCGAAGGCGACGCGAGCGGCGCGCTCTTCATCGCGCTGTCGATCGCGCCTCGCGTCGGCGCTGCCCCGTCCGAGCCGCCGCCCGCGTCGGGGATCACGAGGACGCCTGCCCGCGTCGCTCGTGCCGGCACGCGCGTTCCGGGAGACGCCGCCGGCACGCCACGCGAGGTGGCGCCCTCGCCGCGAGGAGCAGCGGGGTTCGCCGAGGAGCGGACGGTCGCGCGCACCGCGTCGCAAGAGCTCGCGACGCTGGCTTCGGACCACGACGTTCCGTGGATCCGGAAGTCGGCCGACGACGTCGCGGCGTTGCCGATCGACCACCGCGGCGGGTTTCTCCTCGCGCACATCGACGGCGTCCAGACGATGACCGAGATCCTCGACGTCTGCGCGATGCCGGAGGACGAGGCGGTCTTCTTGATCCGCCAGCTCGTGGCGATGGGCGTGGTCGGGTTCCGCCCTCGCGAAGAGCCCCCGCCGCTCTCGTCCCGCCGGGCGCGCCGGCCGCGCTGAAGAGCCGTCCGAGGATTGGACGATTCGGGAGCTCGAGGGGTGAACCGACGTCCCGGCGCGACGCGCCCGCCGAAGAGCTCGGCTCGAGCTGCGCGGTGAGCGCGGCAGGAGTCGTGTGACCCACCGTGAAGCGTTCGACGCGAAGGTCGACGGAGGCGAATTGAGACGTCGCGAACGATTGCACCGTCGCCGACCTCGCGGCCATGCGGACGAGGTTCGGACGGCGGATCGCCTCCCGCCGCCGGGTGAGCCGTTTCGCGTCCCGTCCCGCTCGGGCGGGAACAAAACGGCGAGGTCGAGCACGCGTCGTACGTTCGGGGTCGCCGCGCGCCCCGACGAAACAGGCCTCTTCCCGCTCGGGCTCGAGGAACGACTGAAGCACGTTGCCCGCTCGACGTTGCCTCGCGCGAAGCTGCGCGTTGATGGTCCCTCGAGTGCAGAGACGCGCTCCGCGAGGAGGTAACTCGACATGTTCATCTGCATCAGATCGAATCGAGCGGTTCCCATCATCACTCTCGGCCTCGGGCTGCTGCTCGGCGGCTGCGCGAGCCCGACCGAGGACGCGGCGCCGGATGAGGACGTCGACGGCGAGGAGGCGTCGGCAAGTCAGGCGCTCCCGATCGGCTTCGCCGGAGGCTGCGCGGGATGCATCGGCGGCCTCGGGTTCGCCGGCATGCCTGGGCTCGCCGGGCCGGGTTTCGTCGGAGGCATCGGGCCCATGGGCCTCGGCGGCGCGGGCTTCGTCGGCGGCACCGGGATCGGCTTCGGTGGCGCTGCGATCGGCGGGACCGGATTCATCGGCGGCGCCGGAATGGGCGTCGGACTCGGCGGCGTCGGCCTCGGCGGAGTCCCCATCGGCGCCGTCGGCCTCGGCGGAGTCCCCATCGGTGCCGTCGGCCTCGGCGGAGTCCCCATCGGCGCCGTCGGCCTCGGCGGGATCCCCGTCGGCGCTGTCGGCCTCGGCGGAGTCCCCATCGGCGCCGTCGGCCTCGGCGGCGTCGGCATGGTCGGCGCGCCGGTCATGGCGGGCGGGTGCGCCGGCCTAGGGTGCGGGCTCTGACGGCCCGCCGCCGCGGCATCCAGCGCGAACGCGCCTCGGGACCACCGCATCGCGCTCGGAGCGATCCGAGCGCGATGCGGCGACGCGGGTCGAGCGAGGCCTTCAAGCGATGCTCCATCAAGCGAGGCCCATCAACCGATGGACGAGCGCGAGGAGCGCTTCGCGGTCGAACGGCTTGGCCAGCCAGCCGTCGGCGCCGACCTCGTCCGCTCGACCGGCGGGATCGGTCGCGGCGGTGACGACCACGATCTTCGGACGAGGCCAGGCTCTCCGGTCGAGCTCGCGACAGAACTGCCAGCCGTCCATCACGGGCATCGTCATGTCGAGCAGGACGATCCGCGGCGCGCGCACCGCGATCGACGCGAGCGCCTCGTGGCCATTGGCCGCGGTCTCGACCACGAGCCCTTCGCCCTCGAGCATGAGCGCGAGGAGCTCGCGGAGCGCGTCGTCGTCCTCGACGACCAGGACCGCCGTCACGTCGTCCTCTCGAGCGGGAGCACCATGTGAAAGCTGCTGCCGACGCCCTCCTGGCCCTCGCACCACAAGTCGCCGCCGTGTCGGCGGAGGATCTCGCGAGCGAGGTAGAGCCCGACACCGAGTCCGCCCGCGTCGTGTCGCGTCCCGGCGTGCGCCTTGAAGAAGAGCGTGAAGACGCCCTTCTTCGCGAGCTCGGGGATGCCGATGCCGTGATCGCGGACCGTCATCGTGGCGTTGCTCGCGTCCGTCGACAGGACGACGTCGACCGTGCTGCCCGGCGCGGAGTAGTTCACGGCGTTGTCCAGCAGGTGGCGCAGCGCCTGCGCGATCCGCGTGGAGTCGACGACGACCGCGACGTCCGCTTGCGCCTCGAGCTGAAAGCGATGGCTCGGCGCGCTGCGCTCCGCTCGACGCACGACCGTCCGTAGGAGGACCGCGAGATCGACCCTCTCCTGCGTGAGGCGTAGACGTCCGAGGATCATGCTCGCGAGGTCGAGCAGCGTCTCGCTGAGGTGGTCGAGGCGATCGCACGCGCGGACGATGGCGTCGATCATCCCGTCCAGGCCTTCGGGCTTGGACCGCGTGGTCGCGAGCTGCTGGGCGTACCCCTTCGCGATCGCGAGCGGCGTCTTGAGCTCGTGCGCCACCCCCGAGAGGAGCTCGCGCTTCAGACGCTCGACGAACATCTCCTCGGTCGCGTCGACGACGATGAAGGCGACGTAATCGACGCGCCCGCTCTCGAGCGCCGGCGAGCACGTCAGGCGGATGTAGCGGCGCTCTCCGGTGCCCTTGAACACCAGCCCGTAGATCTCACCCTGCACCCTCTCGCCGCGAAGAACGCGCTCGAACGGCCAGTCGCTGGCGGGGACGGGCCGGTCCGCGGCGTCGACCAGATCGATCGCCGCGACGAGCTCGTCCCACGACGCGGGGCACGTCTCGCCGGGGAACATCCGGCGCCCCGCTCGATTGCAGGCGATGATCGACCGGCGCGCGTCGATGACCGCTACACCCTCCGAAAGCGACTCGATCAGCATCTCCCAGCGACGACGCACGGCGACGTGCTCGGCGGCCTCCAGGCACCCCGACGCGATGTCCGCCATGTTGATGGCGAAGGCTTCATCGTCCGGCAGCCAGCGACGAATCGGTCCGACGTGCTCGAAACAGAGGACGCCGTAGACGTGCCCGTGATGCCAGATCGGCACATCCATCATCGAGGTGATCCCGAGCGGCTTCAGGTAGAAATCGGAGAACTCGGCCGTGCGCGGATCCGACCGCGCGTCGTCGGCGACGATCGTCCGCCGCTCGTGGATGGCGCGCAGGTACGCAGGGAAGTCGCGCCCGTGGATCGGCAGGAAGGACACATGCCTTCGTTCGTTCGCGAGGTAGAGGTCCTTGCAGATGATCCGCGTGTCGAGGTCGATCCCAGGACCGAGCGGAGCGCCACCGTCCACGAGCGCCCACACGCTCACGCGCACGACGTCGAGGACGACCGCTGCCGCCTCGGTGAGCGCCTGGAAGGTCTCCTGGATGTCGCTCTTGTCGCGCCGTGCGAGCTCGAGCAGCACACGTTCGCGGAGCGTGACGGCTGCGCCGGCAGACGTGTCCATTCCGCAACCTTTGAGGTCTCCGGTCTCCTGCGTCGACCGAGACGGTGGTCTCCAACGTGCTCTTCGCGAGCGCGGCGGTCAATGCGGTCACTTGGCCGCGCGACGCCGTGAGGGCGCACGCGCGAGCGCGAGGAGGTCTCACGCACGAGTCAGCTCGCCAGCTAGGCCGCGGGGTGTCGGGCGACGAGGACGGAGCAGCGCGAGTTGCGGATGACCTTCTCGGCGACGCTGCCGAGAACGAGCCGCGCCAGCCCTCGCCGCCCGCGGCTGCCCAGGAGGATCATCTCGACGTCGAGCGCCTCGGCGCGCTCGATGACGACGTCGGCGGGATCGCCCTCTCGCTGCTCGAAGCCTGCGAGGCCGTACTCCTTCGTCAGGTTCGCGAGCATGCTCACACCGAGCGACTCGAGCTCGCCGAGCGCCCTGGCCGCCGGGGGCGTCCAGGTGTCGCCGAAGGGCGTGAGCGCCGACGAGAGCGCCGACGACGGCGGCCTCATGACGTGGAGCAGCGTGACCTTCGCCTCCGTCGAGCGCGCGAGCTCCGCCGCGACGCGGAGCGCCGGGAGCGATCCCTCGCTGAAGTCGGTCGCGGCGAGCGCCCTCTTCGTCGCCGCGCTCTCCCGCGCGACCAGCACCGACGTGTGCGCGTAGCGAACGACGCGCTCCGCCACGTGCCCGAGCGCGAGGCGCGCCCCCTCGCGCGGCTTCGCGCCGACGACGATCAGCGACGCGCGGCGTGCCTCGGCGATCCGGACGATCTCCTCGTCCGGCGCGCCGCTCTCGATCATCACCTCGAGGTCAGCCACCGACGGTCCGAGGACGTCGCGCACCTGCTCGCTCACGAGCTCGCCGACGCGCGCGAGGAGGTCGGCCTCGAGCGCGAGGTCGTTCTCCGCTGGGTTCGGCATCAGCGGGTGATGTCGAAAGACGTCGAGCACGACGTGGCAGACGACGAGCGGGACACCGAGCATGGCCGCGTGAGCTCGCCCGCGCTCGAGCGCTGGGCGCGAGGCATCGCAGAGGTCGGTGGCGACGACGACGGGCCCCGCGGACTTCATCCCACGAAGATGGGCCTCGGTCGCCCGACCTTCAAGCGGGCGCGCTTCTCGCATCGACACGCCCGTCGAGCGAGCGACCGTGATGGTGACCTCGAGTCAGAGGCGGCGTCCGCGCGGCGCAGCCCGAAAGCAGAGTCCACGCGAACGCGAGCAGAGCCCGGACGCGACGCGACCGAGCTGGCTCGCCTGGGTGGACGGCTACTGGCGCGCGGACGGCGTCTGGGTGAGCGGACACTACCGTCACGCGCACGGGCCACCGCCCTCGTCGAGCTGGAGCGCCGCGCCTCGCTCCGTGCTCATCGCTCGCGCGCTCGACACGCCACGACGGCGAGCTCCTGCGCCCGAGCCAGCTCGGGCGAGCGGCTCACGCGGTACGCGCCGCGCTCTCCGGGGAGGAAGAGCGCCGGCGGGAACCGAGCGACCTCCGACCCGCAGAACGTACGCGCCTCGTGGAGCGACGGCATCGGCGCCGCGACGCCGCCGCGGACGACGGGCTCGAGGAGCGGCTCCCAGCCGGGTCCGGGAGGCGGCTCGTCCCTGAGCGCGATCCGGTCCTCCGCGGCGCGGCCGCCGGGGTCCGTTCGGCGGTAGACCTGCTTCGGGAGCACGAGCGTCTCCTTGGTCGTGCTGAGCTTGAGGCGCGGGCGGCCGTCGTACGCGACGAGCTTGTAGACCATGTCGAGGACGGGCGCGTCCGCCGACATCCCCACGCGCGTCCCGACGCCGAAGCCGTCGATCGGCGCTCCCGCGCCGGCGAGCGCGTCGATGGCGTCCTCGTCGAGGCCTCCGCTCGCGACGATCGCGACGTGACGGAGCCCGGCGCGGTCGAGCATCGCGCGCGCCGCGCGGCTCAGCGCGTCGAGGTCGCCGCTGTCGAGACGGATCGCGTCGAGGCGACGCCCTCTGTCCTGGAGCTCGCGCGCGACCTCGATCGCGTGCTCGACGCCGCGGATCGTGTCGTAGGTGTCGACGAGCAACGTGAGCGCGCCCGACGTGCTCTCCGCCCACGCGCGGAACGCCTCGCGCTCGCTGTCGAACGCCTCGATGAACGAGTGCGCGACCGTCCCGCTCGGCGGGATCTCGAGCGCGGTCGACGCGAGGACGTTGCTCGTCGCCGAGAATCCCGCGAGCCAGGACGCGCGCGCGGCGCTCGATCCGGCCTCGATGCCGGGCGCGCGCCGGAGGCCGAACTCGACGACCGCTGCGCCGCGCGCGGCGGCGACGCACCGAACGGACTTGCTCGCGATGAGCGTCGGGTAGTGGATCGCGTTCAGCAGGGTCGTCTCGATCAGCTGCGCTTCGATCATCGGCGCGTCGACCTCGAGGACCGGCTCGTCCTGGAAGAAGACGCGCCCCTCGCGCATCGCCCAGACGTCGCCGGTGAAGCGTACGCCGGAGAGGCGCCGCGCGACCTCCGGGGCGACGCTGCCGGTGCGCGCGATCGCGTCGACGGCCTCCTCGTCGAACGCCAGCGCCTGAAGGCGATCGACGGCGTCCTCGAGACCGGCGAAGACGAGGCACGAGCGCGTGCTCGGCAACCGGCGCACGAAGAGGCTGAACGTGGCTCGAGCGTTCACGTCGAGCGTGAGCCAGCTCGCCGCCATCGTGAGCTCGTATAGATCGGTCGCGAGGGCGAGCGTGCTCGGGCGGTGCGACGCCATCCACACCGACGACGCAAGATCGACGCCGGGCGCTCAGCGCGCCGGCCAGCTCGACACGGGCGCGCCGCCGTCGCTGAGCTCGCGGTAGCGATCGAGCATCGCGCTGGCCGCCGCCTCGCGAGGCATCTGCGTGGAGAGCGCCTCGTAGAGCCGGCGCTGCCACAGCGCGCCCGTCACGCCACGGCCGACGCGTTCGGCGACCACGCCGAGCCAGGCGTCGGCCTCGTCCGCCGCAACGCCCGAGGAGACGAGCCCCCTGCGCGCGAGCGGGAGCAGGCGCGACGCGAGCTCGAAGACCGACCACGGACGCGGTGATGGAGCGCGCTCGGAGGGCCAGAGGATCTCGGCGCCAAGCCCGAACCGCGCGGCGTCGTAGAAGCTCCGTCGCGCTTGCCCGAACGTCATGCGGGTGACGAGCGCGTCGGCGTCGGCGGAGAGCGCGACCGTCAGCCCGATCGCCAGCGCGGCGTTCGCCACCATGTCGTCGATCGTCGGCCCGGAGGGCAACGCGCGCATCTCGATCCGGAGGTGACCCCCGCTCGTGTGGTCGTAGATGGCGCGGTTCCACCGCCAGACGGTGCCGTGGTGCAGGCGCAACTCGCGGAGGGGCGGGACGCCTCCCGCGCGCGCGACGGCCTCGGGATCGTCCTCGTCGCTGCACTGGGGGAGGAGCGGCGGGTGCAAGCCGACGGACTCGGCGAAGAGCTCCGTGGCGCCCGCGCGCGCCCAACCGTGACCGAACGAGACGCGCGACGGGCGCCAGTCGTCCTCGCGCGCTTCACACCGATCCTCGACGGCCTGCCGGAAGAGCGCGACCCGAGTCTCCTCCCAGAGGCGCCGGCCGAGGAAGATCGGCGAGTTGCCCGAGACCGCGAGGACGAACGAGGTGGCGATCTGCGCGGCGTTGTACGTGCGGGCGAAATCCGCGGGGTCGACGCGGAGGTGGACCTGGAACGACGTGTTGGCGCCCTCGAACGTCACGTCGTCGGTCGTGACGTCGAGGACGTCCGCGCCTTCGATGCGCACGGTGGCCGGCTCGCCGCGACCGCGCCGGATCCCGGCCGAGAGCGCGCGGTAGCGGCACCCGTCGGTGAGCGCGGAGGAGCGGAGATCGTCGGCGGTCAGCGTCGGGAGGATGCCGATCATCACGACGTCCGCGCCCTGCGCGCGCGCCGCCGCCCGCGCGATCGCGTGCGCGCTCGCCAGCTCGCTCCGCATCGTCGCGAACGGGCGTCCCGCCAGCGGAAAGGCAGGCGTGTTCAGCTCGACGTTGTAGCGATTCATCTCGAGCGTCACGCGCTCGTCGAGCGCCGCCGCGAGGACCGCGCGGTTCACCGGGGCGGGATGCCCGCTCTCGCCGACGAGGTGGAGCTCGAGCTCCGCGCCGACCGTCGCGGGGCCGACGCCGAAGCCGGGGCGCTTCACCACGTGCTCGAGCGCGGAGATGCAGCGCGCGAGCCGGTCCGAGAAGCGCGCGTAGTCGCTGTCGTCGAAGTCGTCGCGCTCGATCTCGAAGCCCATCGCCGCCTCCGCGCTCCCTTCTCGTCTTCAGACCACGACCCCGCGCGGAGCGCACGCGACCTCGCGAACGACGAAGAACCCGTCCTCGCCCTGTCCCTGGTAGCGCGGCATCAGGAGCAGCCCGGCCTCCGGAGCCCGCACGGGGCCGCGGCGATCACGCGCGACGATCTGCCCCGCCTCGATCGCGTCGAAGCCCTTGAAGCCCGGGAGCATGTCGAACTCGTCGTCGAGCCCGACGACGTGGCGATGCCGCACCTCCACGACGAGCGCGCGCTTGCCGGCGCCGGGCGCGAGCGCGGCGAGGTGCGCGGGCTCGTCGGGGACGTGGACGGCGTCGAGCGCGCCGACGGCGACGAGAAAGAGCCAGACCGCGCCGACGTGGCGGCGGACGGCGCCGGGATCGTCGTGTTGCCCCGCCTCGAAGGAGACGCCGAGGTGCCCGCGGGCGGAGGCCCAGCTCAACATCGACGCGTCGACGCTCTTCTCGAGCCCGAGCACGACGTTGACCGAGAGCGCGCAGGCGAGGGCTCGGTTCGCGACGGTGTCGGAGAAGCACACGAAGGGCGCCGTCGGGCCCGAGGTGGTGTGCAGGTCGAGGAACACGAGGCGCGAGCGCTCTCGCTCGAGCGCGAGGAACGCTCTGTGGAGGTCGCGCTGCTCCTGGTCCTCGGTCGAGAGCGCGTGCTCGGGCGCGGCGCGGAGGCGCTCGAGGTCCGGCGTGTGCCAGCCGCGGTTCAGATCGCGCGACACGAAGCGGACGCCACGCTCGAGCGCCCCGAGGTTGCCACCGAACGCGACGACCTTGCCGCGCAGCACGCTCCTGCGCGGCAAGAGCTCCGCGAGCACCTCCCTCGCGGCGTGCATCCCCGCGGGCTCGTTGCCGTGGAGCCCGCCCGTGATCACCACGGTGGGCCCGCCTGCGGCGCCCGACACGGCGCCGAGGCAGCGCGGAGCCGACGCGCGGTCGTCCACGCCGAGCGCGCCGGCGGCGACGTGCGGACCTCCGCTCATGCGTCCACGGCGAGCATGCGCCATGCCGGACGGCGCTCACGCTCGGGTCGGGCGCGCTTCTCCCTCCCAGAGCTCGCGGAGCGAGACGGGGAGCTGGCTCGCGACGTCGCTCGTCGCCTTCTCCGGGAGCACGCGCCGCACCGCGCCGAACACGGCTCGGACGATGGGCTCGACCTCCGCAGGATCGAGCGACAGGTGCGTCGCGACCCGACGGAGGAGCTCGTCGCATTCGAAGACCTCGGGCTCCTCGGCGCGGTCTTTCGCGTCTCGCTCGACGAGCCCGCGGAGCGTCACGGGCAACCCGGCCGCGAGCTCGCGCGCCTCGCCGCCGCTCACGCGAGCGACGAGCGCACACATGACGGCCGAGAACGCCTCCATGCTACCGATCCCGGCCGGCAGCGCGACGCTGCGCTCGATCTCTTCCTCGATCGCGAGGCGCGCGTCCTGGCTCGACAGCGTCGCCTCCTCCGGCAGCGGCTCGATCCGCGGCCCGGCGAGCCAGAGCTGCTGGAGACCTCGCGGCAGCTGGTGCGCGACGTCGTCGACGAGCTTGTCCGGCAGCTCGCTCCGCACCGCGTCGAACACGACCTCGCACACGAGCTCGGCGTGCGCGGGCGTCACGCCGAGGTGTTCGGCGACGCGCTCGAGGAACTCGACGTGATCGATGCGCATCGTCGGCTGACCGGCCCGGTGCCTTACGCACGTCGCGAAGAACGGCCGCATCGAGGCCGGCATCGCCTCGATGAGGTAGTGGGCTTCGCCGGCGGTGAGCCTGTCCATGAGGGCGCACATCACGGCCGTGATGGCGTCCTCGGCGGCGAGCTCGCGCGGGAGCCGCGCGTTGTCGGCGACGCCGCGCTGGACGCGGTCGGTCGCGGCCTGATCGGCGACGGTGCGTTCGAGGTGCATGACGAGGCTCGATGCATCCGGCATGCGCGCGGACCGGGCGAGCGACGGCCCCGTGCCGCGAGCTCGGCCCGAAGCGCCAATCGCGAGCGCCCTCGTGCGGATCGCCCGCCTCCACGGCCCCGCTCGAGACGGCATGCGCGCTGCTTTCGGGGAGGCCATGGCGTTCAACCTCACCTCGCCGAGCTTCGAGCACGAGCACGACATCCCGGCCCGGCACACGTGCGACGGCGCCGACGTCTCACCCGCGCTCGTCTGGACGGACCCGCCGAGGGGAACCAAGGGCTTCGCGCTCATCGTCGACGATCCGGACGCGCCCGATCCACGCGCGCCGAAGCGCACGTGGGTCCACTGGGTGCTCTACGACCTGCCCCCCGACGCTCGCTCGCTCGCGGAGAACGCGTCGCGAGACGACTTCCCGCGGGGGGCGGTGGAGGGCGAGAACGACTGGAAGGAGATCGGCTGGCGCGGCCCAAGCCCTCCGGTCGGGAGGCATCGCTACTTCTTCAAGCTCCACGCGCTCGACACGTCGCTCGAAGACCTCGGCGGCGGCGCCTCGAAGCAGGACCTCGAGAACGCGATGATGGGCCACATCCTCGACACGGCGACGCTCGTCGGCACGTACCGCAAGAAGGGCGGCTGACCGGCGAGATCCTCGCGAGGTACCACGCTCGCCGGCGACGCTCCGCCTGCCGGCGCTCGCGGCGCTCGGAACGAGCTCGACGTTCGCTGGGCGCGCACGTGCGAAGCGCGTTGCGCATCACCGTACCGCGCGAATTTCGCGTGATCCGTCGGCGCCTCGACCGAAGGCTCGCTTCGCTGGCGCGGCCAGCGCGGCCCGTGGTACGAGGCACACCCGGTCATGTCGCATCCCCTCGTCGTCACTCTCGATCGCAAGAGCGCCCCGCGGACCATCTTTGCCGGCGACCGCCTCGTGGAGGTGGACCTCCCGCCGGGCACGCGGTGCATCTACCCGAGGCAGCCCATCGCGCCGCTCAAGGACGTCGAGGCGGCGATCCGCTACGCGATCAACCACCCGTACAACTCCGAGCCGCTCCACGCGAAGCTGCGTCCGGGGATGAAGGTCGTCATCGGCATCGACGACATCTCCCTCCCGCTGCCGCCGATGCGCCGCCCGGACGTGCGCGAGCGCGTGCTCACGGTCGTCCTCCAGACGCTCGCCGACCACGGCGTCGAAGACGTCGAGATGATCATCGCGACCAGCGTCCACCGCCGCATGACCGGCGAGGAGATCCGCCACGTCGTCGGCGACCGCATCTTCAACGCCTACTACCCCACGCGCCTCTACAACCACGACGCCGAGGACCTCCGCAACATGGTGGAGATCGGCACGACGGAGGAGGGCGAGGTCGTCGAGCTGAACCGGAAGGCCGTCGAGGCCGACCTCGTCATCTACGTGAACTTGAACCTCGTCCCGATGGACGGCGGGCACAAGTCCGTGGCCGTGGGCTTCTGCGGCTACAAGAGCCTCCGCGCGCATCACAACCCGAAGACGATGCGCAACTGCCACTCGTACATGGACCCGTCGAGCTCCGCGCTCGCGACCAGCGTCGAGCGGCAGGGCAAGCTCGCGAACAAGAAGCTCAACGTCTTCACGATCGAGACGACGGTCAACAACCGCATGTTCGATCGGCCGCTCGAGTTCCTGCACAAGAACGAGGACGACCTCTCCGGCATGGAGAAGGCCGCGCTGAAGGCGCTCACGCTCACGCTCTCGAAGGTGCCGCAGCCGGCGCGCCAGGCGATCTTCCAGAAGGTGCCGTCGCCGTACGGCGTCACCGGCGTCTTCGCGGGCGAGACCGAGGAGGTGCACAAGCACACCCTCGCGCGCTGCTACGAGCAGTACCTCGTGCCGATCAAGGGCCAGGCGGACATCGTCGTCTGCGGCGTCCCGTACATCAGCCCGTACAACGTCAACTCGTTCCTGAACCCGCTCCTCGTGCAGGTGATGGTCAACGGGTACCTGTTCAACATGTACAAGGGCAAGCCGCTCCTCAAGAAGGGCGGCACGATGATCGTCACGCACCCGTGCACCGATCAGTTCGACAAGGAGCACCACGCTCCGTACATCGAGTTCGTGCACAACCTCCTGCCCGAGACGCGCGACGCGCTCGAGCTGCACAAGCGCTACGAGGCGAAGTTCGCCTCGAACCCGGCGTACATCCAGGCGTACCGCACCGGCCACGCCTACCACCCCGCGCACCCCTTCTTCATGTGGTACTGGGGCGAGGCGGGCCGCCAGCACACCGGCCGCGTGATCGTCGTCGGCGCCGACAACGAGTACATCCCGAAGCTCATGGGCTGGGAGACCGCGCGCTCGATGGCCGAGGCGCTCGAGATGGCGAAGGACACCGCGCCCCCGAGCCCGGAGATCGTCCTCACGCACATCCCGCCGATCGTGATGGCCGAAGTCTCGGCTTGATCGGCGAGGCGCGCGCGCAGTGAATCGCTCGCGCGCGCCGTCCGTCGTCGTCTCTGCGGCATTGCGAGACGCTCTGCCGCGCGGGTGGCGCTCGACCTGGCTCGCCTGGGCGGCGCTCCTCGCGATCGATCTCGTGAGCCGCGCGGGCTACCTCGCGCCGCGGCTCGCGACGGCGCGGGGCCTCCTCAACTACGCCGCCGCGGCCGCCGCGCTCTGGGTCGTCGTTCGCCTGCTCGAGCTCGCGCCCCCTAGGCCGCGGCTCGCGCTCTTCGCGGCGGTCGTCTCACTGCCGATGGCGATCGAGTGGGCGGTGTTCGGATCGTACGGTCAGTTCGTCGCGCCGACGGACCTCGCCCTCTTCTTCGAGTCCCCGCGCGTCGTCTTCCAGGCCGCGGGCGAAGGCGGCGACCGCTACGGCTCGCTCGCCGTCTTCGCGCTCGCGACGGCGTCGGCGCTGCTCCTCCCGCGCGAGGTCCGCCCGTTCCGCTGGTGGCGCGCGGGCGTCGCGACGCTCGTGCTCGGCGCGACCATCGCCGCCGGAGCCACCTGGTGGCGCGCATCGCCGAGCCTCGGGCACTCGCAGCCCGCGTTCGCGTGCGCGCTCGCCGGCCTGATGCGCCGCGCGACGGTGACCGCGAAGGGCGGCGGCCGCATCGCCGTGCCGCGCTCCGCCGCTCCGCTCGATCCCGAGACGCGGCTGCCCAACGTCGTCCTCGTCCTCGGCGAGTCGCTCGCGGCGAGCCACCTCACGCTCTACGGCTACGCTCGCCCGACGACGCCGCGCCTCCAGGCGCTCGCGGATCGCGGAGCGCTCGTCCCCTTCCGCGACGCCGTCGTGATGGGCCCGCACACGCGCACGAGCGTGCCGTACATCATGACCGGCGTCGAGGGCCCCGATCCGCACGGCCGCGTGCTGCGCGCTCCGACGGTCACCCAGTACGCCAAGGCGCGCGGCTACCACACCGCGTTCGTGAGCGCGCAGGAGGAGTCGTGGGGCGAGCTCGACGCGCTGCTCCGCGAAGGCACCGACACGTTCCGCACCGGCATCGCGTTCGCGCCGCACGTCGACGTGATGAAGGGCGCCGACGATCTCGTCGTCCTCGAGGAGGGTGTCCTCCCCGCGATCGCGGCCCTCTCCGAGCCGTTCTTCCTCGTCGTGCACATGGACGGCAGCCACCTGCCGTACCGGCACCACTCGCCGCCGTCGCACAAGGTCTTCGCGGAGGACGGCGTGAACTCGATGGGCGCGTACGACAACACGATCCGCGTGACCGACGAGTTCGTCGCGCGCATCTTCGAGGCGCTCCGCGCGCGCGATCCCGAGGCGTGGCTCTTCTTCACGAGCGACCACGGCCAGCCGCTCGGCGAGGGTGGAGCGTTCTACAACCACGGCTACCAGTCGAACGTCGTCAAAGATCCGCTGCTCGTCTTCCCGCCACCATCGAGCGATCGCGCCGCGTGGGAAGAGATCGCCCGCGCGCCGACCTCGGCGTGCGACCTCACGCCGACGCTCGTGCACTTGATGCAAGCCGCGCCGCTCGACGAGGCCCCGATGGACTGCGCCGACTGGCTCGCCGGTCCGCCCGCACCGCGCCACCGCGTGGTGAGCGCGTTCACGCCCACGTACGTCGAGGAGCCGACCATGCTCGTGCTCGCTCCCAGCGGGGAGCGCGCTGTTTACGATCTCGCGCGCATGACGGTGACGCCGAGCGACGGCGTGGCGAGACCGCTCGCGAACCACCCGCTCCCGCCGGCCATCGCCGCGCGCCTCGCTCCCGACGGCCGCTGACCGCCCGCGTCCGAGGGCGCGACGGCACGCGCCGCGCAACGATCGCGCCCGCGCCCGCGCCCGCGACCGCGCCCGCGCGACGATCGCGCCGCCGCGCGGCTCGCCGGCCGACGCGTCCCGCTGCAGCACGCGCAGCGGCGGGCGACCGCTCACCCGCGCTCTGCGACCGAACGCCCGATTCGCCGGAACAGCGCGGTCTCTCCGTGCGTAGCTTCTCGACGATGACCTCGCGCGCCCTGCTCCGACTCGCGCTCCGCGCCGGATCGACGTCCTTCGTCCAGTCGTCGGCGCTCGCCGTGCTCTTGCTCGCCGCGCGCATCGGATGGACGCGCGAGGCGGTGTACGGATTCCTCCTCTGGAACCTCTTGCTCGCCTGGGTGCCCTACGCCTGCGCCGTCGCGCTGCGGACGCTCCACCAGCGCGGCGCGCGGCCCGCGGTCCTCCTCCCGCTCCTCCTCGTGTGGCTCGGGTTCCTCCCGAACGCGCCCTACCTCGTCACCGACTTCATCCATCTGCGCTGGCGCGACGGCGCTCCGCTCTGGTTCGACGCCGCCATGCTCGCCTCGTACGCGTGGGCGGGCGTCGGCCTCGGCGCCGCGTCGCTCCGCATCTGCGCGCGCGTCGTCCGCGCCCGCCGCGGGCCGTGGACCGCGGCCGCCTTCGTCGCGCTCTCGGGCCTGGCGACCGGCTTCGGGATCTACCTCGGTCGCTTCGTCCGGCTCAACACGTGGGACCTCGCGACGCGCCCGCTCACCGTGCTCGAGCAGTCGCTCTCGCCGCTCGTCCACCCGCTCGAGCAGCCGCGAGCCTGGGTCGTCACGTTGACCTTCGGGCTCTTCTTCCTCGCGGCCTACGGCGTCCGCGGCGAAGCGCTGGCGGCCGACGCGATGCGGGTCAGAGCTTCATCGCGTACGTCGTCATGACGGCGAAGTGATCGGACGGGTAGAAGCCCTTCGCGTCGTGGTTCTTGAGGCACACGAGCGAGTCGACCGCGCTCACCGTGCGACCGCCGGCCCCGCGGCCGAGCACGAAGTCGATGCGCTTCTTCGGGTTCTGCTGGAACGCGCCCTCGCGGAGCGCGACGCTCGACGTGTTGCCGGTCTTCGGCGTGTCTGCGCCGTGCACCACGCGGTACGAGTCGGCGAAGCCGGCGTTCTTGAAGCGCACCAGCGCGGGCGCATTCTCGGTCGCGTTCATGTCACCGGTCAGCACCGTCGGCCAGCAGTCGTCGTTGCGGTTCACGAGGTCGAGCGTCTGCCGCGCCTGATCGTCGCGGCGCGCGTCGCCCTCGGCGCCGCCGCGGTGATCGAGGTGCGTGTTGGCGACGTCGATGAAGCCGCCCGACGGGTGCTTCACCCGCGCGAGGACGCTGACGCGCATCTCGCCCGTGTCCTCGTGGTGCTTCTCCACGATCGGCCAGCGGCTCATCACGCCGACGCCTTCACCGGTGAAGAACCCGCGGAGGCCGGACTTCCGCTTCGCGTAGATGTGGTACTTCGCGTGCCCGCGCTTCGCGATGAGCGCGTTCAGACGGTTCGCCTGATCGTCGGCGATCTCGATCTCCTGCAGCCCGATGATGTCCGGATCGAGACGCGCGATCTCGTCGGCGATGAGCGCGAAGCGTCGCTCCCACTGGTCCGAGTCGTGACGCAGGTTCAGCGTCATGACGCGCACCATCGTGGTCGTCTTCGCCTTCGTCCCGGCGCATCGCCCCGTCGAGACCTCCTGCGCTTCCTCGCCGACCGACTCTTCGTCGGTCTCGATCGCGCACGCCCCCACGAAGCTCGCCAGCACCGCGAGAACCAACGTCGCCCAGATCTGCCGCCCGCTTCCCATGGGGAGGAGCAAGTGCAGCATGTGTGCCGACCGCCCACACACGCTCTCCCACGCCATTTCCTGGTGTTGGACGCGGTCGAAAGCGCGACGCCGCGCGGTTGGTCAACGTTCGTCCCCGTCGCCGTGTCCATGGGGGCGCGCGCCGTGCGCGGATTGCGCAAGAAGCCCGCGCACTTGCCTCGTACAGCGACAGAAGACGATTCCAGCCTGACGCTCGCCGACGCGCGAGCCTTCGTTCCCGAACGCCGAGCCTCCCGCGGCATCGCGAAGCTCGGCGGCAGGCACGCGGACGGTGGAGCAGCGCTCACGATCGTGCGAGAAATGGCGCGGTGGAGCGGCGAACACGGAAGCGCGTGCTGACGTTCCTCGGCGCCGCGCTCGGCGGCTATCTCCTCCTCTGCGTCGTCGCGCGCGCCGCGTACCCGCGCGTGCTGTTTCCGGCGCCGCGGCTCGATCGAGCGCCGCGCGTCGACGATCCGTCGGCCAAGCTCGTCGAGCTCCCGCACGCCGACGGGTCGAAGACCGCCGCGCTCCACTACCCCGCCGATCCAGGCGCGCGCACCGTGGTCGTCTTCCACGGCAACGGCGAGACGATCTTCCACAACGTCGATCACGCGACGGAGCTGAAGCGCCGCGGGCTCGGCGTGCTCCTCGTCGAGTACCGCGGCTACGGCACGACCTACGGATCGCCTCCGACCGAGGAGATGCTCTACGAGGACGGCGAGGCCGCCATCGCGTACCTCGCGCGCGAGCGGGTCCCCGAAGAGCGCGTAGCGCTGTGGGGCTGGTCGCTCGGCAGCGGCGTCGCCGCGGAGATGGCGCGACGCGGACACGGCGCGCGCCTCGTCCTGCTCGCTCCCTTCACGTCGATCACCGACATGGGACGGCGCTTCGCGCCCGTTCTCCCCGTGTCGCTCGTGATGAAGCACCGCCTCGACACGCTCTCGAAGGCCGCCGAGATCCGGCAGCCCACGCTCGTCGTCCACGGCGACGCCGACGAGCTGATCCCGTTCGCGATGGGCGAGGCCGTCGCGCGCGCGATCCCCGGCGCCCGCCTCGTGCCGATCGCCGGCGGGCACCACGCCGATCTCCTCTACGCGGAGTCGACCGGGCGCCCGGACGCGCGCGCGCTCTTCGATCTCCTCGCCGAGCACCTGAGCGGGCGCTGAGCGCGCGCGATCGGCGCGCCGCGCCCGCTCCGACGACGCCGTCGCTCAGCGCGCGATCGGCGCGCCGCGCTGCTTGCCGGCGAGCTTGGTCGCCTTCTGGACGAGCCCGACGAGCTCGACGCGCTCGCGGCGACCCTGCGTGGACGCCGCCGCGATCCGCTCGACGTTCTCGAGCGGCACCGACGCGGCGTGCGGGCTCTTGCGGAGCACTTCGGCGAACCCACCCACGGCCACCGCGAAGCGATAGCTCTCCGGCGCCTCCTCGAACGAAGCGTGGATCGCGCTCGCAGGCATCGCGAACGCGCTCTCGATCGCCTCGTCGGAGCCGCCGTGGAGCGCGTTCTTCGCCGGCTTGTGGCGCATCCGAACGACGAGCGGCGAGGCGGCGATCTGCTTCGGGTTCACGAGCTCGACGTCGTACAGCGCGGTGACCGAGTGACCGGAGCCGACCTCGCCCGCGTCGACCTTGTCGTTGCGGAAGTCCCTGTCCGCGATGTCACGGTTCTCGTAGCCGATGAGGCGGTAGCGCCTGACGATGCTCGGATCGAGCTCGACCTGGATCTTCACGTCGCGCGCGATCACCTGGAGGAGCCCGTCGACCTGCTCGGTGAACACCTTTCGCGCCTCGTCCTCGCTGTCGATGTACGTGTAGTTGCCGTCGCCCTTGTCGGCGAGCTGCTCCATCATCACGTCCTTGTAGTTGCCCGAGCCGAAGCCGACCGTGCTGAGCGTGATGCCCTTGTTTTTGTACTGCTCGATCGTCTTCAAGATCTGCTCGTGGCTCGAGTCGCCGATGTTCGCGTCGCCGTCCGAAAGGACGACGACCCGATTGAGGTGACCCTTCACGAGCGTCTTGGACGCGAGGTCGTAGGCCATCTGCACGCCGCTCGACATCGCGGTGCCGCCGCCCGCGTCGAGCGACGCGATCCCCGAGAGGATCTTCGCCCTGTGCTCGATGCCGGTCGGCTCGAGCACGACGCGCGTGCTCCCCGCGTACGTGCAGAGGGCCACGGTGTCACCGGGCTTGAGCGTGTCCGTGAGGAGCGCGAGGCTCTTCTTCGCCAGCGGCAGGCGCTCGGGCGAGGACATCGAGCCGGAGACGTCGACGAGGTAGACGAGGTGGACCGGCTGGCGCTCCTGGATCGAGACGCGCTTCGCCTGCACGCCGATCCGCACGATGTGGCGGCCCTCGGCGAACGGCGACGGCGCGGCGGCGAAGTGCACCTTGAACGGCACCTTCTCTTGCGCGTCCGGCGTGGGGTAGCCGTAGTCGAACGAGTTGAGGAACTCCTCCGCGCGGACCGACGCCGCCGGCGGCAGCGTGTCCTCTTGAACGAGCTTGCGGCGCGCGAACGAGTACGAGGCCGTGTCGACGTCGATCGAGAACGTCGACAGGCGGTCGCGTTGGGTCTCGACGAACGGATTCACCCCGTAGTCCGCGTGATGCTCCGCCGTCACCGGCTCCGGCGTCGCGACGGCGTCCCCACTCGGCATCGGAGCGGCGAGCTGCGACGGGGGATAGGCCCGCGCGACGGGCGCCTCCGCCGACCGGCTGCCGTAGCCGCCGCCGCATCCCGCGAGGGCGAACATGAGAGCGAGGAGACAAGAGCTGGACGCGTCGCGGATCGTGATCGGCATGCGTGGCGAACGCGCTCGCGCCGCCGGTCCTTACAGGCTCCCGCGCCCGTGCGGCCCGAGCCCGCGGGCGTCGCGGCGCTTTCGGCAGATGTAGGGCACAAGTAGGCGACAGGGAGCAACGCGGCGACACTCTTTCGTCTGCTCCCTCCGCGGGCTTTGCGAGCGCGAGCGTCGCGATATGATTCCATCGGTCAGTCGGATGACCACGCGACCGTCGACGAAACGAGAGCCGAACGTGCCTGCCTCGAACAAACGACTCCCGGAACGCGATGAACCCGAGACTCGCGGCCCCGTGCCTCCTGCGCCGAGGTCGAGCGGCCGAGCTCTACTCTCGATCACGGACGACGATCTGTCGGCGCTGATGCCGGGCAACGCGAGCGCGGAGAGACCCGCGACCGGGTCGACGTCCTCGCAGCGCCTCGCCGTGCCTGCGCCGAACGCGAGCGGGAAGTTCGCACGCGTCGGCGCGGCCGCGACGCCGCAGAAGAAGAAGATCATCAGGAAGAAGAGCGCCCCGGCGCTCGCCGCGCAGGCGGGGCAAACCTCGGAGACGAGCGCCGCGCTGAACGCGTCGCCGTCCGCCGGAGCCGCAGCCGGCGCATCGAAGCCCATCGAGACGCCGCTCCGACCGCCTCCGCTCGCGGAGCTGCTCGAAGGTCACGTCGACGTCGCCGCGAGCGCGACCAACGCGGCGACCACGAACGAAGCGCCGCCCTTCGAGCGCGAGGACGTCACGCTCGCGTTGCCTTCTCCCGTCGACGCCACGGCGGACGTCACGCTCGCGTTGCCTTCTCCCGTCGGCGCCACGGCCGACGTCACGCTCGCGTTGCCTTCTCCCGTCGGCGTCACGTCGATGCCGACGTACCAGCAGCACACGGTGCTCATCTCGCACGATCAGCTGCGCGGACGACCCGCCGAGGCGCCGAGCGTCTTCGATCCAAGCACGCGCGAGCCGGCAGCAGTCGCGCCGGCGGCGGTCGCGCCGGCGGCGCGCGAAGAGACGCCCTCGACGAGCCCCGCGCCGGCGAAACGTGGTCGAGCGTTGACCGCATCGGTCATCGCGCTCCTCGCGATTGGCCTCGGCGTGGCCTTCTTCGGGTACACGACGATGGGGAACACGGCGATGCGTCGGGCTCGACAAGCGGTCGCGCCCGTCGCCGAGTCGGCGACGGCTTCGGAAGGCTCCACGCCCGCGGAACGCGCGACGCCTGCGGAAGGCGCGACGTCTGCGGAAGGCGCGGCGGCGAGCGCGGAGTCTATCTCGTTCGCCGTGGCGACGCCCACGTCGGGAGCGGCGGCCGCGAGCTCCGGCGCGCCGGCGCCGGCGCGCGCAGAGCCCC
>JAHBWC010000057.1 GCA_019637225.1 Labilithrix sp.
GACGTACGTTGCTGCAAAAGATCGTGGGCACGGGCCGGTGAACGAGGTCTCTGCGGAGGTCTCGAAGCTTCGTGGCTTCTGGCTTCGTGAGCAAGAGGTACGGATCGATCCGGGCAAGCGAGTGCTTCAGTCCCTTTTCGAGCGCGACGTACAGGTTGCGCGCACATCGCCCGAGTTCCTGAAGGCTCCGCTTCCCTTCGAGGCGTGTCAGTACTTCATGCGTCTCGAAGGCGTTCAGGAACTCCTCGACTGCGCTGTCGAGGAACGAGAGGTGTTCGGGATTCGTGGACATCGCGGGCAGAGTAACCGGAACGCCCCTCGGAGGTTGTCGATGACGTAGCCAGCGGAATGCCTCGCCCGCTCCGCCATGTTCGAGCCCCTCGCCCCGGAGGGATTCGCGTAACCGTCGGACGGCGCGCAACTCCGCGACCTCGCGTCCACGCCGAGGATTGTCCTCCGCCTCGAATCGTCCAGGCTCGCGCTCGATCGCGCGCGCCCCTTGAAAACCAGCGCGGTCGCGCTCAAGGCGCACGGGTCAGATACCCGTTGCTCCGGAGCTCCGAGCGCCTCCGAGCAAAGGCACGGCTGGCACGCGCGCGAAGGTGCGTGTCAGCACGAAGGCGTGGGCGATATTCGACATACGAGGAGGCTCTTCAGGATCGGGTTCGTTGCGCTGTCCGTGACGCGAACGGCGACGCTCGACGCCCAGGGCGACGTGGGCGCCGCGGACAGCGCTGCCGCGATGGCGCGCGTTGTCTCGAAGCTTCCCGCCGGAGGAGATCTGTCTGCGATAACACGCGAGCACGACCGAGAAGCACGCATCGCGCTCCTGACGCTGCGGGAGCTGGCCGCCGACCGGTCGTGGAAGCAGGTGCCTCGTGAACATCACCGCGACCCAGTTGAACAGCATTGCGAAGGACTCCGACCGGTACGGCTACAATCGGCTCCTGCTCGAGGACTTCGTGGCCGAGGGCGAGGGCTGGTCTCTCCACCCGGCGTTGATCCACGAGCACATCGCGGGCGAGCCCGCAGCTCCGCACATGCGCTGCTTCTTGAAGAAGGACGACGAGGTCTTCGCGATCCTCGACGTCTCCTTTCCGATGCTGGACAGGACTCGCCGCGAATGCGTGAAGCTCGGGCTCGCTCGCGCCGCGGACGTCGGGCTCGGCCCGCGCGAAGTCGCGACGGTGACGTCCAGGGCGAAGAGGACGAAGGCCGCGCGTGGGAAGCCCGTGAAGGCGACGCAGCGTCTGATTATGGGGGCGCAGCCAACGACGCGTAGCGCCGGTCCACGCGGCAGGGCACGCGCGAGGAGGGCTCCCGAGTTCGCTCGGGAGCTCAAGTCCTTCGCCCTAGCCGCGCCCCGGGATCGACGACGAGCGGATCGGGCGGTCGTCCGTGTCCTTGGAGTCGAACGGAAGACCAACGGAAGCGATGCCCGAAGTGCGTGCGCTGCCGTCGGCGACTGCGCTGCTTGGGGCAGCCGTGTTCGCTCCGGTGGTTGTCCGAGCATCCGACTTGAGCGATGCTCGCCAGCTCAATGTACGTGACGCGGATTGAACTGGAGGATCTAAGAGGCTTTCTTGGGGGTGACGCGCGAACCGATCTTCCTCTCCCAGAGGATGGTTCGGGTTGGCACGTCTTCGCAGGGCGCAACGGCTCAGGGAAGTCAACGCTCTTGCGGTCTCTCGCGATCGGCATGATCGGTCCTGATCACTCGCGACACCTCGTGCCGTCCTTCAACCCTTGGATTCGCGCAGATGCCGGCGAAGCGCTCCTCCGCGTCCATCTAGGACACGGCGACGGGGACATCTTCAAGGGCATCGGCAAGCTACCGAGCCGACCGTTCGTCGCTGAGCTGCGGTTGAGGAAAGCTGACGACGGAGGAGAGCCCCTCCTAGAGTTCTCCCCGGCGCGGCAAAAGAAGCTCTTGGGCGCGTGGCGCGGGCCGTGGGGAGAGAATCCCCGCGGCTGGCTTGTGTCCGGGTACGGACCGTTCCGCCGGCTGACGGGGCACGCGTCCGATGCCCAGCGCGTGATGGTTGGACCAAACCATCAGCGTCGTCTCGTCAGTCTGTTCCGTGAAGACGCCTCCCTTGTCGAGGCGGTTGGATGGCTTCAAGAGCAGCAGTTCCGGAAGCTAGAGAAGCGAGAAGGAGCGAATCAGTTGCTCAATGATGTGATCGAGCTCCTGAACAACGGATTGTTGCCTGACGGCGCATCGGTCAGCCGTGTCGACTCAGAGGGACTCTGGGTTCGGCGAGCGGGGATGGATGTGGAGCTTCGCGAGCTCAGTGACGGGTATCGAGTCGCTTTGGCGCTCGTGCTCGACATCATTCGACACATGCATGACGCCTACGGTGAAGTGCGGATGGCCGGCGGGAAGGACCGCGTGGTCGACATGCCCGGCGTGGTCCTCATCGATGAGATCGATGCCCATCTTCACGTGTCTTGGCAGCAAAGGATCGGCTTCTGGCTGAGCGAGCGTTTCCCGAAGGTGCAGTTCTTGGTGACGACGCATAGCCCCTTCGTGTGCCAGGCCGCAAAGCCGGGCGGACTCTTCAGGCTCCCCTCACCGGGTGAACCGGTCGGGGTTCAGCCTGTCGACGACAGTACGTTCAAGAGGGTCGTGAATGGCACGGTCAACGATGCGGTTCTTTCTCATCTCTTCGGTTTGGAGCGGAGCCGCTCTCCGCGCGCACAGAAGCTCACAGAAGAGTGGTCACGACTGCGGGCGAAAGACAGCCGAAGCAGGCTGACATCGCCGGAGCGCGCGCGCTTCGAGGACCTCACCGCTCAGCTTCCGCTGCCGTTTGATTCGACGACGAGCACACAATGAGGACAATTGCGCGCGCAACGTTGTCAGCTGCCACGCAGAAGACACTCTCGAGTCTTCAGAAGCGTGTGGACAGTGCGATGGACCCACCTTCCGAAGCAAACACGATTTGGCGCAACAAGACCTCCGGGAACAAGCGGAAAACGGCGTTCAAGGAAGTGCAGTTGAAGCTGCGCCGGATGGCTGCTGGTCGCGCCCGATGCATGTACTGCGAAGATAGCCTCGGTACAGACATCGATCACTTTCGCCCGAAGGCGGCACACGCGAGCTTCGCGTTTTCGTGGACCAACTACCTGCTTGCATGTTCGCACTGCAACAGCAATGAGAAGCGCGATGAATTCCCGGTCGCGACGAACGGGGAACCGCTTCTCCTCGATCCGACGCGTGACGAGCCTCTTCAGCACTTCGTCCTCGTCCCAGAGACTGGTTGGCTGGAACCGATGACGCCGCAGGGCGAGGAGACCGAACGGGTGTTCGGACTGAATCGACGAGATGACCTGACGCAGGGACGTGCGGATGTGTGGACCACGATGACAGCGCTGGTTCGCGACTTCGGCGCTGCGCAGGCGAGAAAGGACGACGCCGCGATGACACGTATCGTGGGAACCGCGCGACGGCTTTCGTTCCAAGCTGCGGTTCAGTACTTCGTTGCAGAGGCGCTGAGCGGTTCGAAGCTCGTGGCGCACGACATTGCCCAGACCATTCAAAGCGCCAAGGCCCACTGGGCCTGGGCTCTATGAGCGGGCACACGATCGCGAGCGTTCGTTACTCGCTCCCCTCGCGCGCGAGGGAGACCTTCGCACCCGGCCCGCGCGCCGCCTCATCGATGCCCCGGAGCTGCCCGAGGAGGGGGCGCGCCTCGCTCATCATGCCCGCGCCGATCAAGGCCTCCACGGCGACGACGAGGGCGTGAAGGCGGACCCAGTCCGGGCGCCCGTCCTCGTCCTTGGGCATCGGCTCGTGCAACGCGGAGGGCACGCTCGAGGGCCCGAGCAACGTTCCGACGTCGACGCTCTCGTCCTCGTGCATGATGCACGCTTCATTCGTCTCGCATTCGTCCGAGCGATCTGAATCCGAGGGGTTAGGTGGCGTATCGAGGGGGAGTACCGAAGAGGCGATTCCTTCGAATGTCTCGGAATTGTCAGCGATCTCGACAGCTTCCGTTGTATTTGGATCCCGCCTCCCCGACCCATCTGCACACGCGAGACCGGTTTCGACGGGGTCGCGTGGGGTCGCGAAAATTCTGGCTACGCTGCGGCTGCACGTCTGGCCGATCGCGGGACAGGCGGGCATCGCGAGCCACGGTAGGACCGGAGGAGCTCCTTTCGTCCCGGGACGTCCTGTCTGTTCCCTGAACCTACGTTCGCTTTCGCTTCCGTCTCGTCGCGTCTTCGAGCGCGCCCTCGGCCACCGCGCGCACGGCTTCGTCCTTGGCCTTCGCAGCCGCCCGGAGCGGAGCGAGATGGGGCTCGTAGGCGCCGGTGATCGCGCCGTGCGCGTGCCGCGCGAGCGACGAGAGGTACATGTCCCTCTGCGCGATCGATTTCTCGAGCGCCGGGACCGCTCGCTTCGCCTTGGGGCCCATCGCGATGAGCGCCTCGAACGCGTCGAGCGCTGCGTACCGGCTCGCCTTCGGCGCGAGGTTGGCGGTGAGGACATCGACGACCCGGTCGTGATCGGACGCCTTCCCCTTCAAGGCTGCAGCCGCGAGTGTCTTGTAAATGTAGCCCGCCGCCACACCGTGCACCCAGCGCGGGTTCTTCTGGACCTTCGTGAGCGCCTTCGCCAGCGGCGCGATCATCGCCGGATCCGCGTAGGCGAGGAGGGCCTCCGCCGCGTTGGCGACGATGTCTTCGTTCGACTCCCCGAGCGCGTCGAGGAGGACCGGGACGACGCGCTTCGGCTTGCCCGGGTGCGTCCCGAGGATGCCGAGCGCGGTCGTGCGTGCGTCGGTGTTGCCCTTCCTGGCGTAGGCCATGAGCGCGTCCGTCGCGCGCTCGTCCGCTGCGATCTCGGCGAGCCGCCAGAGGTAGTCGGTCGGCTCCGCGCCCTTGGCCAGCGCTTTCGCGATGAGGTCGATCACCTCTTTTCGGACGGCCGGCGGCTCCTTCGTCAGCTTCTTCCCGGCCGCGCTCCCGCCGTCGCCGGCGAGCTTCTCGACCCACGCCCCTGCGCCCGCTCCGCCGCCGGCGTTCTTGGCGCCGAGCTTCTTCATCTTCGCCTTGTCGTTCTCGAGGATGCGCACCCAGCCCGAGAGGACGCCGAGGAGGTGCTTCGAGCCGAGCTTGCTCGGTTTGCTTCCAGGCTCCCACTCGTAGAGCGTGCCTTTCGCGTCGTAGCCGACGCACCAGCCCGCACCGAGACGGCGCATCGCGGCCACGAGCTCGCGCGCTCCGGAAGGCGCGCGCTCGCGCGTCTGCACGACGACATCGAGCGCGGAGCTGCTCTTCGAGGCCAAACCAAACACCTCGATCCCCCAATGGAACTGCCAGGCCGGCCTTACCTCGTAGGCGACCGGCCGCGGCCACACTTTCTCGTCTGTGACGATCGCGCACGCCGACACCTTCTCGATGAGCGCGCGGTGCTCCGCATGGAGAGGCACGCCGAGCTTCTTCTCGAGCGCGTCGATACGCGCCTTCGCCGGAGGCTTCGCGGCGAAGAAGATCGAAAAATCGTCATCGAGCGCGTCGAGCTGTGCCGTGAACTTCTGGAGGGTCGTCATCACGGCCGAGGGTACGGCACCCGCGGTTTCGCCCCCCCTGGCAAAGGAGCTTACACACCGCTGTAAGCACCGCGCCGCGCCAGCTCCGCGTCACCCGGCGTCCGCGTTCACGAGATCGCGCTGCTAACTCAGTGGAACACGACGATGAACTCAGTGGAAGACGACGATCCGCCCGTGCTCGCCGCGGCCTTGGCCGGTGCCGCGTCCGTATGCTCGACGGCGCCACGGAAGTCGCCTCTCACCCGAGGTCCTGATACGCAGGTTGCGCACGACTCGCGCGGTGAACTTCGTCGGAGCCGTCCACATGACGGCGACGCACTGGGCGTGCCAGACGCGAGGCTACTTGTAGAGGGGCTTACTTCGAGCCGAACCGGAGGCCCGAGTCTTCTAGATGGTCGCGGAGACCATCCACCGCGCGCACGACGGACTCGTAGACCTTCTCGGCCGCTTGCGTTGCCGTGTCGGGTACGCTCGCGTTGTCCGACAGATCAATCTCGAACATTCCGTCCTGTGCAGCTGTCGTTGCGCTGCCAAGAGCATCTGCGACGTCCTTGGGGAGGACAGGCCCCAAGCGTTTGTGGAAGCCATCCAGTTGCTTCCAGTGGGTTGAGAGCTCGAGAGCGATGTCCTCAAGCGCGTCGTCCCAGTCGTAGTCAGGGTGACGCCTCTGCGGTAAGAGCCGAACCTGCAGATAGGTCCACAGCTCGCGGTACGCCGCGAAACGTTCCTTCACGACTAGGTCGGCGACTGTTTCGGCCGCTGCCGGTGGTCCTCCGACAGACGAGAAGAGATGAGGAAAGTGCAGGGCGAGGGCGGCAGCGTCCTTGGCAAGGTCGGACGCAATGTCGTCCCAAAACCACAGTCCGACGCGAAACTTCTGGGCGGCCGCGCGTGCGTGCGAGAGCTGAAATACTTGCTTCTGCAGCTTGGCGTCCCGCGGCAGGGCGATCGCGATGACGTAGGATTCGAGCGCGGGAGAAAAGGATTCCGCCTTGGCAACCTCGGCGAGGACGTCTGAATACGTGATGCTCTCGACACATTTGCACTGAATGCCAACAGCCCGCGTCAGCGAATCCTCGAAGAATATGTCCACACCATGCTGCGCTTGGCCGGTGCGACCATACCGCGTTGGCGGCGTGAACGGATTCTGGGCGGCGACTGCCGAACACACGATCGCCTCGAACTCGTCCCAGCTTTTGGGGACCGGAAGCTTGATCTGCGAGAGGGTGGGCATCGGTCGAGGATACGCTGCGCTGAGGCTCACGACGGAAGCGAAGATGAGGTATCCTCTCTCTCGATCTCCACCGGCAGCGCAGTCCGTTGACACCGAGACCGGTTGACCCGATCCCGCAGACATGAGCTCTGCTGGGTGTGATCACCCCGTTGAAGTTGCGCGAGGCTGGCCTTCGCGCTCGAGCCGAAGGCCGCTCGTACGAGGAGACGGCGAAGCTGCTGGGGATCGGGCGGGCGACGGTGAACCGAATCCTGCGGCTGCACCGCGAAACCAGCTCGCTTGAGCCTAGACCTCGCGGAGGCGGCAACGTTTCTCCGATTCATGGCGAGCTGGCCGAGCTGCTTACCGCGATCGTCGCGGAGATGCCGCACGCCACGGTCGCCAAGCTCGCATCGGTGCTCATGAAGCGCTCCCGTACGTCGACGAGTCGTTCCGCCGTCCAGCGGGCGCTTTTCAGGCTCGGGCTCTCTCGAAAAAAAGTCGTTCATCGCCGTCGAGCGCGACACGCTCGAGCATCGCGAACGCCGAGAAGAGTTCTGCGCGCTCCTCAAGAAAGCGGACCTGAGCAGCCTCGTCTTCATCGACGAATCCGTCGTCAAAACCGGGATGCGTCGCGAGTATGGACGCTCGCTGCGCGGTCGCCGCGTCACCGGGACGAGGCCCATTCGGTCCTGGAAGACGATCTCCCTCATTGGTGCGATACGCCTCGGCGCGACGCCGAAGATCATGACGAGCAAGACGGCCGTGGACGGGCCGAAGTTCCTCCGCTTCGTCAAGCAGCGGCTCGGCCCTTGGATCTACCCGGGCGACATCGTCATCATGGACAACCTCGCCATCCACAAGATGCTCGTGGTCCGCGAAGCGATCCTCGATGCAGGCGGCTTTCCGGTCTACCTCCCGACCTACAGCCCGGAGCTGTACCCGATCGGACGCCTCTGGGCGGACATGAAGCGACAGCTCCGAACGCTCGCCCTCAACGCTCAGGACCAACTCCTTCGCGTGGTCCCCACCTTCGCGCCTCGACCCCGACCGCGAAGGTCGCCGCGTGGTTCCGTCATTCCCAATCCAAGGCTCGCATCAAGTCGTCTCGATGTTAATGCAGGCTCTGGCCAAGTTCCATGCCAGCCGTCGTCCACAGCCGCCACCACCGATTCCTCTTCCGCGGCTGCCCGCCTCCGGATCTCGCTCCCGGTCACGACCAAATTTCCGCTCAAACGCCTACGCGCAGCGCAGCGCGTGGCTCCCGTGGTAGACGAGGAACCACGAGGATATGGCGCCCGGAAGCAAGTTCGTACGCGTTGCTGTCGTGCAGCTGGCCTACCATCCAGCTCTGGTCAACGCGCGCATGCAGGCGTGCCTCGAAGACCCGGCATACCGCGCCGATCGACACCACTCGCTCCACGCGGAGAGTCAGTTACCTGAAGAGCAAGCGCGCGAGCTGCGAGTTGTTCGGAAGAACGTTCGTGCGGCGTACATCGAGTGGTCGGCAGCGCGGACGACGGCGATCCTTAGACAGTGCCGCGCATGGGGAGTGCACGTGGTCGTCTTCCCAGAGTACAGCGTACCCTGGGAGAGCCTCGATGCTGTAGCCGGGTGCTCTCAGGACCTCGTCGTGGTTGCCGGCACGCATCAGGTGGACGCACCAGGGCTGGCATCGGGAGTCTACACGCGGCTGGCGCGAGCCGACCGTGAGCATCAGGTGGCAGGCGTGGCGCAGCTCGGTCGCGCAGTCTGCCCGGTCATCCACGATGGGAAGATCATCGGACTCACGGCAAAACTGTCGCCAGCAAAAGGTGAGACGATTGACGTCGGTACGACTTGGGCTCCGGTTGAACTGCCGGACCACATTCCCGGTCCGATGGGCGTCCTCGTCTGCAAGGACTTCTTGTACCGCGAGAGCCCCGCGGCCGGGCACTACCAGCGCCTGATTGAGAGCGCCCGATTCCTCGCCGTGCCGAGCCTCACGATAGCTCACTCCGCCGAGGAGTTTGCCAGTCGCGCCCGTGTTGATGCCTTCCGATACGGAAAACCCGTCTTCTACTCAAATGGGGCTGAGTTTCTCGGTATGGCGGCAGGCACTGGCACGACCATTACGGTCGATGGCATACGCCCGTCGGAACCGTTCCCCAGCGGGGTCGGCATCCTTTCCGACCGCGAGGAAGGCGTCATCGTCGCCGATGTCGATTTGGGCGTCGTCGAACCCGGGGCCTCAACACGCTACACGCACGAGCCGACCGTACGGCCGTACGCCCAAGCCACGTTCGTCTACAGCGCACTTCGCGCCGAGACGCGATACGCCGAACTGGTTGCTGCTCTCGATAGCGAACTATCGTCGAATGTCGCTGCGGGGATCGCGTTCATCGAGCAAAATCGCGACGCCTTCGCGACCGCTGCGAACACATCGCAGAGCAGGAGCGCCCGATGGCGGACGCTGCTCGCGGGACTCGACAACGTCACGAGCGTCGAAACCATCCATAAACTGACACGCGAACTTCTTCTCCCCCCGACGATCCTACCGCCAATGGATCTGCGCCGAGCGATGGCGCGCGGCGCGCTAGACGCCGCGAAAGGGATTCTTACCGGCACGCCTGCCATCTCCGCGCGACTCGAGATCGAGACCCGTCTGAGTGCCGAGATCGACGAGCAGAGCAGCTCACTCGTAGCGCCCGCCGCCGACACCGCGATACGCATTTCTCGAAGCGTCCGCGGTAGCCCTCGTAGGACACCTCTGATCACCCATATCGTCGAGGGATCCGTAGCCGATGAAGGTGCTGCATCGAGGGCACTCCGCGATGGCGATACGGTGACGGCGCGATCACTATTCACCAAAATGGCGTCGGCGCTAGACGCCGCGATTGCTGATGAGCCGAATGACGACGAACTCCTCGACAAGCGTGCAGCCTGCGAGCTGGGATTGGCGTTCGCAGACCTGAATGACCGGCGCGTCGAGGACGCGAGGGCGCGCCTGCTCGCCGTCGATCCGGGACGGATAACGCCGTCCCGTAGCTGCGCGCTCGCGACGGCTTTCGCTCAGATGGGCGATCTGGAGCGTGCCACCGAGGTTCTCGATCGGGTGGGCGAGGCGCCGTCCGAGAAGCTCGTGGCCGCGCGCCGCATTGTGAACATCGCGAGTGGCAAGATCCCAAGTGACCTTTCTGGCGCGCAGGAATTCGCACTCGCGGGGCAGGCGTTTGCGGAGCGCGGCGAAGCAGCAGAGGCGGCGACCGCCGGCGGGAAGGCGCTGGGTGATCCATCGGCAGGAAAGATCACGGCTGCCGTCGCCCTGATCTCGGTCATCGATGCCCTCGATCAGACCGAGATGGAGAGAGCCGCGCACCCAGTGCCAGAGTCCGAACGTGGCGCTGCGATAGCTGCAGTAGAGGACGCCGCGGCACGCGGCATCGGGGATTTTGCGTCTCCCGCATTGCGGGAGACGCTGGTGCGCGCGCGCTTCGTGTACGCACGCCTAGTCGACGATCGCGAACTACTGCCAATCTTGGCCGAACAGCTTGCTGCGCTTGGAGTGGAAGCCGATCATCCGCTTGAGGCTGAATTCGGCGCCCTTGCACAAGCAGGCGACCTCGACAGACTCCGTGAGCGCCTCCTGGCAGAGCGTCCTCCCGGGACGCCCGACTGGTTCGCGGACTGGCGTTGGGTCAACATCCTCGCTGAGATCAATTCGCCACGCGCCGAGGGCGAGGCAGAATCATTGACGAAAAGGTGGCCGCGACGTGGCCCCGTCGAAAACCTCACCGCGCGCGTGCTGCTTCGCGCCGGTCGCGTGAAAGCGGCAGTCGAGCACGCTAGGACTGCCTACGAACTCATGCCAGGCAAGGGACAGCGCCTGCTCTTGGCGCGTGCGTTACTCGCCGCGGGCGAGGCTGAGCCTGCGTGGCAACTGCTCGATCAGATGCGTGAGTCGATAGGTTCTCGCGCGTTCTTGCAGCTTCGCGCCGCGTGTGCCGAGCACGTCCGCAGGTCGCAGTCGGTTGAGCTGTGGCTGGAGTATCTCTCCGTCGCCTCTGACGACGTTTCGGCGAGACTCCGACTCGCTTCTCAGCTCTATGCGCGGGGCGAACACCTGGCAGCGGCTGACGAGGCGTGGCGCGCGTTTGGCGACGACTCGGGGCGCTTGCTGTCATGGGAGCAGCTGCGCGTTGTGGCAACCCTTCAGATCTCTTCGCCGAGCCAGAAGTCACGCCTCCGGCAGATTGCGGAAGCGCTTCGCCAGCGCTTCCCTGGTGACCCGAACGCCGAGCACGCGCGCGTGAGCATGCTCCTTACGGTCGGAGAGGAGAACGTTGAGCCCGACTTCGACCTCCTAGTCACTGCGAAACTTGCAGAGGCAATCCCGGCGGACGACATTGTCACACGCCTTCGCGCCGGCGCAGAGCACGCCGCGCTGCGAACGCAGTTTGCACTGTCGCGATATGAACACGGCAGCACGAGTTTCGACGCGCTTTGCAGCCTGACGCGGCAAGCTCCAGCGCTTCGACTCGCGGAAGTCTTCGAGACTGCCGGGCGCTCTGGCCCGCTCCTTAGCGCCGCTTTCGACGGCAGGTCTGAGGACCTTTCGGGCGCGGTGGTGCTTACGTCCGATCTCGAACTTCTCGTCCTCGCCGAGGTCGGGGTCTTGGACGCGTTTGTCGATAGCGTGTCGAGCATCGCTCTGTTCGAGGACATCGCCGTTCGCATCCGGAATGACTGGCGACTTCGACCGTGGCCCTTCGACGAGCGCGACCATCTCGAGGCTGCAGCGAGAGCCCTGGAGCTCGTCCAGATCGTTGATGATGAGGAAGGATGCCCGTCACATTTTCTCGAACAACTTCTAGATCAAGGGCTCCTACAGCTCGACGTGGGCGAGGAGATCCGCGTACAGCTCGCTGAGGACGACGCTGACGTGCCGAGCACGGCATCCGCAGCCGCAATGATCCCAGGACGCCTGTTCGAGCTCCTCGTGAGGCACGGGGTGCACGACGCAGTTCTGAGGAAGCTTCAACGGCCCGCCGTGTCGCGCGCGTACCGAGACAGCGTTCGCGACCGTCGAGAACGGGCAAGAGTGCAGGAACATGGCCTTGCGCTCGCGCAAAAGGTCTACGCCGCCATAGGGCGGGCGGATGCGAGCGGGCGCTTGATCTGTCTCGAACGTCCCAAGCCTCAACCGGAGATTCCTCCCCTGCGTGAGGGAAACGAAGTAGTGGAGGTGTTCCTCCGCTTGCCGCTGACGCGCGCGCTCGACTACCGCTTCGTTCTGGCGGATCGTCCGACCTGGAAGTGGCTTACCGCCGACCTCTATGAAGCCATTCCACTTGCGGACCCCGACTTGGTCACGCAATTGCGCTGGGATGCTGCGAACTGGCTCGCGTTCGCTTCGAAGATACGTAGCTTCGATGCACAACGGGTGTCGCTCGGCGGCGTAGTTCGGGCGCTCGCAGTGCCCAACCTCGACGCACTCGTTCGCCTTGTGGAGACGGGCATCACAGACGCCATTAATCCGGACCTGATCCTCCGGCTCGCTCGCCAGTATAAGAACGGCCTCGACGGTCAGCGGCCGGCCTATCTACTCGATCGAGGCGAGATTCGCGCAAGGGCGCCCTCTTGGACGCGCGCGGCCCAGCTGCGCATGGCGCTCTCCGGTGTCTACGCGAGTGCGCTCGTCCGTGCCTTCGGCATCCACAAGATGAACGAAGATTCTGCGGAGCTGCCGCACGCGGTCGGCCTTGCGCATACGCTTCTTGAGCGCGCGCGCGCGATCGACCTCTCTAGCAGGGGTAGTTTTCTCGACTCGCTCATGCTCTTCGCGCTCCTGGTATTGAGCGAACGACCTCACGCGGCTTTCAAGCGAGTCGCGGAACAAACACATTTTCAGCTCACCCACGACTCGGAAGCAGGTCGCCTACTCAGCTTTCTACGTGGCTGGGCGGACCAAGGGCCTCGCAATCGCGCGGCCCTCGCGCGTGCAACGCGCGAAGCCTGGCTAAGCGTCGACAAGATATCCGACAGTGGGCCGGAGCCCGTAATCCTCGGTGCACTGGGAATGGCGACAGATCTCCAGCGCCACCCTGACGAACGTGGAACGGTTGATCTGACTGGGACAGATATCGCAACGGTCGCAATCTTGTCGGCGCTCTGGGAGCACCGACCGCTGGGCGGACTTGGGACGACGCTTCGCCATAAGGACGGTGAGGAGCTCGATCTGAGCGGCGAGGACATGCTCTCAAGAGGCGCGGACGCGCTTTCAGCTTCTGGTGACGTCGAAGCCGTAAGCGGGGACGTGTCGTTCGACATCAACGTCTTCGGGGGAAAGGCCGCGCTTACCGTTTTTTCGCCGGCTGAAGCGCTGTTGCTGAGAACAAAGGGCGAGCTGACAGCACGCGTGGCGCGAGATCTCGTTCACATCCTCGGGCCGCGTGACGGTCGACTCGCGCGCGCTCTCCGAGATCTGGGTGATATGCCCGATTCGCGCGAGCGGCGCGTTGCCTTCGCACGCCTCAGCGCATCGTCGCCCTGGCGAATCGTGAGGGATGACCCGGCACTGGTTAGTGCCTGGGGGCACGTTAGGCCCGTTGCCTACGACCAATTCCCGGAGGATCTCGATGACCTTCGAGAGCTCCTGTCTGAGCCACCCGGCGTGCTTGCCGATGGCTCTCTCTCCACGATCCTGTCGGATCGCCTCTCCTCCGGCGCCTGGGTGGACCGTCCCGACTGGCCGTTCCTGTGCGACGAAGCGTTACTGCTTCCGGGCATGCTGCCCTTGCTACGCGCGCGCGTTCTCGTCACCGCCTTCGCCAACGACGACGAGCAGAAAGCCGCTTGTGCTCGATCCGCCCTCCACCGTCTCAGGAGTCCCCTGGACTTCCCGGCTGCATGGCTGGCTGGCGACATCGCCCTCGTGCGGTTCCTCGCGCAGGAGAGCCCGGCGCTTCAAGATAGCCATGGACGCATTGATCTGCGCGAGGAACTCGCAGCGACTCTCATCGACGTTGTCGCCGCGTGTACGGCGTCGCCGCCGGCATCATCATTCGCCGCACGTGAAGGTGGCCTCCTACGGTTCGCGAAACAGGTTGTACGGCAGGTTGCTGGCGCTACCCCCGTCTCGAAGCGTGATGGGATCTGGCTCACCTACCGCATGTTCAATTGGCTTGTTGCTCGGATCAACGAACTTGGTCCACGGGAGCGAGCGGCGGCTCTCGACGATTTGGAAAAGCTCTCGCCGCCGGCCCGCGACGAGGCGCAGGACGTGCTCGATCCGGAGTGGTTCTCGGCGAGCCTCTTCGAGCACCGCCTCGCCACCATCGTTGTCGCGATCGGAGCGAGTGACCACCATGCACAGCAAGCAGCTCGCACCAAAGGCGAGGAGCGGGAGCCCTGGGCCGTCGGCTCGCCGGGATTGCAGGCGGCGCTCGCGTCGATCGCACACCGCGCACCAACGCCGGCCGAGATGGCAGCCGTCGAGCGCCGGCTCGATTCAGTCCTTCCATGGGCTCACGATTCGACCGTGGCGGATACGGTCGTAACAACGCTGTTGCACTTGGACGCCGCCGCTATTCTATCGCTTGACGTATCCGCGCGGCGGCGCCTGCTTACTTCGGCTCCACGAACGCTGGAAGCCGCAACTGCGCGCGGCATGCCGCCCGCGGTACTCGCGGCAATTTCGACCGCTTCGGCACTGACCTCTGATGAGCAAACGATACTGCTCGAGGTCCTCGAGAGCTGGTCGCGGATCGATGCGTTCGCCAACGTAGCTGCTATCGGCATCTGCGCTCTCTACGCATCCAGTCTCTCAGGGCTCCGTGAACGCGCCCGCATGATCATTGCCTCAAGCCGTGACGAGGATGATTGGTCCGCCGAAGCGTTTGGTTTCTACCTCGTCGGTGTGCTCCGCGATAGCGGTATCAAGTCAACGATCGAAGAGGCTCGCGTCGTGCTCGACGAAGTCGAGCGCAAGGGGCAAAATCCGGTGCGTCTTGCCCTGGGCCTCGCGCGGCTTGCAATGAGCGAAGGGATCGCGACAGAGGCTCGCCAGTTCATTGCCGATCGCGCCACCGCGGCGCCCTACGCAACGGATACGGCCTTCGGCGCGCTCTGCGGCGTGCTCGGCGTCAAATGGGGCACGGACAGCAATGCGTAACGTCGGCCTCCACCTGTTCTGCTCCGTCAAGGGGGGCGTCGGGAAGACGAGCCTGGCCGTCGTTTGTGCCAAGCTCCTCGCGCGCGGTGGAGGAGTCCCGCTACTCGTGGACGCCGATCTCCTCGGCACCGGACTAGCGGAAGCTCTGGAACTCCGCGCTCCGAAGGTCCCGTCGACGCCGGACGACTTTCTCGACCTTGAGGCCGCGCCGACCGATGACTGGTTCGAGGTTGCCGAGACAAGGAGATTCCGACTTCTGCGTAAGTCGAAGTCGGAGCCAGAGCCTCGGTTCCTGCCATTCCTCAATGACGCCCTGGCGTTCCGCTCGCAAGGGACGACCGAATGCCGTGTTGACGCGCTCTGGTGGCGACACCGCGATGATGACGGCGTTCGCTATCTGCCGTCGTCGTCGCTCAAGACAGACATTCTTGTTGCCCGACGTTGGTTGGATACGGACCGCGAGTTCGACTGGCTCAGACGCCTCTGCTGGCTTCTGGATGCCGCGATCGAACAGATGACAGGGGTGACCGATATCGTCATCGACCTTCCACCCGGCGTTTGGGGGTTCGCACATCAGGCGCTCGTGCTCGCAGCAACGCTCGGGCGCGGCCAGTCATTGCCATCAAACTACCCGCGATGGCATCAGAACCTCGCGTGGAGGGTAGCTCCTTGGCTGGTCACGACGTCGGACACGAACGATCTCGTCATGGCGATTGAGTATCGACTCGAAGCCTTCGAACGCATCCCGAGCCTTCGCCTTGCGGTGAATCGGCGGATGGAGAGTTGGGAGACGACGAAGCTGCGCATCGATCCCCTCCTCGCTGGAGCCATCACGCACATTGATCTTCATCGGACCGTTCGCTTCTTTGATGAGGACAAGACTCTGCGGCAGATCTTCAGGCGAGGGGATGTCGATCTCGGAACGCTCAGCGCCGCATTCGACGAGCTTGCGGTTCGCTCGGCCGACCGGCCACCGGCGTCGCCGACGGTAGGAACGAAGCCGTGAAAACGCTGCGCGGCAGCCTTGATTGTCATGCTCACGTCGAAACCTGGGATCTCGATCGTGCGCGGCCGTCGATGGCGAAGATGCTGCGTCGTGCGATCTTCGACGCCGAACTTTCAATCGCCGACGTTGCGCGATGGAGTGGGCTCGACGGAGGCCGTCTGGGGGCAGCAGTGAACGGCGCTCTGGAGCTGACCATTCCAGAATTTCGAACCGTGAGCGCGGCGCTTGGCCTGAGTCTCGATGAACTCGTGGACGAATGGCCCGCACGATTCCCAGCTGTCCTCGGACGCAACTGGAGGAAGTTGCCGTACTCGGGCGCGCCCACCACGATGCGTGTTCTCGCCGAAGTCTGCCGTGATGCCGCGATGATCGACTCGCTGGAGCGCAAACTGGGCGTGCCGCTTCGCGTTCCGCCGTGGATCGCCGAGGGGCGCTCGCTCGATCCGAACGGCCGCGCGCACTTCATTCGCGAGCGGGCCGGACTCGGAGATGCCCCGATCCCGTCTGTGCGCTCGTTCCTCACGTCCCTTGGGATTCGCGTCATCCGCGTCGACGATGCGCTCCAGAGCATGCTGATTCGTTCACCTGTCCAGGTCGTCGGAGTTCCCGCCGTTGCTACCGGAACGTTGGCAACGTTCCGACATGCCCTTGCCGTCGTGTTCTCTCAACTTCTCTTCGGACCGTGGGAACACCGTCAGACCGTTCGCGCATCGGAGCGCGGCGCAATGACGTCAGAGGTACACGTTGCTTTCGCTGACGAGCTTCTCGTTCCTGGGCGAGTTCTCAAGCATCCGTCGCGCACTGACATCGCGTCGCTCGCATTGACCTACGGCGCACCGGCTATCGCAATCGCACGTCGCGTCCTTATCGCTCACGATGCCGGCGCCTTTCCCGAACCGGATGAGGAGCGTCTTCGTCGGGGCGCGTTCGCGGAAGACGCGGCAGCCCTAGGTCTTCCTGCACTGCACGATGTCGTAGTTTGCTCAGTCGGGCGCGCCCTCTCAGGGTCTCGAATCACACTCCGACGCGCGAGGCAACTCCTTGGCATCCCGGCGAGCCAACCGTTGCCGTTCGCGTTCCTCGGCGAGGCCGCGCGCCCGCTTATCGAGGAGGAGCTCGTAGCAATCCGCGCGGTTCATTCCCACCTAGCGGCGAAGATGCTGCCGTACGTCGCCACGCGTATCGAGCGCGCCGCGACGGGCGCTATCCGCGTTCACGTCGGCGATCAGCGAGGGGCGACAATAGAACACGGCCACGTCGACGTAGACCCTAGCGGACGGATACTCACCGAACATCTCGATCGGAGAACTTAACGATGCGCGACTGGCATCAGGAGCAGCGGTGGTGCTACTCGTGTGTGCTTGCCTGCATGGCGATCGTCGAACGTAGCCGCGGCATCGATCCTCCCCGTTCAGAAGACGACGACCCCGGCGGCCTCGTCCCCGTGCACCGCATCGCTGATCTCCCGGATGCTGTCCTCGTAAGAGACGACGAGATCACCGCGCTCGCGTTCCGCCTCCGCATAGGAAAGACACTCGTGGTAGTGCGGGTCTCCGGGCCGCCCTGGGTCGCGACAATCCAAGGAGCGTTCCCGGGATTGCGCTCGCGGCATGGGCATCTCTGCGCGCCCGGCGCGTACGGTGGCCCCTTCCACGATGTCGTGTTGGTCGACGTCATACTGGGAGAGGACGGTGAAGCGGAGGGCTTCCAGGTACTCGACCCATGGTTTCCGAACAATGGCCAGCCGCTTGAACTAGCGCTGGACCTCTTCGAGTCGTGCTACGCCGGTCCGGCGTACGCATGCGGACGGTAGCCGGGCGTTGGACTGATGGCGCCGACGAGCGAAGAGCGTGCGGCGCCAGTCTTGACGTTTCGCATTCGGGCCTCCGTGCACCACGATTACGCAACCGGCAGGCCAGTCGAAATCCTGCATGATTTCAGGGCTGGGCTCCCTGCGGAACGATCGCCGCGATCGCTCCGGAACGATCGCGGCGATCGTGGTCTCGCGAGCGCGCGGAGCGTCTCGCCCAACGCGGGCAGCGCTTACTGCGTCGCGTGCAGGCGGTGAGCCGTTGCACACGCGAGCTCGGTTTCTCGCTGATGGGTATGAGCGTCGCCACGGTCGCTGGCCCGAGTTCGAGCGCCGTCGCCACGACGAACGCGTCGACGGTGTGGGCGCTTCCCAGCTAGGTGAAGAGGAACGCGTTCAAGACGAAAGCGGCCAGGTCGAGACCGGAGGATCGCCCGTAGGCACGTGGTCACTTCGAGATCCTCGAGCTCGTCGCGACTGCTTCGACCCGCCGAATCTCGTAGCCTGGGCGCGGCGCACGAGGACGGGTCGCTGTCCCGCGGACTCCGAAGCCAGGCGCGTCGAGGGGCAGAGGAAGCGATGAACGCAATCGAGAAGAGATCGTCGGAGCGTCTGGTCGGTGCACTGCTTTACGCAGCTACACCATGGCACTGGCCGGAGCTCCTTCGACGCATCAGAAACAACCCCGCGTTCTTCGCGGATCTTCTCGAGTACGCCAACGCGGATCCCGACACACGACGGCGGGCGCTTCGCCGTGTCGTACGGCACCTGTACCGTAAGGCGCTCGAAGGCGACGTCAAAGGTTGGAGAACATCGACGAAGGGCTTCGCCGCCGAGCTCTTGGACGGTGCGCCGTGGCTGTCGACGCAACTCGGCTCGACTCCACACCTCGGTGCTCTCGAGGATGCCAGCGCGAACATCAGCCGGCTGGACTACAGCTTGCTTATCAATCACGTGCTGCTCGCGATGAAGAAGGAGTTGGCGGGCTACGGGATCGGCGCGAGCATCCCCGAGCTACGCAAGCTGCCCTCCGGGCGTGAGATGTCGCGTCTCGCCGTCGCGCAGTCATGGTCATTCTTGCTCAACGCAGGACACCTATTCGGAACGTTCGCGACCGAGCGTGGGTTGTTCTTCGAGCTTGTGCGAGATGGGTATGTCGATGTCTTCTTGAGCGAGATCGTCGATCGACTTCGCCCTCATGCCGCTGCCATCATCGACGCACGCGGATTGAATCAGTTTCACTACGCGCTCGCATGTTGGCGCGTGTCGCGAGCTCCCATGAGCGATGCGTTGCGAGCGGACTGCGTCGTGCTCCTCGAAGAGTTCTTTCGCTGCCGTGCGCTTGCGGACGCCCCTGCGCACTACTGGGCGTTTCGAGCGGCGCGTCAGCTCGCATACAACCGGCTGCATCTGTACATGGGTATCGGACATCCGGTCGAGGCCGTGAGCGACGACGCCGTCGTTCGTGCACTCTCGCCATGGGGATCACTTGGATACGAGTCGAGCCTTGTCGAAGAATCCTCGCCGCTCTCGTCATTGCTCGACGACCTCGACCGCTATCAGAGCGACAACCACTTTGCGAGCGCCGAGACCGCATCGATCGTTCTCGCGCACGTGCGTGCCTTCAGAGAGTGGTGGAAGAGCAACCGCAGCGACCTACCGACGGCGGTCGACGGTCTCTTCGGAAAGCCGCCACCGGATTGGCCGGTCTACGAGCGCGAGGAACTAACGCACTTCTCGCGCGTGCATCTGCTCGGCGAACCACCCGCTTGGCTCGAGGAGGTTCGCCGCTGGAAGGACGAGAGTTCGGTCTCGGACGCCTGGGCATCGGCGTTCTTTCTCGTAAGCCCTCGTGCCCGGCGAGGTCTTGTGTGCGACCTGTACCTCCGAAGGACGTCGGTGCCCGCGGCGGCGTTCTTGCACCAGGTTGCGCTTCGAGTTGCGGCTCATTGCGAGGCCTCGTGGACGAGTTCGCCAGACGCGGAACGCCGCGAGGTCTGGAGGTCTGTCGCCGCTTTCGGTCTTCGCGCGTTCTCCGAACTCGCCAGTGACAATTGCCAAGCCGTCATGCGCCCCGCAGCCATCGACCTACACGGAAGCACGGGACATGTCGGGTACGCAGTGCTCTCCAAACCGGCGGCGAGCGCCCTTGGGCGTGCGCGGGAACTGGTCGACCAGATGAGCGACCCAATCCGGCAGCGCGAACTACGAGCAACCATCCGCGTTGTGGAAGAGACAGCGCGTTCGCGACCCGACGACCCGCTGCTACTGTTCCTCGGAAGTACGTACCTCGTCGAGAGAAAGCGACAACAGAAAAACCTAGCGGAGTTCGACGGTGCTTGGTGCTTCTTCGGGAAGGACAAGACGAGCTGGTTCCTGCTTGAGCACAAGAAGGGCCATCGGGCAGAAGACCCTGAAGGCGCCCTCACGTCGAAGCTGCGCCATCTGCGCGGCTCATGGTCACGACATGTCGTCGAAACAACTGCGCTTGGGGGCGACGTCAGTGTCGTCTCCTGCTGACGGAGAGCGGGACGCGATACTCACTCCTGCTCCTCGTCCGCGACCGCGTCGCGGCTGAGTGGCAGTCGAGGCCGTGGACACGACTTGACTGCAATCGACGGACCTTGAACGGCTCGTCTCGGTCTGTATTCGTCCGAATCCTGTGCACATGCCTTCGGCCGGGCGCCCGATCGTTCTTGTGTCCTCCACTGTATTCGACTTCCGCGATCTTCGCTGGGCCCTCAAGTACTGGCTGGCCGAACCCGGCTACGATCCGCGGCTTTCCGAGTTCAACGACTTTCCGAAGCCGCTCGGCATGAACTTCATCGATGCGTGCCTCAACGGTCGAGGCCTCGGACTACTTCATCCTTCTCATCGGCTCCCGCATCGGAGTCATGTACAACGAGGCGGAGAAGGTCAGCATTACGCGTAAGGAGGTAACCGTCCCGGGATCGGCCTGAACGGCAGATCTCGGGCGCTCGGGTGGGCTACGGGTCGAAGATCGCCACGTCGGCTCGGTCGGGCGGTACCAGTGGTGGCGTCCAGCGGTCGGGAAGCAACTCGCGGAGGTGGTCGTCGGCGGTCTTGTCGATGCGGTCGGACCTTCGGCTGATGCAACGCCAGTTCGGGCACTTGTCGCCCGTCGTCACGACCATCCACGCGAATCATGCTCGATGACGTGAGGCGGGGGGTGGCGATAGTGTGGGCACGATAGGGGCCCTGCCTCAGCCCGTCGAACTGGGGGCGAACTCGAATAGCCGCACGCCTTCGGCATCGGCATGATTCACGAGGACAAACACGCCGGCTTTGACCGCATGGCGCTCGGATCGATACGTCCACGCCCGCGGGCGGCACGCAAAGAACCGCCGCGTTCCTTCCGGCGCCCGGCTGAGCGCCTCTCCGTCTTCAGCGAGCTTGTTGTTGTTCTTGACGTTCACACCGCCAAAGGCTTCGAGAACCCACGCCGTCCCCTTGAGCTTACCTTCGGCGTCGAACCCGCCCTGCTGAGTCGGGTTGAGCTTCACTTCCGTTGCGGCGCGAAGGATGCTGGACCGCAGCGCGAGGACGATGATCTCGATTTGACGCAGATTCGTTTCGACCTCCCCCCGATCCCACTCTCCGCCACTGACGCTCACGACCCCATTGGGGTGGCACCAATCGCTCACGCGGACCGTCCGTTTATCAAGGCCTCTCCGCAGCGCGTCGAAGGGCGACGTGCCTGCCGGCGCCGGTTCGGCGAGGCCGATGGCCTCGCTCGCGACGCGTGTGAACACGTCCTCCATCGCGTCGGCGGCATCCGTGCCGCGGAGATTCGTCACCAAATGAACCAGGTAGGCCATCTCGGCGAGGATGACCCCTGCTCTGCGAACATGCAACAGACGGTCAGAAGTTTTGCGAGTCCAGGAGCCGGGCCAAGACGATCGGCGCTACTGGCGACGACGGCGGATTCGATGTCGCCGATCACTTCGCCGACACCCGGCCAACGCGATCGACGAACTCCTGCCGGGCGCCTGGGCCGCCGCTGCCGACGGATCGCCGCGCTCTCGCGCGGTCACGCCGGCGCTCGCCGGACGGTTACAGATATTCGACGAGATCGACGCGTCGAAGAGCATCCGGGAACGCCGCACGGTCGCCAAGAGCCTGGCTTCAGTCCTCGCCCAACTGGCGAAGGTGAGTCTCAACGATCCTCCGCCGGGCGTTGAGGAAGCGCGCGCGCCGCGCTAGCGAGAAGCAGATCGATCTTCGCGTTCTTGCGATGACGCACGACGGAGTGCGCCGCGAACATTCCGGTCTCGAACGCGCTGCACTCCGATCTCGCGTGCGCCGGCGTCCGACGCACGTGCCGAGCATCACGGGATCCTCGATCGTCGCGGAGCAAACTGACGACGGCGTCCGCGTTCACGAGATCGCGCGTCCGTCTCAGTGGAACACGACGATCCGCCCGTGCTCGCCGCGGCCTTGGCCGGTGCCGCGGACCGAGGTCACGTTGGTGGCCGTCGAGATGGCCCAGCCCGACCCGCCGCCGCCGCCGCTGCTGATGTCCTGGCCTCCCGCGCCGCCGTAGTAGCCGCCGCCGGCGCCGCCACCGCCGCCGAGGGTCGTGGAGGCACCGTCCCCACCGACGCCGGCGATGCCGAATTCGGGGGAAACCGTGGTCGTGCAGGGCGCCTGGCAAGCCTGAGTGGCGTAGTTGGGATAACCGCCGGAGGCTTGAGTGCCGCCACCACCGGCGACGATGCCCCCTGGGCCCTCGCCCCTGCCGCCGCTGGCGCCCCCGCCGGCGCCGCCGATCCCACTCTGGGCTCCGCCGCCGCCGCCGCCGCCCGCTACCAACACCCGCTGGCCGATGCCGGTGCCACCGCGCCGGACGTCCGAGCCTCCGCCACCGCCGCAACCGGAGCGCCCGTTGCCCCGGCCAGAGTCGCCGCCGCCGTTCCAGCCGCCCGATCCATAGCAGATGTTCCCGCTCTGCTCGCCGCCGCCGCCGACGCTGATCGTCAGGTTCTCCCCCGGCGACACCACGAGAGAAGCCTTCACGATGCCGCCGGCGCCGCCGAACGACATGATCCCGAGGGAGCCGCCGGCGCCGCCGATCGCCTCGACGGTGAGCCTGGTGATCCCGCTCGGCACCCTGAAGGTCTGCCTCGCGCCGGTGTGCGAGAACAGCGTGCCGCGCTCGCACGCGCCGAAGGTGCAGTAGCGCCCGGCGCCGCAGCTCGTGGCTTCCGTCACGTTCGTCCACGCCGTCGTGCTCACGTTCGGCTGGCACGTCTGGCAGCTGCTGCTCGGGTTGGCCGCCCCCGACGCGCGGAACGCACCGCCGACGAAGCAGCCTGCGACGCACGAGGACGCCGCGTTGCACACCCTGCCCGTCGCGCAGCCGGTGCCCAACGCGCGGCTGCTCCACGCCGTGGTGCTGACGCCCGGCTGGCAGCTCTGGCAGCTGTTCCCAGGATTGACCGCGCTCGATGCGTAGACGACGCCGTTGATGAAGCAGCCTGCGACGCAGGCGTTGCCGGCGTTGCACACGCTGCCGGTGTCGCACGCGCTGCCGGTCGACAGGTTCGTCCACGCGTGGAGGCTCGTCGCAGGCGCGCACGTCTGGCAGGGGTTGTTCGGGTTGGAATCGCCGTCCGCACGAACGGCGCCGCCGATGTAGCAGGCCGCGGCGCAGCTCGCGCTGGCGCAGACCTTCGCGGCGTCGCAGGTCGTTCCGTCGACGCTGTCGGTCCACTCCGTCGTGCTGACCGACGGCGCGCACGTCTGGCACGCGTTGGTCGGGTTCGCGGCGTGAGGCGCGTAGTGGCTGCCGCCGATGAAGCAGCCGGTGCCGCACGCGCCGGTCTGGCAGACCTGCTCGGCGCCGCAGCTCGTGCCGTCGCTGGCGTTCGTCCACGTCAGGGTGCTGCTTGCCGGTTTGCAGCTCTGGCACGCCTCTGTTGGGTTGGCGGCGCCGGACGCGTAGACGGACCCGTTGATTGCGCACTGCGCCGCGCACGCGCCAGCCCAACAGATCCGACCGTCACCGCACGCGTCGCCGTCCGCGAGGGTGCTCCATGTGTCGCTGGAGGCGCTGACCTTGCAGACCTGACACGCGTTGGCCGGGTTCGTGGCGCCGTCGGCGTAGGGCACCGAAGCGATGCTGCACGCCGCGGTCGTGCTGGCGTCGCCGCTGTCCGTGTCGCCGCCGCCCGCGTCGGCGCTGCCGTCGGCGCTGGCGTCGCCGCCGCCCGGGTCGGCGCTGGCGTCGCCACCGCCCGCGTCGGCGCTGGCGTCGTCCATCGGAACGGACTCGCCGCAGGCGCTCGCCAACACGAGAGCGACCCCGACGGAGACGATACGCTTCATGGCACCGCCCCTCGACCCCATGCTTGAGCCTATTCAGGCCGAACGAGGTTCGTCAACCGGGGCGTGGCCGCCGACGTTCACCTCGGCGTGTTCGCCTCCTTCGCGCATAAGCGACCAAGCCTGGGTCGATGTGGGGGCCGGTGCACACCCAGCTCCACGCGGACGCGGCTTCACGGTCTGCGGCATGCCCCGCGGCACCTCCGACGAAGCCGCTACGCGAGCATCTGCGCGGGCCGGTCGCGCGCGAAGCGGCTCGGGGGCTGGCCCACGTGGCGGCTGAACGCGGTGCTGAAGGTGCTCGCCGAGCCGTAGCCGACGCGTTCGGCGACCTCGGCGAGCCCGAGGTCCTGGCGGCGGAGGAGATCCTTCGCGACGGCCATGCGCCATGTGAGGAGGTAGTCCATCGGGGACAGGCCCACCGTGCGCGTGAAGCGCTCGAAGAACGCCGAGCGTGAGAGCGCCGCCGCCTTCGCGAGCTGACTCACCGTCCAGGCACGCGCGACCTGTGCGTGCATCCGTCGCATCGCGGGGGCGAGCCGCGGATCGGCCAGCCCTCGCAGCATCCCTGGAGGCGCCTCTTCGCTCGACATCGACCGAAGCGCCTCGACGAGGAGGACCTCGACGAGGCGTGTGAGGACGAGAGCACGGCCGATGCGCGACTCGTGCGATTCCTCGGCGACGAGCCGTACGAGGACGGAGAGTCGCTCCTTGCCGCGCAAGTGCAGGAGCGGAGGTAAGAGCGACGCCAGGAGCGACGCGTCCGGCGACTCGAAGACGAAGTAGCCGCCGAGGAGGCGCACGTCCGGGCGTCCACCGCGCGTGCCGTGACGCACCTCTCCCTTCGGAGAGGGGCTCGCCTTCGGGTCGATGCGCGTGGGCTCCGCGGGCTCGAAGCCCGACATCGTGAAGCCCGGGGTCGCGGGGAGGAGGACGAAGTCGCCCGCTTCGAGCGTGACCGCGCGGTGACCGTCGACGGCTAGGCGACAGCTGCCTTCGAGCACCGCGCAGAAGCTCGGCTGACCGAAGTCCGAGTAGCGAACCGCCCAGCGGCCCGCGCCGCTGATCGCCTTCGAGACGACGGACTGCGGGCGCATCAGCCCGATGGCTTCGGAGAGGGGATCGCTCATGACTGGACTCTCGCCAATGAAACCTGGACTCCGCATGGTAGCGAGTCCGGTCGGCGATCGCCATTCTGAGTGCTCATGAAGACCGTGCTCATCACTGGTTGCTCCTCTGGTTATGGCCTCGAGACCGCGCGCCACTTCCACGCGCAAGGCTGGAACGTGATCGCCACCATGCGAACGCCGCGCGAGGACGTTCTCCCGAAGGCGGAGCGGCTCCGCGTCCTCGCGCTCGACGTGACGAGCGCCGAGAGCATCAACGCCACCGTCGAGGCGAGCGGGCCGATCGACGTACTCGTCAACAACGCCGGTATCGGCGCGTTCGGCGCCTTCGAGGCCACGCCGATGTCGATCGTGCGCGAGGTGTTCGAGACCAACACCTTCGGCGTGATGGCGATGACGCAGGCGGTGGTGCCCCAGTTCCGTGCGCGGCGGTCGGGCCTCGTGATCAACGTGACGTCGAGCGCGACGCTGGCGCCGATGCCGATGGTCGCCCTCTACACCGCGAGCAAGATGGCGATCGAAGGATTCACGGCGTCGCTCGCCTTCGAGCTCGGGATCTTCGGCGTGCGCGTGAAGCTGGTCGAGCCGGGATACGGGCCGACCACGCGCTTCACCAGCAACTCGGGCTCGCGCGTGGAGGGACGCATCCCCGAGGCCTACGCGCCGCTCGCGCAGCGCATCTTCGCCGCGCTCGAGCAGCCCGGTCCCGTGACGGCGGCTTCTGACGTCGCCGAGGTGGTCTGGCGCGCCGCGAACGACACGTCCGAGCAGCTCCGCTTCCCGGCAGGCCCCGACGCGGTGGCCTTGGCCGCGTCCGCGTCCGCGGCTCAGGCGAGGTAGCCGCGATGGGGGCAATCGGCAGAATGAGCGACGAAGAAGCGACGGCGCCCACGCTCGACGGAGCGCTGAGCGCGATCGTCGCCGCCGATCGCCTCGCCCTCTCGGAGGCCTCTGAGTCGAAGGAGCTTCTCCATCGACGGCTCAAGGTCTTCTATGGCTACTTCGCTCTCCTCAGCGCGCTCGCTTCGATCGCGGGGCGCGTGCTGCCGTTTCCCGTCGACCTCGACCCCCGCGCCGTCGGCTTCATCGTCAACGTGCAGAGCGCGCACTCGCTCGTGCTCTGCGTCGTCTTCGGCGCGCTCTCCCTCTCGTCCTGCGCTCGCAGCGGAGCCCTGCTGCGAGCGCTCGACGTCCTCGCGACGATCGCGACCGCCGGGACAGCCGCCGTCGGGCTCTCGGCCGTCACGTCGCGCGGCACGGTCGACGTCTCGGCGGTGGCGTTCTTCGTCCTCTTCTTCGTCGTGCGGGCGGCGCTCGTCCCGAGCAAGCCGTGGGTCGCGACCGCGATTGCCGCGGCGTCGGTCGTTCCCTTCGGGTTCGGCCTCGGGGTGATGTATCGCCGCGCCGGTTCGCTGCTCGTCCCGAACCCGGACGCGGCGACGTTCGCCGCGCTCCGAAGCATGCTCGCCGGGGTCGCCGGCGTCTATCTCGTGTCGAAGACGATCTACGGCCTGCGAAGCGCGGTCGCGAGGGCCGTGCAGCTCGGGCAATACGTCGTCCACGAGAAGATCGGCGAGGGCGGGATGGGGGCGGTCTACCGCGCGAGCCACGCGATGCTCAAGCGTCCCACGGCGGTCAAGGTCATCTCGCCGGATCGCGCGGGAGAGACGGCGACGGCGCGCTTCGAGCGCGAGGTCATGGCCACGAGCCGTCTCACGCATCCGAACAACATCGCGATCTACGACTTCGGCCGGACTCGCGGCGGCGTCTTCTACTACGCGATGGAGCTCCTCGACGGTGAGGACCTCGGCCGCCTCGTCGACCGTGAAGGGCCGCAGTCGCTCCGGCGGACCCGGCACATCCTCCGCCAGATCGCCGCGGCGCTGGGCGAAGCTCACGATGCCGGTCTCGTCCATCGTGACGTGAAACCCGCGAACGTCATGCTCTGCACGCGCGGCGGCGTGAGCGACTTCGTGAAGGTCCTCGACTTCGGTCTCGTTAAGGAGGTCGCCAAGTCATCGGACGCGAAGATCACGATGGAACGGTCGATCACCGGCACGCCGCTCTACATGGCGCCGGAGTCGATCATCGCTCCCGAGACGGTCGGTCCTCCCGCAGACGTCTACGCCCTCGGGTGCATCGCGTATTACCTCCTCACGGGCCAAACGCCGTTCGACGGCAACAACTTCGTCGAGGTCTGCTCGGGGCACCTGCACGAGGTCCCCGAGCCGCCGTCGCTCTTCTTGCCGGAGATCCCCCCGGAGATCGACGAGCTGGTGCTTCGCTGCCTCGAGAAGCAGCCGGAGGCGCGTCCAACGACGCGTGAGCTCGAGGCCGCGCTCGCGAGCTGATCGGGCTGCGTCCGCTGGCGAGCCGCGATGCCGCGCTTCTCGAGCTCGCGCGGAGCTGCTCCGCACTCGGCAGGAGGGCACCCCCACGTCGAAGGCTGGCCAAGATCGTGCCGGCGGCGAGACTCGTGGGGCCCCGGGCTCGGGTCCGGTGACCCGACGCGAGGCGTGTTTTCGGCCTCGAAGTCGCCGGCGACGAAAGTGGTGCTTGCCAGCAGTGCGCCTGTCGGCCTAAGCGCGCAGGTGCAGATGTCGAAGACGAAGAGCCAGCCACGTTCACGCCGAGAACCCCCCTATCGCCTCCGCCGGTCGCCCGTCCACGGCACGGGCATGTTCGCGACCCGCGTCATCCGCAAGGGGGCGTCCATCATCGAGTACATCGGAGAGCGCATCTCGCACGAAGAAGCCGATCGACGCCACGCGAAGAAGGCCGCGGACGACAACCACACCTTCCTCTTCACGATCGACTCGAAGACGGTGGTCGACGGCGGCGTCGGGGGTAACTCCGCGCGCTTCATCAACCACTCCTGCGAGCCCAACTGCGAGGTCATCATCGACGATGGGCGCTTGCTCATCGAGGCCACGCAGACGATCCGTCCGGGCGATGAGATCGTGTACGACTATCTCATCACCCGCGCGTCCGACGATCCGCCCGACGTCGAGCGGATCTTCGCTTGCCGGTGTGGCGCGCCGACCTGCCGCGGAACGATGCTCGCGCCGCGGAAGAAGCCGAAGGCGCGGAAGAAGAAGGCGACGAGCAAGAGCCGAGCCGCGCGCGGACCGCGAAAGGGCGGAAGCCGAAGGGCGCGTGGTCGTGCGTCGAAGGGCGGGGCCAAGCGCGAGAGCGCCGCCGCGCCGCCGGCCGCCGGCTCCCGTCTCCCGTCGAAGACGACCGGCGGGGCGTCTCGCAGCCAGCGCTCGACCTAAACCCCGCGGACGCCGCGCGTTCGCTGAACGCGCGGCGCGCGGCGTGCCGTGTGAGCCGTGTCGCGCGGCGCGCCGCGTGAGCCCGCCGCGCGCCGCGGAGCGTGGTCAGGGACAGTGTCCGTAGACCACGCCGCGCACGTTGACCTCGCTCGCGAAGGCCGCGCAGGTCTTGCCGTCGGCGCAGTCGGTCCGACCGACCCTGCACCAGCGCTTGCAGGTGCTGCCCGCGCTCGACGTCGTGCAGACGAGGGCCGGACCGCACTCTTCCGTGGGCGAGCAGGTCTCGCCGGCTCTCCGGGTGCCGCCCGCCTGGCACTCGGTGTTGCCCTTGTCGTCGACGCGGCAGGAGCCGGTGCCCGCCGGCGTGGTGCCGCCGCAGCTCGTCTCGTCGTGGGGGTCGCACGCGACTCGACAGATCGCGAGGTTCGGGATGTCGGCACCCTCCGTCGTCCGGATCTGCGCGCACGCGCCGGTCTTCGGCTGCGAGCACGCCTTCGTGGGATCGTTGCAGAATGCATGGCAGATGCCGAAGGTGCAGGTCAGGCCGACCGCGCAGCCGGCCGACGTCGTGCACGGGTGCCCCATCGGCGCGTTCCCCGCGGTGACGCAGCGGGAGTGGCCGTTCGTGTCGACGACGTCGCAGGTCTGCTCCGAAGCGCACCCGCATTGCGGGCTCACTCCGCAGACGTTGCTCGGCGCCGCTCGCGCGCACTCGCCGGGAGGAGCCTCGCCGCCTCCGCCTGCGTCCGACGTGGCCTCGGTCGGGCCCTCGCCGGGAGCCGGCGCCTCCGGATCGGTCGAATCGGCCGGATCGGTCGCTGTCGTGTCGAAGGCCGCGCGCGTGCTCCCGGAGCTGCAGGCGACGAAAGAGCCGGCGAGCACGCTCAGAGTGAGCGCCGTCAGACCGGCGAGGGAAGGGGGGGCGAAGAGGCTCGAACGCTTCATGGGGCGAGGCAGTACCATCCACGATCGCGTGCCGACGCGAGAGACCTCGATGGGACGTTGGAGGCTCGAAGCAGAACTCCACCGTCAGCGTCGAGTGCTCCACCGTGAGCGTCGAGGACTCCACCGTCAGCGTCGCGCCGAGCTTCGGCGCGTCTCGCGCGATGCGCGCTCGAGCTTCGTGAGCGACGCCTGACGAGCTCGACGACCTCGTGCGCCGCGGGCTCGTGCGCCTGGCTCAACCGCGGTGCGGAGGTCTCGCGCGGCGGACCGTCGGTGATGCGCGTGAAACGCTCCCCGCGCCCCGTGCATCGTAGTGCCAGAGAGACGGAGATCGAGATGAGCTTCTCCCTGGCGCCCCTCCTCATTCACAGTGAAGCCGTGTCGCCTGGTGCGCGGAGCGCGCTCCGCGCAGCGCTCGCCGCCGGTGACGATCAGAGGACGGCGATGCTCTCGTCGGCCGCGCACATCCTGCACTCCGAGACGGGCCTCGAGTGCAGCGACGTTCGCGAGCTCGTCGGCCTCCCGCCCGACGGCGGCTGCGGCTGACGCGCTCGTAGTCGCGCGGGCGCGGGCCCCCAGGCTGCGCGAGGTGGTGCGGCTGACGCGCTCGTAGTCGCTCGGGCGCGGGCGCCCAGGCTGCGCGAGCGTCGAGAGGCGCCCCCGACGCTCGCGTCGGCTACCATGGCCGCTGGATGCGCGTCCGCCTCGATCGCTACGAGAGCGCGAACCGGTCGATGGTGAACCGGACCACGGTCTTGTTCGTCTTCGGCGGCATCGCTGCGGTCGTCGCGGCGCTCGGGCTCTTCCTCGGCTTGGCGATGATCGCGATGCCCGAGAAGGACGAGGGCGACGGACTCTGGGCTCGGCGCGGCGGGATCTTCCTCGCGCTCTTCACCGGCGTCGTCCCCGCCACCGTGAGCGCGCTGTTCATCGGCTACAGCGCCCGCCAGCGGGGCAGGTACCGCCGCCTCGGCGAGCTCGCCGCGGTGGCTCGCCAGGGTGGCGGCATGCTCACGACGAGCGACGTCGCGCGCGGGCTCGGCACGACCGTCCAGCTCGCCGAGCGGCTCATCGTCGACGCGGTCGCGCTCGGCCTCATCGAGCACGAGGCGCCCGTCGAAGCGACGGCTCCGCCCCACGTCATCGTCCCGGCGTCGGGCGCCGGCGCGCCTCTCACGCCGACGGTCGCGCGCTCCGGGCCGCGGCCGATCTCGTCCGCGTCGGCCGTCATCGGCCTCGGCTCCGTGCTCGGCGAGACCTACCGCATCGAGGCGCCGCTCGGCCGCGGAGGCATGGGCGAGGTCTTCGCCGCGCGGCACCTCCGCACGGGACGCCGCTACGCAGTGAAGATCGTCCTCGGCGGCGCGAGCGCGGACGAGGCCGCGTTCCGTCGCTTCGAGCGCGAGGCGACCGCGGCGAGCTCGCTCGGGCACCCCGGCATCGTCCAGGTGCACGACTTCAACGTGACGAGCAGCGGCGTCTTCTACCTCGTGATGGATCTGCTCGAAGGCGAGACCCTCGCGACGCGCCTCGAGCAAGGGCCGCTCGCCTGGCCGGACGCGCAGCGTCTCGCGGTCGAGCTGTGCTCTGCGCTCGCGAGCGCCCATGGCCACGGCCTCATTCACCGCGACATCAAGCCGAGCAACGTGTTCCTCGCGCGCTCGAAAGGCGCGCCGGAGCGCACCGTGCTCGTCGATTTCGGGCTCGTGAAGCCGCTCGACGAGTCGGCCTCGCACGTCACCGGCACGGGCGCCGTGCTCGGGACGCCGATGTACATGTCGCCCGAACAGGCTCGCGGCGAGGCGCTCGACGTCCGCTCCGATCTCTACAGCGTCGCCGCCGTCCTCTTCGAAGCCGTCACCGGATCGCCCCCGTTCTTCGATCGCACGCTCGCGGCGGTCTACGCGCGGCTGCTCCGCGAGCCCGCGCCGCAGGCGTCCGAGGTCAGCAAGCGTCGTCTCCCGCGCGGTCTCGACGCCGTCCTCGCGCGCGCCCTGTCGAAAAATCGCGCGGATCGCTACCCCGACGCGCGCGCGATGAGCGACGCCGTCGCGGCGATCGTCGAGGACGGCCCCGCGACCGAGCGGATGGCGAGCGGCGGCTGACCGTCGCCCGGCGGCTGACCGTCGCCCGTCGGCCTGCCCGCCAAGCGCTCGGCGGTCACACGAGCTTCACGATCTGCTTGCCGAGGTTCGCTCCGCGGAGCATCCCGAAGAACGCCTCGGGCGCGTTCGTGAGCCCGTGCGCGACGGTCTCGCGGTAGCGGATCTTCCCCTCCGCGACCCACTTCGCGAGGTCGGCGAGCGCGCGGGGCCAGCGATCCATGCGATCGGACACGATGAACCCTTGCAGCTTCACGCGCTTCCAGAGGAGCGCGGCGACGTTCTTCAGCGCGTAAGGCTCGGTCGCGTTGTATTGCGAGACGAGACCGCAGAGCGGGACACGGGCGAACGGGTTCAGCTGCGCGAGGACGGCGTCCATCACGGGGCCGCCGACGTTCTCGAAGCTCACGTCGACGCCGTCGCGCGTCGCCGCGCGGAGCTCGCTCGTGAAGTCCGGTGAGCGGTGGTCGATGCACGCGTCGAAGCCGAGCTCGCGGACGACGTAGTCGCACTTGTCGCGGCCGCCGGCGATGCCGACCGCGCGGCAGCCGCGGATCTTCGCGAGCTGACCGACGACGCTGCCGACGGCGCCCGCGGCCGCGGAGACGACGACCGTCTCGCCTTCCTTGGGCTCGCCGATGTCGTAGAGCCCGATGTACGCCGTGACGCCCGGCATCCCGACGACGCCGAGGTAGACCGAGAGCGGGAGCCCGCCGTCGACCTTCGTGAGGGCGCCGCCGTTCGCGACGCCGTATTCCTGCCAGCCGAGCGCGCCGACGACCTTGTCGCCGACCGCGAAGGCCGGGGTCTTCGACAGCACGACCTCGCCGGCGGTCCCGCCGACCATGACGTCGCCGAGCGCGACCGGCGGGGCGTACGAGCGGCCCTCGTTCATCCGGCCGCGCATGTACGGGTCGAGCGAGAGAAACTGGTTTCGCACGAGGACCTCGCCGTCCTTCACCTCGGGCAGCGGCGCGTCGCGCACGATCTCGAAGTTCGACGCGTCCGGAAAGCCCGTGGGGCGCGACACGAGCCTCACCTGCGTGTTGGTCGGCATGGCCCCAACGTAAAGCGGCGCCTGGCGTACGGCCATGGGGAGGAGCGCGCGGTGGCTCTCGCGGTGGCCCGCGAACGAAGAGCTCGGGGCGCGTGGCCCGGCGCGTGCAGCCGCACATCGCCGGAGCAGGCATGTACGAGCGAATCGAGAGCTACGGAGTGATCGGCAACATGCGGACCGCCGCGCTCATCAGCGCGCGCGGCTCGATCGACTGGCTCTGCTTCCCCGCCTTCGACTCTCCGAGCGTGTTCGCGGCGCTGCTCGACCACGATCGCGGCGGCCGCTTCCGGATCGCGCCGCACGACGCGGGCGTCGTCTGCAAGCAGCTCTACTGGCCGGATACGAACGTGCTCACGACGAGGTTCCTCTCGGCCGGCGGCGTCGCCGAGCTCGACGACTTCATGCCCGTGTCCTCCACGGCCCAGTGGGAGGATCAGATCGTGCGCCGCGTCGCGTGCGTGCGCGGCGGAATCGAGCTCCACCTCGTGTGCGAGCCGGCGTTCGATTACGCCCGTGTCCGCGCGAGCACGGTCATCACGCCGAACGGCGCGGTGTTCAGCGGCGCCGGCTCGACGCTCACCCTGTCGTGCGAGGTCCCGCTCGTCGCCACCGAGCGCGGCGTCGAGGCGCGGATCGCGCTGCGCGAGGGGGAGAAGACCACGTTCGTGCTCCGGGGGATGAGCTCGTGCGCCGAGTGCCACACGCCCGCGACCATCGAGCAGGCCAACCGCGCCTTCGAGGACACGATCCGGTTCTGGCGCGCCTGGCTCTCCCGGTGCAGCTACCGCGGGCGATGGCGCGAGACCGTGCACCGCTCCGCGCTCCTGCTCAAGCTCCTGACCTACGATCCGACGGGCGCCATCGTGGCGGCTCCGACGTGCAGCTTGCCCGAGGTGCTCGGCGGGCAGCGCAACTGGGACTACCGCTACGCGTGGATCCGCGACGCGGCGTTCACGGTCTACGCGCTCCTCCGCATCGGCTTCACCGAGGAGGCCGCGCGCTTCATGGCGTGGCTCGAGGCGCGCTGCCGCGAGGTGCGCTCCGGCAGCCCTCTCCAGATCGTCTACGGCATCGACGGTCGGAGCGAGCTCCAGGAGCTGGAGCTCGGGCACCTCGACGGCTACCGCGGGGCGCGGCCGGTGCGCATCGGCAACGGCGCCTACGATCAGCTCCAGCTCGACATCTACGGCGAGCTCATGGACTCGGTCTATCTCTTCAACAAGTACGGGATGCCGATCTCGTTCGATCTCTGGACCCAGCTGCGCAGGCTCGTCGACTGGGTGTGCGCGAACTGGCAGCGCGAGGACGAAGGGATCTGGGAGACGCGCGGCGGCCGGCGCCACTTCGTCTACTCGAAGCTCATGTGCTGGGTCGCGATCGACCGCGGGCTGCGGCTCGCGGAGAAGCGCTCGTTCCCTGCGAACCGCGACGTGTGGCTCACCGCGCGTGACGCGATCCTCGAGGAGGTGATGAAGCGCGGCTGGAGCGACGAGCGCCGATCGTTCCTCCAGGCCTTCGACTGCCGAGCGATCGACGCCTCGACGCTCATCATGCCGCTCGTCTTCTTCGTCTCGCCGGTCGATCCGAAGATGCTCGAGACGCTCGAGACGATCATGCGGCCGCCCACCGAGGGGGGCTTGCTCTCCGACGGTCTCGTCTATCGCTACGACGCGGACATCGCCGAGGACGGGCTGACCGGACGCGAGGGGACGTTCAACATGTGCACGTTCTGGCTCGTCGAGGCGCTCACGCGCGCGGGGCGCGCGGATCGTCGCAAGCTCGAACAGGCTCGTCTCCTGTTCGAGCGAATGCTCGGCTACGCGAACCACCTCGGGCTCTACGCCGAGCAGACGAGCCACACGGGCGAGGCGCTCGGCAACTACCCGCAGGCGCTGACGCACCTGGCGCTGATCAGCGCGGCGTACAATCTCGATCGCGCGTTGAGCGAGGCGCGCTGAAGCGGCGCCGCAGGCGCGCTAGCTCGCGCAGGCAGGCGAACCGTGGTCTCCTCACCTACCATGGACGTCAAGATCATCGGCGGGACCGTCGTGGATGGAACCGGCGCACCCTCGCGCCGCGCGAACGTCGGCGTGAAGGACGGCCGCATCGTCGAGGTCGGCGCGTGCGACGGCCCCGCCGACCGCGTGATCGACGCCGACGGCGCGCTCGTGACGCCGGGCTTCACCGATCTCCACACGCACTACGACGGCCAGGTGTCGTGGGACGGCGACATGGCGCCCTCGAGCCTGCACGGCGTCACGACGTGCGTGATCGGAAACTGCGGCGTCGGCTTCGCCCCGGCGCGCGAGCGCGATCGCCAGCGGTTGATCGAGCTGATGGAGGGCGTCGAGGACATCCCCGGCGCCGCGCTCTCCGAAGGGATCCAGTGGAGCTGGGAGTCCTTCGGCGAGTACCTCGACGCGATCGACGCGCGGCCGCGCACGATCGACGTCGTCTCGCAGATCACGCACGACCCGCTCCGCGTGTACGTCATGGGCGAGCGCGCCTTCGCCGGGAGCGCCGCGACGGACGACGACATCGCCAAGATGCGCGCGCTCGTGCGCGAGGCGATCCAGCTCGGCGCCGCGGGCTTCTCGACGGGGCGGACCGACAACCATCGGTCGATCGACGGGAGCGAGACGCCGTCGGCCGACGCGACCGTGCGCGAGCTCGCCGGGATCGCCGCCGGGCTCGAGGGCCTGTCGCACGGCGTCCTCCAGGCGGTCTCGGACTTCGACATGGAGAAGTCGTTCGATCGCTTCGACGCCGAGTTCGACGTGCTCGAACAGATGGCGAAGGCCGCGCCCGGACGCCCGCTCTCGCTCTCGCTGATGCAGCGCGATCTCGACACGACGCAGTGGCGCAAGATCATCGCGCGCGCCGAGCGGGCGAACGAGCGCGGCGTCCCGATCCGCCTCCAGGTGGGCGCGCGCGGGATCGGCGTGCTCCTCGGCTTCGAGGCGACGTTTCATCCGTTCATTGGCTTCCCGAGCTACAAGGCGATCGCGTCGCTGCCGCTCGCGGAGCGGGTGCGCCGCATGCGCGATCCCGAGCTCCGCGCGCGGATGCTCCGCGAGAAGAGCGAGAAGATCGCCGGCGACGGGAGCAACGTCCCGCCGATGGCCGATCGCTTCCTCGCGAACATCGACTTCATCTCGATGCGCATGTTCCGGCTCGGCGAGCACCCCAACTACGAGCCGCCCAAGGAGGAGTCGCTCTACGCCGAGTCGATGCGCACGGGCAAGCCGCCGCTCGAGGTGATTTACGATGCGCTCCTCGAGAACGAAGGCAAGGAGCTGCTCTACTTCCCGGTCTACAACTACGCGGGCTTCGACCTCGACGCCGTCCGCGAGATGCTCGGCCATCCGCTCTCGCTGCTCGGTTTGTCGGACGGCGGCGCGCACGTCGGTACGGTGTGCGACGCGAGCTTCCCCACGTTCATGCTGACGCACTGGGCGAAGCGGCGCGAGCGCGGTCGCTTCACCGTCGAGCAGGTCGTGAAGATGCTGACCCACGACACGAGCCGCTACATCGGCCTCACCGATCGCGGCACGGTGGCGCCGGGACAGCGCGCCGACCTCAACGTCATCGATCTCGACGCGCTCCGCCTCCTCCGCCCGGCGCTGGTCGCCGACCTCCCCGCCGGCGGCAAGCGCCTCCTGCAGCGCGCCGAGGGCTACCGCGCGACGCTCGTCGCGGGGCGCTCGATCATCGAAGACAACCGCTTCACCGGCGAGACGCCGGGCCGCCTCGCGCGGATCGGTTGAGCCGTCGGTTCAGCGCGACGTCGCGCTCGACCTCACCCGCGGCGATCCGGCGTGCGCGCGTCGGCGCTCACGTCGGCCTCGCGCTCCGCGGCCGTCGCCGGGGCGCCCGGTCGGTCGTCGGGCGCGTCGTCGGTCGTCTCGGCGATCGCGGCGAGCACGCGCCCCGGCTCGAAGGGCTTCTGCAGGAGCGGACGCCCCGAAGCCGCCAGGAAGCGCTCCACCTCGGGTACGAAGCCGATCCCCGACATGAAGACGAACGCGCGAGCCTGCTCGGGGTCCTGCTGTCGGACGAGCCCGTAGAGGCTCTCTCCCGACGTTCCCGGCATGCGCAAGTCGCAGAGGACCGTGTCGAAGCGGGTCTTCGCGAGCTGTCGGAGCGCGCTCGCAGCGTCGTAGGCGATCGCGACGTCGTGGTGGACCTCGAGCTCCTCGGCCAGGGCGCGCGCCAGCGGCCTCTCGTCGTCCACGATGAGCACACGCCGGCGTGGGAACGACCTGCGCCCGACGGCGCGCGCGGGCGGCGGTGGCCACGACGTGCACGAGTCTCCAGCCGCCGGCAGCGAGAGGATGAACAGCGATCCGCGCGGACCGCTCGCGGTCTCGAACGTCGGGCTCACGACGCGGATCTCGCCGCCGGCGCGGGTGATGATGTCGCGGCTGATCGAGAGGCCGAGTCCCGTGCCTGCGTCGGGGCTCTTCGTCGTGAAGAACGGCGCCCAGATGCGCTGGAGGTTCTCCTTCGAGATGCCGCTGCCTGTGTCGGAGACGAGGATCTCGACCAGCGACTCGGTGCGTCGCGTCACGATCTCCACCGTCGACGACTCGCTTCCCTTGGTGATCGCGTCCGCGGCGTTGACGAGCAGGTTGAGGAGCACCTGACCGAGGCGCCCTGCGTCCATGCGCACCGGCGGCACGTCCGAGAGGTCCGTCACGAGCGAGGCGCGCTCCATGATGCGTCCGCGCGCGAGCGACAGCGCGCTCTCGACGACCTCGTTGACGTCGACGACGGACGCGCTCTCCGGGGCCTCGCGCGACGGGCTCGCGAACAGGCGGAGATCGCGCGCGATACGGACGATGCGCTTGGTCGAGTCGTTGAGCTCCTTCAGGAGCTCGCGAGCGCTGGTCGCCGAAGGCTCGGCCTCGGCGAGCACGCTCAGCACCTTGTCCATCGTCCCGAGGCCGAGCAGGATGAACGACGCGGGGTTGTTGATCTCGTGCGCGACGCTCGCCGCGAGGAGGCCGACGATCGAGAGCCGGTCGGCCTGGATCGCGCGCGAACGCGCGGCGTGCTCCGCGCTCACGTCTGCGAGGATGCCCTCGATGGCGACGACCGCGCCGTCGTCGCCGCGGTGCGGATAGATCGTCCCGCGGACGGCGATTTCGTGCCCCGCGTGCCACTGGAGCCGTGCTTCGTACGACGGCGAGGCGCGGCCGGCCCGAGCGTGCTCGAGAGCGCCGTCGAACGCGCGGAGCGCGTCGGGATCGCGGTGCAGCGCGCGGAGGAAGCCCGGCGTGTGCAGGGCCTCCGAGGTGGGGACGCCGAGCACGCGCTCGGCGTGGCGGTTCAGGTACTTGAGCACACCGCCGCACGCGTCCAGGCGGAAGATGATGAGCGGAGCGTTGTCGAGGAGCGTCCGCAGCTCCTTCTCGAGCTCGTGGACGCGGCTGAGGTGGTGCGCGGCCTCGCGCTCGGCGATCACGACGTGCGACTCGTCGCGGATGAGGGCGTGCATCGACACGAGCGGATCGTCCTGCACCGCGGTCATCGTGACGGACACCGTGATCGGCTCCGAGCGCTCGCTCGAGCGCGGGGTCAACGTCGTGCGCACGGCGCGCGGGGCCGCGGAGGGTGGCGGCAGCTCGTCGAGGTCGAGGACCTCGGAGATCGGCGTGCCGATGAGCGCGGCGCGACTCGCGCCGATGAGCGTCGCCGCGGCGACGTTCGCGTCGCTGATGCGTCCGTCTTCGTCCCAGGCGAGCATCGCGTCACCCGAGGTCTCGAGGATCATCGCGAGCCGCCGCTCGCGAGTGCGCGTGACGGAGCGATCGAACGTCTCGCCGAAGAGGCTCGCCAGGAGCTGGAGCAGGTCGATCGGCGCCTTGCTCGCGAAGCCGGGCTCACGGAACGCCACGATGACCTTGCCGACGATGGCCCCGGTCTCCTCGCGCGCCGGCGGCGAGGGCCGGCCCGCGTCCTCGAGCGTCCAGCTGCGCTGTCGGATCGGCACGATCGCGTACGAGAGGAAGCCCCACTGGACGGCGATCTGATCGAGCGTCTCGGCGTTCCTCGTGTCGTCGCAGAGCTTGATCGTCCCCTTCGTGAGGACGGACTCCTCCTTGGGGCTGTGCGGAAAGCGCGCGCCGAACGGCGGCAGCGGGCGACCTCCCTCGGCGAGGGAGGCCGCGTACAGCCGCTTCCCGGCCGGGTCCGGCACCACGATCGCGAGGCAATCGAGGGGCAGGTAGCGGGAAAGGACGCGCGCGAGCGCCTCGAAGGTCTCGCGCCTGAACAGGTTGTTGTCGTGCGCCGCGACGCGGAGCACTTCGTTCATCGCCGCGAGGTGGCGCTCTCGATCGGTCGACTCCGCCTCTTCGTCGGCCATCCCCCCCCCAGTACTCGATCTCTCGAGCTCGTGGATGATACGATAAAAACGCTACAAAGGTGGAAAATGGCCGAGCGGCCCGTCGCTGCGGGGCTCCGGGCCTACGGGTTCACGAGCGAGAGGCGGTAGACGTCCTCGCTCCACTCCTGGCGACACGTGTTCACCGGGTCGGGCACGTCGGCCCAACCGCCGATCAGGTAGTGCTGGTTGTCGACCGTCGCGCCGCGCACGAACTCGATGCGCGGAGCGTGTCCGACGACGTCGAGCTTCTGCCAGATCTCGGTGGAGAGGTCGAAGGCCCATATCTCGTCGATCGCGGTCGTCCGTTCGGCGAAGCCCGTACAGAGTACGCTCGAAGCGGTGTGGCCGGCGGTGTGAACGACGTACTTCTTGCCGCCGGGGGCCCGAAGGATCGACAGGGTCCCTTCGTCGCGCGCGGCGGCGGGGATGCTCGGGAGCTGTCGGAACCTGTTCGTCGCGACGTGGTAGACCCAGAAGTCGCCGATCGTCTGAAACCCGATCGACGTCGAGCGGTGTCCGTTGAAGAGGTAGATGTCGCCGCCGTCGTCGTCGACCGTGGTCGCGCCGATGAACCGCGCCTCGGGGACGGGACCGGACGGGGTGAGCTGGGTCCACCGCTCGGTGCTCGTGTCGAAGCGCCATAGCTCGTTGTTCAGAGCGAAGACGCGGCTCAGGCCGCCGAACATGTACATCGAGCCCCGATAGAACTCCGCGTTGCAGCCGGCGCGGGGCGTTGGCCTCGCGCCCACCGGCTCGATCGCTTGCCAGCGCTCGTCGGACACGCGGTAGCGCCAGAGCGTGTCGAAGACGGCGAACGACTGGAAGAACGCAGGGTCGCCCTGGAAGAGGAAGTGCGCCCCGCCGAAGGAGAGCAGCGAGCCGCCGCGGCGGTCGTCCCCGACCGTGCAATGAAACGCCGTCGAGGGCGGGGACGCGCTGCGCTCGCGTCGCTCGGTCATCCGCACACGCCGGTGCCGCTTGGGATCGAGCCGGAACAGGTCGTCGCGGAACGTGTTGGTCTGCGTCGCGATGTCGTCCTCGACGCCACGGAGGACGAAGATGTCGTCCTTCACGGCGACCACCTGGTGCCCGGTCCGGTGGAGGAACGGATCGCCCTCCACGCGCAGCCTCTCGATCTTCGCCTTCGGCACGCGCGCGCGATGCGCCGACGCTTGAACGCCGCTCTCGCCCTCGCTCTCGCCTCGGTCCACCACGCCGCCGCACGCGCCGACGAGAATCGAGCCTGAGAGCAGAGCCGCTCCCGAACAGATCTTCCCCTTCATGCGAACCTCCCGCGATCGCCCCCCACTCCCGTCGTACGTGTTCTCGCGGTGGCAGGATATGGATATTGTCTAAACCGACGAATGTGGGGGAGTGCTTGGGCGACAGCAGGCGCGGACGGCCGCGCTTCAGGCCGTCGCGCCCACACGGGTCGTTTGGGTGATTTTCCTCGCGGTTACGCGTCCGCGCCGCTACCTCTCGAGCCGGTTCGATGCCTCGTCGTCACGGTCCGCACTACGCGCAGTCGCCCTCGGTGGGCAGGCTGTTCTTCTGGCACTTCGCGGGCCGCTTCGCCCCCTGGCTGGTCGGGCTCGTCGCGTACCTGCTCGTCGCGACGATCGTCCTGCGCTGGGACATGGCTCGCCACGGCGAGCCGCTCGACGATTTCGGCGCGGATCTTTACGGGATGTACACGCAGCTCTTCTTCGAGCCGACGCAGCCGCTCCCGCATGCGCCGCTCGCGCGCGCGATCTTCTGGATCACGCCGCTGCTCGGAGCGGGTCTCATCTTGCGCGGCGTCGTGAGGGTCGGCGGCTCGCTGTTCGACGCCGACGAGCGGCACAACCTCTGGGTGAAGATCATGACCGAACGGATGAAGGATCACATCGTCGTCTGCGGCCTCGGACACGTCGGGATCCGGGTCGTCGAGTCGCTCAAGCGGCTGGGCGCCCCCGTCATCGCGCTCGAGAAGAACAAGGAGAACTCCTTCGCGTCGACGGTCGAAGAGCTCGGCTTCCCGGTCCTTTACGGCGACGTGCGGCGCGACGCGCTCCTCATCGAGGCCGGCGTCCAGCGCGCGAAGGCGATCGTGTGCGCGACGGACAACGATCTCGCGAACCTCGAGGTCGCGATCGACGCGAAGCGGGAGAACCCGAACATCCGTGTCGTGATGCGCATGTTCGACCAGCGCGTGGCCAGCAAGATGCGCTCGGCGCTCGACGTCGACGAGACGTTCAGCACGAGCGCGCTCTCCGGCCCGCTCGCGGCCCTCCAGGCGACCGAGTCCGGCGTGCGCGGCGTCTACTACCTCGAGGACGGGAGCATGCGCGTCGACATGGAGGTCCCGGCCCCTCCCGGCTGGTGGGGCCGCACGGTGATGCTCTGCGAGGACGCCGTCGACGGGCGCATCGTCGGGGTGCGGAAGCAAGGCGGCAAGCACACGCGGCCGCGCCACGACACGAAGCTCGCCGAAGGCGACGTCGTCACGATCGATCTCCCCGCCGAGTGCGTCGCGAAGCTCCGCTCGAGCACGGCGAGCTGAGCGCGCGCGGGCTCAGGCGTGGGGCAGCCGCGCGCGCTCGGCCGTGTGCGGCCCGTCCACCGCTGCGAGCTCGAGCCAGTCGGCCTCCTCGAGCGACGAGGGCGCGACGCGGAGGTCGCCGGCGACGCGCGCGGTCGTCGCCTCCTCGGCGAGCTCGAGCGTGGCGCGCTCGTTCATCAAGCGGCGACGCGTGAGGGCGAACATGAACGGGATGAACGCGATCCCGGTGATCGCCGTGAGGATCGGCGGTACGGCGAGGAGGAAGAGGCCCGGCATCGCGGACACGAGGATCACGATGCCCCACGCGCGCGCCCACTCGCGGTGGATCGAGAGCGTCGCGAGCCCCTCGCCGCCGAGCCGCGAGAGCTTTCGCCCGAACGCGATCGCCAGCGCCATCAGCGCGAGGTGCGCGTGGCCGACGATGACGAGGGAGATGCGGATCCACCGCGCGAAGCTCTCGGCGGTCTCGGCGCCCGTGACGGAGATGAACGCGTAGTGAAGCGTGAGCGGTAGTAGGAGAGATATCGCCGCGAGCGGCAGCGTCGTGCTCCAGGCCTCGAGGGCGCCAAGGTGCCGCGCGAGCGGATGCAGCGGGTTGCTCGCGTCGATGCGCGCGAGGTCCGCGTCGAGCTCGCCCGTGAGCCGCGGGAGCGTCCAGCCGCGCGCTTGGCGGAACGAGCCGGCGACGCCGAGCACGACCCGCGCGAGCAGGTATGTGGCGACCGAGGCCGCACCGGCGCCGAGGAGCACGTGGGTCGGGGTGCCGTCGCTGGTGAGCAAGGCGCTCGCCGTCAGGCAGACCGCGCCGGCGATGCCGACCCCGCCTGCGAGGGCGCGCGCGATGCGCGCCGAGCGGATCGCGCGGAGGCGAGGCAAGAGCGGCACCACCGTCTCCCGCGCGAGCTTCGTCTCCGCGAGGCGCACTCCGACGATGTGGTGATACGCCGAGCGGTACGCGTTGCTCATGTTCTCCTCGTAGGGCCGATGCGCGAGCCTTCAATCCGCCCGCGCGGGCCGGAGCTCCCCTTCGATGTGTAGCCGCCGCGCCGCATACGCCACGGGGAACATCGGCGAACGGTCGCGAGCGTGACGCGAGCGGCGGTGTCGGGGCTCTTCGAGCGTAACCACGCGGACTCGCCCTCGAGGCCTCCCGAGCGTCCGGACATCGCGCCTGCGGACGTGACACCGACGCCAGGGGCGGCGTTCCCGATTTCGCGCGAATGATCGGCATTTCTCGCCAAGCGGCCCGACCGGAGCGCGTGGCGCGGCGCTTGCGAAAGGGGACGCAATGGCCCGCCCGAACCGCCCTTCGCTTTCGCTTCTCCCCGTCCTCTTCGCCGTCGCGGCTTCCGCCGCGTGCGCCGATTCGTCGTCCGAGTCCCGCTCCGCGTCCTCCCCCGGCGACGGCTCGAGGAACGCCGGAGCGGCCGCGCCCGGCACGAGCTCCGACGGCGCGTCGAGCGGCGGCTCCGCGGAGCGCGCGATGGCCGAGGCCGACGTCGTGCAGCTCGTCGACGGTCGCCTCTTCGCGATGTCGAAATCCGGCACGCTCTCGATCATCGACGCGTCACGTCCGGGACGCCTCGCGATGCTCGGTCAGGCGTACCTCCCCGGCGAGCCGTTCGAGATGTACCTGCGCGGCGATCTCCTCGTCGTGATGACGAACGGCGCATACTCGGTGACGGGGCAAGCGAACGAGCCCGCGCGCGCCGACCGAGGCGAGACGCACGGCCGGGCGGCGTCTCCGTCGCCCGCCTCGTCACGGAGCCCCGACGCCAGCGCGGGCGTGATCGTGATCAACGTGAAGGACCCGGGGCTCATGCAGCGGGTCGCGACGTTCCCGGTCCCGGGCGAGATCGCCGACTCGCGCATCGTCGGCGACATCCTCTACGTCGCGACCTACGAGAACGCGTCCTGCTACAGCTGCGGCAAGAGCCCGCGCACGATGGTGACGTCGTTCGACGTCTCCTCTCCCGCGGCGATGCAGCAGGTCGATCACGTCGCGTTCGAGAACGGCGCCGCGTACGGCGCGAGCTGGGGAGCGAACGGCCACAAGCGCAGCATCATCGCCACGAGCGAGCGCCTCTACGTCGGCGGTCACGCCGACATCACGCCGACCTACGGCGACGGCCCGGACGAGGGCGTGATCGACGTGCTCGACATCACCGATCCGCGCGGCGTGCTCGGCCGCGGCGCGCACATCGAGACGCGCGGCGCCATCCTGAGCCGCTGGCAGATGGACGAGAAGGACGGCGTGCTCCGCGTCGTCAGCCAGCGCGGGATCGGCTACGCGCCCAACGGCGTCGGCAGCCCCGAGGTCCAGACGTTCCACATCTGGAACACCCGGTCGCTCCAGGCGATGGGCAGCACGAGCTTGCAGCTGCCGCGCCAGGAGGGGCTCAAGGCCGTCCGGTTCGACGGCGCGCGCGCGTACGCGATCACGTTCAACGAGACCGATCCGCTCTTCGTGATCGACCTCGCGAACGAGGCGGCGCCGCGGCAGCGCGGTGAGCTGCACATGCCCGGATGGGTGTTCCACCTCGAGCCGCGCGGCGATCGCCTCCTCGGGCTCGGCCTCGACCGGACGGACTCACGCGGGCACCTGAACGTCTCGCTCTTCGACGTCGCGGACATGGATGACCCGAAGATGCTCGGGCGCGTTCCGTTCGGATCGACCGCCTACACCACCGACAGCTCGATCGTGAGCTACGAGCTGCCCGAGGATCAGGATCGGATCCAGAAGGCGTTCCGGGTCTTCGAGGACGGGCTCATCACCGTCCCGTTCTCCGCGGGGCAGGTGTTCGCGAACGGCGCGGGGTGCGAAGGTCAGGGCGGAGGCATTCAGCTCATCGACTGGAGGGGCGATGCGCTCACCAAGCAAGTCACGCTCGCCGTCGCCGGCAACCCGCGGCGCGCGCTCCTGAACCAGGGCGAGCTCCTCGCGGTCTCCGACTCCAACGTCACGTCGTTCGACATCGGCCGCCGCGACCTAGCCCTGAAGACGGCCGATCTCGTCATCGGCTCGTGCGAGGTGCGTCCCATCGCGAACAACGGCGGCGGCGTCACCGGCGGCCAGTTCGTCGAGGGTCGCGACGACGACGACTACTACCGCGGCCACTGGCGGTGCTCGGCCGGGGGCGCCGGCGCCGCGCGAGGCTCGCTCTGGGCAGGGCTCGCGCTCGGCCTCGCGGTCGCGGGCGGCGCTGTCCGTCGCAGGCGTCGCCACGGCTGACCTCGACGACATCGCGAGCCGTATCGGCCCCTTGCCGCGCATCCCCGCTCCGGGCGCGCGCGTGCGGGGCCTCGCCGCGGGGCCGGAAAACGACGGGCCGTTGACGATTTAGTGATGAAACGCGCCCGCCGACGGCATTGCTACTGTGAAGACCCCGCGCGCGCCTCCTCCCCCCAGCGCGCGCCCGGCCCTGGTGTGCACCGGCCAACGCACACCGTCATCGTCCTTCGCTCGGAGCGGCTGCCATGAAGCTCAGCTTGTAGCGTTTTCGTCGCCGGCCCCAGGGCGGCGCCCCCGCGGCCTCGAGCGCGGTTTGTGGCGCCCACTCCGGCGCGGGGAGCGGTAGACTCCACGCCCCGAAATGCCCGAGTTCATCTTCACCATGCAGGGGGTGACGAAAGTCCACCCTCCCGACAAGCGTGTCCTCGAGAACATCCATCTCGCGTTCTATCCCGGCGCGAAGATCGGCGTGATCGGCGCGAACGGATCGGGCAAGAGCTCGCTCCTCCGCATCATGGCGGGCGTCGACACGCAGTTCGCCGGCGAGGCGAAGCCGCACCCGGGCACGCGCATCGGCTACTTCGCGCAGGAGCCGGACCTCGGCGACGCGAAGACGGTCTGGGACGCCGTGAGCGAGGGCGTGAAGGAGACGCAGGATCTCATCACGCGCTTCGAGGACATCAGCAACAAGCTCGGCGAGCCGATGGACGGCGACGCGATGCAGGCGCTCCTCGACGAGCAGGCCGCGTTGCAGGACAAGCTCGACGCGGCCGACGCGTGGAACCTCGATCGCCACGTCGGCCTCGCGATGGAAGCCTTGCGTGTCCCCGCGCGCGACGCCGAGGTGAAGCACCTCTCCGGCGGCGAGAAGCGCCGCGTGGCGCTCTGCCGTCTCTTGCTCTCGCGGCCGGACATGCTCCTGCTCGACGAGCCCACGAACCACCTCGACGCCGAGTCGGTCGCCTGGCTCGAGCGCTTCCTCCACGAGTACTCGGGCACGGTCGTCGCGGTCACCCACGACCGCTACTTCCTCGACAACGTCGCGGGCTGGATCCTCGAGCTCGACCACGGGCGCGGCTACCCGTTCCAGGGCAACTACTCGGGTTGGCTCGAGCAGAAGTCCGCGCGCCTCGCGCAGCAGGAGAAGACGGAGTCGGCGCGCCAGCGGAAGCTCAAGCAAGAGCTCGAGTGGGTCCGCGCCTCGCCGCGCGCGCGCCAGGCCAAGAGCAAGGCGCGCCTCGCGGCGTACGACGCGCTCCTCGCCGAGTCGCAGAAGGGCTCGGCGGACGCGACCGAGATCTCGCTCCCGCCGGGGCCGCGCCTCGGCGACCTCGTGATCGAGGCGAACGAGCTCAAGAAGGGCTTCGGCGATCGCGTCCTCGTCGACGGGCTGTCGTTCCTGCTCCCGCGCGCCGGCATCGTCGGCGTGATCGGCCCGAACGGAGCGGGCAAGACGACGCTCTTCAAGATGCTCATCGGTCAGGAGGCGCCCGACGGCGGCACCCTCAAGATCGGCGAGACCGTGAAGATCTCGTACGTGGACCAGTCGCGCGACGCGCTCGCGGGCGACAAGAGCGTCTGGGAAGTCATCACCGGCGGCGGCCCCACCGTGGAGCTCGGCAAGCGCGAGGTGAACAGCCGCGCGTACTGCTCGTGGTTCAACTTCAAGGGCTCCGATCAGCAGAAGAAGGTGAAGGACCTCTCCGGCGGCGAGCGCAATCGTGTGCATCTTGCACGTTTGCTCAAGGAGGGCGGCAACCTCATCCTGCTCGACGAGCCGACCAACGATCTCGACGTCGAGACGCTCCAGGCGCTCGAGACGGCGCTCCTCGGCTTCCCCGGCTGCGTCGTCGTCGTCAGCCACGATCGGTGGTTCCTCGACCGGATCGCGACGCACATGCTCGCCTTCGAGGGCGACGGGAAGGTCACCTTCTTCGACGGCAACTACCAGCTCTACGAAGAGGACCGGAAGAAGCGCCTCGGCGACGACGGGGCCCACGGACCGAAGGGGAAGTTCCGCAAGCTCGGCGCGATGTAGCGCGCCGCTGTCGACGTTGTCTGCCCGACGCGCCTCCGCGTCGATTCACGAGGACGAGAGATGGCCCACACTATCGAAGAGGCGAAGTCCGGACGCGCGGGCTGCCGCACGTGCAAGAAGCCGATCGCGAAGGGCGAGCTCCGGTTCGGCGAAGAGGTCGAGAACCAGTTCGCCGACGGCGGGGAGACGACGTTCCGCTGGCATCACCTCGCGTGCGCGGCCGGCGCCAAGAGCGACGAGCTCCGCGCGACGCTGGCGGCGCCCGAGGGGCTGCCGTCGATCCCGGACGAGCAGCGCGCCGAGCTCGATCGGATCATGGCGGAGGCGGACGCGAAGAAGCCGCCCCCGTATCCGCACGCGGACAAGGCGCCGTCCGGGCGCGCGAAATGCCAGGGCTGCGGCGAGACGATCGCGAAGGGCGAGCTCCGCGTCGCCTACGAGCGCGACATCGAGCGCGGGATGTCGGTGATGAAGGGCGCGGGCTACCTGCACCCCAAGTGCGCCGCCGCTCACTTCGAGGAGCAAGGCGGCACGCACGCCGGGCTGACCGAGGCGCTCCGGCTCAACACGCGCGACCTCTCCGAGCAGGAGATGGAACGGCTCTTCGGCGAGGTCTGACGGCGCGCCCCGCCCTTCGGCTGGGAGACGACGGCCCCATGATCGAACCGGCCACCTCGCGGTCGGCCGCGGGGGATTCGATCCAGCGCGGCTGAAAAAGGGCAACGCGCGACGCGCGGCGTCCTGAAAATGCCGCGGGTGTGGGCGGCGCGCCGGGAGGGTCGGCGCGGGCTTCGCGGCCCATCGCGCGGCACGCGGAGTGCTTCGTCGGTGCGGCATGAGCCCCTCCGTCGTGAAAGGCAGCTTCGATCGGACCGCGCGACGCCTTCGCTCGCTGCTCGCCGTCTCGGCCCTCGCGCTGCTCGCCGCCTGCGGCGTCGGCGACGACGACGACGACGATACGCTCGCCGACGATCTGGAGCAGGTCGGCGTCGACGAGGCCGCGCTCACGCCGCTCCCGGCCGAGAAGAACGACGCGGTCACGCGCAACGCCTGGGCGACCCTCGGCCTCGGCGTCAGCCACAAGTCGTTCTCGTCGGGGAAGAACGTGCTCATCGTCTACGGCGGCTACACGGCGCAGGACGTCTACGTGCAGCGCTGGGCGAACGAGCTCTACCGCAAGCGCGGCACCGCGCTCGACATCGGCGAGCTCTACGCCGTCCGCGGGCCCAACCAGTCGGGGTACGCCAACCGCGAGATCCAGAACAGCCGGATCGCCGCGCACCTCGGCGCCAACGGCGCCGCCGGACGCGCCGCGCGCGCCTCGTCGATCATCGTCGTCGCCCACTCGAGCGGCACGTACGTCGCCGACGAGCTCTTCGCGATGATGCGCGCAGGCAGCGGCGGCGTGCCTGCCAAGACGATCGAGAAGGTGTCGCTCTTCAACCTCGACGGCGGCGGCGTCGCCAACCCGACGACGCTCCGGATGATGGCCGGCGCCTGGTTCGTCTACGCGTGCGACGCCACGATCGGTCGCTGCTCGCACAACGCCTCGTCGATGAAGGCGCGGGGCGCCCAGTACGCATCGCTCGGCGGCGCGCTCCTCGTGAACGCCAACGGCAGCGGCTGCAGCAAGACGCTCAACGGCGGCCTCTGGTGCCTGCACGACACCCTCATCATCAACCGGCCGCACAACCCGGCGATGTACGATCTCCGCAACGACTACACCAACTTCACCGGCTCGCGCGAGGTCGTCACGTCGTACCTCGACGTGCTCTCCAACTGAGGCGCTCGAGGTCGACGCCGGGCGGGCGTCGCGCGAAAGCCCAGGCGGCCCGCGCACGCGCGTCGAGCGAAGCTTGAGCGTGCGCGCGTCGAGCGAGCGCGAAGATCGGGCCCTGGCGTAGTAGGCTCTCCGCCCCAGCATGCTGACGGCGGCGATCGACATCTACCGCGCGACGCGGAAGAAGCACGACCTCATCTTCAACGTCTACCTGATGCGTCCGATCGCGGCGGGCGTCGTCGCCGTGTTCGCGAAGACGCCGATCACGCCGAACCAGGTCACGCTCCTCAACCTGTTCATTTTCGTGCTGTCGGCGGCGCTGCTCGTGGCGCTGCCCGACTACCGCGGGGGCCTCATCGCCGTCGGCGTCCTCGAGCTGTCGTACTGCCTCGACTGCGTCGACGGCATGCTCGCGCGCCACAAGAAGATCGCGTCGAAGGAGGGGCACCTCTTCGACTTCTTCACCGACGAGATCAAGGCGGTGCTCCTCGCTGCGGCGCTGCCGATCCGCTTCTGGCGGGGCGGCGGGCTCGGCCTCGACGGACAGCTCTGGCCGGCCGGGACGTCGGCGTTCCTCTTCGCCGCGACGGGCGCGGCCATCGTCCTCGCGTCGGCGACGTCGCTGACGAACTTCGTCCGGCGGCCCGAGGTGAGCGGTCGTGCGTCTCAGGTCGAGGCGCACTACGAGACGGTGGTCGAGGCGAAGCCGAAGTCGCTCGTCGGTCGCATCGCTGGCCTCGTGACGACGTTCCTCCGGTTTTTGAACCATTACCCGAGCCACATCTGGCTCTTCGCGCTCGCGGGCCGGCTCGACGTGATGTTCTGGATCTACGCGGCGATCAACCTCTTGTACCTCGGGCGCGGATGGCTCGGGATCATCCTGCGGTTCGGCCGGCCGCCGCGCGCGGGCGGGTGAAGCGCCCGGCGCGCGTAGCGAGGGCCCGCGTCAGTCACGCGCCTGCGGGGTCCGGGAGCGGTAGCGGATCGTCGCGTCGCACGTGCGGGCGTCCTTGGAGAAGCAGAACTCCTCGCGGGCGTGGCGCTCCGCGTCGAGATCGAGGCGGACCCTGAGGACGAGCGTTCGGCCGTCGGGCAGGATGCCGATGTCGCGGAGCGAGCGCCCGAGGTCGACGGAGGTGCGTCCGGCGACGTCGATCGCGAAGAGATCGCCGCCCACGGCCGTCTCCTTGAGCGTGAAGACCTGCGAGCCGTCGCCGAGCTGGACGAAGCGATCGAGCGAGGCGGCCGGTCCGGCGAACGGGACGTACTTCTTCGTCTGGAGATCGAAGACGCCGAAGAGGCTCCCGCTCGTGTCGCCGAAGGCGCCCTTCACCTCCGCGGTGATCTTGCCCCTCGCGTCGATCGTCACCGTCGCGCTGACCTCGTTGCGGACCACGACGACCGACGCGTCGACGAGGAGCGATTTTCCGTCCTTGCCCGGCGCGAAGCGCGGGAGCTGCTTGCCGATCGGGTCGAGCTCGAACGCCATGGAGCGCGGCTCGATCGTCATCAGGTGATAGCGATCGGCGCTCGGGCCGGGGATCTGCGATGCGTCGTCGAACATCGACGGATCCATGCGCGTCGTGTCGAGGTAGGCGACCGCGCGGCCGTCGGCGAGGAGCGAGACGGGACCGAAGCCGGGGAGGTTCTTGACGAACGAGAGCGCGCCGGCGCTCGCGTCGACGTCGATCACGCTGACGGGGTCGGGGTTCTGCCAGCCCTTCGCGCGCGCCTCTGCGTCGGCGGTGCAGAACGTCGGCGAGAGGAGCGCTCGTGAGCCGTCGGGGAGGATCGAGATCGGGGCGGCGCAGTTCGGGACGTCGACGGTGGTGACCTTCGCGTCGGTGACCCCGACGAGCGACACCGGCGTGTGCGGTCCGCCGTCGGCCCATGTCGTCGAGCCGACGACGAGGGCGTGGCGATCGCCGGGCAGGAGCTCGAGATCGACCGGTCGGACACCGACCGACGGCGTGGCGCTACGGACGTCGCCGCTCGCGGGATCGATCGCGAAGACGCGGTCGTAGTCGGCGACGAGGAGGGTCGTGTCGTCCGCGGTCACGCGCGCGAGGAACGCGCCCGCGCTCGAGGTGAAGGCGGGCTGGGTGTGCCAGAGCTCCTCTGCGGTGGCGAGATCGATCGCGACGACGCCCTTGAGGTTCGCGAGCACCGCGTAGACGACGTCGCGCGTCTTCGAGAAGACGAAGCGCTCGCCGACGAGGTCGAGCTCCGTGACGCGCTCGCCGCGAACGTCGACGATGAGGGTCGTGGTGTTCCGGCGCGCGACGATGTAGCCGCCGGTCGGCGAGACGGCCATGGCGCCGCTCTCGAGGCGATCGCCCTCGGCGTTGCCGTCCGAGCGATCGTTCGCGTTGGCGCCGCCTTCTTCGACCGCGTCGGACGACGGATCGCACGCAGCCAAGAGAAGCCCCACCACCCAACTAAGCCGTCTCTTCATGCACCGACAGACGCGGGTGCGAAGCGCGCTATTCACTCATGATTTCGGGCGGATTCGTTCACGGGGCGTCGCGTCCCGCAACACGACTCGGCGATCAGGGGGACGCGGCGGACGGGGCGCGGTCGACGCCCGACGCGATCCGGAGCGGAACCGGGATCGGGATCGGGATCGCGATGCGATTGGATTCGGGATCGCGATCGGGATCGGGATCGGGATCGGGATCGGGATCGGGATCGCGATCGGGATCCCGATCGCCTTAGCGCTTGCTGCCGGCGATACGCGTCGCGTGGTCGGCCACGGCGCGCGGGCTCATCTTGCCCTTGTAGACGTAGAGCGCCGACGCGATCGCCTCGTCGAGCACCTCGGCGCTGACGCGGAGCCGAGAGCTCACCGCGAACACGACGCGCGCGCCGAGGCCTCGCTCGGCGAGCTCGACGCGCCGGAAGACGGCGTCGCGGCTCCAGTAGCCGAGCACCTCGACGTAGATCGGCTGGCGCTCGCCGTCCCGCCGGAGCTCGAGGTCCGGGATGCAGACGCCCTGTCCCGGCACGTCGAGGAGGACGCTGGCGGGGCGCGCGCGCCAGCCGCTGCCGCCGCGGTTGATTCCATCGAGCAGCTCGCGGACGTCGTCGGAGAGGTGCAGCTCTTCGGGCGACGGGATGGGCGTCGCCGCCGCCTTCGCGCTCTTCTTCTTCCGGCGCGTCTTGGCCGCATCGACCGTTCGCGAGGCCGGCGCGGGCGCGGCAGCGTCCGGAGCGGAAGCGACCTCGGCCGCCGCCCCGCCGCGCTCGGCCGGCGCGCGCGCGTCGTCGCACGAGAGGCGGAACACGAGCGCCTCACGCGCCTTGCCCCACTTGATGTCGGCGACGAGCGACCACCGCTCGAGCACGCGGAGCGCCGGGAACGCGATCGCCAGGCGGAGGCCGTACTTCGTGACGGCGTCGAACATCGAGTAGGGCCCGTCGATGACGATGCGCCAGCCGTGCGCCTCGTCGCCGGCGATCCGCTCGGCCGAGAAGAGGAGCTTGTTGAACTTGAGCTTGGCGAAGAACGCGCGGACGAGGCCCGGCGACGCCGACGACACCTCGCACGTGATCCGGACGGCGGTGAGGAGCACGGCCTGCGCCTGCCCAAGCTCCCACGCCTCGACGAGGCTCGCGGCGTCGAGCGCCGGCGGCGCGCGGAGCACGTGCTCGCTCCTGAGGTCGGAGAAGAGCGCGCGGTCGACGACCTCCGGCGGGATCGCGAGGAGCTTGGCCGCGTCGGCGACGACGGCGTCGCGATCGAAGCGCTCGCCCTCCTCGCGCGCGCGGCGCGCCTCGCTGGCGTGGGTGAAGAGCACGCGACGGAGCTCGATCGGGTCGACCTCCGTCTCCGCCTCGAAGCCGCAGGCATCGGCGACGAGCTTGCGCAGCCCCGCGACCATCTTGAATCGCTTTGGCGCCGCCCCGTCGGCGGCCGCGTCCCAGGCTTCGTCGAGCTCCTCGCGCCGCTTGCCGACGCACGCGTGCGCCGCCTCGAGCAGCGCGGCTCCGACGGCGAGCGCCTCGACACGCCCGTCGCGATCGAGCGGCCTTAGCAAGAGCTCGCCGTCTCGCCGCCGCGCATCGACGAGGTCAGCGGTAAGCATCGTGCTCGCGCCTCCGATCGCTCGTGAAGGTCTCCGTCGTGCGCGCCGTCACGATCTCGTAGAGGAGCGCGCGCTTGCCTTCGCGCTGGCGCAGGATGCGGCCGAGGCGCTGGACGTGCTCGCGCACCGAGCCGCTGCCCGACAGCACCACGGCGACGTTCGCGTCGGGCACGTCGACGCCCTCGTTCAGCACCTTGGACGTGACGATCGCGCCGTAGGTGCCGGCGGCGAACGCGGAGAGGATCGCGCTCCGCTCGGTCACCTTCGTCTGGTGGGTGATCACGGGCACGAGGAACGTGCGCGAGACGAGGTGCGCCGTGGCGTTGTCCTGGGTGAAGACGAGCGCGCGATCGTGGCGATGGACGGAGAAGAGGTGCTCGAGGTAGGCGAGCTTCGCCGTGGCCGCGAACGCGAGCTCGCGCTGCCGGCGGTACGCCTTCATGGCGCGGCGCCCGTCGGCGCTCCTCGACGCGCGCATGATGAACTCGCCGAAGCCGCGCGGGCTCGACATGACGATGCCGTTCATCCCGACGAAGTCGCGGTAGATCTGGCGCTCGGCGTCGTGCTCCTCGCGCTCCTCCGGCGAGAGCTCGACCTCGACGCGCTCGGTGTCGTACTCGGCGAGGTACTCGCCGGCGAGCTCGCCGATGTCGCGCCGGTAGACGGTGGGGCCGACGAGCGCGGCGAGCGCCGCGTCGAGGCCGTCGGTGCGCTCGGGCGTGGCCGTGAGGCCGAGGCGGAACGGCGCGATCGCGAGGCGCGCCGCGAGCGCGTAGGTCGGGCTCGGCAGGTGGTGACACTCGTCGAAGACGACGAGCCCGAACCGCGAGCCGAGGTGCTCCATGTGGAGGTACGCGGAGTCGTACGTCGTGACCGTGAGCGGCTGGACGTCGTGCTCGCCGCCGCCGACGACGCCGATCGCCACGCCGAAGGTCGCCGCGAGCACGTCGTACCACTGGCGCACGAGATCGAGCGTCGGGGCGACGATGAGCGCGCTGCGCCTCCGATCCTCGATCGCCATCACGGCGACGTGCGTCTTGCCTGCGCCGGTCGGCAGGACGACGACGCCTCGCCCTCGCGCGCGCCTCCAGGCCTCGACCGCCTCCGCCTGGAAGGGCCGCGGCTCGCGGTGGACGATCGCGCGGCGTTCGAGCTCGGTGTAGCGGCGCGCTTCGTCGTCGATCGCGACGCCGTCTGCGCGCAGCGCGCGGATCACGTCGGCGTAGGCGATCGCGGGCGCGCGGAAGCACGCGGCGCGCGCGTCCCACGCGAGCGCCGTGTCGCGGACGAACGCCGCGTCCTCGGCGGCGCCGCGGAGCTCGATCGTGCCAGCATTGAACGACAGCGACGGCACGCGCTCGGTCTAGCACGACTCGGCCACGACGGCCGAGTCGTCAGCCGGCTGCTCATGGGATCAGAAGCGGAGCTCTCTCCAGCGAAGGCGCCGCCGAAGCGGAAGAACGATCGCGACGAAGAGCATCGCGTAGCGCGACACCGGCGACGATCCGCGCACCTTCTTCATGCTCTGTTTTCCGCTCTTCTTCTTCGAAGTCTTGCTCGGCTCGATCGGCGCGCCGGTCGACTGGGGCGACATGTCGGGCTCGTCCCAGCCGCTGCTGCTCCCGCTGCTGCTGCTGCTGCTGCTGCTGCTGCTGCTCGACTTCTTCGAGCTGCAGGCGTCGTCGGACGAGTCGCCGTCGTCGTCGTCTGCCGTGTCCCAACCGTCGCTGTCGTCGTCGTCGCTCGAAGAGCCCGAGCTCGAGCCGGTCGTGTCGCCGCCGCATCCGTCTTCGCCCGCGGTGGTGGTCGTTCCCGTCGTGCCGCCGCTGCACCCCTCGTCGGCGACCACGGCTTCCTCACCCGTCTCGTAGACGACGGTCGTGGCCGAGCCCATGCAGCCGGTCTCGCGGAGGACGTGCCCACCCCCTCCTTCTTCGTCGTCGCTCGGGGAGCTCGGCGAAATCGAGCCGTTCGAAGGAGGCGACGTCGCCGGCGGCGGGCATGCTTCGAAGCGCCCCGCGAAGCCGACCGGGCTCACGGCAGCCGAGGGCGTGTGGATCGTCCATTCGAATCCGAGGCTGCCGCGAGGAACGATGCCCGAAAGACGCGAGACGTGGACCGATCGCGGCGCCGCGCCCGCGAGCGCGAGCGCGAGATCGTCGACACCCGAGCCACACGTGAGCTTGCTCGGATCGATCGCGCCCGGATCGGGCACGCACTCGACGCCTCCGGGGAGGCGCGCGAGCGCGCCCGCGGGACACGCGCGGCCCACGACGCCGGCCTCCGCCGCGGCGGCCTTCGCCGCGGCTTCGCAGGCAGGCGTGATCTGACCTGTGGCGTCGCGAAAGTACGCGCTGACGACCGAAGGGATCGGCGCGCCGCGCGGCACGGGCGATCCGGTGAAGAGCGCTTGCGCCGACGACGACTCGCGGAGCCAGATCGCGCCGCCCCCGTTGGCGAGGATGCGCGCGCGCTCGCTCGCGTAGGTGCTCCCGGTTCGACCCCACGAGAGCAGATCGGGATCGACCTCGCGCGCGCCCGAGAGCGTCGCGCCGCCGCCCGCGATCACGACCGCCGTGAGCCGCGTCGTCGTCGCTCGGCTTCCCGTGAGCGCGAGCGGGAGCACGGCCGGCGCGTCGTCGTGGACGCGAAGCGTGGGGGAAGAGATCGCGCCCGCCGT